>DATBFG010000021.1:0-102463 GCA_036558645.1 Terriglobales bacterium
GGCATGATGGCGCTAGCGCCAGCATCTAGAAGGCGCTTGGCGAACACGATGTCATCCGAAGTGTAGGGAAGCACCGTGAATCCCTCTTTCACCAGCACACTCGTTGCTTCGAGCGTTGCCTGTACATCGGGATAAAGCGTAGCCTGATCGCCAATCACCTCCAGCTTGACCCAGTCCGAAATGCCAACTTCCCGTCCCAATCGCGCTGTGCGAATTGCTTCGTCCGCCGTGTAGCAACCCGCGGTGTTCGGCAACAGGAAATACTTCTTAGGATCGATATAGTCGAGCAATGACTCCTTACTGCGGTCCAGGTTCACACGCCGGACGGCGACGGTCACCATATCAGCGCCGCTCGCTTCCAGTGCACGCCCGGTCTCCTGAAAGGACTTGTACTTTCCCGTGCCCACGATCAAGCGGGAGCGGAACTCTCGGCCAGCAATGATGAATGCGTCCCTCATGCAAATATTGTAATGAAGTTCAGGCCACTCGGGCGTAGACACCACGAAAAAGACTGCGACTCGAGCCCAAGATGGTCAGGCGGAAGACTTGTCATCCTGAGAAAAGTGACCCATCAACCGAGCGCGGCTGAGGACCTGTTTTTTGCCCAACGACAAACGACCAACCCTGAACAGTATTCCTGCCTCTCGGCCTTGCTCGGTGTTCTTGGCGTGCTCGGCGGTTAACGGCCTCCGTGATACTCTCATCCAGACTCCATGGCCTTTGCCACCATCCTCGCCTCTCCATGGTTTCATTGGGCTGTGGTCGCGGGGCTCTTCATATATGCTTGCTTCCGGCGCACGCTCGGCACCTGGATCCTTCTTGCCATGGTTGTCGGAGCTGCCCTTGGCCACGATTTCCCATCGTTCGCCGTAAATCTCCGCATACTCGCGCAGATCTTTCTTCGCCTAATCAAGGCCATCATTGCTCCGCTCGTGTTCGCGTCTCTTGTTAGCGGCATTGCAGGCCACGCCGACCTCAAAGCTGTCGGCCGGATGGGCGTCAAGGCGCTCATCTACTTTGAAGTCGTGACGACGCTCGCGCTATTCATAGGACTGGCAGCCATCAATTTCAGTCAGGCCGGAGTTGGCGCGCAGATTCCCACCAGTCCAGGCGAACAGATCAATGTCGAGAAACTCAGCGCCACGGACACAATCCTGCACGTCTTTCCCGAGAACCTTGCCAAGTCGGTCGCGGAGAATCAGGTGCTGCAGGTCGTTGTATTTAGCGTGATCTTCGGCATCGGCCTGGCGATGGTGAAAAAAGAAGACAAGCGCCGCCCCATGCTGGCCTTCACTGAGAGCCTGACCGAAGTGATGTTCAAGTTCACCAACATAGTTATGCTCTTTGCTCCGCTCGGAGTGCTGGGCGCGATTGCCTACACCGTGGGATCGACCGGCGTCGGGATCCTGGGCAATTTAGCCAAGCTGTTACTTACTTTGTATGTGGCATTAGCAGCGTTCTTATTGTTTGTTCTGCTGCCGGTCGCCATGATTGCGAAAGTGCCATTGCGGAGATTTATTCGGGCCGTTTCTGAGCCAGCGACGATTGCATTCGCGACGTCGAGTTCCGAGGCCGCCCTGCCCCGCGCTATGGAATGCATGGAAGACCTCGGCGTGCCACGCTCGATCGTAGCGTTCGTCATGCCGACGGGTTACAGCTTCAACCTCGACGGCTCAACGCTCTACCTTTCGCTCGCCGCAGTCTTCGTAGCGCAGGCCGCTGGATTCCATCTCAGCCTCGGGCACCAGCTTTACATCATGCTGATCCTGATGCTCACCAGCAAAGGCGTCGCCGGAGTCTCTCGCGCATCGCTGGTCATCCTGCTCGCCACTGCGGGAACCGTGGGCCTACCCACCGAGCCTATCTTTATTCTGTTAGGCATTGATCAATTGATGGACATGGCCCGTACCGCCGTCAACGTGATCGGCAACTGCTTGGCGACGGTGGTTATTGCGCGCTGGGAAGGAAAGTTCGAAGTGGCGACCGAATCTGCAAGAACCTGAGATGGTGTTCCTGGCCCGTTGTTCTCTGTCCGCTTCTGAACGCGTGTGTCCCACAACTGGACAAGCCGTCCCTTCAGATCGCCAAGAATTCTCATTACTTCCAGCGTTTTACCGTGGGGCAACGGACTTAGAATTGCGACGCAATCTGCGCTGTCCGTGCGAGGGGAGGCGGATCCATGCCAGACTTCTTTCAGGATGTCCGGTACGGTTTGCGGATGCTGTGGAAGTCGCCGGGTTTCACTGCGGCCTCACTGCTGACCCTGGCGTTGTGCGTGGGCGCGAACACGGCCATGTTCACGCTGGTGAATGCAATCCTGCTGCGCCCGCTGCCATATCCCGGAGCGGATCGACTGGTCTGGGTGCGGGAATATCTGCCGCATATCCACAATGATGTAGCACTCGGCCCGGACTACGTGAACTGGCGCGACTCGGCGCATTCGTTCAAACAAATTGCCGCCTACGACAGCGATAATTTCAATCTAAGCGGCGCCGGCGAACCGGTGCGCGTAGAAGCCGCTCAAGTCACGTCCACCTTCTTTCCACTGTTCGGTGTACAGCCAGGCACCGGCCGTCCATTCTCCCGAGAAGAGGACAAGCCGGGCGCGTCGCCTGTGACGGTTCTCACCTACACTCTCTGGCAAAGCCATTTTGGCGGGGCAGATGATGCGATCGGCAAACGAATCCTATTGAACGGGATCCCGCACACGATCGTCGGCGTGATGCCCGCAGAATTTCGCTTCCCCGACGAGTCGATCAAGCCCGACGTGCTCTTGCCGATGCCTCTGACCCCATATGATCCCGCGGAGAAGAGTTTTCGAATGGTGAACATCGTGGGACGCCTTGCCCCCGGATCCACCTCAAACCAGGCCGCCGCGGAACTCGATGTCATCAACCGCCAGGCCCACGTACATGATCCGGACGATAACTGGCTGGAGGACATGCACGTAGAAATCAAAAGCCTGCAGGAGCAGTTGGTAGGCAGCTACCGCCGCGCACTGCAAGTCTTGATGCTGACTGTATTGCTTGTACTTCTGATCGGTTGCGTCAACGTGGCCAACTTGCAATTGGCCCGCGCAGCAGCCCGCAAGCGTGAGATCAGCGTGCGCAGCGCGTTGGGAGCATCCCGGATTCGTCTGATGCGACAGTTGCTCACGGAGAACCTAGTGCTGGCCGTAGGTGGAGGAGTCGCCGGACTGGCCCTTGCAGCATGGATTGTAGGCGTCTTGCGGACTGTCCACATCGGCGCGCTACCAAACCTGTCCAACATCAGCCTCGATCAGAATGTGTTTGCCTTCGCCGTGCTGGTCATTGGTGGTACCAGCTTGTTGTTTGGAATGGCTCCAGCAATTGTGGCGACTGGACAACGCGATATACATCTGAACGTCGGGTCACGATCAACGTCGAGCGCTTCCCATCGGCGGCTGAGCAGCGTGCTGGTGATGTCAGAACTGGCGCTTGCCATGATGCTGCTCGCCGGAGCCGGTCTCCTGATTCGCACCTTCGTCGGGCTGATACGTACCGATCCCGGATTCCGGTCCGAAGGAATTCTGACAGCCAAGCTCACCTTGGCAGACGCCAAGTATACGAACAGGGAACAGCGCAGAGCATTTTTCGAAGAACTATTGCAACGATTGCGAGCGTTACCCGGTGTTACAAGCGCCGCGGTCGGAAGTTCGTTGCCACTCGCCGGACACGCCATGCATGGCGTAATGCGCGCGGAAGGCCAACCGGAGCTTCCGCCAAACCAGGCTCCATCCTTGTTTCTTGATAGCGCGAGCCCGGATTACTTCCGGGCCTTGGGAATGACCATTATCGAAGGGCGTACGTTCACAGCGGCTGACGCAGGAGGCTCGATTCCCCCGGTGATTCTAAATCAGGCTGCCGCAGCCAAGTTCTTTCCAGGTCAACGTGCGGTCGGCAAACATATCACCATGGTCAGAGCCAATCAGTGGTCTGAGATCGTAGGTGTAGTCGGCAGCGTTCGTGACAACGGGTTGGACCAAGAGGCTTCGCCGCAGCTCTACTTTCCACTCGGTCACGCGCCGTGGCCGACACGGATTGTGATCCGGACGGTCGGCGATCCGGCGGCCTATGCAAACCTGTTGCGCGTTGCGATAAGGAGCATCGATGCCGATCAGCCAATTTTCGATGTGGCAACGATGAAGGTGCAGTTAGCCGACTCGTTGACCATTCGCCGTTTGAACATGCTATTGCTGAGTGCATTCGCGGGCCTCGCTCTGCTTTTGGCGGGAATAGGAATCTATGGAGTCATCTCGTACAGCGTGGTCCAGCGCACGCAGGAAATTGGAATCAGGTTGGCACTCGGTGCGGACAGGTCTTGCGTCGTACGCCTGATTGTGGCTGCCGGATCCAAACTGGTCCTCGGCGGAGTGATTCTTGGCGTGCTTGGATTCCTTGCACTGGTACGGTTCATGTCCAGTTTGCTTTTCGGTGTCCAAGCGACCGATGCGGTTACGCTAACGGCAGGCATAACTATCCTGGCATCGGTAGCGCTCGCAGCCAGCTATATTCCCGCGCGGCGCGCGGCAAAAGTCGACCCGATGATTGCGCTGCGGTATGAGTAGCGGACTGCGCCACTCATTCATGTTCTTGAGAATAAATAAAAAGCCGCCCCGGACGCGGGCGGCTCGGTATTGTTCCCAACCTTTCGAGCTTTGAGCTGCGTGATATTCGTTTGTGTGTTGCCGGGCCTGTGACGAGCTTGCCGGTCAGTTGCCCTGAGCTGCCAGTCCTTTGTTCACCATGACCTTCACTTCGACGCGACGGTTCTCGGATCGCCCTTGCGCGGTCTCGTTGGAAGACACCGGACTCGAAATACCCATTGCTCCCGGAGAAACAATGTGGCGAGGGGGAACATTGCAATTCTGCATTAAGTAGTCCACCACAGAGTACGCCCGGTCTTTGCTCAAAGTCTGGTTTGCGGCAGCGTTTCCCGTCGAGTCAGCGTATCCCTTTACTTCGATAATGTAACCAGTCTGTTTGATCGCACTTGCCGCGAGCGTGCTTAGTTGCGTCTTGTCCTTATCGCTGATCGTGGACTTACCGGACGCAAAATAAACGACCGCCTGGTCCTTCACGTCGTAGTCCGCCAGTTCCGAGAAGCGGCGGTTCACGTCTTGCTCGTTGCTGGCGATCTGGTCCTTATTCGCCGCGATGTTCGCTTGGTTGACCGAAATCGACTCTTTATTCGCAGCTATGTCCTGCTTGTTGGCTTCGACCTTTTCTTCCGTGGGTGTCAATCCGGCCTGAATCATGCTGGCCGTTTCAAGGTCGTCTTTGCTGAACGAAACGGTTTTTGCCTCAAGTTTCCCATCCGCCCCAGGAACCGCCTTTACGCTCACTTTCAGGCCAGGGATGAGACTCGTCCAAGACATTTGCTGTTTACGAAGGCCGAGACCTTTGGGGGACTCGACTTTGGTCGCGTCGGTTAGCGTCACAACCTGGCTACCCTCAGTCGTGCTGAGCGTCAGGTTGTCTGCGGTGCGTCCCGTGATTAATCCCTTTAGTTTCGTCTCATCGCCTCCAAATGCGAGGGCCACGCAAGTGCAAAAGACGAGGACAAGGATGGACAGACTTCTTTTTCTCATAAGGGTTGAAGCTCCTTGATGGGTCTTGGCCTTGGTCAAAACACACCCATCCTGGTTCCGCCGAAATTCTCAATGATGCGGTGACGTGAGATGGTCCAGCCGTGGACCCGAGGCAAAGGCTAGATTGTAGTTTGGAAAGCTACAACTGGAAAAACAAACAGATCAAAGAAGGACCTCGTTTCACACAAGTAGGCGCAATTTCATCAACATGCGCCAGGTTCGTCGAAGTTCTGCAATGGGCAAGAAACAATACCTCAACCAAACGGCGGGGCCTTGCCGCATCCATAGTTGTGCTCGGGAACTCGAAGTTGTGATAATTGCCAGGGCAAAAGCATGGGTAAAGGCCGAGACCGGCGGCGACGCAAAGCGAAGAGGCAGAACCTCGCGACCAGAGCAGAGGTAACCTGTGAATATGCCGTAGCCGAAGAGACAGTCCGTCGCCGTGATCCCCCCCGCACTTGAGGAACCAGATGCCCCCGTCCTCGCTCTTCTGAAACCGAAGCCTCAGGCGCGGTGTCCCTTCCTGAGCCTGAATCAGACGCATTTTCAATTGTTACGACTTACCGGCGGCGGTGAGTGCAAACGCCTGATAGCGTCAATTCTTGCATCGACTCTGTTAAACTCCTCCGCCATGTCAACGTTCGTCCTAGTGCACGGCGCATGGCAATCTGTTGGCACGTGGGACTTATTAATCCCCTTGCTGCGAGACCATGGCCACAGAGTGGTAACACCGATTCTCCGCGGCCTCGGCACAGACCAGAGCTATCTGACTTCTGACATTACGCTCCGTCAACACGTCGAGAACGTTTCCAATGAATTGGCTGCGCTCGCAGACAGCGCTGTGCTCGTGGGACACAGCTACGCGGGCATGGTCATTAGCGGAGCAGTAGAGTCACAGCCCATGAAGGTACAGAGACTGGTCTTTTTGGACGCCTTCATACCGGAAGACAACCAATGCGTGTTGGATCTGCTTCCGCCCGAGATTGGAGTTTATTTTCGTAATATTGCGCGGGAACGAGGCGGTGGCTGGCGATTGCCGGGCGGAGAAGGTCAACTGGATCTTTGGGGGCTGAAACCAGGAGAAGCGCGAGATTTTGTGCGTAAGAGGTTGTGTGATTTCAGTCTGCGCTGCTTTGAGGAACCCCTTCCCCTTCGGCAGAACCATAAGGCCAGAGTTCCGGCCACATTCGTAAGCTGTGTTGCGGACGGATACCCGGCTCGACCGTTTTTCGAACCATTTGCGAAAAAAGCTCGTGCTTACGGTTGGCACGTCAGCGAAGTGAACACTGGCCACGACTGCCACGTTGAGAGCCCCGCAGAAGTGGCCGGTATTTTGCTTTCCGCTGCTGCAGGTTCGTAGCTATCAAGTCTTCGGCTACATGGTGGGTTGGGTTTTGACATAGACCCTTTACCGTAGCAACTTCCTCTATAGAGGAAGGGACGACAGCGGGTGGCGCTCGGCGCAAAATTGCGGAATCCATTTCGGTTTCCGAGCTTGCGATGATTTGATCGTTAAACGCCGGTTCCCGACAAGTTCACGATTTGTGGGCCACCTCCTCCGTTATCACCCACACCAAGAGTTGCTGCCTTTCCTCCCTTGTTCGCAGGTGTGAAGGTAACACTCAGCGAACAACTTCCACCCGCTGGTACGCTCGTACCACAGTTACTGGTCTGCGCGAAAGCCCTCGGATTGAGTCCACCGAGCCGGACACCGAAAATGTTCAACGCGTATTTGCTGTGATTCGTTAGAGTTATTATTTGTGGCTTGCTGGTGGTCCCCACCGCCTGATTCCCAAAGTCTAGACTCGAGGGCGACAGGCTCACCACCGTGCCGACTCCCGTCAGCGTAACTGTTTGCGGACTGGTGGGAGCATTGTCCGTAACGTTAATGCTGGCCGTAAGCGTGTACCGCGCATGCGGAGCAAACGTCACGTTAATGGTGCAGCTCGCGCCCGGTAACAGGCTAGAGGCGCAGTTGTTCGTTTCAAGGAAAGTTGCGCTGGTGGAAGCAATGCTGGCGATGTTAAGAGGAGCAGTGCCGGTGTTGGTGAGGATTACATTCTGGGGTGCACTCCTTGTACCAATCAGCTGAGTTGCAAAAGTGAGATTGGTTGGGAAAAGCGTAACTGATGGCGTGCCCTGTAGCAGGACGGAAAGCGTGTTGTCGCCGAAACCTGCAGTAACGAAATCCAGCCTGCCATCTCCGTTGAAGTCGCCTGCGGCCACTGCTACAGGCCTGTAACCCGACGCCGTTGCTGACAACGTGCTAAAGTTGCCCGCGCCGTCTCCGAGCAGAATTGAAACGCTATCGTCCCAGACATTTGCGACAGCTAGGTCCAGTTTGCCATCCCCATTAAAGTCGCCGACGGCCAATGCAGCGGGATAGGTGCCAGTCTTTGGGGACGATACCAAGCTGAAGTTTCCAGTGCCATCGCCCGCCAGGATAGAAAGCGTGCCGGTGAGAGGAGAATGGCAACCGGGGTCGTCTCCGCAGTGGTTTGCAGTCGCCAGGTCGAGTTTGCCGTCCCCGTTAAAGTCGCCCACCGCCACCGAGCTAGGTTGAACCCCCGTTGCTGGAGACGACGCCAAGGCGAAATTGCCCGCGCCATCTCCCAATAGGATGTAGACATTGTTGCTGTATTCGTTCGCAACCACCAGGTCGAGCTTGCCATCCGCATTGAAGTCACCCACCGCAACCGATAGGGGAGCTCCGCCCGTATGCGGTGACGAAGTCAACACGAAATTGCCAGTGCCGCTCCCCAAGAGAATAGAGACGTTTAGATCGCCGTTGGTGACAGCTAGGTCCAGCTTGCCGTCTCCGTTGAAGTCACCGGTGGCGATCGAGTAGGGACCGTACCCTGTCACTGGAGTCGAGATCAGGCTGAAATTGCCATTGCCGTCTCCCAGCAAGATGGACAAGGTGTTGAAACTAAAGTTCGCCGCCGCCAGATCAAGCTTGCCATCTCCGTTAAAATCGCCCGCGCAGATGGAATCGAGGCCACTGGGCGTAGCTGGAGATGAGGCCAAGTCGAAGTTTCCTGCACCGTCCCCCAATAGAATGGAAATCGTGCCCCCGTACAGGCAACTGTCATCGTTCGTGCTACAGTTCGCGACTGCTACGTCCAGTTTGCCGTCCCTGTTGAAGTCTCCGGTCGCCACTGCCCGGGGCCACGGACCTGTTCTCGGAGTCGAAGCCAAGTTGAAAAATACAAAGTCCCCTACGTTGACCGTCACCGTGAAGAACACCGGGTTTGATGTGCCGCCGCCGGGCGCAGGATTGACGACCGTTACCGACGCCGTGCCCGCTGTGGCGATGTCCGCGGCAGGAACGATCGCCGTCAACTGTGATTCGCTCACGAACTGCGTCTGCAACGCTATGCCGTTCCAGTTCACCACCGCACTCGATACAAAGCCTGTGCCGTTAACCGTCAAAACGAAATCTCCGCCACCCGGTGCCGCGGTGCCGGGCACCAACGGTTGACCAACGAACGGCACGGGGGCTTGCGCATAAGCTAATGGCCAGATGGAGCCCAGCAGAATCACGCCTAGGAGAAGTGCGTGCATTTTCATTTTCGTTCTCCATTCTTCCTGCTGGTGGGTGGCAATGCGCCTTACCAGAAGCTGCCGAATCGTTGAAGGCTACCAACGAACCAGAGGGAATATCAGCAGAAAATCCTTATCACGCAAACACCAAGCAAGCAGTGATAGCGGACACGGCCTAGTGTGAAGTCCTTGAGTGGCATGGCGGCCAGAGTGACCGCCCCCTTATTCGCCCCCCGCTGAACGCCCTACTGCACAACCTGTGTCAGTGGAACAAGAGAACTCGGGTTAAAAATTGTGTCGCCAGAGTAGGCCACCTTGATATTGTGACTTCCCGCAATCAAGTCCGAGGTGGTGAAGGTGGCTTGGCCTGCGCTGAGAGTCTCAGTCGCGAGTAATGTCGATCCATCGAGGAACCTTACCTGCCCCGTCGGCGTACTGATGCCGGGGAATCTGGCTTTGAGGGTAGCTGTAAAAGTGACGGGTTGCCCGAGATCCGACGGATTTGAGGAACTGGTCACCGTTCCAAAAGCGTTATACCGCGTGCTATATGACCAATTCAAGATATCGGCATTTTCTCCCCACGAGCCAGAGCCCGAGGTGAATCCAATGTATGCAGCCCCGCTGTTCAGAGATAACAGCGCGCTTAGATCGACGGGCGTTGTCATCAACAGTCGGTTGTCGATCGTGGTGTACAGACTTCCCGGCACATAAGCGATCTCGACCCTATGGCTGGCGTTAGTTTGCAGATCAAACGATATATTGGCGAGCGATAGGTTGCACCGGAGATGATTGGCGGTGTTTTGCTCGGTCCCGCAACTTTGTGCAGCCATGTGGTGCGCGTTAGGGTCATTGAAATCGTGATTCTGAAAGTCGTCGAATTCGATGGCGAGGCTATCTTCGATGCCAGGGAGATTATGTAAATCATCGTAAGCGTAACCAAGATACCCGCCGAATCCTCCCAGTGCGGCGGTCGCCGCTGCAGAGTTTTGCACAACAAAGGCGAAACCATCCGCACATGCTGCGCCGCGACAAGAGTTGATGTTGAACGTGAAATTCACGGAAAAACCACCGGCAACTGGAACAATTTGGTGAAACCACGCGGAGCTGGCTTGTCCGTTGCTGCCGAAGCCATCCATAAGACGGAGAACTGTTGAGGTCTCGGGCGGGACGGGGGATCCCTGGGCCGCGCTTCCATTGAGAGCCAGGCCCGCTGTCGAAGTGAAGTCGGAATAATTGAAGCTCTGAGCCTGCAGATCAAGACTCGCACTAAGGACACACAACAGCAGAGATGTCAGCAGAGTTTTCATGGGCATACCTCAAAGACCGAAAACAGGGTCTCACAGCGCAGGGAGGTTACCTTAGGTAGAGTTTGCTAGCAAGAGGCATTCAGACTAAATAAATCAGACTTAAGAAAACAGATGTGGATACCCTCGATCGCTCAGTGCCCAAACCGCCGGGTTCTCGGCTCCGGTCAACGACGAACAACCGAAAGCTGAAG
Organism: Terriglobales bacterium; assembly: GCA_036558645.1. Taxonomy (GTDB): domain Bacteria; phylum Acidobacteriota; class Terriglobia; order Terriglobales; family Acidobacteriaceae; genus DATBFG01. The sequence continues at coordinate 10,653 of DATBFG010000021.1, forward strand.
GCTGAAGACGGAAAGCTCACGGCTGATCTTCATCCACGGGCCTAACCGCGCAAGAATCTAATCTTCTTGCGCAATAGTCCACTTGGCGACACGTAATCAGGCTCGTTTTCTTAGAGGCTCTTGCGCTTGGTCGAGGAGGGATTGGTCGACTTCTGGCACACCATCGAATCGACCGCCATGCGAAGCCGGCTGTGATCCTCATCGTTCAGTGCAACGAATCGAAACGGCTGGACACAACCTGAAGTTGATTGGCGCCTGGCTTCGAGGAGCTCGGCCATGCCTCGAACCATGCCCTGGCTGGTTTGAAATGCTACTTCCACAAATTCTCCTTGCGCCATCGCTTTGGGCAAAAACAACAACCCGCCTGTAACAGATACGTCATGTAGCTTTCCGCTTACAGGTTGATTTCCATGGGAATGAACTGTGGCCGCGACAGAGTTTCCCACCTTCATTCGACGTGCTGGACTCGCCGGATTGGGTTGCGGAAAGTAGCTCATGCTTGGACTATGTCACCCGGCCCGCGAGCCATCCAGATTACTCGTGGACATGCACGATTTCCATGCCCTGTCGCACGGTTTCCGGTGGGACTTATGTTGGGCTTAGGGAGTTTTTCATGAAGATGGAGCATGCTCAGGAACACGATCCGGTTGAAGCTGTCCCCACACGCTTGTCTGAAAACCCTGACCGAGGCCGGCGGATTACGTCATCGATGGAAACGTGATGCCCCAGAAAATCTTCGATCGGTCATCCTGATCGACAAATTCGATTCCGTAGGTATGGACTCCCCGTACCGCGCTTACCTGCGTGACGACCCGCGCAGAGAGCTGGGTGCCACGCTTGTTTTGCACAACCAGAGTTGTGCCGACCGACAGTTCACGGTGTAGTTGCACGGCAGCTCCATGTTTGTTGAGATTTGTGGCTTTAGCGGACAAAGCAAAAGACGCTTTGCCTCGATCTTCGCCCGACAAACTTACTTGTGCATTCAATCCAATCCTGGTGCTTCGGCGTTTTGAAACGGCGCTGCGATTCAGCGATAGGGTGGCCATAGTTTTGGCGATGGAATCCTTGTCTGTTAACAGATCTCAAGACATTACACTTGGCCGACCAGGCCGCTGCAATGCACTCCAGTCACCCGTTTGAGGTGACCCGTCATGGAGCCAATAAAACCCTAAGCTTTTCGTTTAGGGCAGGAAAAGAAAGGAGATTTGCGCATAAAAACCGCGTCTTCATTCCTTGGGAAGGTTTTGTCCGGCTAAAAGCGGGTTGGTTCGAGTCGCCAAACTCTAATTCCTCTTCGCCATGACAGTTGTGTGAGCAAATCGTCATCGCTGGGGCAGCATGGTTGCCCAAGCAGATTTTTCGATCGAGTTTCAAATCCGAACGGGAGAGCTCCGCATCTGATCGGAAGGAGGAAATATCATGAGCAGAGTTGCCATTTGGGCCCAATTGGAAGCCAAACCGGGTAAAGAAAAAGAAGTGGAAGAATTCCTGAAGTCTGCCGAGCCCCTTGCCCAGCGCGAACGGGAAACGATTAGCTGGTACGCCATCAAGATGGGTCCCGGCAAGTATGGCATCTTCGATACCTTTGCCGATGACAACGGTCGCAATGCCCATCTAAATGGCGAGATCGCCAAGGCTCTCTTCGCTAAGGCAGGCGATCTGCTCGCGAAACCACCAGAGATTGCGAAACCTGAGATCCTGGCCTCAAAATCTTGAGATTGCGCAATTCGTTCCTGACGGACGCCCACATGGCTTGGTTGTAATTTTTGACAGTAGATCGCTGGCTGCATGTTGGCGATTCTGATTTCAACCTGGGGTGGCGCCACATTCTGCGCATGGGGGAGGTAGCAGGTCGAGAGTGTCGAGGTGTGACCATGGGAACCCACCACGTTTCAAGTTGTCTGCTCACGCTTTTGTTCATCGGACTCATGGTCATCCTTTCAACTCAAACTGCGGCTCAAAGTGCTCCTCGCGATTACACGCTTACCATAACTACATCACAGCCTTGGACCGACACAGAGATTGATCTGCTGGCGGGAGATGTCCTCACAATGACGGCAGCCGAACTCGGCTGCGATCCGCAAGGTGTAAAGGGTGCCACGGCAACCGACCTCCCTATCGCGAGCGCGAGCCCGGGTGCCCTTATCGCCAAGTTGCAATCGCAAGGCACAGCGCTACTCGTGAGCAGCAAGCGAGAAATCCACGTCCCTGAGAATGGGCATCTCTTTCTCGGGGTAAATGCGTCTGGTAACCCTCCCTGCCAGGGCGGTTTTTCTGTCAAAGCCCAGGTTGTGTCTACGACAGCTGTACCTCTGGCAATGACAAGAACAGACGCTGCGGCTGCTAGTAAATCGGGAGATGCGAATGGATCGTTTTCGCAGACTTTCGACCTGAAGAACAAGTTGAGCAGCGCGGCACAAATCTGGATGGCGGGACAGTTCGGGAATGGATCTTCGACGGCAGCTAAGACGACGTCGGCCGACCCATCCACAATGGGTATGAACGCTCCTGGGACAGCGGACTCGACAGCAAATGCGGCCACTCGAGTCACAACGTTGAAGGTTTCCGACGCTCCGCTCGATGCAGCTCTTCGGAAGGATCTCGACGGATTACCAAGGCGCGTCAACGACGAATTCAACAACCTTGGCGACATGGTGAACTTCGTACTTGTCGGTTCGCAGCAGCAAGTACAAAGCGCCCTTGATGCCGCGGATTGGCATGTGGCCGATACCGATAACAAGTCTGCAGTTGTACAAGCTGTCATCCAGACCGCTGCCAAGAAAGACTACCTAACTATGCCCATGAGCCAGTTGATGTTATTCGGGCGTTATCAGGATTTCGGTTATGAACAGGCAGAACCAATCGCGATGGTGGCGAGCCGACACCATTTTCGTATATGGAAGGCGCCGTTCACCTGGAATGGCCAACCAGTTTGGGTCGGTGCGGGTACACATGACATCGGTTTTGAAAAAGACCAGCGCAACGGCAAGGTGACCCATAAGATTGATCCCGCTGTGGATGGCGAACGTGAAAACATTGGAGAGAGCCTGCAGAAGGCCGAGAAGGTGAAGAGTCTGACGTATTACCTTCCGCCGAAACCTGTTCAGATGGCGAAGAATGCCACAGGCGGCACGTACCATTCCGACGGACGGCTCCTGGTGGTGTTCCTCAAGTGAACATTTGCTAAGCTCCATTGCTTATTGCTCACGACCTACCTAGCATCTTTGCCGTGTCAGACATCCAGTCCCGTTCTTCCCGCATTGGTCTTGCAGATGGGCATATACTTCCACTTGAGCTGAGTAAGGCATCTTTGGCACGACACGACATTGCGTGAAGTCTCATCGGGTTTGATAACTGGTTAAGATAGACTGTCGAGTTTTTGCGCCCCAAATGGCAAGACCCGAATTGAATGGCATGCATCAGAGAAGAGTGCACCGCCCCGTGCCTTTTCTCCTAGCCATCACATTCCTGTTCCCTTCCACGGCGCTTGGATTCGGGCAAGAGCAGCAGGCGCTTGATCTGCGCGGAGCACTAGCTGCCGCCGAGACCGGAAATCTCGAGCTACGAGCCGCGCGGCAACAACGCGCGATGGCAGTGGCCGGCATCGCTACAGCCCGCCAATTGCCAAATCCCACGATTGCCTTCACCGCCTCTCGTGACACGCCACACGAAGGTCTCTCCCTCGACATACCGGTAGAACTTGGCGGAAAGCGTGGCAAGAGAGTCGCGGTCGCACGCGAGGAACAAAAATCGACCGAAATTGACATCACTGCTCTGGGCCGGCAAATTCGTCGCCGCACGCGGGAAGCTTTCTATCTGGCTCTCTCCGCTCGCGAACAGACCAACCAGGCCAAGACGGCGCTCGATCTGTCCACTCGTGTCCGCGACATGGCACAACAGAGGTTCGAAGCGGGCGATGTTGCACAACTCGAAGTTCTTCAAGCAGACGTAGAACTCGCCCGATCTTCTGCCGATTACGAAACCGCACAGCAGGCGCAACGCTCGGCGGATGTCGGACTCGCTGCACTGTTGAATCACAATCTAGAAGCGCCTCTCAATATCACAGGTCGACTCGAAGAGATTCCTCCAGCCCCCACGATGCAAGGCGTGACCGAGCAGGCAATGCAAACCAATAGCGATCTGCTCAAAACCAATCAGGACCTTACGATCGAACAGCGCCGGCTCGACCTGGCAAAGGCGCAGAAAATTCCAGATCTCACCCTTTCGGGAGGAAGTGATTTCAATTCACCTCCGGACTTCGACGCCGGTGGAAAGGGCGGGATCGCTGTAAGCCTGCCGCTTTTCTACCACGGACAAGGCGAGGTCGCGCTGTCCACCGCCCGGCTGGAGCTGCTGCGATTAACGCTAGCGTCTCAACGGACCAACGTATCGGCCCAGGTCGCAGCCGCGTATTTCGACTACCTGGCGAAATCGCATCAGGTAGGTGAGTATCGGGACAAGGTCCTGCCGGGCAATCTTCGCCTTGAAGAGATGGCGGAAGAAAGCTATCGAGCTGGCAAAACAAACTTACTAACCCTGCTCGATGCTCAGCGACGATTAAGTGATGCGAGAAAAGCTTACCTTGATGCCTTGTTTGCCGCGCAGAGTTCATTTGCAGTTCTCGAGGAAGCGGTGGGAGCGCCACTTGACTAAGTTCGACATCAGGATCCTGACTATCCTCGCGTTATGCACTGTACTCGTAGCGTGCGGTAAACACAGCGCCGACGAAGGCTCTAACGCAACACCGGTTCCCGAGGTCACAGTCGCAAAGGTAGAGCGTGCAACAATCGCCGAAGAACTCATCGTAAGCGGAAATCTGGCGGCACTACCCAATCGCGATGCGAAGGTCGCAGCGTTGGTGCACGGACGTATTGCGCGCATCCTTGTAATAGAGGGCGATCAAGTCACAGCCGGCCAACCCCTTGCTGAGCTGGACAGCACCCTTCTCGTTGAACAGGAGCGCCAGGCCGTAGCGGCAGTCGCTCAGGCTAAGGCGAGTGTCGAAAATGCTCGATTAGCCGCAGAGCGTGAAGAGAATCTGCTCAATCGTGGGATTTCTTCACGTAAGGCGGTTGAAGACGCGCGTACTCAACTCGCTGTAAACACCGCTAACCTGCAACAGGCGGAAGCTGGACTAGCGTCGGCAAAGGCACAAGTCGCGCGCTGTGTCGTGCGCTCGCCCTTTGCTGGCACGTTGGTAAAACGTTTTGCCTCGGTCGGCGAACAAGTTGATGGCACCGCCGCACAGCCCGTCGTCGAAGTGGCGCAGATCGAGAGTCTCGAGTTATTGGGAACGGTACCCGCTGTACGGCTTGCTGAAATCAGGACTGGCAGCGAATTCTCCTTTGAGACCAGTGCAGCGCCGGGTGCGAAGCTCACTGCTCGCGTCGTGTCGATCCTTCCCGCCGTCGATCCAGCGACGAACAACGGCACCGTACGCATTCGCATAGAAAATCCCAAGCGGCTGCTCAAACTGGGACAGTATCTTTCCGTCAATCTTCCCGTGACGCAAAATGGTCTACGACTAATTGTGCCGCATCAGGCTATTTATCCGGATGAATCCGGCGAACCGCACGTCTACAAACTAAGCGGCGATGAGGTTCAATCGATAGCGGTGAAACTCGGTGTGCAATCCGGAGACAAGACCGAGATCCTTGAGGGTGTGCAACAAGGCGACACGATCGTGGTTACAGGTGGATACGGTCTTCCGGAAAAGGCCAAGGTCCGCGTAAAGCAATGAACCTCGTCAGGGCATGTCGAAGCAATAGTCGTGCCGTGTTTTTGGTTACGGCGGCGTTGACGATTGCGGGCTTTGTTGCACTATTCCAACTTCCCAGCAATATCTATCCTGAACTGAACTTCCCCAGGATTGTTATTCTCGTCCACGCTGGGGACTTGTCTCCCCAAACCATGTTGCTCACGATCACTCGGCCGATTGAGGAGCAGGTTAGCACCGTGCTGGGAGTTCGCCGCGTCCGTTCCAAAACGATCCGCGGAGCCGCGGAAATTGCGGTCTTGTTTGCCGACAACATGGACATGCAGCAAGCTCTGCAGTTGGTCCAGGCGAGGGTGAATGAAGCCCATGGCGGATTGCCGGCCAATACCGAGATCGAGGTCGAACGCCTGAGCCCTACCGTGTGGCCAATCCTAAGTCTTGTACTGAACGGGAACGTGCCGGATGCAGACCTCCGCGATTACGCGGTTTACAACCTGCGTCCGGCCTTCAGTCGTATACCCGGAGTCGCCCGCGTGGAAGTGGATGCGACAGATACGCGGGAGATTTCTGTCATCGTCGACCCTCGTAAAGCATTGGCGCAGAGGTTAAGCCTTCCGGAGATCGGTGATCGGCTACAGGCAACAAACACGGTAGCCAGCGTGGGCCGTCTAGATGCCAATTATCAGCAGTTTCTCGTCCTTACAAACTCGCAGTACAAGAGCATCGACGATATAGCAAACACGGTGATCAGCGCCGATCCGGCGAATCCGGTTCGCCTGAAAGACGTCGCCGAAGTTCGCGAGGGAACCGCCGACCGCAAAACCATCATTACCGGAAATGGACGACCGGCGGCGATCATCAGCGTCACTCGCCAGATCGGCGGAAACATCAATTCCGTCGCGCAACAAGTCAAGGATATTGCTTTCCATGCGTCCAACCTCATTCCGCCTACACTCCACCTCTCAATCGTGTACGACCTGGCCGAGTTTGTACAGGAATCGATGGCGAGCGTGCGCGACGCTATACTCATCGGCTCTTTTCTGGCGGTGGTTGTTCTCTTTGTCTTCTTGCGGAATGCGCGCATCACGATCGTGGCCGCCGTTAGCTTGCCACTCACCGTGATCGGGACGTTTTTCTTCGTAAGGCTGCTCGGCGGGACGTTGAACCTTATGTCACTTGGCGGTTTGGCCATTGCAATAGGGTTGGTGATTGACGATGCCGTTGTGATCGTTGAGAACATTTATCGTCATCTTGGTCAGGGCGAATCGGCCGATGTTGCGGCGGAGAAGGGAACTCAAGAACTAATAGGGCCCGTCATCGGATCGACTCTTACCACAGTCGTCGTGTTCTTGCCGCTCGGATTTCTGAAGGGCGCAGTTGGCGAATTTTTTGTTGCATTGTCGATCACGCTTACCGCATCTGTGCTTCTCTCCCTTCTTTATGCGCTCACCTTTGTCCCTCTTCTTGCCGAATACCTGCTCGCTCGGTCGCAGTTCCGGGAATCGTCGGCGCGGTTCATTGAGCCAGTAAACCGTCTTTATGAGCGCGGCATCCGCTGGGCTCTCGGGCGCCGTGTGGTCGTCGGGGCCACCATCGGCGTTCTCATCGTCTTTGCATACTTGGCATATCGAAATGTCGGCACGGGATTTCTTCCCGAAATGGACGAAGGCGGCTTTGTACTGGATTATCTAACTCCGCCCGGCACCTCGCTCAGCGAAACTGACAATCTTGTCCACCAGATTGAGAGCAAAATCAATCAATTGCCCGAGAAGTCGGCGTTCTCCCGCCGAACGGGAGCCGAACTCGGCCTTTTCGCGACCGAGCAGAACAAAGGGGACATCCTCGTAAAGCTGAAGCCGAGATCGGAACGAGACCGCAATATTGAAGAGATCATCGGTGGCCTGCGCGAAGAGGTCACCAAAAGCATCGCTGGTGTTGAGATCGAATTCGTTCAAATCCTTCAGGACATGCTCGGGGACCTCGAGGGCTCACCTGAACCCGTGGAGATCAAGATCTTCGGCAATAACATGGATGACTTGGATCACATCGCCGATGAACTGGGCTCGAAGATCCAGAAAGTGAATGGCATCGTCGACTTCAAGGGGCCGCAGCGTGGAAATCCTGAGCTGGTCATTGACGTAAAGCCCGAGTTGGCCGCGCACGTGGGATTGACCGTGGCGCAGGTCTCCGACCAGTTGCAGGCGGGATTGCTGGGGGAGTCCACCACGGATCTACGTCGAAGCGACCGCTTGGTGCCGATTCGTCTTCGGTACACCGATAGCTTCCGATGTCAGGAAAGCAACATTCGACAATTTCCCCTTGTGGCGCCGAATAAACAAATTATTCCGCTCGAATCACTGGCCACTATTTCCTCGGTCCGGGGGCAGAACGAACTCCTCCGCGAAAATCAGCGGCTCATGATCGTACTCACGGCAAGACTCGAAAATCGTGATCTTGGAAGCACAATCGCCGACATAAAGAAGGTGCTCGCCGATTACAAGTTTCCAGTCGGTTACACGTACGAAATTGGCGGACAGTACGAAAGTCAACAGAGTTCATTTCGTGACTTGCTATCTGTGCTGGGATTGGCGCTGGCAGCGGTATTCACGGTGCTGGTAATCCAGTTCCGTGCTTTTCTGCCGGCTTTGGTGATTATCTCGGCGGCGCCGATGTCGCTAATCGGTGTCTTTCTCCTACTGCTTATCACCGGTACGCCGCTCAACGTGTCTTCGTTTATGGGCATCATTCTGATGGTGGGCCTGGTCGTAAAGAACGGCATTATCCTTTTCGAATATTACGAACGGTTACACGGAACCATGTCTGTGACTAACGCCTTAGTGCAGGCCGGAAGAATACGTCTTCGCCCCATCCTTATGACAACTCTCTGCACGCTATTCGGCCTATTGCCGCTGGCACTCGGCATTGGCTCCGGGGCGGAGTTGCAGAAGCCGCTCGCCATTGCGGTGATTGGAGGCCTCACTGTTTCTACACTCATAACTTTGGTAGCCATTCCGGTCTTCTATAGTGCTGCACGCCAGCTAGGTTCAAAGGAAAATGCTCCATCGGAGGGCTAGTCATATGCGAAAAGTGAGAGGCGTTCTTTTAGTCGTCGGCCTTCTTGCGGGTGCGGCTGCAGCGCAACTTTATCAGCAGGTCGGCAAGTTTGATATCGGCGGAGAAGGCGGCTGGGACTACATCACGTTCGATTCGGAGACGAACCGCCTTTTCGTCGCCCACAATTTGGAAATCGCTGTGGTGGATGCCGGTACCGGCAAGAGGGTAGGGAGCGTTCCTGCGAATGGAGCGCATGGCATAGCCATCGTTCCAGGTAAGAATCTCGCATTCAGCACCAACGGGCGCGCCGGCACAGTGATCGTTTTCGATCCTGGGACGCTGCAGGTGAAGCACGAGATCAAGGCGGGCGAGAATCCAGACGCCATTATCTACGACCACTACTCCAGGAAGATCATCGTCATGAATGGAAGGAGTAAAGACTTGATGGCAATCGATCCGGATTCGCTGAAAGTAGTGGCAACCGTCCCGCTTGGCGGCAAACTGGAATACGCTGCAACTGACCCATCACACGTCTACGTCAACGTTGAGGACACGTCTGAAATCGCTGCCGTGAATTCTTCAACTTGGAAACTAAGCCAACGCTGGAAGCTTTCAGGATGCGAGGAACCGTCTGGCTTGGCTATCGACGAGAAGACGCACCACTTGTTCAGTGTTTGTGGAAATAAGAAGATGGTCGTGGTGGATGCAAATAACGGCCAGATCATTTCCACCCTCGATACAGGCGATGGAACCGATGGCTCAGGATTCGATCCCGATCTCGGATACGCGTTCGCTTCGAACGGAGCCGATGGCACGCTGACAGTAGTCAAGGCTGATAAGGCGGGCAAGTATGTTGTCGCAGGAAATGTACCGACTCAACGCGGCGCGAGAACTATGACTGTCGATCCCAAGTCGCACAAGATTTATCTACCCACCGCAGAGTTGGGGTCGCCTGCCGAAGGCGAGCGGCGGCCAAGCATCAAACCAGGTACATTCATGGTTGTGATCTACGCGCCAACCAAGTGATGCTGGCTTGCGCCAAAGAAGCCACACTTTCGTAATCGTGCCACTGCCCCACCCGCAGTAAGCTATTTCTTGTTCGCGATCATGTCGGAGGTTATGCAATCTGGAGGAAAAAGTGATCAACCGTGTATTGGCAGTCTTGGGGCTGATGGCCATGCTAGCAGTGGGTGCGCCATCGTTAATGGCCGATCATGGAAACAAGGGCAAGCACGACAATCAGGACAGTCAAGGCTGGGAACGTCGTGATGGATACGAATACCGAACCTACGGGCATGACGAGCGTCCGCCCGGATGGAGCCATGGGAAGAAGACCGGTTGGGGAGATTGCGGAATGCCTCCTGGTCAAGCGAAGAAGCACGGCTGCCGGAGTTATGTTTACGAAGGACGTCGCTATTACTATCACCACGATGATGACGGACGGATTGTTGTGCGCCGTCCAATCATCGAAGCTCAAGGCAGCATAACAGTGCACTAGGTGAGCAGCCAGACTTGTCGTTGCATTGCGATAGAACACAGGCCCTCCATCCGACGTGCAGGATGAAGGGCCGTTTTCTTCTAATCCGCTTACTCTTAGACTTTACTGCGTGGTTTGACCCACGAACGACTGGCATGAAACGTCCGGATGCCAGTTCACGAAAGCTCCGTTGGGATTTTCTTTCCACGCCCAGACATGGAGCGTATAGAACGCCGGCAGCGCGAAACGATTGGGCGTTTCGAAAAAGTGAAAGAGTTGTCCCATAAGCTCGGGTGGCTCATTCGGGTGCTGCGCATCCCACGCGTCCGCAAACACCAGGTAATCAGCTCCGATCAACTTCGGTTTCCCGTTGGGTGTCGGTTCGTAAATGACGATTTGAGGTTTCCTGGGATTCACTTCGCCCTTATCCAGGAGATAACTATTGACATAGTGCAGCCCCATAGCTCCTTGATCGGGGCCGCTTACGCAGCCGAAGGTAAGGGCATACCCCTCCTTCTCCGCCTCGGATACGTCTTTGAACTTCTCCGTTGCCTCGCGAACAATCCGAAGCAGGGCACTTGCTTGGCTTTGTTGGTCGGCAGTTGAATTTCCTTGCATTGGCAAAGTATGAGAGTGGTCGGTTTGCGCCATCGCGGGCAAGGGACAAATGCTCAGCAGAGCGATTGCGACCAGTGAATGATGAACGTGTGTTGCAAATCGTTCGAACTTCATCCGAAAAGCCTCCTTATGAGATATGGGTACGAGACACGTCGGGCCGACGGTGTATGCCGTTCTTGTGTAGGCAGAGTCCCGGACTCACCGACAGGAAATCTTGGGACCGTACCGGGTTATTGCGGGATTTCCGTGTCAGCGAGTCCGCTCCCCTGTATTGAGTAATCGGAAATGGTTGAGAAAAGACGACAGGGCTAGCGGCGGTGTGAAAAATCAAATCCTAGGAAAGGAAGGCCGGTAAGTAGATCCGCGTTCCGAAAGTGCTGCTTTAGTCGGCTTGCGTCCTTAGCCCGCTTAATGAATTAACTCGAATGCGGAAGAAAAGTGGGGCGATTTCTGAATCGGGTAACTGCAAGCGGCGTTCGGCCAACGCATTCAGCCACCAGTGATGACGTTTCTCCAGCAGCTTGCGAGCCTGTTTTACCTCATCTCTGAATTGCGGTTCAGGTAATTCCTCGTACAAGCCGTTTACGATCACGCTGGCCCACTCCGTGTCACTCCCGACTTCCTCGAATTGAACGCACACCTTCGGATTCACACGCATCCATTCAATCTTTTTGCCGAAAGTCGAGAACACATAAATGGAGTCGTTGTCGTACGCAAGATAGATCGGGATTACGTACGGCTGGTTATCGAGTGCGCAACCAAGTCTGCCCATCGAAGCGCGCTGCAAGAGCGCCCGGCATTCTTTTTCTTCCAATTCCGTGACAGTCATGATTGCAATCCCTTGCGGTGCTCCATCGGAACTCAATGTACATACTATCGCACCGCCGTGTTGAAATTGTGTTCCGGCACGAGACGGGGAGAAGACCGGGTCCAAAAAGGGGACGAGCAGCCAAGAGTCGTTTTGCGCGTTCCTGACTGCTCACGCCTTAGTACTTCGGCCTGCTTAATGTTGTAAGGCTACTGGTGCCCACGCCTCGGCAAGAATGGAAAACGTTGCAAGAGCTGTCTGCGGGCACTTTCCGGGAGGATCACGCTCGGCGAAACGTTGACTGTGGCTGCCGGAAGAGCTCCCGCCAGCGTCGGAATCGCCAGAAAAGCTGGGGACTGCAGCGTCTTTGGGTCAAACGCTCCTCCTGCGATTTCGCCCGATGAATTGATGTCATTGGCAAAGACCAGAGTCATTGATCCCCGCGGAATCAATGTATTCAGGTCGGCAATGATTTTGTTGTGCCAGATCACAGCCTTGCAGTCGGAAAAGGTTGCGTCGACGCAGGACTCGCCTACAATCAGGCCTCGGTCGTTGATGCCAAGCGCTTCGCTGATTGTGTGCCCAGGTAGTGCGCCCAGATCTTCCATTCCGCCGCTCGCCGTCCACAGAAAAGCATGAAAGTTCAAGCCGTTCTCGTCTCCCGGCAGGTCCGAGAAGCCTACAATTTCCCCATCCTTGTTGATGGCTGTGGGCGTATTCCATTCCGAACCGCCAAGGCTCCCGAGGTCCGTAGGCATGCCATTTTCCCAGAGAACTGCGTGCGCGGCACTCGCTCCTCCCACTGCGTTGGAGCAAATCCCCGAGATGCCAACGACTTGCCCGCTGTCGTTGATGGCGGTTGCCGCTCCGTCGGGATCGCCCGGCAGCGGAGGCAGTTCCGTTATCTGGTTGTTGGGCCCATAGAGTACTGCCTCAAACTGCAAAACCTGCGGCGGATTGCAGGTCGTATCGTGAACCGTGTTCTCCGCCCAGCCCACAATCTGACCAAGGTTATTTGCTCCCGAGGCGTACCCGTTGCTTCCACCCAAAGTTGGCAGAGCTGTCATTACATTGTCTTTCCATGCGAATCCCTGGCAAGTGTGCCCGGTATATTCCGGGAAGAAGAACCGGCAGCTCCACGTTTCTCCGAGTGGATCGATGATGGACGTTTCCGATATGCCGGCGATCAGGCCGCGATTGTTCTTCACGGGCCAGGCGATAGCGCTGTTCGAGCCTCCCAACGTGCCAAGGTCATGCCTGCGTCCCAGGATCCATAGCGTCGCGTGTGCCGTTTCATCGCCCGCCAGGTTTCCGGTTCCCATGACCCACCCACGATTGTTGATGGTGTTTGCCGCGGCGACCGTTCCTCCGAGCGGATTCAATTTGAAAAGAAGGTAGCTGGCTGAGTCGCTGATCTGCGCGGTTGAGGGTGATGCAAATGTTAAAACCGTGAGCAGAGCGAACGTGACTATGATTGTTTTCATGTGGCCTCCTCCTGATGGTTCAAACAAGCGCTGCACTTTGGGCATTGGCAGAAGCTCGTTAATCGCAAGCTAGACCCTTTCCATCAGAAGGCTGGACACTTCCGGACACCAAATTGCCGAGGAATGGTCGTTTTCGGACGTGGAAAAAGGCAATCCCTTACAAGCGTTTTCTCAACCATGTACACCTTTTGGCGCCGGGATTACAGTCGCCTCCCGATGGTTTCGAAATACGAGCGTTGATAGTTTTTTGGATCATGGCAACAGCAAACAAAACTTCTCACCTGCTGCTGTTCGGCGCTATCGCCATCATGATTCTGAGCCTCGTGTTGCTCGCGAGAGGAAGATATGGAGCCGCACGTCCTACCCAATCCGCGCCGATGCAAATCGAAAGGTGAACTTCTCGCAGTTTGCGAGTCTGATCAACGCGGAGTGACCTTGGGGTACTCGATTGCTAATCAGTAGAAAGAGATTCCTCATAGTAAGGAGAGAAGGCGGATCGTGCCCCCGCCCATCTACTACATTCCTATTATTGACCCCTTTCTTTCCAAATCTATAATCGCGCCACTTTAATGTGGGGCAATACAGCTGCTTCCTACACTTCTACCCAAGGTCACAGGATCATACCGTCTATGACTCGCGTCGGCGCGCTTATCTGCGTAGTTGTATTTTTGTTGTCTACCTTGATTCTTAATGCTCAACAGATCACTGGAAGCCTTCGGGGAACTGTGTCGGATCCAAGCGGCGCCGTTGTGGCGTCGGCGCAGGTGACGGCGAAGAATACCGAAACCGGTCTGACGCGCAGTTCCGTCACCGATCGGACTGGAAGCTTTGTTCTGATTGAGCTACCTGTCGGCCATTACCAACTGGAAGTCATCGCGCAGGGATTTCAGAAATACGTGCAGGACGGCATCTCGCTCAACGTGAATGAGACTGGTGTCGTTCCTGTCCGCTTGCGGGTCGGTGGCGAGGCAGAGCAGATACAGGTAAAGGCCGACGCCGAGTTGTTGCAGCCAACTGTCACAAGTCTGGGAAAGGCTGTTTTGGAGCAGGAACTGAACGATCTTCCCCTGGACGGTCGCAACTTCTCGCAATTGGGGCTGCTTCAGCCCGGGGTAGTGCCGCTGACCGCTGGATTACAAGAGGCTGGTGGATCGTTGCGACATGGCCAATCCTATTCCGTGAATGGCCAACGGCCCGAGTCAAACAACTTCCTTATCGACGGCGCCAACAATGTGAATGCGGTTGATGCGGGTTTCGTCCTGCAACCGCCGATTGATGCGATTTCCGAATTTCGCATCCTTACGCATACTGCTAACGCAGAATTCGGACAGAACACAGGATCCACGACCAATATTGTCACCAAGTCGGGCTCGAACTCATTTCACGGTTCAGCGTGGGAATTTCTTCGTAATGACGCCTTCGATGCCGCCGATTACTCCACCGGCACCGTTCAGCCCCTGAAGCAGAATCAGTTTGGCGGAACCTTCGGTGGACCCATCATAAAAGACCGCACGTTCTTCTATGGATATTACGAAGGCTTTCGCAATCGCCAGGGTGAAACCGTAAATGCGACCGTGCCCTCCTTGTTAGAGCGGCAGGGGGACTTTTCGGAACATGGGCTGTGCGCGATCAACTTCAATACCGGGTCGTGTGATCCTGTTCCGAACAATCAGGTGCCGATCACGCCAATTTCGGCCAATATTCTGAACTTTTATCCACTTCCCAACCAGGGCACGAACACGTTTATCACGACGCAATCAAAGAGTGTCAACAACGATCAATTTGGAGTCCGTCTCGACCACTATCTCACCACGAAAGACAATCTTAATTTCCGCTACATGTATAGCGGTGGACCTACGAACGATCCGCTGTCGACCTCTGGCGCCAACGTTCCCGGCTTCCCGGTAGGTGAGGAGGACAGGGCGCAAAACTTTGCTGTACAGGAAACGCACGTGTTTTCTCCGGCCATCATTGGTGTAGCTCGGTTTTCGTATCTGCGAAACAAGTTCCTGTTTGATCAGCACCTGAATCACACCGCACCGTCAGAATTGGGTTTCCAATACGATCCGACCCTGCCCGACGCTGCTGGCCCGCCGTTTATCCAGGTGGCGGGATACGCTTCAGTAGGAGACCCCATCACAGGTCCGCGCAATACTTTTCAGAATACGTTTGATCTTTCCGGGTCGCTGAGCTGGATTCATGGCCGTCATGAGATGAAGTTCGGAGGCGGCTTTCGCCGCGATCAAATCAATGCCGTACAGGGCATCGCCTCGAACGGATTCTTCGTCTTTGCGCCCGTACCCTTCAGCAACGCCTTTGCGAACTTTTTGACGGGGATACCGGTGTTCTTTCTACAAGGTGGTGGCGATCTTTCCCGACACATCCGAGGCAAGGCTCTTAATTTCTACGGTCAGGATACCTACAAAGTAAATTCACGGTTGACCGTGAATTACGGTTTGCGCTGGGATCTTCCATTCCCCAACACCGAATTAGATAACAAGCAAAGCCTCTTCGTACCTGGCGCACAGTCCACAGTATTTCCCGATGCCCCAGCGGGCCTGTTGTATCCGGGAGATCCAGGAGTTCCGGCAGGACTTATTCCGACGCAAAAGACGGCGTTTGCTCCTCGAGTGGGATTTGCTCTCGATCCCACCGGACAAGCGAATACGCTGATCAGTGCGGCGTATGGGATTTTCTACGAGCCCTACTACACGGGCCAGGGCGGGCCGTTGCAGGATCCAATCAGCGCGCCGCCTTACTTGCAGACTCCCCAGGTGAACTTTCCGAACTTTGCTGATCCGTTCAACGGGGCAAATCCGTTTGGCCTGTCTTTTGCCACGCCGATGACATTGTTGGTTATTAATCGCGACCTGAAGCTTCCTTATGCCCAGGACTGGAACCTCACGGTTCAGCACTCATTTGGACAGAGCTGGCTTTTCGAGATTGGATATGTGGGCACGAAGGGCGTGAGATTGCCCAGGTTTATCGAAGGAAACCCGACCAGGTATATCCCTGGCCAGTCGAGTGTCGACAATGTGAATCAGCGCCGGCTCTACTCAGGATGCACCCTCGCCGAACCTGACGATTGCATATATGGATCAGTAGGTCAGATCGCGAGTGCCGCGGGGTCGAACTACAACGCACTGGAATCGAGTTTGCGCAAGCGCTTCGGACATGGAATCGCTTTCTTGGCGTCATACACCTATGCCAAGGCCATCGACGATGTGTCTTCATTCAACATCACAGGCTCGGCCTCGCAACCGGTCGCCGGCGAAAATGATCTCGCACAAAACCCATTCGATCTGGCTGCCGAACGTGGGCGCTCGATGTTCGATTCGCGCCACCGCTTCGTCCTGAGCTACCAGTGGAGCCTTCCTTTCTGGAGACAGGCGCACACCTGGTACCAACACGTTTTGGGCGATTGGCAGCTCAATGGAATCGTGACGCTGCAGAGCGGCACGCCATTCACAGTGTTCGAACCTGCCGATGTATCGCTGCAGGGAAGCGCGCCAGAGATTTCGGGCTTTTCCAGCAACCGACCGAACGTTGTTGGCGATCCCAACTCCGGGCCGAAGACGGCACAGGAGTGGTTCAACACCAGCGCCTTCGCGCGTATTACTCCTGATCCAAACTCGCCCGTACAACAATTCGGAAACGAAGGACGCAATACGGTACAAGGGCCGGGCTACGTCAATTGGGACTTCTCAGCGTTCAAGAGTGTCAGCATCAGCGAAGGTAAGGAATTCCAATTTAGAGCTGAGCTGTTTAATTTTCTCAATCACACGAACCTGAGATTGCCGAACAGCGACGTAAGTTCGCCGACATTTGGAGAGATTCACACCGACTTGGGCCCACGCGTGATCCAGTTCGCTCTTAAGTTCCTGTTCTAAGCAACGCTAACCGCAAAGCCAGTTCGTACGCGGCGATAGGCCACGACGACAAGCCAACGCCTCCCTCTCTTTCTAGCTCCAAGTCTGTCTAAATGCTTCAAATATCGTAAAGTTTCGTAAACTCTCGCCGACGTACGGGTTCAGGCTCTAGGATAGAATCCGCAACCTGTGAAGGAATACCCACGTCTAAAAAGTACTATGGCGAGATCAGTGGAATCGGAAACCCCGGCCGGAGGAGATGGAGCGTTTGGCTCGGTGGCGACAGATGGTCCGAATCGATCTTTTCGATTTCCGGCATTGCTGACATCCACGATCGCGCTCGTCGCTATCGGGCTCGGATGCGGCCGTGCGGATCCTGCTCCTGTGCAAGCCCACAAAGGCACTCAGCCGGTTGTCGTCGGCGTTGCAAACGCCGAGCGCAAGGACATGCCCGTTTATCTCACAGGTCTGGGCTCAGTTACAGCGTTTAACTCTGTCAATGTAAAAACTCGAGTAGACGGGCAGCTTACCCAAGTAGCGTTTAAAGAGGGACAGCATGTGCAAAAGGGCGATCTGCTGGCGGTCATCGATCCACGCCCGTACGAAGTTGCACTAAGCCAGGCGCAAGCGGCGTTGTTTCGCGATCAGGCGCAATTGCGCGACGCCCGATTGAATTATGAGCGCTTCAACGATCTACTCCAGCAGTCAGGAGCGATGTCGCAACAGCAGGTGGATACTCAGAAGGCGACCGCCGATCAACTCGAAGGTACGGTGCGTACCGACCAGGCCGCCATCGATAACGCAAAATTGAACCTCACCTATTGCCGCATCACGGCGCCAATATCCGGTCGCGTTGGACTTCGGCTCGTCGATGTGGGCAACATGGTTCACGCCGCCGACACGAATCCACTGCTAGTGATTACTCAGCTGCAACCTATCTCGGTGCTGTTTACGCTACCTGAGGATCAGCTCCCCGCCGTCGCAAAGCGCATGCGGCAAAACACACTCACGGTCGAGGCCTACAGCCGCGACGATACCACCAAGATTGATACCGGAAAGCTGCAGACCATCGATAACACCATCGACCAAACCACTGGAACCGGGCGTCTAAAGGCTGTTTTTGATAACGAAGGCGACACGCTGTGGCCGAATCAATTTGTGAATGTTCATCTACTGCTGGAGGTCCGCAAGAACAGCATTGTCGTGCCGGCGGCGGCGATTCAACGAGGCCCACAGGGAACCTTCGTCTACGGGGTGAAGTCTGATGAGACAGTGGAGGTTCGCCCCGTTACTGTTTCTCTTACCCAAGGCAGCACCAGCCTGCTTGCTTCCGGGCTCGAGCCTGGGGAAACGGTGGTTGTAGATGGACAGGATAAGCTGCAAGCTGGCGCTCACGTTCAGGCGCGAGGCGGCCAGAATCCCAGCCATTCGCCCTCGAGTCCCGCGCAACCTTCTGCGACTGGAGAGCCATGAGTCCGTCGCGCATCTTTATCCTGCGCCCGGTTGCCACTACGCTGCTGATGATCGCGATTCTGCTGGTTGGCGTGGTCGCATATCGGCAGCTACCTGTTTCTGCTCTTCCTGAGGTCGATTATCCAACCATTCAGGTGACGACGTTTTATCCGGGTGCCGATCCCGATGTGATGGCTTCGTCGGTGACCGCACCCCTGGAGCGACAATTTGGGCAGGTCCCTGGTCTCTCGCAGATGACTTCGACCAGCTCCTTCGGAAGTTCACTGATCACGCTCCAATTCAACCTCGATCAGAACATCGATGTGGCTGAGCAGCAAGTGCAGGCGGCCATAAACTCAGCCTCGACTTATCTGCCGAGAGACTTACCGAACCCGCCCATCTACAGCAAGGTCAATCCAGCGGATTCGCCGATTCTGACGCTGGCACTCACCTCGAATACATTGCCGCTGTCGAAAGTGGAAGACTTAGCCGACACGGCTCTGGCACAGAAGATATCGCAGCTCACGGGAGTTGGGCTGGTTTCAATCAGCGGCGGACAGAAGCCTGCGGTGAGAATTCAGGCGAACCCAACTGCGCTCGCATCGTATGGACTTAGCCTTGAAGATGTGCGCGCCGCATTAGCCGCCGCAAATGTGAACCAGGCCAAGGGCGTGCTGGACGGTGCCCGGCTGTCTTACACAATCAACGCTAATGACCAGTTGATTTCGAGCGCACAATACGCGCCCATCATCATTGCGTACAAAGACGGAGCGCCGGTCCGATTGTCTGACGTGGCCAACATCGTCGATGGCGTGGAAAACGTGCAGCAAGCGGCGTGGATGAACCAGACGCCTGCCGTGATTGTGAATATTCAGCGGCAACCCGGCGCCAATATCATCGCCGTTGTTGATCGTGTTAAGGCGCTCCTGCCGCAATTGCAAACATCCCTGCCATCGGCGGTGCAGGTTCACATCCTCACCGACCGGACCGAGACCATTCGGGCGTCAGTGAAGGACGTGCAATTCTCGCTCCTCCTCACGATCGCACTTGTCGTTCTGGTGATTTTTCTTTTTTTGCGAAATCTTTCGGCAACAGTCATCCCGAGTGTTGCTGTTCCGCTCTCGCTGGTTGGAACGTTTGGTGTGATGTATCTGCTGGGCTACAGCCTGAACAATCTGACCCTGATGGCACTTACGATCTCGACGGGATTCGTGGTAGATGACGCGATCGTTATGATCGAGAACATCGACCGGTTTCTCGAGGCCGGGGATTCGCCACTGGAAGCGGCATTGAAGGGATCAGGACAGATCGGTTTCACGATTATTTCTCTGACCGTGTCGCTCATCGCGGTATTGATTCCGCTGCTATTCATGGGGGACATCGTGGGACGGCTCTTCCGCGAGTTCGCCATCACGCTGGCAGTCACGATTCTGGTATCTGCAGTTGTGTCGCTGACGCTAACCCCGATGATGTCGGCGAAACTACTGAAACATCAAAGGCCCGAGCAGCAGGGCCGTTTCTACCGGGTGTCGGAGAATCTGTACAACCGTGTCGTCGGCGTCTATGGACACACGCTGAAGTTTGTCCTGAGGCACCAGACTGCAACATTACTGGTAACGGCGGCAACAGTTGTTCTGACCCTGCTGTTATACGTCGTTGTGCCAAAGGGCTTCTTCCCGGTACAAGACACTGGAGTGATTCTCGGCATTTCCGAAGCGCCGGAAAATGTTTCGTTCACTGCGATGGAGCAACGGCAACAGGCGTTGGCCGCGGTGATCCTCAAAGACCCCGCAGTAGAGAGTCTATCTTCTTTTATCGGCGTGGACGGCACGAACACAACTCCAAACAGCGGTCGCATTCAGGTCAATCTCAAGCCGCTTGAGCAGCGCGATGCTAGTGCCAGTGAGATTATCCGGCGGCTCCAGCCAGAACTGGCCACGGTCGAAGGTATTACCCTTTACATGCAGCCTGTACAGGATCTGACTGTTGAAAGCCGCGTCAGCCGCACGCAATTTCAATATTCCATGGAGGACGTGGACGCGCAGGAGTTGGCCTCATGGTCAAGGCGCTTGCTGACTAGACTACAGCAGATGCCTGAGTTGCGCGATGTGGCCAGCGATCAGCAAAACAATGGGCTGCGGGCAGATCTAGTCATCGATCGTGACTCGGCATCGCGGCTCGGCATCCTGCCACAGGCAATTGATGACACGCTGTACGATGCGTTTGGACAGCGGCAAGTCTCCACCATCTTCACACAGCTGAATCAGTATCACGTCATTCTTGAGGTCGATCCGCAATTTCGCCAGAACCCTGACGCGCTGAAGAATATCTACGTGAAGTCCAGTAGCGGTACGCAGGTTCCGCTGTCTTCCTTTTCCCACTTCGAGCACAAAAATGCGACGCTCGCAATCAATCATCTGGGACAGTTCCCGGTGGTGACTTTGTCATTCAATCTCGCACCAGGAGTTTCTCTCGGTGATGCAACACGTGCCATCGACGAAGCCGAGCGCGAGATCAATCTCCCTGCCAGCATACATACCAGCTTTCAAGGTACGGCGGCAGCGTTCCGCAACTCGCTGTCGTCTGAACCGTGGCTGATCCTGGCCGCGGTCATCACCGTCTACATTGTGCTGGGTGTGCTCTACGAGAGTTACATTCACCCGGTCACGATTCTTTCGACGCTGCCCTCGGCCGGAGTGGGAGCGATCCTGGCTTTGATTCTCACTGGGAACGATCTAAGCGTGGTGGCGCTGATTGGAATCATCCTGTTGATTGGCATCGTGAAGAAGAATGCCATCATGATGATCGACTTCGCACTCGAAGCCGAGCGCGAAGAGCATAAACCGCCCGAGGAAGCTATCTTTCAAGCAAGTTTGCTGCGGTTTCGTCCCATCATGATGACGACCATGGCAGCACTACTTGGTGGTTTGCCGCTTGCTCTCGGCACGGGTACGGGGTCGGAATTGCGCCGCCCGTTGGGTATCACTATTGTTGGTGGACTCATTCTGAGCCAGATGCTGACTCTCTACACTACCCCCGTTATTTACCTGTGGTTTGATCGCTTGGCGCAGCGGTTTTCGAAGTTTCGCGTCGGTAACCGCATTGAGGAACCAGTAACCGGCGATTAAGCATGAGTATCTCAGCTCCATTTATCCGCAGGCCGGTCGGCACGTCACTCTTGGCTGCCGCCCTGTTGATGGCGGGAGCGCTGGCCTTCAACTTTCTTCCCGTGGCTCCATTGCCACAGGTGGAATTTCCTGTCATCCAGGTTTCTGCAGGCTTGCCAGGCGCAAGTCCGGAAACGATGGCCTCGGCGGTAGCCACACCGCTGGAGCGTCAGTTCGGACGCATTGCAGGCGTCACGCAAATGACCTCCACCAGCCAGTTGGGGTCGACAAGCGTCGTTCTGCAATTTGACCTGAATCGGAATATCGACGCCGCTGCGCGTGACGTACAAGCTGCAATCAATGCCGCCCGAGGACAGCTACCCACCAACCTGCCAAATAATCCTTCCTACCGCAAAGTGAATCCCGCCGATGCTCCGGTCATGATCGTAGCCCTGACATCGGACACAATTCCTTTACCCAACATTTATGATGCAGCCGACTCTGTGCTTTCGCAGAAGCTTGCGCAAGTGAGCGGAGTAGGGCAGGTTTTCGTTGGAGGCGGTGCCCGCCCGGCCGTTCGAGCGGAATTGAATCCCACACTTTTAAACAAGTTGGGGGTTGGCCTCGATACAGTGCGGACCGCATTGGGATCGGCGAATGCCAACCGCCCCAAGGGTCAGGTATCCGACGCGATCAATAGCTGGACGATCACAGCGAACGACCAGATCTTCAAAGCCGATCAGTACGAGAAGGTCATCGTCTCTTCGAATAATGGAGCTCCGGTACGGCTCGCCGACGTCGCGGATGTTCAGGATTCCGTCGAGGACATTCGTACCCTGGGGCTGGCGAACGGTAAACCCGCCGTGTTGATCATCATCTTCCGCCAGCCCGGCGCGAACATCATCGATACTGTCGATCGCATTCGTGCTGCCTTGCCGCAGCTACAATCGTCGATCTCCCCCGCGATCGGTGTGGACATCGTGCTGGACCGGACAGCCACGATTCGTGCTTCGGTACAAGACATCGAACATACGCTGGTGCTGTCGATTGTATTGGTTGTTCTGGTTGTCTTCGTGTTTCTGCGTACGCTCCGTGCGACTCTGATTCCAAGCATCGCCGTGCCCCTGTCGCTCATTGGCACATTTGCAGTGATGTACCTCCTCGGTTATAGCGTCGACAACCTTTCGCTAATGGCGCTGGCAATCTCGACGGGATTCGTTGTCGACGACGCCATCGTAGTGCTCGAAAACATCACCCGTTACCTCGAGCAAGGCATGGGGCCTGTGCAGGCGGCTTTCCGGGGTGCGCGGGAAATCGGGTTCACCGTCTTATCCATGAGCACTTCATTGGTGGCGGTTTTCATTCCGATTCTGTTGATGGGCGGAATCGTCGGGCGGCTCTTTCGGGAATTTGCGGTGACACTCAGCGTTGCGATCGCCGTATCACTCGTCGTCTCGCTGACAACGACTCCGATGTTGTGCGCAAAATTCTTGCGGCCTCTCCGCGAGGAGCGGCACGGTCGTCTCTATCGCACAAGCGAAAAGGTTTTCGATTGGATTCTTTCCGGCTATCGGCACAGCCTCGGTTGGGTGCTGCGCTGGCAGGCACTGATGTTGCTGGTCACACTGGCTACTGCAGGCCTGAGTGTCTACATGTACGTTCAGGTGCCCAAGGGATTTTTCCCCCAGCAGGATACCGGCCGCATGGCAGGTTCTGTACAAGCCTCGCAAGACATCTCTTTCGAGGCGATGAGTGCCAAGATGCGCCAGTATGTCCGCATCGTTGGTCAGGATCCTTCGATCTTGTCGGTAACCGGATTTGCGGGTGGCAACACAACCGCAAATAGCGGCCGCATGTTCATCATGTTGAAGCCGTTGCAAGAACGCAAGGTTTCTGCCGACCAGGTCATCAACCGCCTGCGGTCCAAGTTGGCGGTAGTTCCGGGCGCGACTTTGTTCCTGCAATCGGCACAGGACTTGACCATCGGTGGACGTCAGAGCCAGGCGCAGTATCAGTACACGCTACAAGGCGAAAATCTTGACGAGCTTAACCAATGGGCGCCAAAACTACTCCAAAAGATGCGCACCATGCCCAACTTGCGAGACGTTAACTCCGATCAGCAGAATAAGGGGCTGGAATCGGCAATTGAAATCGACCGTGATACTGCATCGAGACTAGGCATTACTCCCCAGGCTATCGACAACGCTTTGTACGACGCATTCGGTCAGCGACAAGTTTCGACCATGTACCGGCAACTGAACCAATATCACGTGGTCATGGAAGTTGAGCCTCGCTTCTCGAAGACTCCCGATGCGTTGCAGGGAGTGTACGTCCGATCTTCAGCCGGAGTGCCGGTACCGCTTGCGGCGTTTGCCCACTTCAGTCCTGGCAATACCGCACTCGCGGTGAATCACCAGGGACAGTTTCCGTCGGTCACACTGTCGTTCAACCTCGGCCCGAACGTCTCGTTGAGTGAGGCGACAGTGGAGATCGAGAATGCTGAGCGCGCCATGGGATTTCCGGGCACGATACACGCTAGTTTTCAGGGTACGGCGGCAGCATTCCAGGATTCGCTGAAGAGCCAGCCACTGTTGATTCTTGCGGCGCTCGTAACGGTGTACATCGTCTTGGGCGTGCTCTATGAAAGCTATATCCACCCCATCACGATTCTGTCGACCCTTCCTTCTGCAGGAGTGGGAGCATTGTTGGCTCTCAAGCTCACTGGAAACGAATTGAATGTCATCGGACTGATTGGAATCATCCTGCTGATTGGCATTGTTAAGAAAAACGCGATCATGATGATCGACTTTGCCCTGGACGTGGAGCGTCGCGAGGGCAAGAGTTCGACCGATTCGATTTATGAGGCGTGCCTTCTGCGCTTCCGGCCGATCATGATGACGACCATGGCAGCCATGCTGGGTGCCTTGCCATTGGCTCTGGGTACCGGAACGGGTTCGGAACTCCGCAGACCGTTGGGGATCACGATCGTCGGTGGATTGATTGTGAGCCAGGCTCTAACGCTGTTCACGACACCTGTGATCTACATCTATTTGGATCGCGTGAGGCTTTGGGTCAACCGCCACCGTGGAGTTAAGTTACCGGTTGAACCCCGCCCCCATCCCGCAGATTAGCCCCGCGTTCCGTGTGGCGATCGAGTGCCATTAATCATCTAAATCGGAGAGATACGCAACTGATCGGAAGATCTCCGGCAACGACTAGGGACCAACGACCAAGGACTGTTATTCAGCGATAAGCAAGTTCTCCGCAAATGGCCACTCATGATCGATCCATTGGGCATCGCAGCGGAAGCCGGTTTTCTTTCCCAGTTCCGATATTTCGTTGATAGCGTATTTGTGGCTGCTCTCAGTCCAGATTGTTTCGCCTTCTTCAAAACCAACAGATATCTCTGATAGCGAAATGCTCACCCTTTGCCGAATCTTTGATTGAAGATGCATTTCAACGCTGCGTTCTTCGTCGTTGAACCGCACTGCGTGCTTGAAATCTTTCAGGGAGAAATCAGCTTCGAGTTCGCGGTTGATGCGAGAGAGAAGGTTCAGGTTGAAGGCGGCTGTCACTCCAAGTGGATCATCGTATGCGTCAATCAGTTGAGGGATCGGTTTTTCCAGGTCGGTCCCTAGCAGAAGCGAGTCTCCGGCTTGAAGAATGCCTCGCACATCGCAAAGGAATTTCAAACCAGCGCTTCGGTCAAAGTTCCCGATCGTGCTGCCCAGGAAAAGCACCAGGATGTGTTCTCCGATCTTCCTCCGTGCAGCGACTTCCAGCAATCCATCCAGGTACTCACGCTCGAACCCCACGATGCTGATGGAATCCATATCTCCGAGTTCTCGCGCACACATGGCTAGCGCTGTAGGAGAAATCTCGATCGGGCAATAGGAAACATGTTGGCGGCGGGATAACGCCTTCAGTATCCAGCGGGTTTTCTTCCCGCTGCCGCTGCCAAGTTCGGCTACGACGACTGGCTTTGGAACTCGCTCAACAATATCCGAGGCATGGCGTCGCAGCAGGCGCTCATCGGCCCGTGTCAGCCCATACTCGGGAAGAACACTGATTACTTCGAACAAGGCGGAGCCCACATCGTCGTACAGATACTTTGAGGGCAATTCTTTCTGCTGAGGCTGCGTCAATCCCAAGCGCACTTCGGCGGCGAATTCATAAGATGGATTTGGGGTTATCGCATGGACTAACATTCACCCTCCTGCATCGCGAACGCGATTGTCTGGTTCCTTTTTTCATCTGCTTACACATCGAAATCCGGCATAGACGTACTGATAGTGCGGTTGAAACCAGTTGCGGAATGACCGGCGAAGCATACACGCTGCCGTTCGTGCCGAGCCGCCTTTCATCACGAAGTGTTTACCGTCAAAAAAGTCGGCGGAGTAACCGGGATAGAACGGAAACTTTTGAAATCCAGCAAATGGCTGAAACTGAGTAGACGTCCATTCCCATCCGTTGCCGAGCATTCCCATCACGCCAAATGCACCCTGTCCCTCGGGAAACGCCGCTACCGACACCGGATCCCATCGCTCGAAATCAAAGTTGCCCATCTCCCGGCTCGGTTCAGAGTTGCCCCACGGATATTGCCGTTCGGCTCGCCCTTCTGTGCCAAATGCAGCTCGATGCCACTCCGCTTCGCTGGGAAGCGCCTTTCCCGCCCAACGAGCATAGGCGCTTGCCTCTGCATGGCTCACGTAGACCGGCCAGTCACTTGCGAGTTCGACCTCTTCGAACATGGTTCTAAATAACCAGCGATCACCGTCGGCGCGCCAGAAACTAGGATGAGAGATATCGCGCTCCACCTTCCATTTCCAGGCGTCATCGGTCCACAGATCTTTCTTCCGATAGCCTCCGGCATCTATGAATTCCAGCCACTGACCGTTTGTGATTTTGTACTTATCGATCGCGAACGCGGGGACCGACTCTGTATGCAATTCAAATTCGTTGTCCCATCCGAAGCGGTCGCGCTCCAAGCCCAGTGTTGCGACGCCCGCGGGGATCTCGACCATGCCGGGCGCAAGAAGTTGTGAAGACGGCTCTGGTAGCCGTGCCCCTCTCACCTTCTGATCCAGCGGAAGTTGATGCAGCATGTAGGCCAGCGTCTCGGCATGCATGAGCCGATGCTCAATGGCCACATTCAGCAATTGAGAAGCGGGAAATTCCGACCTTTTGGTTCGTTCCGATCCTGAAATCAGATCACGCAATCCATCATCTAATACTTCACGAATACGCCTCGCGTAAGTGCGTACTTCCGCAAGTGTTGGCCAGTCAGACGGCCTATCGTCGGGGAGCCCACCACCTACGGGATCAATGCCGAAAGCGAAGAGGTGATCGAACTGAGAATGGAAGGAGGCAATACTGAGAAGGCGCTCGCGAAGCAGGTTCCAATCGAAAGACTCGAGGTGTCCGATATAGAAAATAATGCGATGCCGCTCGGGAATCGGGCGCTCGTATAAATATTCGGGCTTGACGATGTCAAAGAGACCATCGGTGATGGACCGGGCATCAGACAAGCGCTGCAGAAGTCCCGAACTCACTTCGACGTGACCTTCCGCTACTGGCATTTCATACCCTCCAAACTATCTGTGGCGCAAATCTTCCTAAGATGGCTATTCACGCCGAAAGTTTCCAATTATCCGGGATTGAGCGAAAGATTTTGTAGGCCTGAGTACAGGCAGTTCTGGGTCGATTTTCGGGACGAGACAAATGCCCTCCCATACGATGCCCTGATTAGTGCCTGAGACTCGCATTCCTCGCACAAATAGGTGCTTCTAGCACCTCGAAGGCCAATTCCATTACCTTAAGAATTAGCTGTTAATTATTGATACTGCATGAGTTGATTGACCAGCATCGTGTCGCGAGGCTCTGTGAGGATGAAACTTGGAGGTGCAGGGAGAGGAACCGTAGTCCCAAGGAGGGGGCACGGAGATCTCTCGCCGTGCCCAGGGGGAAGTAACCTCGTACGTGATTACCGCTGCGCGCGTAACGAGCGGCTCAACTCTGCCGCCACATTAACTGTGCCGCCGCTGACCCGAATCGTGCGTTCCCAGCTGGTGTAGCCGTTCTTGTGAACCGAGATCGTATGGCTGCCCATCGGAACTGGCACCGAGGACGGCGTACTGCCAACGAAGGAGCCGTCAATCAGGATCTCGGCACCCGAGGGAGTGGATGTAACCGCGATGTTCGAGCCGGCGACCTGACTAAGGCTGGGACTGGCCGCAGACTCCGCGGGGGTCAGACTCTGGCTCAACTTGGCCTGATCCATCGAAACCGGTCCCGAGCTATACACCGTGAACTCATGTCCTTTAGGCACGGTGATGTCCTTGCCGTGCATAAACAGGAACAGCGGTGCGGCCGGCCAAAAAACGATGGCAGTTCCGATCATCGCCCCGGTCATGGCTCCCGTGTGGCCGCCGCCCTGGACGTCTTTCACGCCTCGAAGGGCTACTTTTTCGCCAGTCACGGTCTTGGTGAAATCAATATTCACGTTGAGCTTTCCACCTTTTCCCATGCGTCCCTTGGCTTTCGCTTCAGTCACCGTTCCGATGGCGGAAGTCCCATGTCGAACGACAGTTATGTCTCCAATCTTTATGTCATCCACGACTTCAAAATTCACTCTGTCGTCCACATGCGCGTCGGCGGAAGAGATGGTGTCAATCGTACGCAGCCGTATGGGGGTTCCATCATCCAGCGTGATTGGTACCGCATTTTGCGCGAAGGATTGCCCTGCCAGCAGCAACATTGGGAGGGCCAACAATAACTTTTTGCGAGTCATCCGATTCTCTCCTTTTCACCACTCGTTCGCGGCTGCCAGCTCCCGGCCATCCCGCTCTCACTTGGTAAAGCGGAAAGAAATCGAGAAATAGCTCACGGGATTTCAAATTTTTTAGCCACATCCATCGACTTCCTATGGAGCCCGGCTGAAATGTCAGGGTGGCCAATTTGTCCGATTTTGGAGATTTGACATGAGCCTTTTTTCTAACTTCTTACGCGTTACTCATTGAGAGCAGATCTGGAGCTCTGAGCATCCGGCATTGGTGCCGGTCGTTGGGGAGGTTGGCGTGTCGCGACCCATGTTGAAAAAGATCAGGAAAGCGGCGGTCTGGGTTTTCACCGTATTGGTAACTGCCGCTGCCGTAGTGATGACGGTGACGATTGGTTGGAGGCCCTTGCTGGGGGCACGATCGCGCCCCTTAACCAATCGACATTTCGAACGCACGCCCGAGCGACTAGCGCGTGGAAAGTATCTGGTCGAAGGTGTAAATGGATGCTTCGACTGCCATTCTCAAGTGGCCACCGATTTCGCGAACTTGAAGCCGGGAGAGCCAATGGAATGGGTAAAGCGCGGCGCGGGCCGCGTGGTTGTCGAGGAAGGCGACTTCCGCATGGTGGCTCCGAACATCACGCCAGACGTAGAAACGGGAGCGGGCACCTGGACGGATGATCAATTCGCGCGAGCCATTCGTGAAGGGATCGGACACGACGGCCGAGTGCTGTTTCCGATGATGCCTTATAAAGATTTCCGGAACCTATCCGATGAGGATCTGGCCTCGATCATCGTTTACATCCGGTCGCTGGCGCCCGTACATAACCCATTGCCGAAGCGAAATATTCCGTTCCCGTTGTCAAGGTTGATCAACGCTGCACCTCAGCCGATTACCGACCGAGTGAACGTCGACATCACCGATCCCATGAAGCGCGGGCAATACTACACGGTCATTGGTGGATGCGTGGATTGTCACACACCACGCGACAAGTCCGGCGAGCCCCTCCCCAATATGCAGTTTGCCGGCGGAGTGGCCATGTTCGGTCCAATCGCCAGCGCTAACATCACGCCGGACGCTAGCGGAATCTCGTACTACGACGAGAATCTTTTTGTGAAGACGATCCGGACCGGCCATGTCGGTGCTCGTCCGTTGCACGCGCCGATGCCCTGGTGGGTCTATCGCAACATGAATGACCAGGACTTAAAGGCAATCTTCGGGTACCTGCGGACGGTCAGGCCGGTACACCATCGCGTGGACAACTCTGAGTCGGCGACGAAGTGCAAGCAGTGTAATGGCAATCATGGCTCCGGCGCAGAGAACGGAGGTTTGTAATGGCCTATGTGATGAAAGCCGGGGAAGGGGCATCGTCCTCTCCCGTCGGGGTGGACGAAGATCTGATCCGCGACCTGGTGCGATGGCTTGAAATCTCTTGGAATTCAAGCGCCAGTGCGGGTTTTGCCGCGCCCTTTGCTGATGACGCTGACTTTGTGACCATCTTCGGTGCACACTACACCAGCCGAAGCTCGGTCGAAGCCAATCATCGGCACATCTTCGACACCATCTACAAGGAAAGTCGCATTGCCTACGGCGTGGAAAAGATTCGATTTGTGCGTCCCGACGTGGCGATTGCGTTTGTGCGCGTGCGCTTGCAGTTGCGTAACGGCAAGATGTTGGAGGCCCGGCCAAACATGGTTCTCGCCAAGGACAACGATCGATGGCAGATCGTCAGCCTGCAGAACACATTGATCGGCGAGATGGCTACGTAGCAGCTCTGCTTTCGAAGGGACACGACAATCCTCGGATCAGAGATTTTCGTTCACTTGACCGCAGGCCCGTCTTCCCTTAGCTTTTGGACGGTTCTTATCGTCGTAAGCGAGGGAGTATTGGATGGGGTCCACACCGAGTGCGGGCGTAACCAGGCTGCTGGCAGAGTGGACTGACGGAAACAAAGGAGCACTCGAAAGCTTGCTTCCCCTCGTTTACGATGAACTTCGCAAGTTGGCTCGTGGTTACCTTCAGCGCGAACGCGCCGGGCACACGCTGCAAAGCACCGCCCTCGTGCATGAAGCCTACATGCGCCTGGTAGACCAGGACGTGGCGTGGCAGAATCGCGCCCATTTCTTTGCTATTGCTGCCCAGATGATGCGCCGAATTCTTGTCGATCATGCGCGCACGAAGAATGCGGCGAAGCGTGGCGATGGTGCCTGCATGGTCACGCTGGATGAGGGACTCGTCGGTGCCGAACAACGCGACGTCAATGTAATCGCGCTCGACGCAGCGCTCACCAAGCTGGCGAAGCTCGATGAGCAACAGAGCCGCATCGTGGAACTTCGTTTCTTCGCCGGCTTGTCGATCGATGAAACTGCCGAAGTCCTCAAGATTTCACCGGCCACGATCAAGCGCGATTGGGTAAGCGCGAAAGCATGGCTTTACCGAGAGATGCAAGGTTAGGATGCTGGCTCCCATCGTTGTTGAAACCGTTCGACTGGTTACTCCACGAGGCTGCCTGTCTATCCGCTTTGGCGGGGATCCACTTCGCATGGGATTGTTGGAATCAGGCTTCCGCTGACGGATTCGCGCCAATCGCTCTCCTGAATTTTCGACACACTCCCTGAAGCTAGCTTGGTTTCTGCGTCGGAAGTCTTGTGCACAGAATCCAATAACTGTGCGCGGCCCTACCAGGCAAGCAACCTTCAATCCTGCCCTGATCTCGAAGAGTAGCCGGAAATCAATCAACTGAAATGTCTGCAGGCACTCAGGCAGTTCCCGAAATCAATCCATGGCTGGTAGCAATCGCAGTAATGTCAAGCACTTTCATGGAAGTGCTCGATACCACAGTCGTCAACGTTTCGTTGCCGCATATTGCCGGGAGCCTCTCGGCAAGCACGGACGAAGCCACATGGACTTTGACATCCTATTTGGTTGCCAATGCAATCATCCTCCCGATGACCGGTTGGCTCGCTTCAAACTTCGGACGCAAGCGCCTGCTGATCGCGTCGGTCAGCGGATTCACCATCGCGTCGTTCTGCTGTGGCCTCGCTCCATCGCTGCCATTCCTCATTATCTTTCGCGTGATTCAGGGAGCGTGTGGTGGCGGGCTGCAGCCTTTATCGCAGGCAATCCTGCTGGAGGCTTTCCCTCCTGACAAGCGTGGTCAAGCGATGGCCTTTTGGGCGCTGGGCATCGTGGTCGCACCCATGCTTGGACCTGTCGCGGGAGGCTGGCTCACAGACAACTACAGTTGGCGGTGGGTCTTCTACATCAATGTGCCGATCGGTGTGTTGGCGCTAATTCTTACCAAGCTATTTGTCTTTGATCCCGCTTACCTGCGACGCAAATCTGCAGGCATCGATTACTGGGGAATCGGTTTGTTGACGGTTGGCATGGGAAGCCTGCAGATCATGCTGGACAAAGGACAGGAGGAAGATTGGTTCGGTTCCCACTTCATCCTGACTCTAGCAGTATTGGCGGTAGTTGGACTTGGCGGGTTGATCGCGCGCGAGTTGCGTGCCGAGCACCCGATTATTGATCTCAGCGTTTTCAAATATCGGACGTACGCCATCGGAACGTTTTTGATGATGGGAGTCGGGTTTGTTCTCTACGGCAGCACCGTCCTGTTGCCTCTTCTCATGCAGGTTCTACTTGGCTATACCGCCACACATGCTGGTGTCACGAATCTTCCAAGAGGTCTGGCATCGTTCCTGGTGATGCCCCTCATAGGAGTGCTCGTCAGCAAGACCGACCCGCGAAAACTGTTAGCTGCTGGTTTGATTGGTTCGGCGATAGCGATGTTTCGGCTCTCAAAACTCGAACTGGGCGTGAGCTCGGGTGCCTTCTGGATTCCACTTCTTTTGCAGGGTGCGTCGTTAGGTTTGGTATTTGTGCCTCTGACCACCGTGACGAACGACCCCATTCCCAGAGAGAGGATGGGGAGCGCCACAAGCATTTTTAATCTGATGCGCAATATCGGCGCCAGTATCGGAATTGCGATGGTGCAAACCGTGCAGTTTCGCACAACGCAGGCACACTCGACCTATCTGACGCAACATGTGCAAAACTCCAGCGCTCAAGCCAGAAACTTAATGGAGGGGCTGAAGTCTACTTTCATCGCCAACGGTGCCGATCCTGTCACTGCTACCGAGAAGGCTACTGCCGCGATGTGGGGAATGGTTCAACGCCAGGCGTCCATGTTGGCTTACAACGACACATTTTTCCTCCTGGCCATCATCTTCCTATGCATGTTGCCCTTTACGCTGCTTATGAAGAAACCAAAGCCCGGAGCGAAGGCGGCAATGGGCCACTAGGGCAACTTGGTGCTCGACCTTTGGCACCGCTATTGAATCGCAATTGAAGTAGCCGCACTCGCGGTCGAAAAAGGAGAGCCATCGATTGCGTTCAGTTTTCCAGTGTCGGTTCCAACCTTGAACACTGAGATGTCCTTGGATTGCCCGTTCACTACGTAAACGAAGGTTCCTGACGGGTCAACTGCGACCGAAGTGGGCCCCGTTCCTGCTGTGAAGGGAGAATCAGCAAGTGGTGTCGCCAGGCCTGTGCCCGCGTCATACGTGTAGGCCGAAACGTCATTCGACCCAAGATTCGCGACGTAAATGTAGGTCCCGTTCGCGGCGATCGAGACAGGCGTAGTGCCGGCAGTAAACGGGACCGGGGTGATGGAGGTCAACGCGCCTGTGGGATCGATAGAAAATCCCGTGAATCCACTCTGCTGAGGCAAAGTAACGTACAAGAATTTATCGTTTGGATCAATCGCTATTCCCAGCGGCGCCGCACCGATGCTCACCGGCGAACCCGGCACGGGCGTCAATGCCCCGCTGCTTGCATTGATCGAAAACGCGGAAATCGACAAGGAATTCGAGTTTGATACGTAAAGGAATTCTCCGGAGTGAGATACCTTCAGAGCACTCGGTCCAGAACCGACTCGCACAGGCGAATTGGCAGCCTCAGTGAGCTTTCCATCACTCCCGATAGAGAAAACAGAAATGTCTCCCGATCCCGAGTTGGAAACGAACAAGAAATGCCCAGTCGGATCATTTGCCAAAGCAACCGGAGTAGTTCCCACGGCTACCCGCGGAGGCACTTCAACAAGCGTGCCAGTGCCACCCTCGTCCGAGTAAGTAACGACGTCATTGTCGAGAGCATCAGCTACGTAGACGAAAGTCTTGGACGGGTGGATGGAAACGGCGAAAGGAGATGCACCTGTCAAAAAGGGAGAGCCCGATACGGTCGAGAGTGATCCGGATGTTTCGTCAACCCGAAACCCGACCACTTCATTTGCCTGAGGAAGGGTAAGGTACGCCACCACCGTTGAACTGGAACTGTCATCATCCACACTATTGCAGCCCACGGCCGAAACCAACAAGGCCAACACGACTGCAACAAAAGGTTTTCGAATGCTCATCAAAAGTTTCCCCAGACTGGCAATTCTCGCGGAAGTTCGTAAAAACACGCCGCCTTCCGCGGAGTTTCGTTTGTTTCCAAATCAATTGAGAGACTCTCTATTGTCACATAACTATCGGAAACCGACCCGGCTAGCCGGTTCCCATCACGCTGTATAGCAGGATGGACAGCACGATCATGGTGAAGATCATGTACATGCGGTCTTTCTCAGCCGCGAAGGCAAAGACCGAAAACGCCACTCGAAGGATCGGAGTCGCAATTAGGAGAAGCAGCCCCAACTGAATGATGCCGCGGCTGCTGAGCGCGAATGCTCCGTGAACGATGCCTCGCGGTTGGCGAAGCTCCGTGGGTTCGCTCTGGAAGACCCGATAGTTGGCAGGCGCTCCTCCGTGCCGCACCAGATAAATAACGGCGCCTATGAATACGACCGACGCAGCCAGCACAACTCCCACGCGAAGCAGATTTCCAATGATGTCTTCGACCCTGCGGTCATTCCATGCTTGGGGACCAGTCAATTCTCAAATCCTCCCGAAAAAACCTTTGTAGAGCATTTCTATTCCCAGCAGCGCAATGACAATGCCGAAAACGATCCGCAGCCAATGAGTTTCAGCCTTTACCAGTATTCGGGCGCCTAGCATCGAGCCGGCAAGCACGCCGAGCATCACAGGCATCGCTAAACCTGGATCAATGTATCCACGGTTCAGGTACACCCCTGCACTCGCCGCGGCGGTCACGCCGATCATGAAATTGCTGGTCGTAGTGGATACCTTGAAAGGAATGCGCATGGCCTGATCCATGGCAAGAACTTTTACCGCGCCCGAACCAATGCCGAGCAAACCGGACAGCGCACCCGCTCCAAACATCAGGCTGAAACCAGCTGGGACCCGGTGCACACAGTAATGGCGCGTGCCTTCTGGCGTGGGGAAACTTCCATTCAGCTTCAGCCGGGTAGCAATCGGATCTTGAATTTCGTCGCCGAGAAGCTTGCGGCGTGGCTGGGCCGCTAAGTACGCTGAATAAAGGAGCATAAATCCGAAGATGATGGCGATGGTGGAAGGTGCTACCCAAGTGGCAATGAATGCGCCGAGTAGCGCGCCAATTGTTGTTGCAATCTCAAGAAACATCCCAATGCGGATGTTGGAGAATCCTTCCCGGACATAAGCTGCCGCGGCCCCCGAGGAGGTAGCAATGACGGCGATAAGCGATGCGCCTACGGCGTAGCGGATGTCTACTTTGAACAGGACCGTCAGCATCGGAATCAGCACCACACCACCGCCAAGTCCGGTGAGCGAACCCAACAGGCCCGCTGCCATTGAGCCCATCGCGACCAGAAGGCTGAATTCGAGAATCGTCATTCTTGCTCCATCTGACAGTTTGCCATAGTCTGCCTTTTACACTTGTGCCGATGAACCAGAGCCCTCATAGTCAGAACCCAACAGTCGATCCCGGAACCTCAATGCTCTCCGTGCATTTATCCATCGCTGTGTGGTTCGGCGTAATCGCCGGATTGGCGGAGGGGCTTGGATTGCTCTGGTTCCAACGAGTCAATTGGGCCCGCTGGGGGGCAATGATTCACGTCTCAGAGCCAATCGTATGGATCGCGGTTGCTGTCGATGTCAGCCTCTTCGTAGTACTCGCCTTCCTTTGGTCCGGCGTGAGCATGTTCGCTATCTCTTTGAAGAAGGTTAAGTATTTTGTGTTCCTGCTGGCCTTCCTTACCATCTATGACTGGCTGTCGGTAACTGGTCGCTTGCGTGTCACCAGTTGTGTGTTGCTGGGACTTGGTGTCGCTGCCGTGTTTGTGCGGTGGATGGATGACCGCGAGCAGACATTCGTGCGGTTCTGGCGGCGAACAGCCCTATGGGCGGCTGCGGTAGCACTACTGACCTTTGCTGGTATTGAAGGCGGTCACAAGCTGGCGGAGCAGGGCGCGCTGGTCAAGCTTCCTCCGCCCAAGGCGGGTGCACCCAATGTTCTCGTGGTTGTTGTGGACACTTTGCGAGCAGACCACCTTTCCTGCTACGGCTACGCCCGTCCCACCAGCCTAAATCTTGATCGCATGGCGAAGCAGGGAGTGCTCTTTGAAAATGCGATTTCGGCGGCGTCATGGAGCCTGCCCTCACATGCATCGATGCTCACCGGAAGATACCAGTTTGAACATCGCGTGAGTGATGTTGATGGAACTCCAATTCGTGATTCTGCCATTGCACCGCTCGGCGGCTTTCTAACCCTCGGCGAAGCCTTGGCGCAGCGTGGCTACCGAACTGGGGCATTCTCGGCCAACCGCTCGTATTTTTCTGCCAACCTTGGTTTTGGACACGGATTCCTTCACTTTGAAGACTACTTCCATTCTCCTGCGGATGGCTTCGTCCGCACGTTATTCGGCGGCGAGTTGGCAGGGATGTACCTGAAGGCGACGCGGACCGGATGGATCTCGCGCACATTCAGTCGTATTGGCGCGGAACACATGCTCGATGCGAGTTTTGAGGGAGCCGGAGGACTGAGCGGGGCGCATGTCCGGAAGCGAGCCTCGACCGTAAACCAGGAAGTCCTTCACTGGATCGACGGAGAATCCCAGGGCCATCCGTTTTTTGCCTTCCTGAATTATTTTGACGTGCACAATCCCTATGGCGGGCCGCCCGATTATGCCGCGGGAATGTGGTTCCAGAACACTTCGATCGATCAATACGACAAGAGTGTGAGGTATATCGACGATCAGTTCGGGCGACTCATGAATGAGCTTGGCAGGCGCGGACTCGCGGAGAACACGCTGGTCATCGTCACCTCGGATCACGGCGAATCCCTAGGCCAGCATGGCTTGAGCTATCATGGTCATTCTCTTTATCGCGAGTTGATTCAGGTCCCCCTCATTTTTTGGTATCCAGGCCACGTGCCGGCCGATGTCCGTGTTTCGTCTTCCGTGACGAACGCAGCAATTCCACTGACGGTTATGAATCTCCTCGGTGCGCCCACCGCCCAATTCCCCGGACAGCCGCTTGATGCGCTTTGGAAAGCCACCTCAGAAAAGCCCAAGTCCACGGGGGAACTCTCGGAGCTTGCGGAGGAACACTTTCTGGAACCCGAGGATGAAGGCGCCGACTTGCGGATACCGATTGGTACAACCGGCGCGATGAAATCGATCATCGGGGAACGATGGCACCTGATCATCCATAAGAAATTTGGAAGCCAGCTCTACGACTGGGTCAATGATCCAAGTGAAACGAAGAATGTGTTCTATACCCCGGAGGGAGCAGAGGTCTCGCGGCAGTTGATGGCGGGAATGCAGGATAGGCTCGCGGGAGCGAGTGACCAGCAGGACTCCATATCAACCGCGGTAGAGATTAACGGCGAAACGATCCAATCATCGGGAACGATGCAGGCCAGCCTCGCACAAAACAGCCAGCTACCGGGTCGGGTGAATGACTACTACCGTTTTCGGGCGGATGCCGGAACCATCATTTCCGTGAACGTTAGACCGATGCCGGGCACGAAAATAGGTACTCTGGACACGGTAGTCTCAATCAGCGATGCCAAGGGAACTCCGTTACAGACATGCCGTAATCCTGAGGACGATGGTGTCCAGGTGCCCGCAGCAGCAGACCCCACGCCCGATTCTTACGACGATATCTGCGTCAATGACGACGCAACTCCCGGTGTGCAGAGTGATTCGCGATTGGAGATTTTGGTCCCCGGAAGCCCTTATTCTCCCGTAGAATTGTATATTCGCGTATCCGATTGGAACGGCCTGACCGGAGTTGGCCTGAGATACCAGATCGCAGTGAGCGGCTCTGCTGTTGATTCCACGGCTGATCGGGCGCAACGCTAAATTTTACGAGGAGAATTCATGCGAGTGGAGTTATTGGCGTTTTACGGCGGTCCGGACCAGGTGATGACGGTCACCTCCGGGCTGGCGAGCATCCTGGGGCTTTTGCTGATTTTTTGGAACAAAGTGACCGCCACGTTTTTTAAGGTGCTAAATAAAATTCGTGGCAATTCTCCATCCGCCGCAAGTCAAGCATCGCCCAAAACTCCTCCTGCAGGAACCCCCTAATTCCGGACTGGTAATTGCCAAAGAAAGTCATTGTCATTGGATTGGATGGGTTGGAACCCACAATCGTGGAATCCATGCTCGAGCGCGGGGAACTGCCCAACCTCGCGAAGGTTCGGCAAAATGGCAGCTACCGCCGCCTGCAGACCACATACCCTGCACAGACGCCCGTGGCTTGGTCATCATTCGCAACAGGGACCAATCCCGGCGGACATGGAATTTTCGATTTTATCTCTCGCGATCCGCTGACCTACCAACCAGATGCAGCCTTGAGCCGGTTCGAGCGTCCGAAGAGCGTGCTGGCGCAGTCGCGCGTTGTCAATCAGCGTAAAGGAGTGCCACTGTGGCAGGCACTCACCAAAGCGGGTATCCCAAGCGTCGTCCTGCGATGTCCGTGCACTTTTCCTCCCGAGGCGCTGAATGGAAAAATGCTGGCCGGGGTTGGCGTGCCCGATCTGCGCGGCAGTCAGAGCAAGGGCACGTTTTATACACAGGACCGAACCGTAACCGCACAGGAGCATGAGCAGTTGCTGTTCCTGGACTCTGGACCCGAAATCGTCAGCCAAGTGATCGGCCCGCGGAACACGCGTCAGAATCCGCCGACAGACACGACTTGCGAAATCAAAGTTCGTGTGGACAAGCCCGGGAGAAAATTACTCATCCAAACTGGCGGGACGCCAGCCGGGATCGAAGTGGCAGAGAAAAGCTGGAGCGAGTGGGTCCGATTCAGGTTTAAGTTCTCAATGCTCCAATCGGTCACGGGCATCGCGCGATTCTACGTCCGGCAACTAGAGCCCCATCTCGAGTTTTATGTTTCGGCAATAAACTTCGATCCCGCCGCGCCAATGTTTCCTGTTTCGTCTCCCAACGAATATGCGAAAGAGTTGTCGGAGAAGGTCGGACTGTTCTCCACTCTCGGCATGGCGGAGGACCACAATGGGCTAAACAACGGACGTCTCGATGAAGCCGCGTACCTGGCGCAATGCGAGTTGATCCTGCAAGAACGCGAACGCGTCATGCGGCTAGAACTGGATCGGTTCACGGAGGGTTTCTTCTTCACCCTTTTTGATACGCCGGATCGTGTGCAACACATGATGTGGCGCTTCCTGGATCGCGAGCATCCGTCCTACCAGCCCGATATCGCCCGGGAGTGGGAACATCAAGTGGAGGAGCATTATCAGCGTTGCGACCGGTTGTTGAGTTCGGTTCTCGAACATGTTGATGAGAATACGTTGCTGATCGTGCTTTCAGACCACGGATTTGGGAGTTTTCGGCGCGCCTTCGACACCAATACCTGGCTTTGCGAAAACGGACTGTTAGCTCTAAGAAATGGCAGAAAACCAGCGGCAGATATGGGCGAGGGCTTCACCTCTGTCGACTGGTCGAAAACATATGCGTACGCAGTCGGGTTGGGAGGAATCTACCTGAACTTCAAAGGGCGCGAAGGCGCAGGCATCCTGGACGAGGGCACGGAAGCCGAGCGCGTTCGGAAAGCAATTCAGAGTGGCCTGAGCGAATTGCCGGATAAACAAACACATCGGCCCGCGATCCGTGGCGTATCGCGTCGCGAGGAGATTTACTCCGGTGAATTTGCAGGAGCCGCGCCTGATCTCCTGGTAAATTTTCATCGTGGCTTCCGCGTGTCCTGGCAGAGTGCAGTAGGCGGGTTCGCTGACAACTTGATTGAGGACAATACGCGCCGCTGGAGTGGCGATCATATCGTCGATCCGGAGTCGGTGCCCGGAATCTTGTTCATGAATCGCTTTGCCTCCCAGAACCACGCGCGAATTATCGATCTCGCACCGACGATATTGAGTTACCTGGAAGTGGGTCGGCCCGACACAATGGAAGGGAAGTCCCTGCTGTGAGGAAATGGTTAAACCTGAGCCAGTAGCCTGCAGCTAGAAGCTTTCTATGAAAATCTGCGTTCTCGGATTAAGCGGTGCTTCACACGAGATCCTGTTTAGTGACGAGCGGCTAGGTAACATTCGGCGTTTGATGGATCTCGGTCTCTACGGACGTCTCGAGAGCGTATTTCCACCCACTCCCGTTCCTGCTTGGATGTCGATGACGACCAGCCAGGATCCCGGATTCCTTGGCGTCTATGGACTTCGGAACAGGCTGGATCGTTCGTATAACTCAGCTACACCTACTCCAGCATCTGTCCATGCCCCTGCACTTTGGGACGCCATAACGCTCCAGGGTAAGAAATCGGTTCTTGTCGGTGTGCCTCCCAATTTTCCGCCGCGTGTGCTTGACGGCATCAGCATAGGTTGCTTCCTTACGCCCGAAACTTCGCAGCACGAATTCACATATCCGGCGAACCTCGGCGAAAAACTCAGGGAATTAGTAGGTGACTATCCGGTTGATGTGAAGCGCGCTTCTAACACACCCTCGGATGCTCTCGTCGAAGAAATCGTCAACATGAACCGGAAGCAATGGGAGGTCGTGCGCTGGCTCATTGCCGAGCAGCCTTGGGATTACTTTCACTTCGTCGACATTGGACTCGACCGTGTGCAACATGCGTTCTGGACCTCTTTCGATCCGCAGAATACGCAGTTCCAACAAGGAAATCCCTACCAGCAGGTGATTCCTGACTATTATCAACTGCTCGACGAGCAGATTGGTACTGTGCTCGAGATGATCGATGATCAGATGATTGTTCTCGTACTCTCCGAGTACGGAGCCCAGCATCTTGATGGACTGTTCGCCGTGAATGAATGGCTCGTGAACGAAGGCTTGCTGGTTCTGGACGAACAGCCTCTGTCTTCAACGACTCTCGAGAAGTTGAATGTGAATTGGGCGAAGTCAAAGGCCTGGGCTGAAGGCAATGCAGACATCTTCTTCAATGTGAAAGGAAGGGAACCGCAAGGCATCGTTCCAGCAGATGAGCTTGAAGCCCTTCGGCAAGACTTGAAACTGCGGTTTGATGCTCTAACTGATCAAAGCGGACGACGGTTGTGTGCTGGAGTTTCCAAACCTTCTGAAATTTACCGGAGCGTGACGAATGTTACACCCGATCTGATGATCCATTTCGATTCAAATTGGCGCTCCATTGACTCCGTCGGACATGGCGGCAACTACTTGCTCCAGAATGATCTCATCTACGACGCGTGTGGTTACTCGACTGATGGTTTGTTTGTGCTGTATGCCCCAAACAACCCACTGGCTGGTGAGTATCAAGGGGCAAGTCTTCTGGACATGGCGCCTACGCTATTGGATCTTGGTGGGTACGAGATTCCGAAAAGCATGCAAGGAAAATCCTTGGTCGCTGGAATGGAAAAGAAATCAGGCAGCGGCTTAAGTGAAAGCGACGAGAAGTTGATTCACGATCGTTTGGCTGGACTGGGGTATGTCTAGCAGTCCGCGGCCTAAGGTCCGAATTCTAGCTGCTCACTCCTCGGCCTGACCTGCCGGACTGCTACTGTGTCGTTTGTGTCAGTTCTGGATGAGGCAGCGGCGCAGAGTACAGTTGCTCTTGTTCTTTCACATGCTGGGCATTCATCAGCCGGGTTACCGTTTCCATCTCGGCCTTTGCTTCTTCCTTGCGGCCTAGTTTCTGCAGTAGCTGTCCGCGGAGGTAGTGGATTGCATGACTATTGGGATCGAGCTTCTCGGCTGCCCCGATTTCGGTCAGTGCATCTGCATACTTTCCTTGGCGCTGATAGATCTTGGCCAGCTGATAGCGTGAGCTGGTCAGCTTAGGATCGAGCTTCAAAGCCTTCAGGTAGTAGGCCGCTGCCTCGTCGTCTTGCTCTTGTAGGTAGCTGATATAGCCGAGTTGATCGAAGTTATAAGGCATGTCTGGCTCGATGGATACATCTTCATCGAACTCTGCCTTAGCGCGCTCGAAGTCCTGCTTTTTCAGATAAGTGACTCCGAGGTTGAAGTGAACGAACGGAAGCTTCGGGCTCAACTTCGCAGCGGCTTGAAGCTCGCTGATGGCTTGGTCGTATTCCTCGCGATTGATGTGCGCCTTTCCCATCAAGAGATGAAACTCGGGTGAATCACTGCCAATCTCCACCAGACGAGAGAGCGCCTTCTGTTCGAGATCTGGCCGCTTCGCCTTGCCCGCCGAGATACCCAACACATATAGGTAATTCAATTCATTGGATTGCTGCGCCCAAAGAGGTTCTAGCGTGGTCGCCGCATCGAGGTATCGTTCCGTAAAGAAATAACTGAGGCCAAGCAGATAACGGGGCTGAGTAGCACTTGGCATATCCTTCACTACCGAACCAAGTGGCGGAATAGCCGCTTGAAAATCATTTTGCCGAAAGTAAGCCAACCCGATATTCAGCCGAATCCCCGGTACGCCGGGAGCCATCTTTTCCGCTTTTTGCAACGTCTCGAGCGCCTGGTTCCACTGTTGGCGGCGCATGTAAACGACACCTAGATTTGCATAAGCGCCCACCAGGTGCGGTTGAGTTTTGATGAGTTCCCGGAAATTGCGTTCGGCGTCGTCCAGTTTGCCGCCGTTCAACGCCGCTTCGCCCTGCTGGAATAGACGCTGTGGGTCGGCCGCCGGTGTGGTTTTCCTTTGGTTGTTCGATTGCGCTGCTGCGATTGCTTGAGGTCCCGGCGCCAAGAGCAGCAAAGCGGCGATGATGAATGAAGTTCTCCGTCTTGACACTCGTATCACTCTGCTGTAGTGTCCGCCAGCAGTGGTGGGAATTCAAGCGGCAGCGACTCCGATAACGCCTGCACTCAGATTCGCTGGGCGACGGAGATCGCGAACCAGCGGCTCCCGATTATGAATTTGGTGAGTGGCGCAACTACAAAGAGCTCCATTGTTACCATCCGCGAAGTAGCGAAAGAGAGCGGCTTCTCTTCGACCACGGTTTCGATTGTTCTCAATAATGCGCCTCTGGCCCGCTACATTCCCGCGGCCACCAAGAAGAAAATCGAGCGCACAGCCAAGAAGCTTGGATACCGGCCAAACCTATTTGCTCGCTCTTTACGCAGCAAACGCAGTCACACCGTCGGCGTCATGGTCTTCGACATGACCGATCCCTATTGCACGCTGATCCTGCGTGGCATCGAGAACTCGCTTTACCAGGCATCGTACCTTCCCATTCTGACCGACGTCCACAACGAGCGCAGCCGCTTCGAGCGCTATCTGGAGATGTTACTGGACCGCCGCGTCGAAGCATTGATCGTTCTTGCGAACTGGCTGTTCGTGGATATCGACGTGCTGGCGGACCTGGAGAAAAGTAGCATTCCGACGACGATGATCGGGCGAGAATTACAGACCGATTCAGTCAGTTCGGTTGTAGTCGATAACGAACTCGGAGCTCTCGCCGCACTGGAGCACCTCCATTCGCTGGGACATCGCAGGATAGCATTCATCCGAGGCCCGAAGACCCTGACTGACAGCGCGCCGAGGTGGAAGGGCGTACGATCGCTTGCGAAATCGAAGGACCTGGAACTTGATCCTCGTCTAATCGTGGATCTTCCAGAATCGAGAGAGCCGATCTCAAGTTTTGAAGCCGGCTACAAATTAACGGAGGAATTGATCAAGCGCAAAAGACCTTTCACCGCCTTGATGGCCTTCGATGACTTGACCGCCTTCGGAGCGATTCGGGCTTTGGGCAAAGTAGGAATGAGGGTGCCCGAACACTGCTCTGTAATCGGATTCGATGATGTGGCGACTTCAAGTCTATACACGCCATCGCTGACAACCATTCGACAGCCGATGGAAGCGATGGGAACGGCGGCAGTTAGTATCGTCGTCGAGGGAATTAAGGCGGTGCTCGAGAAGCGTGCGACAACAGCGGTCCACCGAAAGATGGTGCCTGAGCTTGTGGTGCGCGAATCGACCGGGAGGGCTTTGTAAAAACGAGTGGGATCTTTCCTTAGTTCGGGTCGCCCCGAGCGGGAATTTTCCGCTTGACAATGCCGCGTCTACTGCCGCCTAATAGCTGGCAATTTGGCGTGTATTAAATCGTTACATGTGGGTACTCAAACGTTTTAATAGTTAGCGTGGAGGAAATATGCGCAGAACGCCCTGGTTGACGTGGTTCGTGTGCCTATGGCTCGCTCTTCCCCTCGCAGCCCAAAAGGATACTGGGATTATTCGGGGACTTGTGACTGATTCCTCTGGGGCTGTCATCTCCGGGGCGCAAATAACAGTGACCAGCGCCTCCACTGGACAGTCCCGAACTGCCTCCACAAATGCCGCCGGCGAGTACGTTCTGCCCGAACTGCAGCCTGGAGTCTATGAGGTCCGCGTCAAACAACCGGGTTTCAAGGAGTACGTGAGCAAGAACGTGCAGTTGTTTGTCTCCAGCACGGCTGTAGTGAACGCTGAGATGCAGGTAGGCAATATCACTGACGAAGTCACCGTAGAAGCAAACCCGGTTCAGGTCGAGACTAGCACCGGGACTGTGGGCAATGTAGTCGAAGGCCGGGAAGTACGCGAGTTACCTCTTAATGGACGCAGCTTCGTCCAGTTGACGCAGTTGATGCCCGGCGTCTCTCCGCAAGCCAACTTTGACAGCAAAAACAAGGGTCTGCTGGCTGGCGTCGATTTTTCCGTGAATGGCAATAACACCACCGGGAACGTATTCATGGTGGATGGCGTCAACAACAATGACGTCGGCTCTAACCGTACGATCTTGGTATATCCCTCGATTGACGCCATTCAGGAATTTAAGATTCTCCGTAATAGCTATGGCC
The DNA here is from genome assembly GCA_036558645.1 of Terriglobales bacterium. Taxonomy (GTDB): domain Bacteria; phylum Acidobacteriota; class Terriglobia; order Terriglobales; family Acidobacteriaceae; genus DATBFG01. Next base: position 55,158 of record DATBFG010000021.1, read on the forward strand.
CTGAATACGGCCAAGCCATGGGTGCAATCGTCAACCTGGTTACTCGCAGTGGTACGAACAGCTTCCATGGTGGTGCCTACTACTTCGGCCGTAACGATGCGCTGAATGCCACGGATTATTTCAACAACCTCAACGGCATCAAGAAGGACGTTCTCCGCCGCAACGATTGGGGCTACAACATCGGCGGTCCGATAATAAAGGACAAGCTGTTTTTCTTCTGGTCGCAGGAGTGGAACCGCGAACTGCGCGGTGCGGCGCGCTCTGCGAATGTCCCAACCGTAGCTGAAAGGAACGGCGACTTCTCTCAATTGCGCGTCGCCAACGATGGCAGCCCGTGTGAGAACGTACCCACCGATCCGAATGACCCCAATGCAGCCACTAACCGTTTCTTAAGTATTAATGACATCTCCAGTCACGGCTACGCCGGAAACCAGGCCTCCACTGCCGGCGCACTGGTTGCCCAAATCTTCCCCGATCCGAACCTTCCCCAGTCCGCCATCTTGCCCGGTCTCTGTAATAACTGGTCGCAATCGCTCACCGCTCCCATTTATTGGCGCGAAGAGAGCATTCGCGTGGACTACAAGATTGGGACTACTTGGAGCATCTTGGGACGCTATACACATGATTCGTGGTCACAACCGTTCCCCAGCACCTTGGGCTTCTGGGGAGACGATCCCTATCCTTCGGTTGAGAGCAGTTGGATTCAGCCCGGAGTGCAGGCGACCATCAAAATAACCAAGCTGTTTGGCTCCAGTGCAGTCAACGATTTTCAGGTATCGTATGCGGGAAACCGCATCACGGCAGATCGCGCGGGAACAAACCCTGGCTTGAACGATCAAATCCTTGCCGCCCTACCTCCCGACTTTCCCTTGAGCGACAAGCAAGCCGGAAACAAGCTGGGCTATCCCGTTTTCTGGGGTGGCCTTGGCAATGGCGCCGATTCCAGCGACCTCTGGACGCAAGCTCCTTGGCATAACAACGAGCAACTCATCATCTTCAAGGATGACTTCTCCAAAGTTCTGGGAAATCACTCGTTCAAAGTTGGCTTCCTGTTCAGCAATAATCAGAAAAATGAACTGGTGAATGGTTCTTCGGGAGAGAATGTGAACTTCTGGGGGGCCGCTAGCAACGATACAGGTAACGGAACGTTTAACGCACTGTGGAACCAGGTGCAATGGGGCGGCTCAGAGTTGCAGACCAATCCCTATGGCCAGCAACGCTGGCACGATATTGAGTTTTACTATGGAGACACCTGGAAACTGCGCCGCAACGTGACTCTCGAGTACGGCTTACGCTGGTCATTCCTGCGGCAACCCTATGTGAGGGATGACAAGATCGCAAGCTTCCAACCCTCGGCCTATGACCCTGCCTTGGGAGGGGACGGCTGTAACGGTCTGATACTCGTGCCCGGAACCAACTTCTGCCAAGCCGCTGGTTTTCTGGGCGGGGTGCCTGGACCAAATCGGGCCCTGAAAGACAACGATAATCATGCCATCGCGCCACGACTGGGAATAGCCTGGGACCCCAGAGGTGACGGTAAGACGTCCATCCGCGCCGGCCTGGGTCAATTCTTTCAGCGCGAGCGCTTGAGCAATGGCCTGACTATGGCCAATAACAATCCATTCTCGGCTTTAGCTCCGAATGTAGTCCGTACTCTCGACGTTCCAATCGTTCAAGCCGCCAGCGGTGGCGCGCCCAGCTTTGGAGTAGATCCTGGATACGTTTTGCCCAACACTTGGCAATGGAACCTGACATTTGAACGGGAACTTTTCCGTAATAACAAGTTGGAATTGGCGTACGTTGGGAATCGAGGAATTCACCTTCTACGCTACAATGACGCTAATTTTGTTCCCAGGAATCAATGGCTGAATTACGCAATAACCCCTCTCGATCCGGTCGATGGCGGTGCAGACAACTCCTTCCGTCCCTTCGGGGCCGGCAATTTCGGACAAATCGACTATGCCGAGTGGAAGGGCGGCTCTAATTATAACGCGCTCCAGGCGTTGTATCGCGTGCGTGTCAAAGCGCTGGATGCGCAGTTCGCTTATACGTTCTCGAAGTCGCTCTCGGATACCTCGCTTACCAGCAGCGGCACGACCTCACAGAGTACTGTTTTGCTTGATCCTCAGAACCCCCGGCTAAACTATGGACCAAGCTACATCAATCGCCCACATATCCTGGTGGGAAACGTCGTGTATACCATGCCCGATTTTGCCGGTCACAATGCCTTTGTTCGGCACGTGGCAGGCGGATGGGAGTTAGCGGGCATTCTGAGTTATGGTAGCGGTGCCTCCCTGACTGTGTTTGCGAACGGGGCGGTGAACGGTGCTCCAGGCGGTTTCACGGGCACGGGTGCTCGGACCGACGCCACCCGGCCAATTCGTGTTCCTGGCCAATCCTGCCGCGCTTCCGATGGATCTCCAAAGTACCAGTGGCTCAACCCCGCCGCATGGACAGTGGACAATTACCAGTTGTCGACCTTCGGTACCGCCGGAGTCGGCGAATGTCTGGGACCTGGGCTTGCCAACACGGATTTCTCCCTGCACAAGAGCTTCAAGGTGGGAGAGAAAGTTACGCTCCAGTTCCGCATGGAGTTTTTCAATCTCTTTAACAAGGTGCAGTTCCGCGACAATTCCGAAGACATTACAAGTGTCGACAACAACCTGATCAATAATGCGTTTGCTTGTACAAGCTTCCTCTCGTCCTCGGATCCGGGCAACTTCGCCAGTCATTGTCCCAACGGAATCACCAATCGGGTGAGTTGGAGCTTTGCCGGCGAAGGCAACCAGACCTTCGGGCAGGTATCGCATGACAAGGGACCGCGCGAGATTCAGTACTCTTTGAAAATTGAATTCTAGGTGCGGATGAAAAAGGGTGAAGTCTGGCTGGCTTCCCCCTTTTCTTCTCTTCCTTAGAATCTAGCGGGAAGATCTACACAGAGAGAGTTTTCCCGAACGCACCCTTTTCTTACCTCGGAAATCAAATTCCGCGGACCTAGCCCACTTCCGCATGCTGTCGTGCCGGCTTGAGCACTGAAAAGGCCTGCTCCAGATCCCCAATCAGATCGTCTGTATTTTCGATCCCTACGGAGAGTCGAATCATCTGGTCCGTGATTCCCATCTTCTGCCGCTGTTCAGCGGAGATCATGGCATGCGAGGTCAGCACAGGGATCGAAACCAGAGAATCGACTCCGCCCAGACTTGGCGCTAACGTGAAGAGATGAAGCGATTCCGCGAGCTGCCGCGCACTCTCGCCCGTCCCATCCACCTCAAAACTCAACACGCCACCGCCTCCCTGCAGTTGTTCCTGTGCCAGTGCGTACTGGGGATGAGTCTCCAAAAATGGGTAGTGGACGCGCTTGACCTTTGGATGGCCAGCCAGGAACTGTGCTACGCGCAATGCATTGTCATTCTGCCGTTGCACGCGCAGGGCGAGCGTCCTGATGCCACGCAATAGCAGCCATGCCGCATGGGGATCCATGCAGCCTCCCAGCGTGGTGCGGCTGGAATGAATCTTGTCGATGAGGTCCTGGCGTCCGGCGACGATTCCGCAGATTAAGTCCGAGTGCCCGGCGAAATACTTGGTGCCGGAGTGCATCACCAAGTCGATACCGAACTCGATTGGCCGCTGATTAATCGGCGTCGCAAACGTACTATCGATCAAGGTAATCAGATTGTGCTGGCGAGCAATAGCCACGCCTTTGCGCAGGTCAACTACTCGCAGGATGGGATTGGTCGGTGATTCTAGATACAGCAGCTTCGTCTTTGAAGTAATGGCGCGCTCGTGCTGTGCGTAGTCGGTGGTATCAACAAACGTGGTTTCAATCCCCAGCTTGGGGAGCCATTGACTCAGAAACTTGGTAACGCCGCCATAGATATCGCGCTGCGCAACGATATGATCGCCGTTCTGCAATAGCGACAGAATTGTTGTTGTGATGGCGTTCATGCCCGAGGAGAACAGGAGTGCCGCATCAGCCCCTTCGAGTTCCGAAATCGCCTTCTCAGCAACCGAATGCGTGGGATTCCCATAACGCGTGTAGAACATGTCGGTCGAGGTCGCGCGCAGTTGTTCGTCGTTGTCAATGACCTCAAACGTCGATGTCTGGTAGATCGGAGTCGCTAACGGTCCATTCTTCTTCTCGGAATCTACTCCTCCGCGAACAGCCTCAGTCTCCTGACGGCGCGGGTGCTTGCTCATTCTCATCTCCTTTAGACAGTGCTTTCGCGGATTAGAGCTAATCCACAAGCGTACCCCTGCGAGGTACACGGGGCAAGGGCCTGCCGTTTGGATAGACGTCGAAGTCTTATAATCCCTGTCCTATGGAAACCGGTCTAAAAAATCGCGTTGCAATTGTGGCAGCATCAAGTCAGGGAATTGGCAAGGCCACTGCGCAGGCATTCGCAGCCGAGGGTTGCCGTTTAGCGATCTGTGCGCGCAACGCAGCGGCCCTGGAGGTGGCCGCGGAGAGCATACGTGCGCGGCAGGGTACCGAGGTTTACGCGGAAGCGCTTGACGTTACCGATGCCGAAGATGTTCAGGAGTTTGTGAACAAAGTTGTAGATCGGTTTGGCGGTGTCGACATTTGCGTCACGAACGCCGGAGGCCCCCCCGCCAAAGGATTTCTTGAGACCACCGCCGAAGATTGGAGAAGAGCAGTTGATGCGAACTTCCTCAGCGTTGTCTATTTCGCGCAAGCTGTCATTCCTCATATGCGGCGCAAACAATGGGGACGCATCATCACGATTACGTCTATTACGACCAAGCAACCTGTTTCTGACCTCGTTCTTTCAAACGCAGCCCGTGCCGCGGTTGTCGGTCTTGTAAAGAGCCTGGCGAATGAGTTCGGTAAGGACGGTATCCTGGTGAACAATGTGGGACCTGGATACACAGCTACAGACCGCCTCAAACAACTTGCTAAGACCAGATCGTCGGTCCTCGGACAATCAGAAGAGCAGATCTTTGCCAATTGGGCCGCGGACGCACCTCTGAAGCGTGTGGGCGACCCGCGAGAGATTGCCGATGCAATTGTCTGGCTGGCATCGGAGCGCGCCTCCTACGTAACAGGGCAGACACTCCTAATAGACGGTGGGATCTACAAAGGTCTGTAACGGGTGTTTCAGTTAAGCATCGCAGGCTCTATTGCCAAAGTCTGTCGACTTCTAGTAATCTAGCGCGCATTCCTTACCCGCAGTTCTAAAGCAGCGGTGTTGCTGGGTGTCGGGAGACCCCATGTTGACTCCTTCGGCGGCCGGTCTCGTATTCATATTCAAACCATCCTTGCTGTGCTCATACGGATTGTTCCAATGTAGTTCCTTTCGCACAAATCCTATTTGTCCACAATAAACGTCGTTGAGCGACAGTGGTTTACCCGGAGGGTTTATGCCAGGGCCATGCACGAGACTTTTCTTAGTGGTTTTTGCCGCAACTCTGCTAATTGGTAATGCTTTCGCACAAGGTGGTGCCACAGGAGCAATCTCCGGCTCCGTGGAAGACGCTAGCGGCGCCGTTGTAGCCAATGCCGACATTCAGGTCATTAACCAGCAGACAAACACCACGGCTCGTTCTGCGAAGACGGACGCAACCGGGAGCTTCGTCGTCCAACTGCTTCCCGTCGGCACTTACACGGTAGTTGTTTCCGGCAGTGGATTTCAGCAAGCTCGATTTCCCGACATTGTGGTCCGGGTTACCGAGACCACCCGCATGACCGCGAAGTTGCGTCCACAGGCTGTTCAGGAAAAAATCGAAGTGCAGGCAATTGTGCAAACGGTTGAAACCACCACGGCTACGACAGGCCAGGCGATCGAGTCCAATACCATTCGTAGTCTGCCCCTGGCAACGCAGAACTTTCAGCAATTGCTGACGCTATCGGCAGGAGCTCAGAGTGAACTGAATGCATCGTCGCAACTCGGACGAGGCGATGTTCGCATTCAGGTGAACGGCCAACGTGAAGATAATAACAACTACCTGATTGAAGGCATCAGCGCTACCGACTACAACGTCGCAGAGCTGACAAATACCCCGTTGCCGAGTCCCGATGTCGTGCAGGAGTTCAAAGTCCAGACCAGCCTTTACGATGCCACCCAAGGACGAAATGGCGGCGGAAACATCAATGCCATCCTGAAGACCGGAACCAATACCTTCCATGGCAGTGTGTTCGAGTTCTTCCGCAACACGGTCCTGAACGCAAACGAGTACTTCAACAAGGGAAACCAAGCTGCGCTCGGGCTGCCGAACGAACGTCCTGACATCAAGCAGAACATTTTTGGCGGCAGCTTGGGAGGACCCATCGGCAAAGATGGAAAGTTTGGCTACTTCTTCCTCAACTATCAAGGAACAAGGCAGCGCAGCGGACTTTCTGCCGGAACCATCATCAGCACGACTCTGCCGATCCTCCCGACCGCCCTTCGGGGAACGCCCGGCTATGCACAGACGCTGGTGGATACATTCTTCCCCGGCGATCCCAATGTCACAGCAGCGAACATCGATCCCGTCGCGCTGAACCTTCTGAATTTCCGAAGCAGTCAGTTTAACGACGCCAATGGATATCTCTTTCCATCATTGTCCGGTCTCTCGTGCGCTACTTGTTCCGCTCCATTCGTTATCAGCAAGCCGGGAAAGTACACGGATGACCAGTTCACTGTGAATTACGACCGCGATTTCCGCGGCGGCAAGGACAAGATTTCCGGAAGGTTCTTCTTTTCAAACTTTCGCTCAATCACGCCATTCGGCGCTGGAGGCCTAACCGCGACACTCGGCGGCACCATCAGTCCTACGGACTTGAATTTCCCGTTGGACCAGCCGGTACACGACCGGTTCTTTAGTGTGGCCGAAACTCACTTGTTCAATCCCCGGCTCGTCAACGAATTCCGGTTTGGGTTGGTTCACATTAACAACGAGTCAATCAACCAGCCCATCGTCACCGTAGACGATTTGGGAATCAACCGTCCCAACGACAATCTCTATCAGACGATCTACAAGTTCACATTCTCCACTTTCCAACTGGGACCGACGCCCGGGGCCGATCAGAGCCAGCTTCAAAACAACTACACGTTTCTCGATACTGCCAGCTACGTGGTAGGAAAGCATGTGCTTCGCTTTGGCGGCGAATACGACCGGGTGAATCTCGACAAGAACTTTCCGCAGACATTCAACGGGCAGTTGTTCTTTTTCCCGACCAGTGGGAATCCCGGCAATCCTGCCGATCCCTGTGTGCCTCTTGGGGGCTGCAGCGATTTCCAGAATTTCCTCCTCGGTCAGCCGGGCTTTTCGTTTGGCGGCAGCGGAGTCTCCAATCATGAGTACCGTGTGAATGACTATGCGCTATTTATTCAGGACGACTACAAAGCCACGCCGAATCTGACCATCAATGCTGGCCTTCGCTGGGAACTATTCGGTGCCGCTAAAGACAATCTTTGCCACATCGGCAACACGATCTCCGCCCTCGCCAATCAGGGGGACGTGCCGTTTGTATATCCAAAATGCGTGAGCGACCTAGGAGTTTCCGGCTTCAGCGGGACGCTTAGCGATACCACCATGGCCAATAGCTATGCCTCGAACTTCGGCCCACGAATCGGCTTTGCTTACGATTTGTTCGGGCACCACACAACGTCTATTCGTGGAGGCTACGGCATTTTTTACGTCCGTGAGGACGTAGGAACTATTGATCAGTTGTCGTTTACGACGCCGATTCTTCCCATCACCACTCCAACTGGGACGCCCGGAGACATGGCGGACGTGTTTGCGGTAGGCCCCGGAAGGCTACCTAGAGGCGGAGTCATCGATCCTGCGTTCATTCCCGTGTACTCCCAGTTTCTCGGATTTGTCGATTGCTCGACGGGAAATCCGACCACAGATACATCGCAATGCGCAGTGTTCAACAATGGACAACCAAATCCATTTGGTGTGACTGGAGGCAACAGCATCAATCTCTTTGGCCTGGAAGTCCCAAGACATTTCGTTTCGCCCAGCACTGCGCAGTGGAACTTCGGTATCCAGCGGCAGTTGCCGGGTAACTGGGTATTCGAAGTCGCTTATGTTGGGACGAAGGGAACTCATCTCAGGGAGACCAGGGATGCCATCCAGCCCTTCGATGCGCGCACACATCCGGTGACCATCACTGCACAGGATGGTACCCAGTACACCATCAACCAAAACACTTTCTTTAACGCTAATGCACGATCGCGTGCAGTTGGACTGGCAACGCAGAACTACCAGTTGTTCGCCAGCGACGCTTGGTCACATTACAATTCCCTGCAAGTAACTGCTTCGCACCGGTTTGCCCAGGCAGTTTACTTCCAGGCCGCCTATACATGGTCGAAGGCGTTGGACGCCACATCGAGCGGCAATACTGCCTTTAATACCGCGATCAACGACCAGACGGATCTGCGCGATTCCTATGGTCCTGCAGATTTCGATCGCACACACCGCCTCGTGATCAGTTACAACTGGGACATGCCGTTCTTTGCCAAAGCCACGGGATGGCAGCGTTTACTGCTGAGCCACTGGCTCTTAAGCGGCATCACAACCGTACAGTCAGGAACGCCGGTCACAATCATCGACGCCGCCGGCGGAACTGGTTTCAACCTCAGTAGTCCCAACACGAGCACGGCAACCTTGAACTCCGGCTTCACCATGAGTTCCGCGCTTGCAGGCGGAGACATTCACGATCGCGTAAGAAGTTACTTTGTGCCCGGAGCCTTCAGTGGAGCGCCGGTCGTAGGGCCGAACGGTGAGACCGGATTCGGCAACCTGGGACGTAATACCTTTCGCGGACCTACGCAACAGAACTGGGACGTGTCGTTGGGGAAGAATTTTCCCATTACCGAGAGAGTCAATTTCAAGTTCTCGGCCGACTTCTTCAACATTTGGAATCATCCCATCTTCGCGAGTCCGAATAACATCTTCAACGGGCTCGGTTTTGGAACGATTACCAGCACCAAGGGCACTCCTCGGCTCATCCAGTTCTCTGGAAGATTCTCTTTCTGATGGCAACACTGGGGCAACAAATTCGTATCCCGATGCTCGAGCGCGATCAAGTCGTGCCCGAGCTAGTCCCGCTCTACGATGCCTTGCTTGCGCAGCGCGGCGTGGTACCAAATATGTTCAAGACGGTTGCCAACACCCCGCAGCTTGCTCTGGCATTTGCTGGGCTGCTGAAGGTGTTGCTGGGTGACGGAGCCCTTCCGGGTTGGTATAAGGAATTGGTGGCGACACGGTTGTCAGTCTTGGTGGGTTCATCCTATGCAGTCGCTGGACACTCCTTATCTGCTCGACAGAAAGGCGCCAGCGAAGAGCAGATCGCGGCAGCAAAGGGAGACTTTGAGCAAGGCCCTTTCACCGAGGCGGAGAAATTAGGACTGCGCGCCGCGGATCGTATGCATCGCTCCGCGGTCGAAATTGACGACAAATTTTTTGCCGAACTGAAAGCTGGGCTTAGCGATGCCCAGATTTTGGAGTTACTGGCAACCGCTTCCGCTTTCGAGTTTTTTTCTCGATTCGTCGATGCCTTGCGCATCCCAATGACCCCGCCACCAAAGAAGGATTGAATGAGACCAATAGCCAACCGTATGTCAGTGATGACCGGGGAAGGTGCTCTCTCAGTATTCGCCCGTGCCAGGGAGTTGGAGAGGCAGGGACGCTCCATCATTCATCTGGAGTTGGGTGAACCCGATTTTCATCCCGCCGGCCAGGTAAAGGCTGCTCTCGTTAGCGCTCTCGACCAGGGAAAAGATCGATATTGTGCCGTCCAGGGCGTGCCCGAACTCCGGCAGGAGATCGCAGACTATTTGCGCCGAACACGGAACGTAAGCGTTTCTGCTAACGATGTAGTCATCGCGCCGGGTTGCAAGATTGCATTGTTCATGGCGATGATGGCGCTGATCGACCCCGGAGATGAGGTTCTGTATCCGAACCCCGGCTTTCCCGGCTACGCCTCAATCACGCTCGGACTAGGTGGCATTCCCGTAGCGTTTGAGCTTCGGGAAGAAAACCGCCTCCAACCTGATCCCGATGAAATCGCCGCGAAGATCACACCTCGCACAAAAATCCTGATCACGAATTCTCCAGGCAATCCTACTGGCACCGTTTATACGGATGATGTCCAAAGGCGCTTGTCGGAATTGTGCGTGCAACATGATCTCCTGGTTCTTTCTGACGAAATTTACGCGCGCATTATTTACGGCGGTGCGTTCAAGTCCATGATGAGCTATGAGGGAATGGATGAGCGCACCCTAATCATCGACGGATTCTCCAAGAGCTTCGCCATGACTGGGTGGCGCCTTGGTTACACGGTCGCCCCGTCGCGAATTGTGCCGCACCTCAACATGCTGACAATGAACAGCTATACCTGCGTGGCGGAGTTTACACAATATGCGGCGATCGAAGCTCTCCGCGATAAGGAAGGTGCAACCCCGCGGATGGTTGAGGAATTCCGCCGCCGCCGGCAACAATTCATTGATGATCTGAACCGTGTTCCCGGTTTCCGCTGCGCACAACCTGAGGGAGCCTTCTACGCATGGGTCAACATATCCGAGACTGGCATTTCTGCGGAAGAACTTTGCCGCATCATGCTTGAGGAAGCCGGCGTGGCCGCGATTGCCGGCGAGGCATTCGGCGACTACGGGAAGGATTTTGTGCGCTTCTCTTTTGCATCCTCCGCTGCCAAGTTGCACGAAGCCGTCGAGCGAATCCAGCGCGCATCCGTCGCCTGGCAAAAAACACTTGCAGGCAGATGATTTCTCGCTCCTTATCTAACAAGCTCGAGGACAACTGATGAAATCCCGGTTCATGATTTGCGCAGTCGTGGTGTTAGCGCTCTCCGCACTGGCTTGTGGGCAGGCACGGCCATTTCCCGGCCCTGATGTACAGCAAATCTATGCACGGCTGCTGCCGCAGATCGAGAAAATCCCGATCTTCGATCATCATGCGCACCCTGGCTTTTTTGACGATCCCGACGTCGACGCCATGGCCTCTCCTCCCGGAGGCAGCGCCGCGCTGCGCGAGCGTGACACAAATCCCGAGTTGATTGCTGCCGCCAAAGCCTTGTTCGGGTATCCATTCGACGACCTCGTGCCGGAACATGCCAAATGGTTAGTTCAAAAGAAAGCAGAATTGAAGAAGACGCAAGGATCAGCGTACTTCTCCAATTTGTTGGATAAGATAAACGTCGAGCAGTCGGTAGCAAATCGGGTCATGATGGCTGACTATCTCGATCCCAAACGGTTTGTTTGGGTGTTCTTCGCCGACTCGTTTATGTGGCCCTTCAATAACGAACAACAGAGCGCGCGTAACCCGGATGAGCAGGTCTACATCCCATTACAAGAAAAAATGCTGCACCGCTACATGCAAGCACAGAACTTGAACAAGCTGCCGCCCCAGTTCGCGGACTATCTTTCTTTTATCAGCCGGACCCTTGAAGCCAACCAGAAAAACGGAGGCATCGCGATGAAGTTCGAGGCAGCTTATTTTCGCCCCTTGAAGTTCAACGATCCTACGCGAGAACAAGCTGAAGCCATCTACAAGAAGCACATTGGCGGCACGGTTCCCGAACCCGGCGAGTATCGTACCTTTCAGGACTTCATCTTCCGCTATCTCATGGGAGAGGCCGGACGATTAAAGCTGCCAGTCCATATCCATACTGCCGTTGGCATTGGGGACTACTTCAATCTGACCGAAGGCAACATCATGAACCTCGAAAACGTATTGCGTGATCCGCGTTACTCGAACGTGACCTTCGTGATGATTCACGGCGGATATCCGCTGGAGCGGCAAGCAATCTGGCTGGCAGCCGTCAAGAACGTATACCTCGATTCATCCTTGACCGAGATCATTTTGTATCCATCCGAATTCAAAAATACACTAAGGCAATGGTTGGAGACTTTCCCGGATAAAATTACATTCGGTAGCGATTCGTTTCCATACAACGAAACGCTTGGAGCTGAGGAGAGCTACTGGCTGGGCGTCCAGTCGGCACGGACAGCATTAGCGGCGGCATTGGCCGAGATGATTTCCATGGGCGAAATCAGCGAGTCCCAAGCCATGCAATTGGCTCACGGCTACCTGCACGACAACGCGGTGGCTCTGTATTCTGGAAAGGTGCACTGAAAATGCCGTTAAAGAAGAAGCAAGTAAAGAAAGCGTTATCTCCCACGGTTGCGACAAGGCGAGCCGTGAAGAAACAAGCAGTGAAGGCCCAGTTGCAATACATTCCCTGGAACACAGTTGAGCTGGAAGACTTGAACCCGCTTCTGCAGCGTCAGTTTGTGGTTGGCCAGGACGTCATGCTGGCGCGGGTTTTGCTGAAAAAGGGATGCATCGTTCCCGAGCATAGCCATCACAACGAGCAGATCACCTACATTCTTGAAGGTGCGCTGAGGTTCTGGATCGACGGCCAGGTCATCGTGGTAAGTGCCGGAGAAGTGCTGACCATTCCACCCCACATGCCGCACAAGGCCGAAGCCCTCGCGGATACGATCGATCTCGATGTGTTCAATCCGCCCCGGGAAGACTGGATCAATAAGACCGATAAGTATCTTCGCGGTGGAGCACGAAAATAGCGGAGCCTCAACCATCACCGCCCGCGATAAGTTCCGCCCCGCAACTGCGCTGCATCGGATGCTCCACTACGCCTGCAAAAGCTACGCGTGATTTTCGGTGTCCATCGTGCGGCGACCTCTTCGAGCTTGCGTATAGTTGGACTCCCACTGATCCAGATCGTCTGAAAAACCTGTGGCGTTCGCGGAAAACTTCATCTGGCGCTCTGGACCAGAGCGGCGTATGGAGGTTTCATGAACTGCTGCCGTCGCTCAAGTCTCCAGAGATCACCTTGCGAGAAGGCAACACGCCGCTTTACGAAATGCCTCTTGTTGGGCGCATTGTCGGACTGAAACACCTCTACGCGAAACATCAGGGAATGAATCCGACCGGGTCCTTCAAAGATACCGGAATGACCGTGGCCGCCTCGTTCGCCCGCGAGGAAAACTTCCGCTGGGTGGCTTGTGCATCGACCGGAAATACCTCGGCGTCGATGGCGGCGTATGCCGCACGCGGTGGTATGTGCAGCCTCGTTCTCATTCCCGAAGGCAAAGTGTCTTGGGGGAAACTGTCACAGGCTCTGGACTTTGGTGCTCTCACCTGCCAATTGCGCACGGATTTCGATGGATGCATCCGCGTGCTCAATGAATTGCTGGAGCGCTGGCCCATTTATCTACTCAACTCCGTGAACCCGTATCGTATCGAGGGGCAAAAGACGGCTGCGATTGAGTTGATGGAACAACTGGACTGGCAGCTTCCAGACCACGTGATCGTTCCCGGCGGCAATCTTGGAAACTCGTCAGCCCTCGGAAAGGGATTTCTTGAAATGCAGCACCTGGGGCTGATTTCTGCCCTTCCGAAGATTTCGATTATCCAGTCCGAGGGTGCAAACCCTCTCGTCCGGTCGATCCGCGAATCCGGAGGCAGGACTTTGACTCCGATCGTTGCAGAAACGATGGCGACCGCCATTCGGATTGGGAATCCTGCCTCTTGGAAAAAAGCTGTGCAGATTCTCCACGCAACCAAGGGCACCGTGGAACAAGTAAGCGAAGTCGAAATCGCCGTCGCCAAGGCTGAAATCGGAGCCGAAGGATTCGGCTGCGAGCCTGCTTCGGCGGTGACGCTTGCCGGTCTCAAGAAGCTAGTGCGGCAAGGCTTCGTCGGAAAAGGCGAATCGGTGATATTGGTCCTCACTGGGCACTCCCTCAAAGATCCCGATTTCACCTTGGAATTCCACCGCGGAGATCTCCTTGCCGATGCTCCATTCCCGGAGATCAGCAAACTACAGCGCCCGCCCATACAACTTGAGGCCAGCGCTGAAGCCATTGCACGCATTCTGGAAAAGGAAGGCGGCCTCGCTTGAGCAAGCCTCGGTCAGTGAATCTTGTCTTGCCCGCTACGTCCGCCAATCTCGGCCCGGCATTCGATGCCGCAGCGCTGGCCTTCAACCTATTTCTCAGAGTGCGGGCTCGGGAATCCGAATCTTTTGCAGTCACCGCCACGGGGCGCGATACCAACATCTGTGAACGAATTGACAATCACCTCATTCTCACGACCTATCGCGAGGTCCTGAAGGAGGAAGGGAAGCCAGTCGTCCCTCTGGCCCTCGAGATCGATAATCAAATTCCGATCGGAAAAGGTTGTGGTTCTTCAGCTGCGGCGCGCCTGGCAGGCATCGCTCTTGCCGTTCGATTTGGCAAATTGAACTGGGACGATAAGCAAATTATTTCGGAAGCATCGAATCGGGAGCATCACCCTGACAATGCCTCGGCATGTTGGGTCGGAGGAGTAACCGTCGCAAGCTCGTCGGGCAGCGATACCACCATCGCCAACATTCGGCCAAAGAAGACATGGCCCCTCTTGCTGGCTGTCCCTGAGAATTCGCTATCGACGGAAGATGCCCGCCGCGCCTTGCCTTCGCAGTATTCCCGTGCCGATGTTGTTGCGAATATTCAGAATTGCTTGCTTCTGATGGCAGCCTTCGTGAACGGCCGCCCTGATCTGATCCGAAGTTCTCTCCGAGATCGCATCCACCAGCCTTACCGGGCTTCCCTCTGCAAACTGCTTGCGCCCTTGCAGGCATTGGCGGGAACGCAGGGAATTCTCGGCGCATGTCTGAGCGGTGCGGGACCGTCAGTGTTGATGTTTCTTAATCCCAGGAGTTCGGTGACACACGCGAAGCACCGGGCTGCAGATGAGTTAGCTGCCAACGGCTTGAGCGCAGAGTTGATTCCCGCTGCGATCACCCATAGGGGCGCACGCCTCAGTTTCAATGCTTAACGTTGAGCTCAGCGTTCGCAGTTAGATCCGCGCGCGTTGATGAACTGGTTTGTGACAACCACGCTGAACAAGTGCTGTTCGAAGCTCAGGTATGGATTCCGAGCTAGACGGTCCGGATAAGAGTGAAGTGCGGTTACGTATGTTTCAATTTCCCGCCGGAACTCGGCTTCACGAAGCATATCCGCTAGACTGAATGGGTTTGATTCGCCAGTGGTCATCGGTCCCAACTTCTCCTACGAACAGACTGAGCCCTCATGGGCTCAAAGAAACATCCCCGCGAGGCGTCACTACGTATCGGACAACCTCTCACATTTTTCTTTGGGAAATAAAAACTTAACTGGGGGTCACAGGAGTGTAAATGGCACGATCGTGCCATGATAAAAAACGCAACAACAGAGGCGCGCGGGGTCGAATGCCGGGGCGCATACGCTGCCATACGCGCCCCAAGAGCTCATTCTCAAACTACTGCTGACGGCTGGCGGGCGGAATAATTCCGTTCATGCGTAGGTAGACCGCCATCTGCCCGTAATGGTCGAAGCCATGCCAGGCGAGGACTGATGCCATACCCAAGCGGGTGGCTGGTTCGTCCCCAAATGGGCCTTTGATTTGTTGCACCGCGTTTTTGTCTGTAACAGTTGCGGCTGCCTTGTGCGCGTAGGCAAAAGAATCCTTCAAGAACTTGATGATGTCAGCCTTGGAGGTGATTGAACTTGGACCATTTTCCGAGCCGGTGTCCACCGGTGGCTTCTCCCCCAAGATGGCTGAGGCGACCAAGTAATTGACTGCGGCTACGTGTTTGATCTGCTCGCCAAAAGTGCGAGCACCCTTGAATTCGCCATTCGTCGGCGCGAACGAATACTTGTCCTCCGGCATGGCATCGGCAGCGGGCACGAACTCCTTCTCCACCGTACCGATTTGTGAGTCGAGAACCTCCGCAACTGTCTTCGGCGCTGATTTTTTTGGTTGCTCTTGTGCAAAAGCGCAACAGGCAAGCAATGTCAGACATGCGAACAGAATGTTCATCCTCTTCATTGAGTGATCTCCTGAAATAAAGTGAAATATTTGCCTAAGGGATACCGAGCTAGTCCCGAACGACAGAGGGCGACAACTCCAATTGCTGCGCGGTCAGCCGATAACGCCGAACTGCAAGCAGCCCGGCAACCAGGGCTCCCGCCGAGGCCGACAGCGTCATCGGGATGCCGATCTTCGTCGCCAATCCGCCCCACGCCGCGCTTCCTAGCGCCATGCCCCCTTGCAACACTAGCAAATACATCGATAGCGCCCGCGCCCGCAGGTACGGAGGTGACATCGTTTGTGCTGCGACGTTCAAGCATGCGAGGATTGCAATCCACGCCGTGCCGCTTGTGAACAATACCAGAGTCAGGAACGGAAAGCTCGCAACTCTTCCGGCCGCGAAGGTCATGGCCGCAAAAACGACGATGGCGGTTGCAACTACTCGGTCAACAGAGAGTCTGCGCCGCATGCGTGGAAGAACCGCTGCTCCAGCGAGTGCTCCGAGTCCGAACGACCCCAGCAGCAGTCCATAACCGGTCGCCCCATGCGGTCGTGCCAACAGCGGCAGAAGGGCTGGAAGGGAGCTGGCCGCAAGGCTGAAAGCACCGGTCCGGATCAGCACACACTGTACGATCGGTGCCCCTTGCATGTAGCGAATGCCTGCGACCATCGCATCAGTGATTCTGCCTTTTTCTAGGTGTTCATAATGCGGACGCTTCCAGCGATAGAGGAAAAAAATGACACCGAAGAAAGAAGCTGCGTTGAGAAGAAAAGCGACACCTGAGCCCGCTGCCGCGATTACCGTTCCACCCAGCGCAGGTCCAACCGCGCGTGCCACATTGAATCCTACGGAATTCAAGGCCACAGCCGGCGCGTGTTGTGGAGGCGAGACAATCTCCTGAGTGATGGCCTGCCACGCCGGATCATTCATTACCGCCCCGAGTCCTAGCAGAAAAGTAAATGCAAGCAGGGTCCATGGAGTAATGAGATCGAACAGTGTCAGTACACCCAGCAGACCAGCCGCGATGACCATCCATGCTTGTGTGATCAGCAAGAAACGGCGGCGGTCAACCAGATCGGCTAGCGCACCGGCGGGGAGAATCACCAGGAAAACCGGCAGAGTGGTTGCTGCAGTTACAAGGCTGACCATCAACGGCGACACGGTCAGTTGTGTCATCAGCCATCCCGCGCCGACGTTCTGCATCCATGTGCCGGTGTAAGAAATGACAGCTGCAATCCATAACGAACGAAATAACGGCTCCCGCAACGGCGACCACGCGGACGGGGTTTGCTGCTCCAATGTGGCTGGCATATTGACGGACTCAGCCATTGGCAGCCACATCTTCCGCGGCCCGATGTCCAAAGGGCCAATCATTCGTTCGCCACGCGCGGAGAAGATAGATGAGAATTCCGGTGATCAATATCACCGCCGCGTAGCGAATCTGCTTCATTGAGTTGGTGCGATTGATGACGACGAAAACAAATCCGACCGATGCTATGAGCGCCGGCAGAGGATACAGCCACATTCGAAAAGGACGTGGTAGGTCGGGACGACGAATGCGAAGGACAATCACGCCAATCGCCTGGATCAGGAATTGAAGCAGAATACGAATCACGACCAGTGCAGCGATAAGATCAGCCAGGGACAGGAAGCAAAAAAGCACCGCGACCGTTCCTAGCGCTAACAGAGAAACGTAGGGAAAGCGATGTTCAGCATGGACCCGCGCAAAAGACGTAAAGTAGTTGCCATCCACCGCAGCCGCATAGGGCACGCGCGAGTAGCCGAGCATCAGCGAAAACACAGACGCAAAAGCCGTCCACATAACCAACCCGGTGACCAGATTTGCCGCCCATGTCCCATAAATTCTTTGCATGAACACGGAAACAACGTAGAGTTTATTGGTCGATTCAGCGTGCTGTGTGATCTCCTGCCAGGGCATCACACCCAGGATGCTGACGTTCATCACAACATATAGACAACCTACTAAAAAAATGGATAGCAACAGTGCCCTAGGTATGGTCTTCTCCGGTTCTTTTATCTCAGCCCCAAGAAAAGCCACGTTGTAATAGCCCCAATAGTCGTAGGTGGCAATCAGCATCGCGGATCCAAGCCCGAGAAAGAAGCCGGAAGAAGGTGTGAACGCCCCTTGAGGAAAGCTGAAGGCCCGCGAACTATCGAAATGGGTCAAGCCTGCGAAAATGATCCATCCCATCGTAGCGAGCACTCCGCCAAGAAGGAGCTTCGACATCCATCCGATGCTGGCGATTCTTCGATAAAGCAGCAGAACAGTTGTCGCTACCACTGCCATGGCCAAAAAGGTACCGCGTGATGCTGACCACCCGACCTGAAGTGTCCCGAGTGCGGGAATGTTGAGTGCCCACGTTCGTGCAACATAAGTGTGATCCAGCCACGGGCAAATGTAAGTTGCATAGCCAGCAAGCCCTACAGCGCCGGACGCTATTGACAGTGGTGCTGTGAAAGAAAGCTGCCATATGAACAAGAACGATACAAGCCGCCCGAGACGCTGCGGGCCATAGATCTCTCTCAGGTAGTAATAAGAGCCTCCAGCGTTCGGCATCGCGGCGCCTAGTTCTGCCCAGACTAGGCCGTCGCAGATCGCAAAGATGGCGCCCAGGATCCAGCCGAGCATCGCTTGCGGTCCACCCATGGCACCGAGAATCAGAGGGATCGTGATGAATGGTCCCACTCCGATCATGTCGATCATGTTGAGTGCAGTCGCGCTGCCCAACCCGACTTCGCGCAGCAACTGCGGAGTTTCACTGGGCTTGCGTTGAGTGGATGTCTGCATGAGAGAGGTGAGTGGTGAGATCGCGCCTCACGGTGTCAGCAAATTCACATACAGCCGGATCGCGCCCGGCACTCCTGCCGGCAACTGGCGAAAGAATGCATATCCCGTATAAATGTATGTACCCTTGCCGTACTTCGCACGCACCAGCCCACCTTTCTGCAACGGTTCTCCAGGATCCTGGCATGCCAGTAGCGGCGTGTACTGATTGTCCCAATTGTCCATGAAATAAAGACCGCGTTCCTGCACCCAACCCTCGAAGTCACGCGAAGTAATCTGATTGGGAAACTGCATGAGCCTGTCCTGCGGAGCGAGAATCTGGACCGGCGCATCCTCGACCGTGACCCGCGCTCGACTCAACTGAGCCGGATATGGAGTGTAGTGCCCGCTGTTAAAGTCTCCCACGCTCGTGTTGTACTGCACTACGAGTCGCCCACCGTTCGATACATAGTCGAGCAGCTTCTTGTTGTTTGAGATCAGATCCTTCTGCGTGTCATACGCGCGAATACCGAGCACGATTGTTCCGTAATTGCTGAGATTGTCTTTCCCGATGTTCTCCACAGCTATGGGAGTAACGCTGATGCCGATCTGACGCAGCACAGTAGGGATATCGTCGCCCGCTCCCATGATGTAGCCGACCTTGAGATCACTGGGCACTTTGACGTCAACGATGCTTACGCGTTGAACGGCTCTCTGGTAATAGTAAAAAGTATCCAAGTCATGGCGCGTCACGACGCTGTAGCCCAGGTTGTAGGATTTCCCTCCGTAGCTGAGCGATGCCTGAAGTTGATGTCGACCCTCGCGAAGTTCATGCGGCGTCACTTTGAACTTGAAACTCTTTGACTCACCCGCTCGGTCGAAGCGCACGGGTTGGGTTGATGGTTCTGCGCTCCACCCCTGCGGCAACTCGAGCCGCAGTGTCGCGTCCGACTTGGTTGCGACGTTACTGCTGATCTCCACGGTGACGTCGGTGCTGCCCTTCTGAGAAGTTGCGATCGCCTCAGTTGCGGGGTCGATGCTGATGGAAAACGGGGGCGCCACCGCGATTGCACGCTCTCCTTCCCCGGTTTCCGATTCCTTGTACTTCGTCATCCCCACGGCACGCACCGTTCCGTCTTTGCCATTCGTGTCGTAAATTGCGTGAGCATGCACCGGAACCGGCGGAAATGCCAATGTGGCGTAGCTTGCATCATTGACAGAGAAGACGGTTTCGCTCTCCGGGTCTTCTCGATGCCAATACGGTCGTGTGTACTGTGCGGAGTCTGAAACAGTTACCTGAAAACTGGCTTGGTATTGCTGTCCATCCGAAATAGCACGAAAGCTGATCTGCTTCGATTTCCAGCCAACGGGTAAATCGAGAGCGATTTGCTTTACCTCTGCGCGGCGGGTGCTTGTGGTTTCGGCGGTAACACTGAAGGTTTGCCCTGGCACTGCCATAAAACCCTCGTCGGGGCTGGTTGCTGTTGGCGCATCCACTGTCACTCTGAGTTGCATATCGAGGGCACAGTTCGCTGCATGTGCGAACTGGGTCTGCTTGGTTTGCAGGTCGACTAGAAGTGCATCCTTGACTCGCTGCGAGACGGAAGACTGACGCACATCCTCGATCAATTTTCGAGTGATCTCCAGTCCTGTGAGCAGAGGCTGTGCTGGATCGTTTGATTTTGCCGCCTCGTCGACCTTGCGCTGCAGTTCAATCAGTGTCGCTTTAAGAGCCGGCATCCTTGATTCCTCGCCTCCCAGGTGTGAGGCCAAGCCCGGCAGCGTCACATCGATGCCATCGAAAAAATCCTTCTCATGTCCATCCTTGTCTTTCGGCGACGAAACAACAGAGTCCGCAAGCTTGTAATAGGTGTAATGCGGGCCGGAATCAACCGACCACCCGCCAGCGCCCTGCGAAAGTTGATGCTTTAATCCTTCCATGGCGAACTGAACATACGTCACTCCCAGCAGCGGGCTTTGTTCTCCGGTATTCAGCCTGACGGTATAGTTTTCCGGAGGACAACTGCTGGCGCCGAAGCCACAGACATTTCCTACATACAGCTTCTTCGCCTGCCACGGTTGCAAACCTTCTCTGATCTGCTCGGGAAATCGGTTGGGATCTGCGGCTGCGCGGAACGCCTCCTGTGCCAGCAGGCTTGATGCCTGGTGGTGCCCATGCCCATCCCGATCTGTTCCGCTGAATCGAGGGATGACGACGTCCGGCCGGTAGGTGCGAATCACGCGAACCACGTCTGCCAGAGCGACATCGTGGCCATGCCACTTTTGAAACGTCTCTTCCGGGTTCTTAGAGAAGCCAAAATCGGAAACCCGGGTGAATCGCTGCTCAACCCCGTAATAGCGGTCCGACGCGGTCAGTTCCAGGGTGCGCAGCACGCCCAGGACGTCAAAAAGATTACTGCCAACTTTGTTTTGTCCACCCTCTCCACGGGTGAGCGTCAGGAGTGCCGTCGAAACACCTTTTCCTCGAGACTCCAGTGTGAGCATGCCGCCATCTTCATCGTCAGGATGAGCTACGACCTGGAGGAGACGTGCCGTTGTATTCAGCCGGACGATACTTTGCTTCAGTCCTGCAGCGCCTGAATCCTGTGGAAGTGGTTCAACCGCACTGACGCTTTGAGTTTGGGCGGCGCATGCAACTAAGAAAATGAGCAGACAGGCCACTGCCTGGCCAGTTGCAGATTTCTTCATATGTATAGGATGGAAACCACCGTAGATTGGAAGCAAGAGTTTTCCGTTCAACCCCTTTAGACTAATTGTAAAACGCGTGGTTAGCGGCTGGTTCTAGCGCATAGAATGAGGACTTTTTCACACGCTCGCGCCAGGTTTCCTATTCCACCTGTCCTTTGGCCACGGCTTCCTGGCACTGTCCCGCGGCTGTGAGCACACGATTAAACTCGGGTTCAGACCGTAGTTTTGCCAGCAGCGGATCGGAAAGCAAGTTCGAATAGGCGCAGTAATTTTGGCCCACCGCTGACTCCAAAAGATGTAGCGCAGCTTGTTTCTTTCCGCAATATCCAAGCAGCGCTCCCTGGTAATACCAGATCTCCGGGTCGGGCTCCTTAGGTTGGGTGGTCAAATCCTCCTGCGCGATCCGATCCAGCTCCGAAGAAGGTTTGAGGCCTAGGCATGCTTCCATCAGGTCGCGGTGATAGCGAGGAGCAGCTGGCATGTGCTTCACCGCCTCCCTAGCCTCCGCGACCTTGTTCTCCCGCAGCAGCAAAGACGGCATGATGTACGAAGCCCATTCCGATCCCATGTCTAGGCGGATGAAATCCATGGCGCGACTGGTGTCGCCGAGCTCCATGAAAGCCCACGCGCATGAGCGGAACTGGTAGTTTCCTGGGTCCAACTGTAATGCCTGGTTGCACTCCACGGCAGATTTTTCCAGCATGCCGGCGTAACGATAAACGTAGCCCAGGGCAAAGTGCGCTTGCGCGCTCTCCGGGCGACGCTTCACCAACACTTCTGCGGCACTGTGCGCTTTACCCAGTTCTCCGCGCTCAACCCGATTGGTGATCTGCTGCCCAGCTGCCAGCATACGGTTGGGATCAAGCGCTAAGGCGCGCTCATACGCGGCATTGGATTTCTGAAACGCGTCCTCGCCCCCATCTGAGTAGTCGGCATCGTAGTAATACCGCATACCGAGCGCTTCCCAGGCTGGAGCGTATGTGGGATCCAGACCTACCGCGCGTTCGAGAATCGGAATCGCTTGCTTATTGGGAACCGCATCGTGGGGAATTGGCACGCTACGCAGATAGAGGTCGTAGGCCTCCTGATTTTTCGGCCGGGTGCCGGTATCGAGGAACCCTCCAGCCGCGTTCAGCACGGGAAGCAAGCCCTGCCGTAGTTGCATCGAGAGATTGTTTTGCAGCGAAATAAAATCCTGACTCAGGGCGCTGAAATTGCTTTGCCAGAGCACCCGGTTCGTGCTGACCTCAATGGCCTCGAGCGTGACCATCAACTGTGCGCCTTGTTTGATGTAATGTCCGGTAATGATTGTTCCCGCGTGGAGCTCCCGGCCGGCCCGTTGCAGATCGATTTCGCGTCCTGCATATTTCTCGGTCGCTGCCTGCGGCCGGACGTCGAGCGAGCGCGTATACGTCAGCACATTGGCAATCTCGTCAGCCAAAGCGAAGCGGAGATATTCAATCTCCCGATCATTATTAAGGTTCTTGAGGGGAAGCACCGCCAACGTATTGCGCGGAGCCGCTGTGAGAGCGGCCCTGTGCTTCAGCCACCATGTGCCCCCTGAAACGACAACCGTGATCAACAGAGCAGACACCGCAAGCAGCATGTATTTCAACTTTGTGCTGGAGCTCTGGAAGGTCTTGGTCGGGATATGCAGGCGAGCGGGGCGCATGCCGGTCTTTATCAACCCCGATTCTGTTTCCTTCTTAATGTGCTGCAGGTTCGCCTTAATTTCTGCAGCGGTCGAATATCGTTTGTTCCTATCTTTTTCGATGCACTTCCCGATGATGCCCTCGAGTTCGCGAGGTAGGGTCGGATTCAACGAGAGCGGCGAAACCGGCTTTTCATTAAGGACAGCGTTGAGCGTAGTAACAACATTCGCGCCGTGAAAAGGCTTCTTCCCGGTCGCCATTTCATAAAGAACAACTCCGAAAGAGAACAGATCACTCCGCGGATCCAATTCTTCCCCGCGTGCCTGCTCTGGAGACATGTACACCGCTGTACCGGGAATCACGCCAACTGCTGTTAACGAGTCCTCTATCGGCGTATCGTCGCTCGTGCCTAGCTGCTGGGACCGGGAGAGCTTGGCCAAACCAAAGTCGAGTACCTTGACCTGTCCGCTTTCGGTGACAAAAATATTTCCTGGCTTGATGTCTCGATGGATGATTCCCTTGGCATGCGAAGCCTGCAGGGCATCTGCAACTTGTATGGCGATATCGAGAAAGTGTTCCAGATCCAGCGGAGTGCCACGGATCATCTGTTTGAGGCTCTGCCCCTCCAGCTTCTCCATGACAATGAACGGGTGACCGCCGTTGTCTTCGACTGCGTGGATCGTACAGATGCTCGGATGGTTGAGCTGCGAAGCGGCCCGGGCTTCACGCTCGAACCTGTCGACAGTCTTCTTGTCGCTGCTGAGATTGTCGGGAATGAACTTCAGGGCGACGTGACGGCCCAAGCGGGTATCTTCGGCCTCGTAAACGACGCCCATGCCACCACCGCCGAGCTTCCCCAGGATGCGATAGTGGGAAATCGTCTGTCCGATCATGCGCGGAATTCTCCGCCTTCAGAAGCAGGGCTTAATGGTAGGACGGGGGTGAGCCGGGGTCAACCATCTATGCAAAATCCACCCTCAAAGCCTAATCTATTCGCCGGACTTGGCCGATAAGTCAATTTGGGCAGTCAAGCAGTTGCCGGAGGCCAGGCATGAAGTCCGATTCTTCTCACGAAGTGAAAGATAGCGACCCTCTCGTGGCAGCCGCGGTTCGCGCTCGTGCTGAGGAGATTTACGAGAAAAGCGGGCGCTTACCCGGACGCGATCAGGAAAACTGGCTCCGGGGGAATCGGAAGTGCTTCAGGAGAGGGCGCAACGGCTTCGGTCGACAATGGCCTACGTAATTGTCCGGGTTAAAGGAGTGACATATACGGGCGAATATGACCCACATGCAACCAATTACCGGGCAGGCGAACTTGCTGGCACGCCGGTCAAGGTGAATCTCTGCGACGACAGGATGCTCATCACCCGTCCGAATGGCTCCGTGCTTGAGACCCGGGTCGTGAAACGGGAGTCCGTTCCCTAGCCATCATGCCGCGACGCTGAATCCCGCCGATGAACCTACCCACTCCATATTCTTGTTGTGATCCACTCCCATCATCATGCCTCTCCCCATGCGGATGATCATCATGACTGGCAGCAGTTCATCCAGCCAGACATACATAATTCGAATCTCGGCCTTGGTTCCGCCAAACGGCGTCTCAATCACCGAAGCGAAATTCATGCGCTCCTGCACGATGTACTCTGAGCGCTTTTCTTTCGGAATCTGCGCCAGGTCCTCTTTGGTTGGATTCATGATCACACCCAACCCGGCGAATGAGAACAGCGGCTTGACCACGTAGTTCCCCAGATCAGCGGGTACCTGCTCCATGCGATCAAGAAACCAGGTTTTGGGTACACATTCGTGCTTCAGATATGGGAGAGAAAACTTGCTGATGCGGAAATACCAATTCGGATGTCCGGCCCACTCCACTTCAAGTTCATCCGTAAAGTGGAAAGGCAGTTTCGTCTTCTTGCGGATAAGTTCATCGACGATCGCGCGGTTATAGATCCGGCGGATGGGCGTGCGACGCCCATCATTTTCGTAAAACAGGTAGCTGCCGACCTTGTGAATATCGGTGATCGAAACCGTCTTGATCCCCAAGAGCTTTTCCGTCACCAGAAAGTCAGGAAGGGTCTTCTGGTGCAGAGGGTCAATTTCCATCAGAATAACGGTCTCCGGTGGGTGCTCGCCAATAATCGCCCGGCGGAGGAGTTGTTTGTAACTTTCCCAGTTGAGGTCGCCAAGCAGGAACGGCAACTTTGGATCCAGTCCGAACACGTCAATGTACGTTTGCGCCAGAATGGCTTGATACGCATATAAGGAAGGGAAGGCCTGTAACTCAACAAGCTTGGGCTGGATCCTGCCTTCTTCGTCGCGAATCATCCCAAAGTCAACTTGTACGAACATCGGATGCGGCGACTCCTTGGGCACGTTGAACTCCGGAGGAATGGATTCGAACGATGCCTTCCGATATTCAAGGCTGTTGAGTTGCTGAATCAGTTCTTTTCCGTATTGCGACATCTGGTCAATCAGAGCTTTTGGGAAGAAGCATGGTGTCTCACAGATGCGAAATTGCACAGGCGTGCCGCAGCGCTCCGCCATCTTCTGTTGAAGGGTTTCATACTTGTGAGGCGTAAAGTTCGCGTTAAATTGCTGCCGCAAGGACCGGATCATGTGGAGACATAGTGTAGTGGCGGTAAACAGGGAAGTAAACCAGAAGACAGTCGTCAGTCCTTAGTCTTCAGCAAAAGGCCCCGTCAGCTTTAGTCGTGAGTTGTAGGTAGCTCAGGTTCCTGATAGGAGGATAATGAAAGCGAATCAAGTTGTGAGCTGACGACTGAAGACTGACGGCTGAGTTTAGCTGACGACGGATAGCTGAAGACCGACGACTACTATGCTTGCACCAAAAACTGCCCTCTCTCCATGATTTGTTCGTCATCTACCCATATATCGAATTCACGGCCCACGATGTCAATATGGGTCGAGGAATACCATTTTGCTCCCGTGTGCTCACCATAGGGATTCCCGAAAGCGATATGTACGCCAGGATACTTTTCATCCTGCAAGATCTGGCCAATCACATCTTTCAGCTCAATGTTCGTGCCTATTGCGAACTCACCCACCAGATCGCTGTTCTCATCCGTATGCGTGTAGTTCCAGAAATCAGATTCCAACTCGCGATTCGAGCTGTGAACCTCGGTCACCCGATTGCTCTTAACCTGAACTGTCAAAGGACAATCCCGCAAACTGCCGAACTTTGCGCAAAGCCAGTCTCCAACTACGCCATCGACCACGAAAGTTCCGTTCACTTCGCCAGGCGTCGTGAAAATCTCCCCGCCCGGCAGGTTTCCCCACTTGTCCGGACTGATAATTCCGCTCGTCTTCAACCAATGGTATTCGGGATTGAGATTGGCTTTCAGATCGGTTCCGGCGGGAGTCTTGGCTCGGATCTGCTTCGCCTGCCGTACCATGCCAATCACCTTGGAACTGATGCGGTCCACCTTGAAGAAGTCCGCCCGCATCCCCTCCAGCATGATCTGGTGATTGATGTTCACCATGTGCGCGTGACGGATCTTGTGGCGGTTGACGATGTCCGTCATCTGCATGCGTGACCGCAGTTCATTGAGTTGCGCCTGTACCGCAAAAATGCTGACCTGACTGCTTTCGAGATCCGCCGCGACCGCGTTAGGAAGATTGGCCAACGGACGTGGTGCCAAGTCCTCCAAAATCCATGCCTGGTAACGAGCCCCGACCAAATCTAGCTCCCTCGCCAGACTGGCAGCAATTTCCTTGGTCGCCTCGTCGGTAATAACCGTAACCTTTTCGTCGGGCCGAATACGCAGGCACACGTTTACTGCGTTGCGAGCCCCCGGCGTAAGTTCCGGATCGAAGTTCAGTGAATTGAGCTGCCGCTTGGCCTGATCAACAGTACTGGTCATTACCCTACTTTCCTGGCGGTCTCAGCCTCTTGGGCCAGACCCACCTCGGTTTCTTCAATGATGTAATCCACAACTTTCTTTAGGTCGCCGCCAGAATCGTTGTAGACGCGCAATTGACGATCCGCTCCGGTACCCATCTTCATGATTTCACGAATGTAGTTAATTTCTTCGCGAGAATCGAGTTCGTCGACCACATCGTCCACAAACTCAAGATATTCCTCAATCAGGTCTCGGACCGGAACCTCCGCCTGCTTGCCGAAGTCCACGATCTTTCCATCTAGCCCATAACGCGACGCCCGCCACTTGTTTTCCATGACCAGCGCGCGCCGGTACAGGCGAAATCCCTGGTTGGCCGAGTAGAGCTTGTACAGCTTAGCCACCGTCGCCTGGATCAATGCGGCTAGCGCAATTGTCTCGTCGACTCGCATCGGGATGTCGCATACCCGGAACTCCAAGGTATTAAAGAATGGGTGCGGTCGAATGTCCCACCAGATCTTCTTGGCATTATCGATGCAATTCGTCTTGATCAGCAGCTTAATGAAATTCTCATATTCTCCCCAACTGGGAAAATAGTCAGGTATGTTTGTCCGCGGGAACTTATCGAAAACCTTGCATCGATACGATTTCAAACCCGTCTGCATACCCAGCCAGAACGGGGAATTTGTGGAGAGAGCGAGGATATGCGGCAGAAAATAGCGCGCATGGTTCATCAGGTGGATTGCGGTTTCGCGGTCCTCCACACCAACATGAACATGCAAACCAAAGATCAGGTTGGCTCGCGCCACCAGTTGCATGTCTTCGACAATGTTCTTGTAGCGTTCATCAGGAGTGATCTCCTGGTGTCTCCAGTCCGCGAACGGATGCGTTGCCGCAGATGCTAGCCGCAATCCATTCTCGCTGGCCAGCTTGATCATGTCGCGCCGCAGCGTCTTGACTTCCTCTTTCGCCTTCTTGATGCCGCTGCACACCGATGTGCCGACCTCGACGACCGACTGGTGCATCTCGGCCTTAACCCGCTCCTGCAACAGCATCTTGCCTTTTTCGATGATCTCCGCGTGGATGTGCGAGCGCAAATCGCGCGTCACCGGATCGACTGTCTGATACTCCTCTTCAATGCCGATCGTGAAGGACGGTTTCATAGAGACACCTGGTCTTGGGGGAGAATTGTTGCCACCGGCCACATCTCCGGCGGCCCAACGTGAGGGCCAAATTAGTATACCAATGAAGGGTTTGAGGAATTGATCTTGCTCCCAACGATGGCCGCTTGCGGGGGCGCCGAAGGGGACTTCCTGACCGATGCAACGAGTCAGCACCCCAGGCTCGCAAGTAACTGAAAGTTAAGACGAATGGAGCCGACGAGCGGACTTGAACCGCTGACCTGCCGATTACGAATTGTCCAGGCCTATGGCAGGGGATGTAATCCCAATCGGTTACACGCGCATTCCAACACGAAACACCACGTCATATGATGGCATTCGTCATTCTGCGGACACTTTTGGGACACCACGGCGACTGAAGTTAATTGGGATGGTTGGCGTGAACAGGCCTTACTACTCAAGAGTCCAGCGTTAACCACTCGGTTAAGACATCTATCTTCTCGAATAGCCGCGACGACAGAAGGGGTGAGGCAGTGTTGAGCTGCAGGAGCCGCCTAGATTCCTTGTCTGTTGGTTCTAATGACATTAGAGATAAAGAGAAAACCACCAACTTGTGGAACTCTGATTGCCTTCCTGATCTACGACCGAAAGGCAAAGAAATAAGAGGAGACTGCATATGGCGGCGATCGCGTTGCCCCAAGCGGCGGAAGCGGAACTGGCCGCGAAGGTGAGCGCCGGCATGCTAGCAGGCGCTGCAACTAATTTCATCAGTTCGATCCTAGCCCAGCACTGCAGGAACTGGATGCGGCAGGATGTTACGCCGGTTGGGTGTTGCGGGAATGACCAACATTCTCACCTTAGCAGGGAGGTGTTGGAATGAACCGCCGTGGAATGCCCGCCCTGTTATTACCACTGCTGGCGGCTTTTGCAATCTTCTATCCCGGCACGCGGCAGTTACCCGCTGAAGGCGCGTCCGTTCTTCAGTCTCTCACCGAAAGCCAACTCGACTCTGAAAATGAAAAAAAATCCGATGCATGGCCTCGCGGACCGGAGATGGTCCGCGAATTTCTGGATGTGCCTCCGCAGGGCGAGCCGCAATGGCCTGAGAATGACCGCCGTCAAAAAACCAGAATCGATTTCCTGATTGCCACCCTGCCCGATCCGGTCGAGTCCGGCCTCCCTCACCAGTTCGATCGCCTGTTCAGTTCCGTCCAATCAGCCTTGCAAGGTGCCTCCAGTCAGTTTGTTCTTACAAGTTTCGATATGCCCTGGATGGAATGTCTCAAGAAACAGAGTGAAACTAAAGGCGAGGAAAAAGAAAAATCAGGCTCCGGCCAGCTGGCCAATTGCGGAAGCAATCCAAGGTATGCGCAAGTGCCCGGAGTGGCACTGTTCGGAGAACCGGGGGCAGCCGCCAAGGCTATCCGGGCCAAGCGTCCGCTATCAGCCACAGTTCCCCAGCCAGCCTCAAACACTCCGGATGTTCAGCCGGAAACTCATCTGCTCTTGCTCTATGTCGTGGGAGAGACTCCCACGAGCGGAATTCACAAGGCCGCAATGTCGGCCGCGCTGAACGACGTGGCGTGGTTCTGCGGTTTTCGCCACGACATCGATCGTCCGCTCCCCCGCTGGTTGCAAGGCAAATCAAACTGTGGCGAGATTCGCATCTTAGGACCCAGTTTCTCGGGCTCGGCACAGTCTGTCGATTTTGCACTTAGCTCCTGGCTGGGCTCCCTTGGCAAAACGCCAGTGACGTCAGTGAAAATGCTCTCGGGCAGTGCTACCGCAATCCGGCAGAAATCGGATTTTCTCAACTTGCAGAGGATCTTCGATTCCCGCTCCTGTAAGGACTCAGCTCCAAACTTTTGTTTTCACTCCATGCAGGCCTCGAGCCGGACGTCCTTCAGCTATCTGCTGAAATACATTAGCGAAATTCAGCCTTGCGGAACGCGCCGTCGTATCGCGCTCCTTTCAGAAGGAAATACGGTCTATGGACAGTCCACCCCGAGTACGCAGGCGGCGTCTCTAGGCGAAGGCCCTGGCAAGTCAGACGGTGTGGTCGTGTGGCCGTGCAACGTTTCGACCGAAGTAACGACGATTCCGTTTCCACTGCATGTTTCGCAGCTGCGGGCGGCGTTGGAGAGACTCAAAAGTTCACAGCGTGATAATGCCAGCCAATCGCCGAACAACAGCGATGCCTTACCTCTTGATCAGTCCCTTGAGGAGGTCAATCAACGCCATGACAGTGTTCCTCCTCTTTCACAGCTCGACACGGCTACCGCCGAGCTGGTCATGGCCAATCTCCTGACGACGATCTCACAGGAGAAATACCACTATGTCGGAATTCTCGCAACCGATGTGCGCGATGTAATCTTCCTGGCGCAGGAAATTCGCGAGCATTGCCCGGAAACGATCGTCTTCGCTTTTAATCCCGATCTCTTGTTTTTACATCCCGACGAAAATCCCAGCTTGCGAGGAATGCTGCTGGTCACTTCTTACCCATTGTTCACCTTCAACCAGCTCTGGAGCCCGCCCTATTTCGCCTCTGAGTTCCCGGACAGTGCCGACCCCACTCAACAAGCGCGACCGCGTGCTCGATTGCAATTTCCAGATCAGGCCGCGGAAGGTATCTACCTGGCGACTTTGGCGCTTCTCGACTCTGAAAAACAGATGCTGGAATTCGGCATGCCTTTCAAGGAGACTGGCAATGTGGAGGACGCGGGGCCCGGGCTTGCGAACCAGAATGCGGGTGAAAACGCTGATGCAAAAGGGGGGCATCCAACATTTCGTCCGCCTCTCTGGATCACGGTCGTTGGGCGGAATCGCATGTGGCCTGTCCAGGTGTATGACCTCGATGCGAAACCAGAACAGCAAACCGATTTGCCACAAAAGCAGTATCGCTACGCTCAACAGTATCTCTTTGATCTGACACAATCTTCGGCTGGCACTTCGGGAAACGAGAAGGCGCTGTGGTGGCGCGGGCTTCACCCTGTCGGGGCTTCGGTATTACTGGCCTCGTTGAGCATCTTTGCAATCACGTTCTGCATCCTGATCTGCAAGCGGAACGGCGATTCTCCAGCCCACACTCCGAGGGAGTACTCTTATCTGCTGGCGGCGTGCGCTACTCTGGCCGCTTTCTTGACGGTAGGACTTAGTGCGTTCCTCGTTCCGTTCATTGTGATGGCGAAGGTCGGCTCATTCGATTTCTTCAAAAATAATATCGGCGTATTTGACCTGGACCGGATCAAATCGTTCAATGAATGGGGATGCACATTTGGCATGACGCTACTTTCCAGTGTCGCGCTCCTCATGCTCGCGGTGACCAGTTACAGATTGTTGCTCACGATGATTCGGCAGGCAGCGCAGTCGCGCCGAGAGAACCGTCAACGTGACGCCAGTTCGTGCTGGATTCAGGTTTCTGCGGGTGCATTTCTCTTGTTCTCGCTGTGTCTATACCTCGGAACTACATCACTCCGTGCCGCCTCAACCGGCCGGTTTCACTCCGCCCTGTTTTCCAGCATGCGCTCTTTATACCTGCTGAGCGGAGTCTCCCCCCTATTGCCTGTGTTCCTGGTTTCGATGGCCGGATTCGTCTGGGCAATCGGCTCTTTCATGCGAGTACGTGCACTGCGCAGGTTTAGTAGCCGTGGCGGTTTTCTTTCACCGTCCGACGATGCCTCCAAGGGAAAGCAGAACAATGCTTTCGGGCCGATCGGTAACCTTGAGAACGGACTGTGGGATCTTTTGCACTGTTCGGCGATGTCCCTTCCGAAGCGCAACATTGTGGTTGTAGCTGTATTCGCTTCGGGGACCTATCTCTACTTCGCGTTTGTCCGCTCCATCGAAGACCGCTCGCTCTACTTGCTGTTGCTAGTTTCCTTTGTGCTGGTGAATCTCGTCCTCTGGCTCGGAGTGCTGCGGTTCTTCTGTATCTGGCGGCAGATGCATCGCCTGCTGCGCCAGATTTCCTGGACGCCGCTCGGATCTTCATGCAGCCGCTTCCGAAAAAATCTCCCCAGCTTACCGAAAATTGATCTCGCATCTCCTGCCCCCACCTTGAGCCATTTGATGTATTCGGTGGAATATTCACGTGCGTTGTGTGAGCATGCGAAATCTTTACTTCCCGCTGACAAGCCGGAGCATGCTTTCGCAATTGCCGT
The DNA here is from genome assembly GCA_036558645.1 of Terriglobales bacterium. Taxonomy (GTDB): domain Bacteria; phylum Acidobacteriota; class Terriglobia; order Terriglobales; family Acidobacteriaceae; genus DATBFG01. Next base: position 87,268 of record DATBFG010000021.1, read on the forward strand.
GGGGGCGGAAGGAAGGGTCTATCCGGACATTAGGTGGCGTCCGGCGGCAGAAGCAACCCTGTCACCCGAGCTAAACGCATTGGAACGATTGGCTTCGGAAGAATTTTGCGGCCACGTGCATGATGCGGAGAAAGCCTTTGAGGCCGCGCGCAATGCCGATGCGAGCAACTTGTCCGACCTCGAATCTCTAAAGAAATGCGAATCCCAGACGGCCTTATCACGTGTGACTGGCGAAGTGGCGGCAGTGTTGCAAGACACGTGGTGGAATCGGATTCACGACGTGTCTGCCAAGAAAACCGATGACTCAAAACCGACACCTGACGAGGTCTTTCGACTTGGCGAAGACTTCCTAGTTGGCCGGTTGGCCAGCCTCGTGGCACACATTTTGCCGCAAATGCAGAACCTAATCCTAACTTCGGTCACCGGACTTCTGTTGGTGCTCTTGGCCGTGAGCTCCTATCCCTTCCAACCGCATGACCTGTTGCTTCTTCTCAACTGGACAGGCATCCTCTCGTTTGTGGGGACCGCAATGTGGGTCTTCTTTCAGATGAATCGGGATCCCATTTTGAGCAGCCTCAATGGCACCAAACCGGGGCAAATCAACTGGAACATGGAGTTCATCATTCGCATTGTCGTCTATGGTATTGTTCCGATCCTGGCGCTCCTCGGTGCTCAGTTCCCGCATTCAGTTGGACAGGTCGTTTCGCATTTCATTCCTAGCGAAGCCATGCATCAATAACAATGGCTTAATCAAGTCTGACAGTGCTAGGGTTCCAACTAGAAGACAAAGACGGAATTATTGGAGAGCTTAATCGGGCCAGCGGTCTACTAAGGGTTTGTGAGAAATGCAGAAAAGTTTTCGATAACCGTTATACCAGCGTCCTCTCTGCCTCTTTGCAGAAATAGGAGCGGCTCGATACCCTCGCAAATCGCCCGCCGATACTCCCCCTAAAGAGCTGGCGCACGGGACAATCAATCCAAGGCTGCACCACTAGCGCTTCAGGATTCGTCTTCGTGTGGGATCCGCGACTGCCCCATTGGCACGGTTGGCATGCAGCAAGACGCGGGCTAGGGAGTAACCTTTATCGCCTCGGTGTTCCACTAATGGTGATTCAGCGGATCCTGCGCCATTCCAACGTGAGCACAACGGCAAACTACTACATCAAGACTGCCGCCGATGACGTCAAACAGATGAAGAATCTTGAGATGGTGGTGCCAGAAAACCACCGCTCAGACGTTCCGGACACCTTCGGGACACCAAAGCCGATGGCGACTCCACCACCGGAATCGATCAAACTGATGAAGAGATTGGGGTTACGCTCGAAAGAATGGAGCCGACGAGCGGACTTGAACCGCTGACCTGCCGATTACGAATCGGCTGCTCTACCAACTGAGCTACGTCGGCCTAAATTGATTCTAAATGCGAGTTCGCCGATTCGCAAAGCTGCTCAGGCCTGCAAAACGAAACCCGCTCCCTTGTGATTTGACTGTTTCTTTCTTAGGCATACGATGAGGATGGCCACGTCGTACGCAAACTTGTTTGCAATCTCCCCCCGAGGTGCGGCAAATGAAATCAATGTTCTCTGGGTTCGTCACATTGTTGCTGCTGGCCACAATTTCTTCTTCGCAGACCACGCGGCCACATGCCCACGCATATCCGCATCAACCTGTCGGTCCTACCCTGTGGCAGCCCGAACTCAACACCAGTTGGCAATGGCAGCTCAGTACGCCCGTAGATCAGACGGTTAACGTCCAACTGTATGACATTGATATGTTCGACAACGATGCCAGCGTTGTTGCCTCATTACACAACGCCGGACGCAAGGTCATGTGCTACGTAGATGTCGGAACTTGGGAAAACTGGCGACCGGATGCCAATCAGTTTCCGAAGTCGGTCAAAGGAAAGAACAACGGATGGCCGGGCGAGAAGTGGCTCGATATCCGTCGCCTCGACATTCTCGCTCCCATCATGAAAGCGCGCATGGATCTCTGCAAAGCCAAGGGTTTCGACGCGCTGGAACCCGATAACATTGACGGATACACCAACTCCACCGGTTTTCCTCTCACTTACCAGGACCAGATCACCTACAACACTTTCATCGCAAACGAAGCCCATGCTCGAGGGTTATCCGTTGCTCTCAAGAATGACCTCGACCAGATCGGCGACTTGCTAGCGATCTTCGACTTCGCGCTCGACGAGCAATGTTTTCAATACAACGAATGCTCCCTGCTTTTGCCTTTCATCAGTGCCAACAAGGCTGTGTTCGAAGTCGAGTACAAACTCAACACCAACAAGTTTTGTCCCTCAGCGAACGCAATGAACTTCAATTCCATGAAGAAGCACCTGAGCCTCGATGCTTACCGGGTCCCGTGTCGCTGATTCTGGTGGTTGTCGTCAGGAGAATTGCGGCAAACGAAAAGGCCACCCTGGCAATGTGGGTGGCCTTCTCTTCAAGGGAGAATAGTTCCAACGGAAGCAAAAACCGTCAAAACTTTCTGGCGAAATCTTATGAGCCTAAAAAGGAGGGTGTCAAGGAATTTTTGGGAAATAAATAGCTTTGTTTACAATGACTTATGAAATAGGTTAACAGGTCTGCGAAGTGACTCATTTTGAGACATATGGAGAGATTGGTCGTACTAAATCGCTTTAATTAAAGAACTTAACTTCGCAGAGGTCGAGATGTTGAGTCCTCCGACAAGTGAAGAGAAATGAAATCTGTCTCCTCGGATCGAGCCATAATCCTTTCCGGCAGGAGCCGTCGTACCAGGACGCGTAAACCACCAAAGGCCACCCCCGCTACCAGCATCAGGCCCACGAGAATGACGCACAGCCAAATTACGTTTACCAGGAGATTCGCGAGATTATTCTTCTTATTCGCAGTCGTGTTCTCGCTCCACGTGACGTCGGCATCGTAATTGACTGCCTCCAGAATGGAGTGCGATTCCTTGTTCGAGAACGGACCCGCGGTAAGCGCAAGTATCGGACCGGAGCGTTTCTCGCTGACATTGGATAACCCGTTCTGTTGTTGTGCGGCTTGAATGCGGCGGAGGTGCTCAGACGCGATCTGCGGCGTTGGATATGCAATCAACGCCACGGACCCTTCACCATTCGAGGATGAGTACTTTGCCAGAACTACTTCAGCCCCGGCCTGGAAGTCCACAATATCGGAGGGTATAGGCGAATCGATTTTCCCCAGCGCGGCCGGACCCAATATGTAGCGTGCGCTGTTTCTGATGAAAGATTCTTTCGGCAGATACGCGGGTAGAGTAGGCAAATTGGCATTGCTGCCAGGAGGTAGTGGCAAAGCCGAGGCTAAGGTTCGAAGTTCAGCGGCTGACATTGCATTCAACCGGCTGAAAACCGCATCGACGAGAATGTTCCCGCGAAAGAATAAGACACGCTCGTTCATCGATGCCGCATCATTGCCGACTTCTTCCGCGATCATCGGAGGAGTCCGATAAAACGTAAAGGCGCCAAATGCGCCGCTGGCGTCAACGAAACGTGCAGCCTTCAGGGCTATCTTCCGGCCATCATCGCGAATGTAATCGGCGGACGCGAAATCCGTGAATCCGTACTCTTTGAGGACAGCCGCGTTCACCGCGTCAGCGATGGCGGGATCAGCACTCGTGTGAGTCTCGCCTTGCATCTGCCATCCAGCAAATTGATTGGGTAAGAGAGCAGGTCCATTGCTGGACGGGGCCGCTTGGGCCAGCGTGGACAGCAGTGTGACGATAATTACGTGGAAAATCCTCATGAAATGCGGGTTCGCCCCTCACGATTAGACTACAGAGTTGAGGAGAAAGTTTCCAGGCAGGGACGTCAGAGCAACTCAGGGCTGATTATTGCTCTTCCTCTTTCTCAATCTTGCTCGCCACCTTGACGCCACTCAGGCCGCCGACGTACTTAGAAATTCCGTCATAAAGAGATGTGGCAATGCGTTGGCGATACTCGGGGGTTTGTAGCCGGCGCTCGTCCCCGGGGTTCGTGACAAAAGAGATTTCAGCAAGGATCGAGGGCATGTTCGCGCCAATTAACACGATAAATGGGGCCTTCTTGACCCCCCGATCACGCAATCCAGGGTTCTTGGCGGAAAGTCCGGTATGCATCGCGTGCTGCACGTCGGAGGCGAACTCGCGAGACTCCTCAATTTTTTCCTTAAGAGCGATCTTCTTTACGAGATCCTGCAGTTCATGGATGGACTTGTCTGATACCGCATTCTCCCTGGCAGCAACCTCGAGAGCGTCGGATGAAGAAGTGAAATTCAGGTAGTAGGTCTCAACGCCCCGGGCGTCAGGGTCATGGCTGGCGTTGGCGTGAATGGAGACGAATAGATCGGCACGCTCCTGGTTGGCGATAGCGGTGCGAGTCTCCAAGGGTATGAAGGTGTCGTCGTTTCGTGTATAGACGACTTCGGCTCCCAGGCGTTCCAGTTGCTTCCCCAACCGCTTGGCCACGTCGAGAACGAGGTCTTTTTCGAGCAACCCGTTCGGCCCGATAGTGCCGGTATCGTGCCCGCCGTGCCCGGGATCGATCACAATCTTGCCAATCTTCAGACCGAGAGCCCGAATAAGAGAACGATCTCCGCTCGAAGTGGGCTGCGCCTCGTGTATGTCGAGATCAGCGGTCGGTTTTCGTTTCGTCTTGCTGATCTTTGCGGTCTGGCTCTTGGGCTCCGACCGAACCGGCACTGTGCTGGTCTTGGAGGCCGTGACCGGCTTAATCTCAGGAGGATCTAGTTTCGCCTCGGTAGCATCCGGAACCGGGTCGTCCTGGTCGTCGTCCGCCTCTACGACGGTTTTCTTAACGCCGTTCGAGGTCGTAACGGTTACGGTAGGCCTCTTGGGTTTAGGTGCGGGATCACCTTCAGCGCTCTCCACCTTCGCAGTTTTCGCTGGCGTTGTGTCCGTCTCGGAATTGTCGTCACGCGCACTCGCTTTGGCTTCCGGCTTCGGTATGTCATCGCCACTCTTGCGGGCCTGTTTGTTCGAATCCTCTTTGCCGTGGATGTCGATAATCAGACGTGATGGGTTGGAGAGCAGGAAGGCATCGTACTCACAAAGATCGTCGACCTCGAGTACTACGCGGCTCTGACCAGGCTTGAACTGGGCTACTCGAATTTTCTTAAGGAAGCCATCGTCGACGTCGAAAGTTTTCCCTACAAGAGTTGAGGCCAATTTTGTATCAGCAAGGTCGAAGAAGATTCGCTCCGGATGATCGATTCTCTGGGACGAAAACTCCACATCCTGCTCGACATCAATCGCGACGCGCGTGTAATCGGGCGTGGACCAATGTCGAATGCCGGTGATGCGCGACAGCTTGGCACTCTTGGGTTCTGACGGGGCAGGCGATTCTTCGGCTGGATCTTCTGCTTCATCGCTGGAAACAGTGAGCTTCGTTTCGTCGGCGCGGGGCTTGGCTAGCGACTTTGCGTTTCTTGTTTTCGAGGCGGCTCGCAGTTCGCTCAGTGCATCTCGCGCATCCTGCGCGAGATGGTTCCGAGGGTAGCGCTTGAGAAATTCCTGAAATGTTACGGTTGCGTTGGCAGAGTCATCGAGATCGTCTTTGTAGATCTCTCCGATGGTGAACAATGCATCGCAACGATACCTGCTGCCAGGATATTCGCGTCTGAGAAATTGATACTGTCCAATGGCAGACCGCAGAACCTTGTTGTCATCGAAACGCCGTCCCATTTCGACCATCAACTCGGCGACCGCGACAACACTGGGATCGGCCTTAGTCGAAGTCGGCGCCCCATAGTAAACGAGACGATAGGCGTTAATGGCCTGCTGGTATTGGCGGCGGCTGCGCTCAGAAACAGGACGTCCATTGAGCGCATCACGCGTTCGATCGGCTGCTGTGAATTGTTTTCGTGCCCACGCTTCAGATTTGCCCGTACGGCCAGCAGCAGGTAGGGCGGCAAACGGCAATAGGGCTAGGATGACTCCCAGCCGCAGGGCACGTCGGCTTCGTACTGCGCTGTTCAATGTTTCCGGCCCGTGGTCGCGGTTGTTGACGGCTTGTTCTTAAGAGAGATGCAGTTACGTCAGTCGGTGTTGCTGATGTACAGCACGCCCCTGGCATCTCGTTGTATTCGCACCGGCTCGCGTACCGGATTGCTCAGTATGTATGAACCTGGAATATTTCCACCGTAATACAACTGGGTGATTCGCTTTACATAGTTACGAGTCTCGCTGAAACGCGGGATGCCGGCGCTGCGGGCGACAGCGCCTGCCCCGGCATTGTATGCCGCAAGGCTCAGGCCAACATCTCCACCATAGCTTTCAATGAGTCTCTTGAGGTGACGCACACCTGCGTCGACGTTCTGTTCGGGATCGAACGGATTGACGACATTGAGTTGGCGAGCAGTCTGCGGCATCAATTGCATCAAGCCCATCGCGCCCTTACGGGAAACAGCATTTGGATTGAAGTTTGATTCCACTTTGATAACCGCGCGAACCAGGTTTGGATCGACATTGTGTCGAGCTGCTGCCTGGTTAATGGCCGCATCGATATCCGATTGCGTAAACGCCTTCCCCGTACCAGCCGAAGGCACAAAGCTCTCGACCTCTGCCGCTGCGGACCGGGCCGCCCGAACGTTGGCGGAAGGTACAGCCTTCCACCGGTGCTCGGTGTTGCTCCAGTACGAGAGAGAATTCCGTCGCGTTGGAGTCTGAGTTCCTTTTGCTTGGGCAGTCGAAACGAAGTCGTTTTCGTAGACCTTATGGCCACTTTCGTCAGTCGTGCTTGTAATCACCTGCTTGAGGCTGGATCCGGGATCAGCGGAGGCGCGTGGCGGCGCGAAGGAAAGGAAGGTCGCGATTGCGCAACTAGCCATTAGGGCGAGTTTCAGGTTCACGCGCATATCCGGTTCAGCCAGATGTTCGAAGGCGCACTGATCCTTCGTCTTTGCCTACCGTGAACCTGTCGGAGAATCCACTACCAGAGTGGATCGATTATAGGGCGCGAATAGGGTAGGGGCAACGGACCCAAGGGATGTAGAACCACCGAAGTAATGTGTGCAAGTTACTGTAATAATTGACCTAGACTGCTCAATGGGTTAGTGGCGAGTGCACCCCTTGCGGAGCAAGTCTCACCGGCTACTTTCCTCTTGACATAGTGTACTTTGTATTGCAAAGTATTCTGCATCGGGAGGGGCGATGATCAAGCGGATTGCAGCTATTTGCTTCATTTTCTTCTGCACCACAGTTGCTTGGATGATCCTTGGTGGCACCATCTTCCAGCGTACCTATTCAGCTGACGGAAGCCTGGAGGGAAAGGTGGCTTCCAGTTGGGGTACGAAACAGACCCAGAAAGCTCCGGCGGCGAATTATTTCGAGGAGCATGTTCGCACGGAGGAACTTCAGGAGAATGGCCGGACGGTGCAAAAACGCATTACCGAATCTGTTCCGGTGAAGGTTCCACTAGAGGCGAGCCGCGTCGATGTCGCGGTGCACCTCGATCCGCGCCAGAAGGGTCTGTTGTGGTACAGCACCTATGGAGTGGATTTCTCGGGTACATACACCTACCTGAATAACAGCAACGCAGAAAGAACGATCTATGTACGTATGGACTTCCCGGCTGCCCACGCTGTATACGACGATCTTGCCCTGACGGTCGATGGCAACCCGCTTACACCTGCGATTGATAGCAACGGAGTGGCCGCGAATTTCACCGCTCCTTCGGGAAAACCTGTGCAGGTCACTTACTCGTATCATTCGCAAGGGATGGAGAGCTGGAGCTACAAATTCGGCGACGATGTGTCGAGTGTGAAGGATTTTGTCCTGACCATGAAGACAAATTTCAAGAACGTCGACTTCGGTCCCGAAACCCTCTCGCCGACCGAAAAGCGTGAGACCGATGACGGCCAACTGCTTACCTGGCGATACAAGAACCTGCTTTCTGGCCTCCAAGTAGGAACGACCATGCCGGAGAAACTGCAGCCCGGCCCCCTCACAGGGCAAATCAGCTTCTTCGCGCCGGTCTCCCTATTCTTCTTCTTTTTCCTGATGTTTATTCTGACCACCCTTCGCGGCATCGACCTCCATCCGATGAACTATTTCTTCTTGGCTACTGCGTTTTTCGCCTTTCACCTGCTGATGGCGTATCTGGTGGACCACATCTCTATCCATGTTGCATTTGCGATCTGTTCTGCGGTTTCGGTATTCCTCGTTGTGAGCTATCTGCGGCTGGTAGTTGGCATGCGCTTTGCCGCGCTCGAAGCCGGAGGCGCGCAACTGGTGTACCTTGTGCTGTTTTCCTACGCGTTCTTTTTCAAGGGACTCACAGGACTGGCGATTACCATCGGCTCGATCATTACGCTTTTCGTTGTGATGCAGTTGACCGGGAGGGTCAAGTGGGAAGAGAAGTTTGCCGCCAAAGTTGGCGCTGCTCCGACCATCGCATCCTGAGGGACGTCTGCGGTGGAATCTCACGCGAGCTGGACCGGACGGGCAGGTGGGCGAGTCCGGTCCAGCAGGGGAGAGAACGATTACGCGACTACCGCACTGTCAGGCAGTACTCGGCAATCTTCTGATCCGTTTCCGGATTTGCAGACAGATCGTAAACGTCGGCATTCTGGCAGTCGTACATGCCACGATTCTTGGGAAGCTGAACTATCTGGTACTTTCCCTGCTTCAGTTGCGTGCAGTTTGGCGTACTGACATTGCACTGCAACTCTATCGACTTGCCACCCATGTCTGCTGAAACGATGATGACGCTGGTGGTGATGGAACTGTCTTTCACCGTAATCGTCGACTTTTCCTGGGCTACGACCAGAAACACCGCAATCAGAAAGAACAGGACAAGCGCTTTCTTCATACATCCCTCCGGCGTGCTATCCGCGCTGGTTGAGCACGCGCTGCTCGCTCAGCTATATCGTCCTATTCCTCATTACCGGCGTCTGTGATGTATGTACCAGGGCACTGTGCGCTGCGTTACCCCGTCACCCATCTGGAGCCTGAAGCCACGTCTGTAGTACGCTGCTCTCTCCATGGCAGAAGAGCTACAACGCCAGAGACCCGATTCCCTGATGCTGTTCGGCTTTTGGTACCGCGCCTTGCCGGGTGAACTGGTGAGCCGGAAGCGAATGACGAAGGCGACGCTATTGGAGATTCCGCTGCTGATCGGACAAGATCGGCAGGGGCGCCCGTTTGCCTTGCGTGATGCCTGTCCCCATCGCGGTATGCCTCTCTCTTGTGGGCTCTTCGACGGCGAACAGGTCGAGTGCAGCTATCACGGATGGCGCTTCGACGCCCTTAGCGGTCAGTGCCGCCAGATCCCGTCTCTTACGGCGGATCAAGCGTTGAAAATAGATCGAATCTATGCCGGGAGTTACGCCTGCGAAGAGCGCGACAGCTTTATCTGGGTGTTCATTCCAGAAGGGGGACCTGCGGGCGCTGGCACTACAAAGAGGGAAGAGGTCTCGGTAGCGCCGCCTCAGCTGGCAAAATTTTCCGACAAGTACCGCACGGCTTATCTCACCGCGGACATGCCTACCAGCGTCGATCACGGAATTATTGGATTAATGGATCCCGCGCACGGTCCCTTTGTCCATCAGGCCTGGTGGTGGCGCAAACGCGAAAGCATTCACGAGAAGACGAAGAATTTTGAGCCAATCCCCAACGGTTTTCGCATGAGCGCTCACACGCCAAGTTCAAACAGCGCTCCCTACAAGCTGTTGCGGCTTTATGCAGATGCCACTGCGATAACAACAACCATTGACTTCATACTTCCTAACCTGCGGTCGGAGACTATTCAGGCAGGGAAGTACTGGTTTTCCAGTCTGACGACAGTAACCCCTATTGCCCGAAATCACTGTCGGATTGACGTCGTAGCGGCGTGGAATATCTTTCGCTGGATTCCCTGGGGACCGGAGCTGCTGAAATTTGTTTTCGCGAAGTTTGTCGAACAGGATCGCAAGACCATGGAAGATCAGGCTGAAGGATTGAAGCACAATCCGCATCTCATGCTGATCGATGATGCGGATCGCCCTGCGAAGTGGTACTTCCAACTCAAGCAAGCCTATCTTCAGTCACGTAGCGACGGCAGTGAGATGCGTCATCCCATGGATGGTCCAGTGACTCTGAAGTGGCGCAGCTAGGCCCGCTGGTCCGCGTTATACTCCGAATCTGGAGATCTCATGCTCACGCTAATGGTCAACGGAGCGGAGCGCAAGTTAGAAGTGCCTTCCGACCTTCCTTTACTCTCTGCCTTGCGCGACAACCTTGAACTCACGGGAACAAAGTACGGGTGCGGCGAAGGCCAGTGCGGCGCTTGTACCGTTCTCCTCGATGGCCACGCCGTTCGCTCGTGCCGCACGCCTGTAAGCGCTGCCGCGGGTAAGAAGATTGTGACCATTGAAGGCTTAGAGCGGAACGGCGTTTTGCATCCCGTGCAGCAAGCGTTCCTCGATCAGGAAGCCTTTCAGTGCGGGTACTGCACCTCCGGAATGATCGTCTCTGCGGTGGCATTACTGACAGAGACTCCGCATCCTTCCGACGCGCAGATCGTCCGCAGGATGGATGGCAATGTTTGCCGCTGCGGCACTTATCCTCGGATCGTGGCTGCCATACGTCAGGCTGCATCCATTGGAAAAGGAGCGGGACGATGAGCGTCGTCAACAGCGAACCGGCGATGACTTCGTTTGAAGACTCAATCCTTGAGCTACGCCAGCACGATCAGATCGCCCGGTTGAATTATGGCTTTTCCCTGAATCGCCGTGATCTCTTCAAGCTGCTCGGAGGCGGATTACTCGTCTGTTGCGTTGTAGGCAAGGGCTGGTCGCAGGAATCCGGGGGCGGCCGTCACCCGGAGCAGGATCTTCCAACAGCAATCTCAGGATGGCTGCAAATCGCGGAAGACGGCCGCATCACCGTGTTCACTGGTAAGGCGGAAATGGGCCAGAACATTCGAACATCATTGACGCAGGCGGTCGCCGACGAACTGCGCGTACCAGTCACGTCGATAACTCTTGTCATGGGGGATACCGCGCTCACTCCCTATGACATGGGAACCTTCGGAAGCCGCACTACGCCTTACATGGCGCCTCAACTTCGCAGGGCCGGTGCCAGCGCCCGTGAAGCCCTGCTTGCCTTGGCCGCCGAGCGTCTGCAATCGGCTTCAACGAACCTTGTCGTCGAGGATGGCAAGGTCACGGATCGTGTTTCCCATAAGTCCCTCGCATACGGAGAGCTCACGCGAGGGCAAGACTTGCTGAAGGTAATCAACGCTGAAGCTGCGCTGACTCCGACGACCGAATGGCATCAAGCGGGCGTTGACACCGCCAAGATCGATGGCCGGGCCTTTGTCACGGGAAAACACAAATACACCTCGGACCTGACTCGGCCTGGGATGCTGCATGGAAAAATCTTGCGTGCGAGCGGTTTTCACGCGGAATTAGCATCGGTCGACGTCTCAAAGGCAGAGGCGATTGCCGGAGTAAAGGCAGTTCACGATGGAAGCTTTGTGGGGATCGTTGCTCCCGATGAACGTACCGCAGTACAAGCCATCCAAGCGGTGCAGGCGAAGTGGAGCGTACCTCCACAACCTTCGAACGCCAACCTCTTTGACCATTTAAGATCTCATCTCGACTCCGATCGCCCGCCCGCCCATATTGTCGGATCAGTCGAGAAGGCCTTCGCTCAGGCCGACAAGCAGTTCGCTCAGAGCTATGACGTACAGTTCATCGCACACACACCATTAGAACCTCGCGCGGCAGTCGCGGAATGGCAAGGGGAGAAGGTCACTGTCTGGACTGGCACTCAGCGTCCTTTCGGTGTGCGGGAAGAGTTGTCACAGGCCTTTCGGATCCCGTTAAGCAATGTGCGGGTTATCGTACCCGACACCGGCTCCGCTTACGGCGGTAAGCACACGGGCGATGCCGCCATCGAGGCTGCTCGCCTGGCAAAGACTGCAGGCAAGCCGGTGAAGCTTGTATGGACTCGAGACGAGGAGTTTACCTGGGCATACTTCCGACCTGCTGGAATGATTGATGTAAAGGCTGGTATTCAGCGCGATGGAAGCATCATGTCATGGGAGTTCCATAACTACAATTCCGGTCCGGCAGCGATCCGCACACCTTACGCAATTCCCAATCAACACATTGAATTCCATCCGGCGGACTCACCTCTTCGCGAGGGATCTTACCGCGGCCTCGCAGCTACAGCGAATTTCTTTGCCCGTGAAGTTCACATGGATGAACTGGCGCATCTGGTCGGCATCGATCCACTCCAGTTCAGGCTCCTGAACCTTGAGGACCCTCGGCTTCGTGCCGTTTTCGAAGCTGCTGCGAAACGATTTGGATGGAGCCGCATTAAGAACTCATCATCGCGCGGCGTTGGTATCGCCGGAGGAACCGAGAAGGGAAGTTACATGGCAACCTGCGTCGAGATTGCCGTCGAAGCTGATGAGATAAAAATTGTGAGAGTGGTGCAGGCATTCGAATGCGGGGCTGTGGTCAATCCGAACGGGCTAGAGAACCAGGTTAGTGGGGCGATCGTTCAAGGATTGGGTGGTGCATTGTTCGAAGCTGTGAAGTTTGAAAACGGGAAAATCCTGAATTCGCGCCTGGCCGAATACCGAGTACCTCGTTTCAGTGATACGCCGCAGATCGAAGTCGAGATCGTGAATCGCAAGGACCTGCCATCGGCCGGAGCCGGAGAGACTCCGCTGATGGGCATCGCGCCCGCGATCAGCAATGCGATCTTTGCCGCTACTGGTCAACGATTGCGATCGCTGCCACTCATTCCAAACGGACTAAAAGGAGTTTCGGCAAAGAAAGCGTGAGTTGGCGAGAGCTAGGGTTCGGTGACAAGCCAGGCGAGTGCGGCTTCGCGATCCTTGAAAGTCGGAAATTCGCGACGCGAAAAACTCTTAAAATTCTCGTAGAAGACTTTGGGCAGAGTTTCGGTCCCTACCCATGCCGCGCGTTTGACAAAAGGCCGATCTAAGACCAGCACTTGCTTTATGCGATTGGCTACATCCTTGTCGATCTCGGCGCCGCAAAAGTCGGCCAATATGAGCACTGAATCGCGAGGCTGTTCCGCGACCTTGTTCTGAACTTCAGTTAGCAGCGTCGTGATTTCTGACGCAGGGGCATCCTTCAAGTCGATCAACAAAACTTGCTTTCCCGCATGTTCAAAAAAGTGAACACGATCTGACATGGCGATCTACCATTCTGAGGCGGACTTCAGTTCAGCAGTGAATCCACGATAGCGTAAGACTCGGCGAGCGCGGAGTCCAGCGCACCGGGATCTTTGCCTCCAGCTTCGGCAAGATCCGGACGCCCTCCGCCTTTGCCGCCGACCTTTTGAGCGACTGCACCGACAACTTTACCGGCCTGGACTCGGCTGGTGAGATCCTTGGTGACACCGACAATCAGCGAGACGTTGCCATTCGTGGCCGAGCCCAGAACTACGACGCCGGAGCCCAGTTTGTCGCGCAATTGGTCGACGAGCGTACGCATCTGCGCGCGTTCGAGGTTGTCTGCTCGGTGCACGACCACTTTCACACCCTTGATCTCTTTTATCTTTGAATCGACCGACGCCACCGTGGATGAAGCCGATTTCATGCGTGCCTGATCAAGTTCGCGTTGTAGACGCTTAATCTCGGATTCCCGCTTCTCGATTTCGAGCTTTAGGGCCTCAGCTGGTGTGACGTTTGAGTGAGCCGCAAGTGTCGCCACCACGTTTTCCAGTTGATGGTCTTTGCGGAAGTGCTGTACTGAGCTTTCTCCGGTGATGGCTTCAACACGGCGGACCCCGGAAGAAACGCTGCCCTCTTTCAAAACCTTAATGAGTCCGATCTCGCCCGTGGCGCCCGTGTGCGTTCCACCGCAGAGTTCAGTAGAGAAGTCCCCGATCTTAATGACTCGAACCTTATCTCCATATTTCTCGCCGAACAACGCCATGGCCTTGTATTCGTTCACGGCGACGTCGATGGGTACGTTCTCAATGACTTCGATTTTGGTGTTGCGCAGAACTTCCTTGTTGATGATGTCTTCGATGTCCTGCAGTTCTTCGTCCTCGACGCCCGTGAAGTGGGAGAAATCGAAGCGCAGATGATTGGGCGCGACCAGCGATCCCGCCTGCTTCACATGCTTGCCGAGAACTTCGCGCAATCCCGCATGAAGCAGGTGCGTCGCCGTGTGATTGCGCATCGTGGCCTGGTGGATGTCGGTGTTCACGACAGCATCGACTTTGGCGCCAATCCTGATTGATTGTTTAGCAAGAACCTGGTGAGCCCGCACGCCCTGGATCGGGTAGTAGCAACCGGTCACGTCAGCAACGACGGTGTTGTGATCCTCCGAGTAGAGCCATCCGCGGTCACCTACTTGGCCTCCGGCCTCAGCGTAGAAGGGCGTATGGTCGAGGATGATTTCACCCTGTTCTCCTGGTTTCAATTCCTGCGCGCCTTGGCCATTATGAATGATGGACAACACTTCGCAACTTTCTGAACGCGTCTGCCGGTAGCCTTCAAATTCGGATTTTGGAAGCTGCTGATAGGCAGGATTGGCGGTTTGCTTGGCGGCGCCTTTCCATGAAGCACGCGCGCGCTTCCGTTGTTCGTCCATAGAGACATCGAAACCCCTTTGATCAAATTCGATGCCCCGGTCCCGCGCCGCATCCTGAATGAAATCAAGCGGCATGCCGTAAGTGTCGTAGAGCTTGAATGCCTTTGTTCCGGCCAGAACGCGCGGTGCGCCTTTATCAAATCTTTCATTGGCGAGTTGCTGAACAAAGCCGAACTCTTCCTCAAGTTTTGTCAGCCCCACCTCCATCGTGTGGGCGAAGCGCGTTTCCTCCGCCAACACTGCTTTTGACACCCGATCGGCAGTCTCGTTCAACTCCGGATACGCATCGTGCATCAGGTCGCGGACGGCAAAGACCATCTCATAGAGAAATGGTTTTTCCTGACCGCGTAATCTTCCATGCGTGATGGCACGGCGGATAATCTTCCGCAGTACATAACCGCGTCCTTCGTTCGAGGGCAGCACACCATCGGAAATAAGAAAGGTCGCCGCGCGAGAGTGGTCGGCGATGACACGCAGGGAAGCGGCCGACTTCGTGTGCGATTCCTTTTCGACCTCTTTTTTAGCCGAGACCCCCGTCAACTCCGCGGCTCTCTTGATCAGCGGCGTGAACAAGTCCGTGTCGTAGTTCGAGATCACGCCTTGCAGCACAGCTGTAATGCGCTCCA
>DATBFG010000022.1:0-59775 GCA_036558645.1 Terriglobales bacterium
CGGGCGGAAGGCCGGTTTGAACTCGGCAAGGCGGGTCAGGTAGACAAACTGGAATTCAGTCAGATGTTTCGTTTTAATGCGTCGTATTGGTACGTTGTGATTCTATGTTTCACTTTTTACTCAGCCATCTTCCCTTTCCGAACGTTCGCGATTGACTTCTTTACCAACCGTATTCTCGCGGCACAAGGCGGGGTTTCGGCGAGGGACGCCTTCAAGATCCTTGCTCATGAACAGGCAGGCTTTTTCAATAGCCTGCTACCCCTTTCAGCCATGATTGCAACTCCGCTCTTCGGTTTGTTGGTCGACCGTGTCGGAAAGAGAGCCCTCTTCATGATGGCGGGATCCATCCTGCTGATGCCGGTCTACTTGATGATGGCGTATACGTCAACTTCACTTTGGGTGCCGGTAACCATGATGGGGATTTCGTTTTCTCTGATTCCGGCGGTTATGTGGCCTTCCGTGGCTTACATTGTGGATGAATCAAGGCTCGGAACCGCCTATGCCCTGATGACGCTGATCCAGCAGATTGGGTTCTTCCTTTTAAACCTGTTGATAGGAAAAGCGAACGACTACTCCGGTGCAGGCCTGCAAAATGTCGGAGGCTACGCCCTTGGTATGTGGATTTTCTCCATCCTGGGCTTCGTTGGGCTGGCTTTTTCCATTTTATTGCGTCTTCGAGAAACCGGACCGAACGGCCATGGACTGGAGACGATTACTACGGCTTCCCAGGCAGCATGATCCCGGGTCACTTTCGGGACGGGAGGGCTCAATCTGGGCAGATGGTGGGTAGGGGGACCGCCTTGACGCCATTTGGCCCCTGCCAGTAGGTTACAGAGGTAATCCTTTAGGGGTGCGACGCTCGTTTGGTGCAGAAACGATTGTTTCTTGATGGTTCTGGCAAGAACGTCGGCATACCCGCAAGCAGTACAACGAAAAGGCATTTACGCCGCATCACACTGATAGCGGCCGGAAAAGGCAACTTGACGGACGCGAGAAAACCCAGCGAAGCCAAGCTCACAGAAGCCGAGGCTATTGAACGTGCAAAGCAGGGAGACGCAGAAGCCTTTGAGTTTCTCTACAACCTGCACAAGCGACGGGTTTATTCGCTATGCTTGCGAATGACCACGAATACAGCGGAGGCTGAGGATCTCACTCAAGAAGCGTTCTTGCAGTTATTCCGCAAGATTGGGACGTTTCGAGGTGAGTCAGCATTCTCCACGTGGTTGCATCGCATGGCGGTCAATGTAGTCCTGATGCGGTTGCGAAAAAAGGGACTACCGATTGTGCCGCTCGAAGACACGATCGAAACAGAAGAAGAGACTCCAAAGAAAGAACTGGGGGCAGAGGATATTTCACTAGCCGGCTCAATTGATCGCTTGCAACTACAGCGCTCAATTGATGCTTTACCGCCGGGATACCGTTCGATATTCGTGCTGCACGATATCGAAGGTTACGAGCATAACGAGATTGCCGACATGGTTGGATGTTCGATCGGCAACAGCAAGTCGCAATTACATAAAGCACGAATGAAGCTAAGGGAGCTCCTGAAAACGAGCAGAGCCGAAAAGGCCGGAAAGCCGTAAGGAGCCAGAGACAGAGATATCGGGGAGAGAGGCATCATGACCTGTGCAGAGTTTCAGCGAGTTCTGCCAGACGGGATTGACGAGGGTTGGAGCACGCAGCAGAAGTCCCATTTGGGTAGCTGCCCTGCCTGTTCCAGCCTGGTAGAAGATCTGAACGCCATTTCAAGAGAAGCTCGTCTTTTGCGAGCTTGCGCAGAACCCAGTCCGCGGGTATGGGATTCCATTGCGGACGCCATCCGGGAGATCGAATCGGAATTGGAGTTAGTGGCCGCCGAGGCGCGAGCGCTACAGGCAAGCGAGGAACCTAGCCCACGGGTGTGGAATGCCATTTCGGGTGCTATCCAGGAAATGGATTCGGAGTTGGAGTTGATTGCCACTGAAGCGCGCACCCTGCAGGCGAGCGACGACCCTAGTGTACGGGTGTGGAATTCGTTGGAGATCGCTCTGAGGAAAGAGGGGCTGATTCTTCAGCCCCAACGCGAGCACTCGGTAATTCCATTTTTGAAACGTTGGCGTTGGGCATGGATGGTCCCCGTGACTGCCGCAGTGCTGATTGCGGTCGGGTTCCTGAACAGGCCGCAGCCTTCAGTTCGCGTAGCCGAGGTGACCCCACCCAAGCCTCCCGCAGCGGTCCAGCCGCTTTCTTCACCGGAGGATCAGCAGGTGCTGGAAGCCGTCTCCAGACGTGCGCCGGCATTGCGGGCAACATACGAGGACAACCTGAGGAGCGTCAACGCGTATATTCAGGATGCAGAAGAATCCGTCAAGAGCAATCCCAATGACGAACAGGCCGAGCAGTACTTGATGGATGCATACGAACAAAGAGCGATGGTCTACGAAATGGCCCTGGATCGTGCTCTGCCATAATAGGGAGGAAAGACCGGAACTTCCGGCGAGCCTCAGAGGACGAAGGACGAATATGCAGCGGGGGACTCAGCTTTATGCGGGCGTAGCATTATTCGCTCTATTAGTCACAGCATCCCTGGTGAAGGCCGAAACCAGGAAGGAATTCCGGTTTAGCGTTGGTCCGAGACCTAGCCTCTCCATCATCAATCAGTATGGTCCCATCTCAGCGAAGCCCTCGACCGGCAATGAAATCGTTGTCGTTGCAGTTCTAAAGTCCGACAAGGTCGAAATCGACCAAAGCAAGAACGGCAACCGTATTGACCTGGTTTCTCACCTACTGCCTGGGGCAAATATCGACAACGCCCGGGTGGAATATCAGGTAACGGCTCCGGCTGGCACCAGCCTCACACTCCATACAACCACTGGGGATATTCAAGTTGAAAAGGTGCATGGTGACCTTGCGCTCGAAGGCGCGTCGGCTAACGTCGATGTGCGTGACGTCGCGAATTGTCATGTCCACGTGAATACATTGAATGGGCCGATCACGCTGACCAACGTCAGCGATGGACACATCGAGCTCACATCCGTGAGCGGCAACATTACTTTGCGCAAGGTTGATGGTCCGCTAGTGAGAGTGAACTCATCCAGCGGATCAATCCGATATGACGGTGATTTTGCTTTTGGAGGGGAGTATTCCCTGACAAGCCATACTGGCGACATCGAGGCTACAGCCCCCAGCTACGCCTCCATCGATGTAACGGCACGTTCGGTCAAGGGTCAAGTTGACAACGAATTCCCTTTGCAGCCGAAGACCCATTCGGCTTTTTCTATGGATACCGTGCGTAACCTTGTTGGTACTGCCGGTAAGGCAGCATCCTCGGTTAAGTTGCTTTCCTTCAGTGGTAAAATTCACCTCAAGAAACGCTGAAAATTGAGCATGAAAAGCAGGAATGGCGCAGACGCCGTGGTGTACCTGTCTTTATGAAAGCTCACGGATCCGAGGTCCGATGCATATTCCTGGTGGGCTTCATGGGTGCTGGAAAGACCAGCGTGGGACGCGCCTTAGGCGCCCGACTAGCGTGGCCGTTTGAGGATCTGGATGACCGGATAAGGTCGCGCGAAGGACGTAGCATTGAGGAAATTTTTCGAGTTTCGGGAGAGCAGGAGTTTCGTCGCGCCGAACACCAAGCCCTGCACGAGATTGTCGCCAGCCGCGAGGTGATTCCCAGAATTGTCGGATTAGGTGGTGGAGCATTTGTACAGCCGGCGAATGCGTCAATGATTCAACAGTTAAAAGCGATTACGGTTTTTCTGGATGCATCCGTCGATGAGCTTTGGCGGCGTTGTCAGAATGACCGGATTCGGCGTCCATTGCAAAAAGATGAGCAACAGTTTCGGTCTCTTTACAACCAACGACGGCCCAAATACATGATGGCCACTTATCGCGTTGAAACAACCGACAAAACCATCGATCAGGTGGCTGAGGAAGTGGCAGTGGAGCTTGGGTTGAACGGCAAAAAGGAGTAGTCATTTGAGGACAATGAGGGTTGGTATCGCTGCAAGCTGCATTGTGTTTTTCTTTTCCGTGGCAGGCAGCTTGTGGGCAAAGGACAAAGAAAAAGACTCGCCCGCTCAAGTGGTGGACTCCGGGACATTCTCCGTGCTAGTCCGTGGCCAAGCTGTGGCAACGGAGACCTTCTCGGTGGAGCAAAAGTCGAGTGGCAGCACTGTCAAGTCCGAGATCAAGGCATCGGGCGGAGCCAGCCAGCGCTCGGAGCTACAGATGAGTGCGACCGGGGAAATTATCCGCTATGAATGGCACGAACTGAGTCCCGGCAAGGGTCAGCTGGTACTTGTTCCCAACGACCAATTCCTGAAGGAAACCACCACCTCAAACCCGGGTGACAAGCCGGCGGAAGTGCCCTTTCTTCTGCCTGCCTCTACCGCCGTTCTCGACAACAACTTCTTCGTCCACCGCGAGGTCTTGGCCTGGAGATATCTGGCGGGGAACTGCAAGACGAGCGAAGGTAAGATGCAGTGTGCTACCAATTCGGTCGATTTCGGCGCGGTTGTCCCGCAAGACCACTCCTCCATGAAGGTTTCACTGGAACTGAAGGGAAAAGAAGCCGTTCCGGTGCATGGCGCACAACGGGAACTCATGCGGCTCAATCTAAAGAGTGAGCTCGGAGACTGGAGCTTGTGGTTGGATGAAGCGGATCATTTCAAGGTGATCCGGATTCTGATCCCGGAGGACGGCACCGAAGTCGTTCGCGACTAAGGGCCGTTTCGCAGCCTCTGCCTGGTCGGGTGCAACAGTGCTGTCACTAATCGATACTCGCACATCCCGCGTTCTCTTCACAGTGCTGCTGTTCGCGCTTGGACTCGGGTTTCTCTACATTGCTCGCCGCACACTCATCGCCTTCCTTTTCGCAATCTTTTTTGCGTACTTGGTAGAGCCTTCGGTCTCGCGGCTGGAAAAATTAGTCCGCGGCCGTGCGCGCGCCATCGCAATTATTTACCTGCTTCTCCTGATCTTGTTAGGCACGGTCTTCTTTTTTCTTGGACCGCACATTGCGAGACAAGGACAGCGCCTGGGACAGTCGATTCCCAGTCTGCTAGACAAAGTCGGCTCCGGACAGATCGCCATAGAAATCGGGCTGCAACATGGCTGGAGCAACTCGACCATGCAGCGCGTCCACGATTTGTTGGCAGACCATAAAGACGCCATTGCCTACACAGCACAAAGGATCGGAATTCGAGTAGCCGAGGTCGCGCAACAGGCCTGGTTATTGCTGATCGTCCCAATCCTGGCGATCTTCTTTCTCAGGGATGGCAGGGCCTTCGGGGGGGTGCTCCCGTCGCTGGTCAATACTCGCCCGCAGCGAGAACTCCTAGAAGGGGTTCTAGCTGACCTGAACCAAATGCTGGCGCAGTTTATCCGCGCGCAGTTGTCTCTGGCGGGCTTGTCGCTCCTAGCCTACTGCTCTTTCATGGGCCTGATGCGCGTCCCCTACGCCATGGTATTGGGAACGGCAGGCGGCTTTATGGAGTTCATCCCAGTGGTCGGACCGCTCGTAGCCGGCCTGCTGATCATGGGTGTGGCCCTATTGATGAGTTATGCGAACTGGCCTTTCCTGCTGATATTTCTGTTGGCATGGAGACTCGTGCAGGACTACGTGTTCTCACCGCGGATCATGGGCAAAAGCGTGGAATTGCATCCACTGGCAGCTATCTTTGGAGTTCTTGCCGGCGGAGAGATTGCGGGTGTTCTGGGGATTTACTTATCGATTCCGGTGATGGCTAGCGTGCGGATTCTCTGGCGACGTTGGCGGTTGTATGCGGAAAAGAGACGCTTCGGCCCTCTGAACGAATACTCGTTCAGCCCGGAAGTCTCTCCTCGGATTTAGTTGTTCGGCTTTCCAAGTTTCCGCTTTTTGAGTTTCAG
Source organism: Terriglobales bacterium (assembly GCA_036558645.1). Lineage (GTDB taxonomy): Bacteria > Acidobacteriota > Terriglobia > Terriglobales > Acidobacteriaceae > DATBFG01. The sequence goes on from DATBFG010000022.1 coordinate 5,875, forward strand.
GCCCAAGCAAATCGATTGAATGAGCAAAGAACACAGATCAGATATCCTGCTGGCCTTTGCCATCGCAATTGGTCTAGCTGCTGCTTATTTCGTGCGCAAACCGCTAGTTCTGATTTACGTCAGCGCTTTGTTTGCCACCATGATCTCTCCGGTTGTGGACCGAATTCATCAGATCAGTTTAAGGGGGCACCACATCAGGCGTGGCGTCGCGCTGTTGCTGATGGCAATAGCCGGGATTTTGGTGGCCGTGGTGTTCGGAATCCTGATCATCCCCCGAATCGCGGAAGATCTGCAACAAATCTCGGTCGATTTGCCTCACCGCATCTCCGTCTTGATTGAGAAAGCGCGGAACTATCCGCCACTACAAACCATCAGTCCCGCAACACTCGAACAACATGCAGCGACCATTTTCGGGACGACAGTTCGCGCCTTTCCCGCCATCGCTACGGGAGTTTTAGGCGTTTTTACGTCAATTATTTTGACGGTGTACTTCATCCTCGATGGCAGGAAAGCTTTTCATTGGGCGATTTCTTTATTCCCGACGGAGAGCCAGCCCCGCCTTGAGGCGACATTGCGGCGAGCACAAGATCGTATGTGGAAGTGGTTAGCCGGGCAAGCGTTGCTGATGGTAATCCTAGGGACGTCCAGCTCCGTTGTCTACGCTCTTTTGGGACTTCGCTATGCCATGGCATTGGGATTAATCACCGGGCTGGCTAATATTGTGCCGATCGTAGGCCCCGTCACATCTGTCCTCTTAGCTACTGGTATCGCGGCTATCGATTCGTGGACTAAGGCCGCCGGTGTGCTGATCTTCTATGCGATCTATCAACAGATCGAGAACGCCTTTTTGACTCCCCACATCATGAAAGAACTGGTCGGCCTCCCGGGTCTGGCAGTAATTATCGCGCTGGCGATCGGCGGGGCACTCGCCGGTTTTCTCGGAGCCATGGTCGCTGTACCGTCGGCCGCACTCGTCGCCGCCATCATTGCGGAATACATGGTTCATCCGCCGCCAGCCAAGGCGCGCGCCATGGATTAATCGAATGTTCGAGTTTCAAGTACGTAAGGTCCTATCAAAGCGGTAACTTGCTCGATCCTACGTAAAAGTTCACGTGCGATACTGATGTAGAATCCCGAAAAGAGTCATGCCGAAAAAGATCCCTGTAGGAATTCTGGGCGCAACCGGAATTGTCGGCCAGCGCTTTGTTCAAATGCTTGAGCACCATCCATGGTTTGAAATTACATGGTTGGCAGCGTCGGACCGTTCCGAAGGTAAACCCTATGCTGAGGCCGCTCGGTGGCGCTTGAAGACCGCTATTCCGGCACCGATTGCCGGGACGATCCTTTCGCCCGCTGTTCCCGATGACGCTCCGAAGGTTGTCTTTGCAGCCCTCGATTCGTCGGTCGCCGCGGAACTGGAACCCCGCTTTGCGGAAGCTGGTTGCGCTGTGGTCACGAATTCCAGCGCCCTTCGCATGAAGTCCGACGTGCCGCTGGTGATTCCCGAGGTTAACGGAGACCACATCGCGTTATTGGAGTGCCAGTCGTGGCGACGAAGGAACGGTGGATTTGTTGTCACGAATCCTAATTGTTCGGCGATCGGGCTAGTGATGGCGCTCTGCCCGTTACAGCAGCATTTCGGAATCGAGACGGTCGTCGCGGTGACAATGCAGGCTGTCAGCGGCGCCGGCTACCCGGGCGTGGCATCGCTCGATATTCTCGGTAACGTCATCCCCTACATAGCGAAAGAAGAAGAGAAGATGGAGGAGGAGACACTCAAGCTCTTGGGAAAACTGGCGGGGTCCACGATTGAACCTGCAAAGTTTGGAATGAGTGCCCATTGCAACCGTGTCGCAGTGGAGGATGGCCACACCGAAAGCGTATCGATAAAACTTAGGAAGAGAGTTTCCCAGCAGGAGATCATTTCTGCCTGGGATGCTTTCCGGGCCGAGCCGCAGACGCTTCAACTGCCCAGCGCACCGGAGCAACCCGTTCAATATGCAAGCAATGTCGATCGGCCGCAGCCCCGTTTTGATGTCGATGCCGGCTCGGGAATGACGACGACCGTCGGACGATTGCGACCCTGCAGTGTCCTTGATTGGAAGTTCACGGTCCTCTCGCACAACACCATCCGCGGAGCTGCGGGAGCGGCGCTGTTGAATGCGGAGCTTCTGAAGGTAAAGGGATACATCCAGTGAGAACGACGGAAGCACGCCATCGAAAAGCAAGGGATCTTTCCGAATGATCGTCATGAAATTCGGCGGCACCTCTGTTCAGGACGCAATTGCGATCGAACGTGCCGCTGAAATCGTCAAGGCGCGCTTGCACGAGCATCCAGTAGTGGTGGTCAGCGCGATGGCTAAAGTTACGGATCAGCTTCTGAGCATGGCCCGAGCCGCGGGAAACGGAGACAGGGAAACAGCCTTAAAGCTCTCGCGGCAATTGCGTGAGCGGCACTACAACACTGCAGGCGAACTGATAGGGACGGGATTGTTCACACAGTTCCATGGCGAACTGGAAGCGGAGTTCGACACACTCGACGAGCTATTGCGCGGCATCTCAGCGGTTGGTGAATTAACTCCGCGCACTTCCGACCATGTCGCGTCGTACGGCGAACTATTGTCTAGCCGTTTGGTAAGTGCTGCATTCTCTGCACGTGGGATGAATGCCACCGTGGTAGATTCCCGAGAGTGCATCGTTACTGATCCAACCCACACACGCGCTGCTCCCTTATTTGCCGAGACGAACGAACGATTGCAGGCCCAGTTGAATCCCTTGCTCGATCAAAAGCGCGTCCCCGTGATGGGTGGTTTCATCGGCGCCACCAAAGCAGGAGTGACAACGACTATCGGACGCGGCGGATCCGATTTTTCTGCCGCCATCATCGGTGCCGGTTTGGGCGCGCAACGCATCGAGATCTGGACGGACGTGAATGGGATGATGACCACGGATCCCACCCTCTGTCCGGATGCCAAACGCATCAAAGTCATCAGCTTCGATGAAGCTGCGGAATTAGCCTATTTTGGAGCGAAAGTACTGCATCCGGCGACAGTATTGCCTGCAGTGCAGAAGAACATCCCGGTATTTATCCTGAATTCCCGGAATCCGGACTGCGAAGGAACACGCATCGCGGCCCGGGCCCCGCGCTGCCGCAATATGTTCAAGGCCATCGCGGCGAAGAAGCGAATTACGATTGTCGATGTTGCTGCGCCCCGAATGCTGCTGGCTCACGGTTTCCTGCGCGCCATCTTCGAAGCATTTGATAGGCACGGAGTTGCTGTAGACGTAGTCTCAACATCGGAGGTCAGCGTTTCGTTAACTGTGGATTCGAACGAATCCATCCCCGCCCTTGCGGCTGATTTGGCCAAGCTTGCGGACGTAAAATACGAAGGCCGCAAGGCGATCGTCTGCTTGGTGGGGGAGAATCTGAGAGAAACTCCCGGCATCGCCGCCCGCGTATTCAGCGAATTGTCAGATGTGAAGATTCGTATGATTTCGCAGGGCGCATCCGAGATCAACCTGACCTTCGTCATCGAAGAAGATGCCGTGCCGGACGTCATCCGGCGACTGCACCGCACATTTTTTACGGATGTTGATCCGGAGATTTTCGATTAGGGATGCCGATGAAGCTGCTCATCCTTGGCAAGGGAAAGACGGGGTCGCTTGTGGCTCAGGTGGCCGGCGAACGTGGACACTTGGTCGAGGCGTTTGGCTCAGCGCAAAACGACAAAGCGGCGGCGCTAACACCGGAGCACCTGGAGCGGTTCGATGTCATCATCGACTTCACCACGCCTACAGCTGCCGTCCAGAATTGCGAAGCGTGCCTACGATGCGGCAAGGACATGGTGGTGGGAACCACTGGCTGGTATGACCACCTTGCTGGACTGCGTGAGCAGGTAATCCGGAACAAGACCGGCCTTGTCTTCGGAGCCAACTTCTCAATTGGGATAAATTTGTTTTTTGATGTCGCCCGTGAGGCGGCTGCCGCACTGAAACACGGCTACACAGGGCAGATTTTTGAACGACATCATGTTCAAAAGAAGGACGCGCCTTCCGGCACTGCACTGATGTTGCAGAACACGATTAAAGATGCCGTGAGCAAGGAACTCGAAATCATATCTTTTCGCGAAGGCCAGGTCGTGGGCATGCATGAGATTGTGCTCGATTCGCCAAATGACGATATATACCTTTGCCACGACTCCAAGTCCCGTCGTGGCTTTGCCGAGGGCGCCGTTCGGGCTGCGGAATGGCTCCGGGGAAGAAAGGGTTTCTTTGACTTCCGCGACATCTGGCGTGAGGTGTAACGCTAGTTCCTCAGGTGGAACTTGGTGGCAAGACATGGCAGACAGTTGCCGATTGTCAATTCTTCCCCATCCATTTTGCAACCCCGCCGCTTAGCGTTATCTTTACCCTATGCAACTCAGAGGATGCGGCACCGCTCTTGTGACGCCGTTTCGTCAGGACGGCTCCATTGATGAAACCGCGCTGCGCAACCTGGTCAACTGGCAGGTGGAATCGGGCATCGACTTCCTGGTTCCCTGCGGCACAACCGGCGAGACACCCACTCTGTCACACGACGAGTGGTTGCACGTGATTCAGACTACCGTGGAGGTTGCCGCTGGCCGTGTTCCGATCCTTGCCGGTGCGACATCGAATTCAACCCATGAAGCCGTAGGCAAAGCACGCGAAGTCGCGGCACTGCCCGGGGTGGATGCCATCCTGACCGCGTCACCCTATTACAACAAGCCGACGCAGGAAGGACAGTACCGCCACTTTTCGGCAATCGCCGAAGCAGTGGACAAGCCAATTGTTCTTTACAACGTGCCCGGACGCACCGGTGCGAATATTGAACCGGCAACGCTTGCACGACTGGCGGAAGTGCCACACATCGCAGGAGTGAAAGAAGCCAGCGGCAACATGTCGCAGATAGCCGACGTCTGCAATGCGGTGCCCGAACATTTCTGGGTCTTCTCCGGAGACGATGCCATTACGCTGCCCGTCATGTCGCTGGGAGGAGTCGGCATCATCTCGGTGGTATCGAACGAGATTCCTAAGGAAATGTCTGAAATGGCCCGGGCGGCTTTGAACAACGACTGGCAGACTGCGCGGAAAATTCATCGCAAGTACCTGCCACTCATGCAGGCGAACTTCGTCGAATCGAATCCGCTGCCCGTGAAAGCGGTACTGGCGATGATGGGGAAGATTGAAGAGGTCTATCGTCTACCTCTCTTACCAATGCGCCGGGATACCCGCTCGAAATTGCTGAAGGTGGTTACCGAGACTGGACTGATATCCAAGCCTGCTGTTCCGCCTGCGGAGAGTGTCGACTTTTATATCTACGAAAATTGGCTCGCTGGTCCCCACAAGATCGTGGTGCATCGGTCGAACTGTGGGCAGTGTAACCACGGCAAAGGGCGCCCATCCGGACACGACGCCAACCATGCGCGATGGCACGGTCCTTACGCCACGCTCGCCGAGGCGCGCGAATTGGCGCACAACATGCCGGGGATACTGATTCGCAGCGAATGCAAGTGCGTTTGAGAAGGTCGAAGTCATTCACCTTCCTCTATACTGTCCCCACAATGCAATCGCTGAGAGCGTCGATTGAAAGGCTGTCGTCCTTGGGCGAGGTCGAACGCGATCCTGAGGCGCGCAAGATTTTTCTCGATTTCCGCGGTCAGCTCACAAAAGGCAATGTTCGCGCGGCGGAAAAGATTGCTGGCAGTTGGACCGTAAACGCCTGGGTGAAGCAAGGAATCCTGCTCGGCTTCCGCCTGGGAGAACTCAGTGCCAGCCATGACGGTTCACTATCGTTCGTCGACAAGAACACCTTCCCTGCCAGGCGATTCAACGTGGACGATCGTGTCCGGGTTGTACCGGGAGGCTCTTCAGTTCGTGAAGGAGCCTACGTCGCTCCTTCTGTGATCTGCATGCCGCCGATGTTCATCAATGTCGGCGCATACGTGGATGAAGGCACGATGGTCGATTCGCATGCGCTCGTAGGCTCCTGCGCCCAGATCGGCAAGCGCGTTCACCTGAGCGCCGCGGCACAGATCGGAGGCGTGCTGGAGCCAATCAACGCCGCCCCGGTGATCATTGAAGATGATGTCCTTATTGGTGGAAACTGCGGCGTATATGAAGGCACACTGGTGCGCTCCCGGGCCGTGCTGGGAGCAGGCACGATTCTGACCCGGTCCACGCCAATTTATGACATCGTTCGGGGAGAGGTGCATCGGGCGACCGAAGACAAGCCGCTTGAGGTGCCCGAAAATGCGGTGGTTGTTCCGGGATCGCGAGCTGTACAGAGGGGTAAGGCTGCCGAATGGAACCTATCGCTCTATACACCTGTGATTGTGAAGTATCGGGACGAGAAAACCGATCAGCGGATTGAACTCGAAGATTGGCTACGATAGTCGCCCGCCAACGCTGGCGTTCACTCGACGTTTACCGCGAGCTTGCCTTCCCTGCCGGAACTAACCCTGATCTGCGTCAGTCTCTGAATCACTGCATCGGCCTCGTCCAAATCTCTCGCCGCGTATGTACTGGTAATTCCTATCGCCTTCATTTTCCCCGCATGCGCTGAACGAATGCCGGCCGGAGCATCTTCCACCACCAGGCACTCCTCGGGATTCACACCAAGCAGTTGTGCACCTTTCAAATAAGGCTCCGGATGCGGCTTTCCGTTCGTCACCTCATCCGCACTGACCATCACCTTGGGAACCGGAAGCCTACCAATCTGTAGTCGGGATAGCGCCAACATGCGCATTCCCGAGGTCACGACACACCATTTGCCATCAGGGATCGATTGGAGTAGCTCGGCAGCGCCAGGCATCACCTCGACGCCCTCATAGTCCACCGCTTCTCTCTGTTCAAGGGCCAGCGCTTCTGCTTTTGCATCGAGATGAGGCGCCATGCGGCGGACGACTTCAATGGTACGCACACCATGCGCGACTGCGGCGACCTCATCGGGATCCAGGGCATTCTCCTTGGCCCAGCGGTGCCACTGCCGGACTACTGACCGCGTGGAGTCCACTAGAACACCGTCAAGGTCGAACAGGATTGCTGCGCAGGAAAATGTCTTCATGAGCGAAGATGACTGGCCCTATTAGAGTATCAGGAGCCGACACTTGCAGAGGTTTCTGACAGAACGGCCAGACTTTCGAGACTCGCTTCTGTGCTAGCATCAAGAGTTTCCCCATGCCCTCTGGAAAGCTACAGATCGTACCTCTCGGCGGACTCGGCGAATTCGGCATGAACTGCATGGCCGTACGCTGGGGCGACGACATCATTGTTATCGATGCCGGCTTGATGTTTCCCGAAGCAGAATTGCTCGGAGTCGACATCGTAGTACCCGACATTACCTATCTGATCGAGAACCGCCCGCATGTAAAGGGGATAGTTCTCACCCACGGGCACGAGGATCACATCGGCGCGCTGCCGTGGATTCTCTCCGAGTTGAACGTCCCCGTATGGGGCACGGAATTTACACTGGCCTACGTCGAGGACAAGCTGGAAGAGCACGAGTTGCTGGATAACGTGGAGCTACATGAGATCCGGCCGGGCGAAAGTTTCAAGGTGGGACCGTTCTCCATCCACCCCATTCATGTGACGCACAGCCTTGTGGATTGCGTGGCCCTGGCCATCCAGACGCCGCTTGGCGTAATCATCCATACGGGTGACTTCAAGGTCGATCCCACTCCGACCGATAATCGTCTCTTCGATCTGCATGCCTTCGCGGAATACGGCAAAGCCGGTGTCTTAGCACTGTTTCAAGACTCGACTAATATCGAGCGCAAGGGCTACACGGCAAGCGAGCGCGCAGTTCGGCGAAAGTTCGATGAGGTTTTCGCCAGGACTAAGCGGCGCCTGTTCATTTCCTGCTTCTCTTCCTCTATTCATCGCATCAAGCTGGCGGTTGAACTGGCGTACGAACATGGGCGCAAGGTCGCGTTCATCGGCCGATCGATGATCAGTTCGGCCGAGATAGCGGAGGATCTGGGCTATCTGGATATTCCCGAAGGCCTGCTGATTCATCCCGGCGAGATGAAGAACTTTCCTCCGGAAAAAGTATGCGTGCTGATCAGCGGAACCCAGGGCGAGCCGATGTCTGCGATGTCGCGCGCAGCGGTCGACAATCACAAACACGCCAAGATCGAGAAGGGTGACACCGTAGTTCTCTCGTCGCGCATTATCCCGGGGAATGAGAAGGCGATCTACCGCATGATCGATCACCTCTTTCGGCGGGAAGCGCATGTGATCTACGAAGATGGCACTTCGCCTCCAGTGCACGTCAGCGGTCACGCCAGCCAGGAAGAGCTGAAGCTCATCATCAACCTGGTAAAGCCGCGTTACTTTATTCCTGTGCACGGCGAATACCGTCAATTGAAACTGCACGCGGAACTAGCGGCAGCCATGCACGGATCGGTTGGGAATGTCATGCTGATCGAGAGCGGCGACATACTGGAATTCGACGAACTAGGCGCACGCAAGGCGGGAAAAGTGAATATCGGACGCGTCTGTATCGATTCCGGTTCGCGCACAGATGTGGTTGAACACCTGATTATTAAGGATCGCCGCCACTTGAGCGAAGACGGTATCGTGCTGCCTATTATCGCCATCAATAAACTGACAGGCCGGGTCGAGAGCGCCCCCGAGATTGTTACCAGGGGATTCTCGCCGGGTGAAGATGGCTTTATCGCCGACGCACGGAAAATGGTTCTCGAAACACTAGAGCAATCGAGCGATGAAGAGAAGGCTGACTACGGGGTCATCAAAGAGAAGATTCGCGCCGATTTGAAGCGGTATATCAACAAACAAACGCAAAAGCGGCCGCTGATAATGCCGGTGATTCTCGAAATTTGATTTCAGATTGAAGATTCTTGATTGCAGATTTTAGACCTGCCACCTCACTCAAATTCCTGGAGAACCGCCATCGTTACTTTGGACGACATCCAAGCAGCCCAGTCACGATTGCAAGGCGTCACCGTGCGCACGCGACTGATTGAATTTCCCGCCGGAGATCGCAAGCTCTACCTTAAGCCGGAAAATCAGCAACCGATCGGTGCATTTAAGCTACGCGGAGCTTACAACAAGATTGCTGCCCTCCCCGAGCAGGAACGGAAGCGTGGCGTAATTTCGTATTCGAGCGGGAATCACGCGCAGGGAGTGGCCTACGCTGCGAGAGCGTTGGGAGTGAAGGCCGTCATCGTGATGCCGAACAATGCCCCTGACATCAAGCGCAAAGCGACCGCAGCGCTGGGAGCTGAGATTGTGCTGGTGGGACCGGGCAGTGAGGAGCGCAAGATCAAGGCGGAAGAACTCGCCCAGCAGCATGGCTACGTCGTGATTCCACCCTACAACGACGAATGGATTATCGCCGGACAGGGCACGATGGGCCTGGAAATCCTGGAAGATTTACCTGAGGTTCAGACCGTCCTTGTTCCAGTCGGAGGCGGTGGAATGATCAGCGGCGTGGCTACCGCGATCAAGCTGAGCAAACCGTCTGTCAATGTAATTGGTGTGGAACCGGAGCTTGCTGCTGATGCCCAGGCGAGCCTGCGAGCCGGAAAGGTCGTCGAGTTCACCGCCACCGAGGTTACTCGCACCCTGGCCGACGGCCTGCGAACGCAAAGTATTGGAAGCATAAATTTCGAGCACATCCGACGATATGTGGACGACATCATCACGATTAGCGAAGATGATATCCGCAACGCAATGCGTTTACTGGCAAGAAATCAGAACACCATTGCTGAACCTAGCGGTGCCGTAGCCGTGGCGGGCTTCCTATTTCATCAGGACAAGCTGCCGCGAACCAACGTGAACGTGGCAGTCATTAGCGGAGGCAATATCGAGCCTAGTATGCTTGAAGAACTGGGAAGCGAAGCAAGCCTTACTTGATCTTCTTCGAAATCCTCCTCTGCCCCGCCAAATTGCCATGCTCAGATGCAACACGTCGTCAGACGCACCTTTCGTAGACGCCGGCCGGAGAACAATGCTCGCGCGGTGTAGAATTTCGAGTTCCGCTCTTAGACCTCGCACCACGAGGAGATCGTCTATGTGTTTCTTTCGCCGGCGTCTATTAGCAGCCGGTTTCATTGCCATCCTTCTGGCAGGAGGCGTAGTGGCACAAGATTCCAAGTCATCGGCAAATAACCCGCCCAAAGTATTTCCCTATGACGTGCACACCAAAACGCTGGCGAACGGGCTGACGATCATTGTCATTCCCACTCCAGAGTTCAAGAGCATGGTCACCTATTCAACGTTGGTTTTTGCTGGGTCGCGAAATGAAACCGAGAAAGGAAAGACTGGGCTGGCGCACCTGTTCGAACACATCATGTTCCGACACGAAATCGATGGCAAAGCCGGTGGATACTCCAACGACATCCGACGTATGGGCGCCTACAACAATGCCTGGACAGACTACGATTTGACGTTCTATCACCCATCAACCTTCAGCGAGAATCTATTCGGACCCATCACTCGGCCCGACGGTCCGGTCCCAGGATTGATCGAACTCGAGGCTTCGCGTTTTAAGAATCTCACCCTGGATCGCAAGACTTTCGAGGTAGAGGCGGGAGCGGTTCTCGGAGAATACCGCAAGATATTTTCTGATCCAGCGCAAAAAGCAATTGAGGAATTCTCCCCTGCGGCCTTTCCGCATCACACTTATGGACACACAGTGATCGGATATCGTGAAGATGTCGAAAATATGCCCAATGCCTGGGATTCGGCTTGGGAGTTCTATCACAATTACTACGCGCCCAATAGCGTGGCCATCATTGTCGCCGGCGACGTGGACGCAACTAAGGTCTTTGCCGAGGCCGAGAAGCGTTACGCTGATTGGAAGCCATCCCATCCGCCGCAGATTCCTGTCGAACAGGAGCCGGATGGACCGAAGCAAGTGCACGTGACGTGGGAAGCGGATGTTTCCCCACGGCTCTTTGTTGGATATCACACGCCGGCGATGAAGCCCGGCACGAAAGAGACCGCTGTCACTGAGATATTGCCGGAGTTGCTGACTTCGCGGTCCGCACCTCTGTTTCAGAAAGTGCGCTACCAGAAACAGTCGGTCACGAATTTTGCCATCCTCGGTGGCCAAGAGCTTCTGGAATCGACCGACCCGCACCTCATGGTGCTGGACTCTGAATTGCTCCTGGATCGATTTCAGAAGGATGGCGACAAGTACGTCACCGATGTGCAGAAGGACGTGGTCTCAGGCGTGGAGGACTTGAAGAGCTTCTCCAAACAACCCAAGGCGGCGGAAACGCTGAAGGTGATCAAGAGCAAGGTCCGCAATGATTTTTTCGCAGCACTTGATTCCACGGGTAGTGTCGCCCAATCCTTTGCGTGGTATTACCGATTCAATCGTGATCCACGCGTGCTCGACATGGTGATTCAGAGCATCGACAGTCTCACGCCGAAGGACGTGGACGCATACGCAAACAAATACTTCATTCCCCAAGGCCAGGTCATCACTACTCTGTGGCACGATCCGCAGGCAGCCTCTGTGGCACCGGAGGCAAAACAATGAGACAGATGTCGGCCTTTAGTCATCCGTCGTCAACGAAAATCCTTTCGTTACTCTGCTTAGCGGCTGTTGTATCTTTCACGTTGATTGCTTCTGCTCAGACGGTCACCAAGAAGGATGGAAAGGCGGCCCAGTCCGTGCACGTATTTGGACAGAACCTGGTTACTCTCCCTTCTGCGTCTCCGCTTTACCAAATACAAATCATGGTACGCACCGGTTCAGCCGACGACCAGGCGGGCAAAGAAGGCACCGCCAACCTGGTTGCAAAGGCGCTGATTGAGGGCGGCTTCGGAGATGGGGCGAAACCAGTCACCAAGGAAAATCTGGCGGAGATCACAAGACCATGGGGCGAAGCGGCATTACCGCGAGTACTGGTCGGCAAGGAAACAACGACCTTCTCATTGACAGTTCCCAGAAATGCTTTTTCGGCGTTCATCCAATCCGTGTTGCGGCCGATGTTCTCTCAGCCGCTATGGATGCAAGCAGAAGTTGATCGTCTACGACGCGAAGCGCTCACCGAGATTCAGTCCCGTCTGCGTTTCGAAGACCAGGAGTCATTGGGTTTGGCTGCGATCGACAATTGGGTCTTTGCCGGATCGAAATACGACCACGTGACCGCTGGCACAGTTAAGGGCCTGGGAGCGATTACTCGGGAGGACCTGGCGGCGTTCTACAAACGTTATTACCAGCGCTCGAACATGTTTGTTGCTACCAGCATCAACGATCAGGATGAGCTTTCGACTTTGATGAGCGCGCTGCCTGCCGGCGATGCGACATTCATGAAGCCGCGTAACCTGATGCGTGCGCGTATTGACCCCGGCCGGCAAGTGATGATCATCACGCAGCCTAATTCCATCGCTACTGGACTACATCTCGGATTCCCGATTGATGTCACCCGTGCCGGCGATGACTATTGGCCGCTGTTTGTGGGCAATGTATACCTTGGCACTCATCGCGACGACTTCGGACGTTTGTATCAGGATCTGCGTGGCAACCGCGGATACAACTACGGCGATTATTCGTACATTGAATATCTCTCTGGTCGTCCGTTTTTTCTCTTTCCTCCGCCAACAACACCGCGCGGCCAGCAATATTTCAGCATCTGGATTCGTCCCGTTGCCCCGCAGTACACGCACTTCCTCTTGAAGGCCATGACCGCAGAACTGGATCGCTTCGTGAAAGAAGGACTGACTTCAGACCAGGTTGCACAGGCGAAGATTAAGGCCCGCACGCTCTATTTGAATTATGCGGAGAGCCTTTCCCGCCAGCTTGGCTATCGTCTCGATGACATGTTCTATGGGATGAAAGATCACGGTTACCTGCAGGAGATGCTGTCCAAAATCGATGCGGTAACTCCTGAGCAGGTAAATGCAGCCATCAAAAAAACCCTGCAGTCTGACAATCTGAAATACATCATCGTGACCAACGAGAGTCTCGCCACGAAGTTGGCGGACGATATTGCCGCGGGAACCAATGTGACGCCAAAGACGCTTGAGGAGTATCACATCTCGGAGCCAATTCCGGCGGACAAGCAGGCCATGCTGCAACAGGACGAGCAGTGGAAGGCATTCCCGTTGCACATCGCGCGAGACAGGATTCAGATCGTGAAAGCCGCAGACATGTTTGAAAGTGGTACGACCGTAGGAGAGCAATAGATTATGAACTTGGTGGTACGGCGCTGCGTCGTCTTCTTCGGATTGATTATCGCGATGCCCTTGTTTGGAGCAGACTTTCAGCATGGGGCCATGATGCGCGTGGCGACGCTCTACCTTTCTCCGGATACCAGCTCGCAAAAAATGGGAGAGATTGAACGCGGGCGCGAGGTGATCATTCTCGACCAGTCGACCGGATGGTTAAAAGTTCAGGCGCGGGTCACGGAAGAACGCACCGTCAGTTCGTGGATCATGGACAAAGGTGTAGTGCAACCATCAACGCCTAACGGGGATCGCATTCTCTATGGCGAGGCCGTCGACTCCGAGGACCAAGCTAGCCAAAGACATGGACGGCGTGGAGCGGCGGGCGATGCTATGCGCCTTTACTACAAGGTTGCAGAATTCTTTCCCACTTCTCCCTTGGCAGGAGAAGCCATGTATCGGTCAGCGGATATTCGCTGGCAGATCGAAAAGGCCGATGCAAGTACGCGTCCCTCGTCCAGGGCAGAAGATGCTTACCTGCGTGAGGGAATGGATGAGCAGTCCATGAAAGAAGTAATGAAGAAATTTCCGGGAACAAAGTGGGCCGACCTTGCTGCCTTCCGTCTGATTGACAACAAGCTTTGTGGAAGCTGGCAGGGATCGTCGAAGTGTCCGGACAAGGAAGCGGAAATCTACGAGAAATACGCGAACGAACGTCCTCAGTCCGTAGCCGCGGCGGAGGCGCTCTACGATGCTGCATGGCGCCGGTCAGCCCTGATCCAGATCTACAAGACCGAGGAAGAAAAGAAGAAATCCGACGAGTCGAAAGTGAAGGCTACCGCCCTGGCACAGAAAGTGATCACGCTGGCCCCGCAAAGCGACTGGGCCTCTCGCGCTCAAAGATTGCTCTTTCTCATACAGCAGGATGTGCCCACCTGGGGCAATGAAATTCAATAGAAACGAGAAGCGGGACGTCAGCAGGGATTCACCGTGTCTAAATTGCAGATTGAGGATTGTAGATTTCAGATTTTGGATCTCAGATCCAAAACATCAGTCTGCGACATACTTTTCGCACTTGTAGCGCGGGGATCTTGCACCGGCTGAGGACGCGGGCCGCCGAGACGGCGGCTCTACTCAATCCAGAATTAGGAACCTGAAATCAAGAATCAAAAATTCTACGATCCCACTTAAACGCCTGCACTACACTTCTAAGTTTTGATTCCAAAAGGCGTATTTTCCATTTTTCTGCGATACTCTTTGCTACTCACCCTGGCGGAGGGATTTTGAACGACTATCTGCTCTCTGTGGTCCTCGGCATCATCGAGGGCCTCACCGAATTTCTGCCTGTCAGCTCCACTGCTCATCTTCGTATCGCGGAATCGCTGTTTCACATCAGCCTTTCCGACGGATATTGGAAGATGTACACCATCGTCATCCAACTCGGAGCGATCCTCGCGCTGCCGATTTACTTTTGGAGCCGCATCGTTAAGTTTCTTTCGACGTTTCCCATGGGTGAGAACGGCGACCGTACGGTACTGACACATCCATTGAGCTTGACCTGCATCGCTTTCGTGGTAACAGCCATTCCCGCGTTCTTGCTTAAAAAAGTCATCGGCGAGAACCTGGAAAGTCTCAAGGTGATGGGCATGTCGCTCCTAATCGGCGGCATAGTCATGTGGGTGGTTGATGCCATGAACGCCAGGTCAGAAGCCCTGGGGCCCGATGCGCCTGGCAGTCGCATTCACACCTGGAAGATGGAAGCCATGTCATTGGCCCAAGCGATCTGGATTGGCGCCTGCCAGATCCTGTCTGCCGTGTTCCCAGGGACCTCACGATCCATGTCCACCATTGCGGCAGGACAGCTGGCAGGAATGTCACGCGCATCGGCGTTGGAATTTTCGTTTTTCTTGTCGATTCCGACGATGGTTGTGGCAACAGGATATGACCTGTTGAAGTCGCTTTCCGGCAAGGGAGAAAATCCTATCGGTGTTTCTCAGATTGATCCGCACGGATGGGTGGTTTTGGGAATTGGATTCATCGTGTCTTTCCTGGTCGCTTATGCGGCGGTGGCCTGGTTCATGGGATGGGTACGCAAGCATGGCTTCGTGCCGTTTGCGGTTTACCGACTGATCCTAGGTGCGGTCGTGCTCTTCTGGCTTGTATAGGATTTCAGAGATAGCTCTCGACTAACCTTTGGGCCAGTCATTTCGTCTCAAACGAGATGAAGCTGGGCAAGGGCTTTTATCGGACGGCCGCTATCTGCGCGTGGGCTTCCGTCATCACGACGCTTTGCTTGATCTTTCTGCATTATGGGTTTCCTGCAGCAGACTCGTTTGAACAACGAGTTCTGTTGTTCCAGGCTCCCATTTACCGTTTCTACCTATGGAGTTACTTCCTTCACCCCTTTGTGGCCTTGGTCTCACTCATCGGGATCGCCGCCAAATTGCGATTTCGTACTCCGTCTCTCGCGATATTCGGCGTCGTTTTTTATGGCATCTGGGCCTTCTCTGAAATGCTGCAACAGGCCCTGACGCTCGTAGCCAAGAACTACGGCTGGCGCGCGGCTTACCTTGGAACAGATACATCCGCGAAAGCTTCCTTGAGCCTGTACCTGAACGGATTTGAGGCAGTCTCCGATGCGCTATATGCCCTGATCGTGTTCGCTTTTGCTTTGGGCAGCCTACTCTACGGGGTTGCTTTCTGGAAAGGATCGCTGTTCGAGAAGCTGCTGGCGGGTTTTTCTTTCGTCTACGCAGTTCTATCCTGGCTCTACTTTCTTGGCGTTTTTGGCTGGATATCGATTCCTTCGTTCATCGACAACATATACATGGCGCAGCCTCTGAACCGCGCCTTGCTGGGGTATTACCTGTGGAAGACGGACGCCGAGGAGGGATGAGGTTTGTAGCTGTAAGACTCTGAATTCAGAGGCAGGAAACCAACCTGTCACCCTGTACCATTTCCACAATTGCCGCCCCGTATAGTTCCTGTAATAATTGTGAGGCTCTGGCGTAGACACGTTCCGGCGGGTTGGCACGCCGCGAAGTGTAAATACGCTAATGCGGTACCTATCGCAAATATTCGCTCCCACGAATAACCGACGGCTCAATGAGCTGATCGGGTTCCTTTTGTGTGTCTTCGCGCTCCTCCTTTTTCTCGCAGTGGCCTCCTACTCGCCACTGGATCCTTCGCTGAACAGTGCATCGGTGCTGACCGGTTCGAAAGTTGCACGTAATTGGATCGGCGTCGTCGGCGCAGTTACCTCCGATATCGTTTTACAAGCATTTGGTGTAGGTGCCTTTCTACTGCCGCTCTTCCCGGCCATGTTGGGTGCGCGCTGGTTTCGATCGCGCAGAATCGCCTCTCCGATAGCCAAGTCGCTGGGCGGTGTGTGGCTGGTTGTCTTTGTTCCTGCCCTGCTGGCGCTGTTTCCCGGCAACGTGCGCTGGCTGGGCGTGATTCCGATCGAAGGCCTGATCGGGCGGATGGTGGGCGATTTCCTTATTCACTACTTCAACCTGGCGGGTGCTTACATCGTTTGCGCCACGGTTCTCGCGGTTGCGCTCTATCTCACAACTGCCTTCTCCTTCTCCGCCATGCAGGTTTGGGCTCCGACACGTTTCGCCTTCGTCCTCGCTCTACGCGATCGCTTCGAGGATTGGAGGAATGAACGCGCTAAGAGGAAAGCACAAGAAGATCTCGATAAGCGGCGTGCTGCGAAACCGATGGTCACCACGCAACTGGTTCCAGCGCGAGCACCGGTACCGCCTCCTGCCAGAACCCAGGAATCGGTGCGTACTGGTATCGAACGAATGTCAGAACCGGATCGCAGGCCTGAGCCACAGCCGCAACCGCGGTTTGAGGTGGAATCCGAGCCCGAGCCACCGGCACCCGAAGTTACTGAGCGCGCCGACAACGGACATAAGCCCAAGACGACGCTCCCCAAGATCGCTGGCGGCTTCAAACTTCCATCCAGCAGTCTGCTGCATCGCCCGGACGAGCAACAAGCCATCGACGCCGACGAACTGAAAGTATTAGCTCAGGTTTTAACCGCAAAGTATGCGGAGTTTGATGTCCACGGCCAGATCACACAGATCAATCCCGGCCCGGTGGTGACAACGTTCGAATTCAAGCCTGAGGCTGGAATCAAGTACAGCCGCATCACGAATCTGACCGACGATTTATGCCTGGCCATGAAAGCCGAAAGCATTCTCATCGAGCGCATGGCGGGCAAGTCGACAGTGGGAATTCAGGTTCCCAACCGTGAACGCGAGATTATCTGGCTACGCGAGAACATTGAGTCCCAGGAATTCCTCGGGTCGAAGTCCAAGCTGACTCTGGCACTGGGTAAGGATATCAATGGCCGCATCGTGACTGCCGACCTCAATGGCATGCCGCACCTGCTGATTGCCGGGTCCACCGGCGCCGGCAAGAGCGTCGCTATTAATGCCATGATCATGTCGATCCTGTACAAGGCGACGCCCGATCAGGTTCGACTGATTCTGGTTGATCCAAAGCGGCTGGAACTAGGCAATTACGAGGGTGTGCCGCACCTGTTTACCCCCATCATTACAGAGCCTAAACTCGCGGCGAATGCGCTCCGGAATGCCGTGCGCGAGATGGAGCGTCGGCTGAAGTTGCTGGCCGAAAAGGGCGTCCGAAACATCGATCAATACAACAAGCTATTTGAGGAGGAAGCAACCGGCAGCCTCTTCACAGAGGATTCGGAAGACCGCCCGCTGCCCTACATTGTCATCATCATCGACGAGTTGGCTGACCTGATGATGCTCGACTCCGGCAATGTCGAAGAATCCGTGACTCGCCTGGCACAGATGGCGCGCGCCGTCGGCATTCATCTTGTGCTGGCCACACAGCGGCCCTCGGTCGACGTGATCACGGGATTGATCAAGGCAAATTTCCCGGCGAGAATTTCATTCCGAGTGGCGACCAAGGTCGACTCTCGAACCATTCTCGATGCCAACGGCGCTGAGGCCTTGCTTGGCAAAGGCGACATGCTCTACCTCCCGTCTGGATCGGCGAGAGTGCATCGCTTGCATGCCCCATTCGTTACCGAGAAAGAGATCGCTGCTGTGGTTGAATTCTGGCGATCGCAAGGCGTGGCGCAATATGAAGAGAAGTTCCTACAGGCTCCGAAAGAAGAGGGTGCCACGCGCGAAGGCGGTATCGAGGACGATGGCGAAGCGGAAAACGATCCGTTATTCAACGACGCAGTCCGACTGGTTGTCGAGTTCGGCAAAGCGTCCACTTCCCTGCTGCAACGGCGATTGCGAATCGGCTATGGACGTGCCGCACATCTGATCGATCTGATGGAGCGCGACGGAATCGTAGGGGCAGCTGACGGACCCAAGCCCCGCGAAGTGCTCAAACGTCCCGACTGGCTCACAGAAGTCGAAGAGAGCATGCGATAGCGAGTCTGCGGTATGTGTTGGCTTCTTCCTCCACTTAGGTAGTAGAATCCCGCCCAGCCAAATCTGAGTACCAGGACTGACGCGCGTTGGATGAAGCGACAGCAGTC
Source organism: Terriglobales bacterium (assembly GCA_036558645.1). Classification (GTDB taxonomy): domain Bacteria; phylum Acidobacteriota; class Terriglobia; order Terriglobales; family Acidobacteriaceae; genus DATBFG01. The sequence goes on from DATBFG010000022.1 coordinate 24,569, forward strand.
GTATTCGCCATTGGGGCAATTGGATTCTTTCTGCTCGGGCCATGGATATTGGTCTGGCTTGGGCGTCGTCGCCGTATCCGCGAGCGCGAAGAAGACCAGGCGAAAATTGGCGATCTTACCCGTCGGATCTACTTGCTTGAGCACTCGGTTGAAGGATTGAAGAAGCGCTCCGCGGTCATAGTGAGCGCTGAACCCGAGATCGCTCCGGGTGAAAGCGAAGTAGAACCTGTAAACCCTTACGTCACGGCGTCAGCGTCGGATGTCTCTGTAGCCATTCGTGCATCTGTTTCGGCTGAGCATTCCGTAGAACTACGAGAACCCCAGCACGCGAGACCGAACCCTCCCGCGCCAGAGACGCCCGCGTCCCAGATGCCTTACATCCCTCCGCCTCCGACACCTGAAGGGCCGCCAGGCCCTCGCATCACGCTGATGGAGAGCCTGCGCTCGCTCATGAACCTGGAGGAAACGCTAGGCACCGATTGGCTGAACAAGTTAGGCATCATCATCCTTGTACTGGGAATCGCATTCTTCCTTGCGTATCAACTGAAGAACCTCGGCCCGGCAGGCAAAGTACTGGTCGGATACGTTGTCAGTGTAGCAATACTCGGAGCAGGTATTTGGGCCGAGCGCCGGGAGCGCTACCGCATTTTGGCCCGGGCGGGCATCGGAGGCGGGTGGGCACTCCTATTCTTTACGACCTATGCCATGTATCACGTGCCTGCGGCGCATGTTCTCTCGTCGCAAACCCTGGATCTTGTGCTTCTGCTGATTGTCGCAGCGGTAATGGTATGGCACACGCTGCGTTACAAGTCACAGGTTGTGACTGGGCTGGCGTTTCTACTCGGCTTTCTCACCGTCAGCATCAGCCATTCCGACGTTTACAGCTTGGCTGCGGGCTGCGTATTGGCAGCGGGGCTGGTCGTGATCGTCCTGCGCATGCGGTGGTTTGAGCTGGAACTTTTCGGCATACTCGCCAGCTATCTTAACCACTATTTATGGCTGCGGCCCATCATCGAGCCGATGCAGGGGCATCGGCATCCCTTCCCTGAGTTCACCGCCAGCGCGGGTATCTTGATACTGTACTGGGCAATATTCCGGGCATCCTACGTTTTCCGCCAGCCCGATGACCGACGCCGCGAGCTGATTTCAACGGCTGCGGCGCTGACCAACACTATCCTGCTACTGCTCCTCTTCAAGTATCAATCGACCCATCCTGAATGGGCTTTCTGGGCCTTGCTCGTAATCGGCGCGATCGAAGCCGGACTTGCGCAACTGCCCATCACGCGCAGGCGACGCACGGCTGTCATCGTCCTGTCGACCCTTGGGGCGATCCTGCTGATTGCGGCGTTTCCGTTCCGTTATTCCGGCGCGCGATTGTCGGTTTTGTGGCTGCTCGAGGCGGAGACGCTTCTCCTGATCGGAGTCTGGACCCGAGAGGTTGTTTATCGTCGCATCGGCGCAATCGCCACCCTCCTTGCAGCCGTGCAGATGGTTACGTACGACGCTGCGACGGTGATGGGTCGACGTATGGATGGCGCCGACGTGCGCAGCGATCTTCCTGTTTCGCTGATGTTCTTCGTCGCCGCCGCAGTCTTTTACGCCAACGCTCATTGGCTTTATCCGCGCTGGGCAGGTCTGTTCACGCACCAGTACGACACGATTGTCATTCGCAGGCTGTCGTATGTCGGCTGCGCGATGATGATGTTCGGCGACTACATCGCCTTCCCTGAGTCATGGACAGCCGTCGCGTGGTGCATTGCGGGCCTTGGCTTGGCATTCATCGGACGTCGAGCTCGCATTCCGGATCTCGGGTACCAGGCATATTTCGAGTCACTGGCGGCGCTGGTGCGCGTGGTCAGCGTCAACCTCTATGTATCGCAAACCTATCATGGCGTCAGCTTGCGCCTCATCACGATATCGCTGGTGGCTGGGACACTCTACATCACTTCACAATGGGCCTGGTCGGGTGAACAAGATCGCAGGTTCATGCTGCGGGACAGATCATTCTTGCTTGGGGCATGGATCGGCGGCGCGTATACGTGGGCAGCGTCTCTTCTGCTCGCGCTGCTAGCTTGGTACGAATTGCGTCCCGTCGGCGTTGCGGTGGCATGGACCCTTGGCGGGCTGTTGCTGTTTGAACTCGGCCTGTCGCGCCGCTCGGTTTCTTTGCGGTGGCAGGCGTATCTTGCCTTTCTTGCCGCATTCACGCGGATGTTCTATGTGAACCTGAATGCCTCAGGAATGCCCGGCGAGATTAGCCCGCGCTTCTACAGTGTTGTTCCGTTAGCGCTGACGTTCTTTTATGCATATTGGCGATTGGAACAGGCCTCGGACGATTTCAGTCCACTCGAACGCCGATTGAGAGCCGCGAGTCTGTGCTGCTATTTGGGCACAATTACGCTCGTATCACTCGTGCGCTTTGAGATCGAGCCCGACTGGGTAGCCGCAGCATGGTCAGCGTTGGTGGTCGGGCTCTTTGCAATTGCATGGAGGACCGGACGCGGCATTTTCCTGCATCAAGCGCTCTTGGGAACCTTCGCCATTTTGTTTCGTACCGTCTTGCACAATTTCTACGAGCGTAGCTATTTCCCCGCTCCGCTATGGCAGAGCCGATGGATTACGGCAGGAGCAACGGTCTCTCTGCTCTGCATGGCCCTCCCCGTAACGTTCAAGCTGCGACGCCGGGAGGAATCCGACAGCCAGAATGGAATTGTGATGTTTGTTCACTCGCTCATCAACCGCCCAGAACAGGTAGTGTTTTTCATCGCAGTGGGTCTCGTGACAGTGCTCCTTGCCCTCGAAATGCGTCGCGGGATGGTCACTCTCAGTTGGGGCATCGAAGGCGTACTGATTTTCCTCCTGGCGTTGTGGTTGGGCGAGCGCAGCTTCCGGCTCACCGGTTTGGCTTTGCTGCTGCTGTGTGTTGGCAAGATTCTGTTGGTTGATATCTGGACATTGAGTCCAGGCGACCGCATCCTTCCAATGATTGTTCTTGGAGCGGCACTGATGTTGGTGTCATTCCTTTACACCCGGAATCGGGAGAAGTTGCGGCAATACTTATGAAGCGTTGGATTGCACTCTCGATCATTCTCCTGCTTGGCGGTGCCGCCATCGTCGTCAGCGAACGCCGCAAGGTAGATGTCGCGCCAAGTCCGGCTGCCATGCTTTACCTCATCGCTGACACCGAACAGGAACTGACGCGCATGCCGGTGAACTTTACTCGCATGTCGGACGACGAGGAAATTGCCATCGGTAACCAACTCGCCAAGATGTACGTATCACAACGCGAGGAGAAGAAAGATCCGCAGACTCTCGAGATCGAGAATTACGTTTCCCATGTCGGAGCCCAGCTTGCCGCGCATGCCCATCGTAGGCTGCCATACCAATTTCACTACATTCCGGACGATGGATTCTTGAACGCGTTTGCCTTGCCTGGCGGGCATGTATTTGTCGGTTCCGGTCTCATATCGCTTATGGACAGCGAAGACGAGTTGGCCGCTGTGATGGGACACGAAATCGAGCATATCGATCACTATCATTGCGCCGACCGCGCACAGCGGGAGCGGGCGATGCGCAAGCTGCCGTTCCTCGGCCTGCCGGTCGAGCTTTTCGAAGCCGGCTACAGCAAAGACCAGGAACTTGAGGCTGATCGCGAGGGTACACGCCTGGCAGTCGACAGCGGATACTCTGCCAGCGGAGCTGTCCGGATGTTCGAGATTTTTCAACGGCTCTACGATGAGTATCAGGGAAAAGCAAAGACGCCCGAGGACGAGCTGGCGAATGTGACGCGAGAGACGCTGGAGGGATATTTCCGTTCCCATCCGCTTCCTTCAGAGCGCATCGCTCAGATACAGAAGATGATTGCCAGTAAGAGCTGGCCACTTCACGCTGAGAAAGAGCTGGCCGTTGCCTATATCTTCTGGACCAACCGAGCCGCTGCTGCACTAGAAAACAGGCGCTTTACAGATGCCCAGCAACTGGCCACGCGGTCACTGCACATGAATCCTCAACAACCAAAGGCACTGTTAACTTTGGCGAAAGCACAATTCGCACAAGCGCATTTTGACGAAGCAGCGGCAACGTATGAGAAGTTGGTTGGCATTGACGTTTTTCACGCCGACACGGCGAGTGGTTACGCGCAAGCACTCGCGGCGGCAGACCGCGCAACCGCTGCGGCCAAATTCCGCCACTGGGTCGACACGCGCGGCGGCCCTGCGGAACGCGACCTGCAAGTACCCATGGCGGGTCTTGTTCTGTTATCGGGAGACCCGTCGTTGGCAAAGAGCGTCGCGGCAACCGCAATGTCGAATGAAGGTCAGGACTGGGCTCCGGATTGGCTGGGTCAACTTGGATGGTGGTACTACGTGGCAGGCGATCACCTGACTGCGTTGACTCTGACGAGCCAGGCCATCCAGCTCCGGCCCGGAAATGCAGAGCTGACCACGCAACAGGCGTGGACGCAGATTGAAGATCGTAAGCTCTCCGACGCGCTCGACAGTCTGCAGGCAACGTACGACTCCCAACCTCGGCGTGACCGGCAAGTAGCTAAGGCAGTAGCGTACTGGTTGTCGCATCAGAATGATCAGGCAATGATTGATTTCGAGGCAGCTACCAACGGCACATCAGAGTGGAACAATGCCGCCTGGGTCCGGGCCCTTTACTCGCCCCTTGTTGCTGACAGCGTTAAAGACATGCAGGCAGAACTTGCTCGGCGACGGAAACTAGCCTCGGCCCGTCGGTAGGTCTTCCAATTTTGGGCATAATTTTGCAAAACAGTGACGTTCGTTCCTAGCGAAGACCCACGGGAACATGTTACGAATAAATGCATCTAAACAAACAGGGGGATGTGTTCAACGATGTCGCGAAGGACACTTGATCAGGTCGTGAGTTGGGTTACTGCTGCATGGGTTGTTACGACGGTGGTGCTGGTTCTGAATGTCTGGAGCGCCGCGGCGCAATAAAGGCCTCGATCCTGGCAGCCCAGCAAGATCGATGTCCATCATCGACGTCATAGCTGTTCTTTGTCTTTCGAGTCATTTTGTTCTGCTTTTCCCGAAAAAAGCGATGTGCCTAGACAGCTCTGAGAAGAGGTCGGCCGCTTCCTCCGAAAAGTCTACCGAAACCAAAAGTTTGACCATTCTTGCCTGCAACCCATTCCAAATCACCAGCTTGCACGTTCTAGCTCACGCTGAACTGTGACTGTCATCACCGCATGGATCTTCTCAGGTGATGAAACTTGAATCAGCCAGAGTACGAGTTGTGGACTTTCGCCACAGTTCTTCTGGCGGGCTCATTCGACCAATGGCGCATTTCGCAACAAACCGGGACCGCAGACGAGGGTTTGGGCCTTTGGTTATGCGACAAATTTCAAGCCGAGAGGAAATGCAATCATGAAGATCACGAAGCTGGCTATGTTAGTTCTCACTATCGCTGTAGCACTTTTCATCCTGATCCCCAGCCTATCTTGGGCGGCAGACGACGGCGCAACCATCTACAAAACCAAGTGTGCCGCATGCCATGGGGCGGATGCAGCGGGCAAGCCTGCAGCGAAAATCCCCAGCCTGGTTTCAGATGAGGCGAAGAAGGCATCGGATGCCGATCTGGAGAAGGCAGTTACTGAGAAGCCGAAGCATGCCGGCGTAGCAAAGGCTCTGACGCCTGATCAGGTCAAGATGGTGATCGGATACATCCGTAGTTTGCAGAAGTAGGATCAGCCGTTCTCTTTCCTTGGGGCGCTGCGACAAGCCCAAGTGGAGCTAGCGCCCGCGGAATGCGGGAGAGTGCCTGGTGAATAGCCCAGCCCTAATTCGGCAAATCGAGCGGAGAACCAGCCGGTCGAGAGCCGACCGGAGGGTAACCCTCTCCCGCCCTTCCTCCTCGGGGACGGCTCACCCGGGTCCGAGCTTCCTCGGATCCGGGTGCTTTCTTATCCACGCATCGTCATTCAAGCTTGCGGGCATTTTGCACGTTGCAGACTGGTTCGGCAATCTCCGCAATGATTACAACCAGGGAAGACCGTCATGAGCAAGGCCCTGCTATACGACGCAACAATGTGCATCGGCTGCAAGCAGTGTGAACAAGCCTGCGCCGATGAGAACAACTTACGATACGACGATACGGTTGCCGCGGAGCCGCGACAGTCCGAGCACAAATACACGGTCGTGCTCACCAAGAAAGAAAAGTTCATGCGCCGTTTGTGCATGAACTGTGAGGATCCAGCCTGTGCTTCCGTTTGCCCAGTGGGCGCGCTGCGCAAAACCGCAGCTGGACCGGTTACCTACGAAGCTGACCGCTGCATGGGATGCCGCTACTGCATGGTGGCGTGTCCATTCGGAGTACCCAAGTACGAATGGAGCGAAGTTCTTCCAAAGGTGAAGAAGTGCACGATGTGTTCGCAGCGCGTGGCGAAAGGAAAGCCCACAGCTTGCGCTGAAATCTGTCCTACAGGAGCTACGAAATTTGGGGACCGAGATGAACTTATCGACGAAGCACAGAAGCGCATTCGCGAAAACCCCGGGACCTATATCAATCACATTTATGGATTGAACGAAGTTGGCGGTACCTCGGTCCTGCTGCTGTCGGGAGTGTCTTTTGAGGAGTTCGGATACTCAACCGCCCTGTCGAAGGATCCCCTTCCCATCCTTACGTACCGCGTGCTCTCGCGAATTCCAGATTTCGTTCCGCTGGGCGGAATGGTTCTCGGAGGCATCTGGTGGATCACTCACAGGCGAGAGGAAGTCGCCGCCGCCGAGCAGCACCTCGCCGATGGCCGGAAAGAGAACAAGCGATGAAATTGAAGCCCACCTTTTGGAAAGTACTATTTCTCGCCCTGGTTGCGGCGGGCTTGTATGCAACAGTGGTTCGGTTTACACAGGGCCTGGGTCCCTCCACCAATCTCAACGATCAATTCCCCTGGGGCATTTGGGTCGGCTTCGATGTGTTATGCGGAGTGATGCTGGCGGCCGGTGGATTTACTCTGACTGCAGCCGTTCATATTTTCAACATCAAACGCCTGCATCCTATTGTCAGGCCCACGGTCCTGACTGCCTTTCTCGGATACATCCTCGTCTCGATTGCGCTGCTATTCGATCTCGGACGCCCTTACCGAATATGGCATCCGCTGATCATGCGCAATCCGCATTCGGTCATGTTCGAAGTGGCGTATTGCGTCATGTTGTACACGACAGTGCTATCTCTCGAATTTGCGCCGGTCATACTCGAACGTTTTAATCTGCAGAAGCCCCTCAAGATCATCCGTGGAGTACTTATACCGCTCGTTATCGGTGGCGTCATTCTCTCCACACTACATCAGTCTTCTTTAGGAACGCTGTACCTGATCATGCCGGAAAAACTGCACCCGTTTTGGTACAGCCCCTTATTGCCAGTTTTTTTCTTCATCTCGGCGATCGCTGTCGGACTTGCCATGACGATCTTCGAATCGTCCATGAGTTCAAGGCATTTCGGACGTCGGTTAGAGTTGCCCATTCTCCAGGAACTGGGACGCGTGCTGGTAGTCGTACTCTCTGTATTTGCCATTCTGCGCTTTGAAGATCTTCTGCACCGGGGCGTGCTGCCTCTCATGCTGAAGCCAAGTTATGAAATGTATCTGTTCTGGTTAGAGATTGCTCTCAGCCTTGTCATTCCGTTGGCCTTGCTTTCGAGAAAGAGGATCCGCACCAGCGCGGATGGGCTATACGCAGCCGCAATCATGGTGCTCCTGGGTTTTGTCACCAATCGTCTGAACGTGAGCATCACCGGACTCGAATCCGCGGCTGGCATGCATTACATACCGAAGTGGACAGAAATTGCAGTCACGGGCGCAATCATTGCGGTGGGCTTTGCGTTGTTCGCACTGGCGGTGAAGTATCTTCCCATCTTCCCTGCCGAGGAACCGGAAACGACGGCAGAGATCATGCCACTCGCTGTCGCTCCGGTGCTAGACCATGCAGGAGATTGACTCAACCCGGAACCGCTGGACTCGTAGCCTCAGCACAAAGCTCATCACGTCACTTCTGGGAGTAATGGTGATTATTTTCACTCTCCTGGGATATCTGAACGTACGGCTGAGCCGCCAGCATCTGGAAGCGGCAACCCTGGTCAGTGCCGAACGGGTAAGCGATGTCATCAAGCGCAGCACCACCTATCACATGCTGCGAAACGACCGCGAAGGACTCTACCACTTCATGCGGACCATTGCCGATGAACCTGGCATGGTACGTGTCCGTATCTTTGATCGCGAAGGCACGATCAGCTACTCCACGGATCCAGGTGAAGTCAGTCACAGCGTTGATCAAGGTGCAGAAGCATGCTATGCCTGCCACACGCAATCCCAGCCACTGACAAGGCTAAATCGTCCCGACCGGTTTCGTATTTATCGGAGTAACGGCAAAAGAATTCTAGGAATCATCACCCCCATCGAAAATCAGCCCAGTTGTTCAAATGCAGATTGTCACGCGCATCCAGCATCGCAGCAGATTTTGGGCGTACTGGATACGAATCTCTCCTTAGCGAAGGCCGACGAGCAGCTCACAGCCAGCAGCCGCACATTGGTTGCGTATACATGTTTCGCAATGCTGGCGATTGCCGTGTTGAGTTGGCTCTTCGTTTGGCGCGTGGTTGGTGAGCCTATCAAGCTGCTCAAGGACGGCACCGAACGCCTGGCTGCAGGCGATCTGGGATACCAGATAGACGTGCGAGCTCACGACGAGGTCGGAGAGCTGGCATCCTCTTTCAACGGCATGAGCTTGCAGTTGCGCTCGGCTAATGAAGAGATCGTTAGCTGGGCCAAGACTCTGGAAGATCGAGTCGAACAGAAGTCTCGCGAACTCAAGCGTGCTCACGACGACATGCTACATGTGGAAAAAATGGCGTCTGTAGGCAAGATGGCCGCTGTTGTGGCGCACGAGATCAACAATCCGCTGGCTGGAATCCTGACCTACGCCAAGTTGTTGCGCAAGTGGGTTGACCGTGGCCTGGCCGGTCCTGAACAAACGCAGGAAGCATTGCAATGCCTGGACCTTGTTGCCGGAGAGAGCCGGCGTTGCGGCGACCTTGTAAAGAACCTACTTACTTTTTCGCGTACTTCTCCGATGAATGTCGAACCGGCCGATATGAATGCAATTTTCGATCGTTGTGCCCGGCTGGTGCAGCACCAACTGGAACTTTCCACCATCCAGCTGCACCTGCAACTGGAAGAAAACGCTCCCCCAGTTCTTTGCGATGCAGCTCAGATTGAGCAAGTGATCCTGGCATTGACGATGAACGCCATTGAAGCCATGCCTCGCGGCGGAAATCTCTGGCTCAACACCAGTGTTAACGAGAAGACCGATGAGTTTCAAATGCAGGTGCGGGACGATGGGATGGGAATCCCGCAAGAGATTCTCCCGCAGATCTTTGAGCCCTTTCTGACGACAAAAGAACGGGGTCACGGCGTAGGGCTTGGCCTGGCGATCAGCCGCACCATTATGGATCGGCATAAGGGCCGGATTGAAGTTCAATCAGAAGCGGGCAAAGGTACGACATTTACGCTCAGTCTGCCACTCCAGTCGGAGGCAGCGAGCACTCCGAAAGTAGTGACGAAGGCGAGGTGCTAACCGTGAGTAAGCAGGGCCGACTTCTAATCGTAGACGACGAACTCAGCGTGAGAGATTCTTTGGCCAAGTGGTTTCGTGAGGAAGGCTATGACGTCGGTATGGGAGACAGCGCAAACGAGGCGCTCACGCGAATGGCGGAAAGCAAATGGGACGCAGCGCTCGTCGACATCAAGATGCGTGGAACCGACGGTATCGAGTTACAACGACGCATGCACGAGATCGATCCCGACCTGACCGTTATCATGATGACCGGGTACGCATCCGTCGAAACCGCTGTGACCGCACTGAAAAACGGTGCTTATGACTATGTGACCAAGCCACTCGATCCTGATGAGATTGCCCACTTGGTCCGGAAAGCCATTGCACATAAGCGTAGCGAACAGGAGAACGTCAGGCTGCGACAAACTGTCGCAGAAGTCGCACGCCCGGAGGACATGGTCGGCCAGAGTGCCGCTATGGCGAAGGTTTTTGATGCCATCGAGACCGTTGGCCCGACCGACGCAACAGTTCTGGTTACGGGGGAAAGCGGTACAGGAAAGGAATTAGTAGCTCGTGCCATCCATCATGCCAGCCCACGAAAATACCATGCATTAGTCGTGATTCACTGTGGCGCACTGACCGAAACGCTTCTGGAAAGCGAACTCTTTGGCCATGAAAAAGGCGCATTCACGGGGGCGCAATATCGAAAGAAGGGGAAATTCGAGATTGCAGAAGGTGGCACTGTATTTCTTGACGAGATTGGAGACATCAGCCTGAAAACACAGACTGACCTGTTGCGCGTGTTGCAGGAGCGCGAAATCGTCCGCGTGGGAAGTAATCAACCTATCAAGGTGGATTTCCGCTGCGTCGCGGCTACCAATAAAGACCTGGAAAAATTGATCGAAGAAGGAAAGTTCCGCCCAGACCTTTACTACCGCCTAAATGTCTTTCGGATCGAATTGCCTCCATTGCGCGAACGACGAGATGACATCCCGCTCTTGGTTAACCACTTCGTAAGCAAGTTCTCTCTGCAAATGAACAAGCGGATCAACCGGGTTTCTCCGAACGCGATGAATCTTTTGCAGCAGCAGCCCTGGGTCGGAAACGTGCGCGAACTGGAAAATGCGATCGAGCGAGCCATGGTGGTTGCGCAGGAACCGGAAATTCACGAACGGGATTTTGTCTTCAAGGTTCAAGCGGTGAGTGGTCCGCCGCAGAGTCTCGACGAGATGGAACGGACCCATATTCTGCATGTCCTCGAGGCCTGCAACTACAACCAGACACGCACCGCGGAGATCCTCGAGATCGACCGGGTCACGTTGCATCACAAGCTCAAAAAGTACGGGTGGAGCCGCCCGGTCGCTGAGCCTCGATGAAGCAGCTGCAATTGTTACCGATCGGCGACGTTGATGCCGTGCTCCTCAGGGAGCTGGTAGCAGCGCTCGCCGGTATTTTTCAACTGCCTTGCCAAATTCTTGAGCAATCCCTAGATCCTGAATTTGCCTTTCACGGTGAACGTCAGCAGTACCATTCCTCGGAACTTCTTTCCTCTATGCAAGCCTGGGTTCACGCCGAGGCATGGCGTCTTCTTGGAGTGACGGGTGTCGACCTATACATTCCCATTCTTACGTTTGTGTTCGGGGAAGCACAGATGGGAGGCCCTTGCTCGGTGGTTTCGCTCCATCGGCTACGGCAGGAATTCTATGGTCTCCCGGCCAACCATCAACTTCTCCGAGACCGACTGATTAAGGAAGCCGTGCACGAGATCGGCCACACGTTGAGCCTGACACACTGCCAGGACTACGGCTGCGCCATGGCTCCCTCGCATGCCGTCGAATGGATTGATTTGAAAAGTGCTGCCTTGTGCAAAATCTGCCACAACCAGATAACACAGAGCGAGCGCTAACCGGAGGGCACAAGCCCCCGCCTGTCTCAATGCTTCCCGCGTGTAGAACTGCTCTGCGTGCCCGAGGACGATCCCGATTGCTGTTGCTGCGGATTCGGCGGTGGCGGCGGAGGGGGCGGCAGCGGAAGTCCAGGACACACACCACCTGGAGGACAGATCCTTCCGCGGAGTTCGCGGAAAACATCGATCAGGCCGTTGCTTCGTCCCGCGGCCATTGCGTTATTCAGCCAATCAATTTCACCGGGGGTCAACTGCAGTCCAAGATCTTGAGCTGCAGCGAGGGGATCCGACAACAGTTTCTGTGCAAACGCCTCGTCCCAGCACGCGGCTCCGAGCAGTATGTAGAGGTTCATGGTGGCTCCTTGACCTGAAAATTTGGGAATGCCCGCCTACTTCTTTTCGATGGGTTCTTGCAAAGCAGGGCCGGAGGGAAGCTTCTTCAATTCACTTTCGGCAGCGCGACGAATCGGTAGCTCGTCGCCTTGACGCCACAACCGAAGGAACTCATGATAGTTCAGCCGCGCCTCTGTATCGCGGTTCATCGCCCGCAGGCAACGTGCGAGTTCAAGGTGCGCCAATACGTAGTCAGTAGGTATGTTGTTACCGGCAAGGATCTCTCCCTTAGCATCAACAACCTGCTGCCACTGTTGAGCAGCTTGCGGCCATTCACGTCGTGCCACGTAGGCACGGGCCAATCCACAGCGTGATCTTATGTCGGGATAGGTCATGCTAGCCGCAAGGAAGTTGTCCACTGCCTCTGCGGTCCTTCCATCTGCCAAAGAAATCTCTCCTGTCAGCTTCAGGAGATAGCTTTTATTGAGCGCAGACGGTACCTCGGCATTCGCTACCTCAATCAGGCTTAATGCCTTCTTCGCCAATGTTATTTCACCCGCTCGGGCGTAAAGAGTACCCGCAGCAACAACATCATCGTATTGCCGATCACTAACCGGCATTGCGAGAATAGCGTCTGCCTGCAAACGAGCTGTCCGCAGATCGTTCAGCAACAATGCCACTCGACCCAGCAGATATCGGCGGAAGGGCTGAACTCCTTTCTGTGTAGATGATTGGTCCTTGCGAACTCTAGCCTCCAGTTGCGTTTTGGCTTTGGAGAGCATGCCTTCATAGGCGTCGGTCCGTGCAAGGTACAGCTCTCCCATATCGCGGTAATAGTCCTGCCGACTCAGCAGGGTTCGAAATTGATCCCTGGCGAGGTCTACTTTGTCCTGCGAAAGGAAGGCTAAGCCTGCCGCCCAGTGAAGAGCGGAAGTATCAATGCCCGCCTCGAGAGCACTCTTGTAGACGGCGAGCGCTTCGTCACTATGATTTCGTTGTGCAAGTAACCAAACTGACCCTTCATAGGCCTGCGCGCCGTGCACGTTCAGCTTGATCACTTCACGCAACTGGTCGATTGCCTTGTCAACTTGCCCCAGTGCGTAGTAGGCCTGTGCCAAGGTGAGGCGAGCCTCTGGATCGTCCGGGTAGAAGCTCAGCAGTACATTCAAGGATTGCGCCGCCTCTTCGTAGCGTTCCTGCACGCCGTAGTAGTCGGCTTCTATGAGGCGCTGTTCCCGGTCCGTCACACCGGCACGAAGGTCATAGGCAATTTTGAATTGCGCAACCGCCTTTTCATTCTTGTTCGCAACGCTCAGGTAGTGCCCGCCGAGCAGAAGGTGAGCCATGGCAAAGTTCGGATCCAGCTGCAGGGCTCCCTGCAGTGGCGCAAGAGCCTGATCATCCTTACCCTGATCAACCAAACTCTTGGCCTGTGAGTAGAGTTGCAGCGCTGCCAGCGACTTCGTCGTGACCTTGGCTAACGGACGGCTGTCCTTGTTGATGTAAGCGATGGATTCCCCCAGCGCTTCGCGGATAGAACGAGCCAAGCCGTCGACCTTGTCGAAAAACTGGTCGTTGCGGAAATGATCACTCCGGGCGACGAGGACCTCTCCGCTGTACGGATTGATCGCGCGCAACGTGACTTGGGTCTCGTCCCCCATGCCAACGACGGTCCCAGCCAGCAAGACCTGCAGGTTCTCCCGGCGACAGATTTCGCGGCCAAGAGTCTCGTCAATACGAGGTACATTTTGTTTTTGCATCCGCTCCAGCGTCTCGTACGCCCGGCTTCGTGGAAACACGTTGACGTAGCGTGATTGCTGGAGCCCGATTGTCAGGCCCTCGCGAACACCCTCGGCTGGCACAGCTTGTCCGCCCGAGGCATCTAAATCGGCGATCAATACCCAACCTCTCTCGGTGAGTAGCGGCTTACTCTGGGCACGGTGAAGGAAGAAAAATACGGCGGCGACAACCAGGGCCACCATCACCGGGATAATCACCCACCGCGACGGCGCCGGCGGCGTGGGCACGGGCAACAGATGGCGGAACCGGCTTGGTGTGAGGCCGGTCTGCACAGTTTGGATATCGTCGAGAAGCTCTCCCGCGCTCTGATGACGTCGCGCAGGATCCTTAGCCAGGGCCCGGCTGACCAGGCCCTCCAAGGCAACCGGGACGTTCCGGTTAAAAATCCGTATCGGAGCAGGCGTTTCATTCCGAATACGATCCGTGGTCGCGACAAAGCTGCTAGCAAGAAAGGGATGCTGGCCCGTAAGAGCTTCGTAGAAGACAACGCCCAAGGAGAAAATATCCGCGCGGCCGTCTGGAACCTTCTCGAGTAAAACCTCTGGCGACATGTAGGCGGGTGTCCCCGCCATGGTTCCGGAGCGATCAACGGTTGAATCCTGACCCGAACGCGGAAGATATTTCGCAACCCCGAAGTCGAGAACCTTTACCTGCCCCGAAGTGGTAAGCATGATGTTCTCTGGCTTGATGTCACAGTGGACAATATCGCGCTGATGAGCGGCAGCTAGGGCCTTAGCGCATTGGATGGCGATATCAAAGAATTGATCGAGAGCCAGAGGACGTCGCAATCGTTGCCGCAGTGTCTCGCCCTCGATATATTCCATGACGAGAAAAATCTCGCCATTTTCTTCGAGGACGTCGTACAGAGCAGCGACATGCGTATCGGCAAAACGCGATGCACGTTCCGCTTCTTCGAGAAGACGGCGGCGATGCATGATGTCGGAGCGAAGCTGGGGAGCAAGCCGCTTCAAGGCCACGGTTCGCTTCAGCTTTGGGTCTTCTGCGCGGTAGACCTCGCCCATTCCCCCGCCACCCAGACGTTCCACAACACGAAACCTGCCGATCGTGCTTCCGCTCAGGTCGGGTGGCGTCGACGCGAAGTTTTCGGGGACCGGGTATGGCTCCGCCATGGGTACTTCTCAGCGAACAGATTTATCGAGGGAAGCCTCTACGACGCCTAACGAATCACTGCACCGGGGAATGCTAGATGAAAAAATTCTACTCTTCGGTGAAGGCTGACTGCAATCGGGAACATAGATTGGGCATGTTGGGGGCCTTTTGGGGGGCTATGTCCCTAGCCCACGGCGGGTCTTCGTAGGTAATAACTCCTAATGAACCGCCATCACCAGGAGCGTGGCGTCGTCCTGAAAGTCTCCGTCACAATGCGTGGAAACGGCGTCGAGCAACACGTTCTTTAACGCATTCGCGTTTAGGTAACGATTCTGGCGCGTTACCTCGACCAGCCTATCTTCGCCAAATTCGGCGGCAGTACTATCCGTGGCGTCTACCATACCATCGGTAAAAAGAATCAACCGGCTACCCGGCTCAAGAAGGACCTTCCCTTCCTGGTAATCCCATTCATCGAAATAGCCTAAGACAGCGCCTCCGTCGAGGAGTCGTTCGTGCGATCCGTCGGCGTGTACGACGAACGGCGCCGCGTGACCTGCATTCGCAAACCGTAGATGTCGATTCGAGTGATCGAAGATTGCATGAAACATGGAGACCAGTTTGCCGCTGCCCTGCACGTGCCGGTTCAGATTGCGGCAGGCTCGCGCCGGTGGCGTTCCCTCATCGAGAAGTGGCTTAAGAGCTGCCTGCAGATTCGCCATCAATAGCGCGGCAGGCACGCCCTTGCCACTCACATCTGCCACGCACAGCGCGGTCTCGCGCTCGGACTGAAGCACAGCGAAAAAGTCTCCACCCACCGTGGAGGCGGGTTGATAAGTGCTCGCAAGCTCATATCCGGAACAGCGTTCCGCATACGTTGACAGCAGTTGCCTCTGGGTGGCGATAGCATCCGCACGTTCATTTTCGAATACACGAAGTTGCCGACGTTCAGCTCGGTATCTTTGTACATGTTCACCGAGACAGGCTAAGACGTGCTGGTTGTCCCATGGCTTCTGGATGAAATCAGACGCGCCACTACGCATCGCCTCAACCGCAAGCTCTACGTTGCTCCATGCCGTCATCACAATCACGGGAAGAGATTCATTGAGCCGGCGAATCTCGCCCAGTAGATCGAGCCCCTCGCGGCCTGATGTGGTGTCGCGCGTGTAATTCAAATCAAGCACGACGATATCAAAGCGCTCGCTTCGCAGGCGCTCCAGCACAGCCTTGGGACTGGAAACCAGCTCAGCTTGATATCCGGCGTTCTTAAGGAGCAAGCGTAACGCCTCGCGAATCTCCCACTGATCGTCGGCGATCAGGACATTGGGCGGGCCGCCAGAATCATCGCCCCTTGTTGTCCCACTTTGCTGGTGACTAAATGCAAAGTCCTGCCAAGCTCGATCCGGTTTCGGTGGTGCGGCGAGTGCTCTCATGATCACGGTTGACTCTTGGACATCTTTAACAAGCAAGGCAAGGCGCGTACCGTTTGCCGTGTCGGCTAACTTGTTGAAGAGTCGAGGCATTTAGTTCGCGGTAATATCGGACTGGATCAGCATTTGTACGCCGATGGGACCAACCTGTTCGGAAGCGGACATCTGGGAAGTAGTATCATCGTAGGTCGGCTTGGCCGTGGGGGCACGAGCCGTCTGCAGGATCCGCAACAATCCACGACCGAGAGAACGATGCCCAATTCATTTCGAGTGTTTGCTACCTGCGATATAGGCGAATCCATCAATTTACTGCGAAACCGAGGATACCAGGTCGAGGTCTACCCTGATCCAAAGGCTCCGCCGAAGGGCATGATCATCGACAAGGTCAAAAGCGGGGTCGATGGCCTCATCACAACGTTGCGCGACCCAATTGATGCGGAAGTCTTCGAGGCGGGCAAAGGTACCTTGAAGGTCGTGGCACAGATTGCCGTGGGCTTCGACAACATCAACCGCGCGGATGCCAACCGTTACAAAATTCCGTTTACCCACACTGCTGACGTTCTCACCGAGGCAACCGCCGAATTTGCATTCTTTATGTTGGGTATGCTGGCTCGCAAGATGTGGACGGCAGAGCACCTGACGCGTGAGAACAAATGGGGCTACTGGCATCCTTATCTGCCGTTCCTTGGCGACGAAGTTACCGGAAAAACGATCGCTATCATCGGCACGGGACGCATTGGCTTGGCAATGATCAAGAAGTGCTCTGGGTTCGACATGAACATCCTGTGCTATGACCCGGCGTATCAGAACCACGAATACGTCAAAGGAATCCAGGCAGTGAAAGACCTCCGCACCGAGAAAGGAATCTGCCGAGATAGGACTTGGATCAAGTATGTCTCTCTGGATGAAGCCTTGGCTCAGGCAGACTTCGTCAGCGTGCATGTGCCGCTCCTGCGCGAGGGAGAGAGCGATACTCCTACCTATCACCTGTTTAGTGAGACGAACCTTCGCAAGATGAAGCGAACTAGCTTTCTCGTCAACACGTCGCGCGGTCCGGTAGTGGATGAGAAGGCGCTGGCAATGGCGCTTAAAGAAAACTGGATTGCGGGCGCGGCGTTGGACGTATACGAAAAGGAGCCTCTGCCTCCAGACTCGCCGTTGCGAGATCCAGCGATTGAGGACCGTTGCCGACTGATGCCACATTTTGCCAGCGCAGCCCGGATCACCCGTCTATCTACCGATCCTGATAAGGGAATGGCAGGACGCTGTGCCCAGGGCTTGATCGATGTGCTGGAAAGCAATTACGGCGGGGATGTCACCAAAATGCCGTACGTTGTGAATAAAGAGGCGTTTGGAAAATAGGTCGTTAATACCCTCCCGTTCCTCGAACTCGAGGGGGCTTATAGACTACCTCCACTGGTTTTCCGTTCCACATTCCCAAGTAGATCGACTCAGCACCCAGCATCTCCTGTCGTTCGTGATGGGAGGAAGCCATCGCGATAAATCGATCACACCACGCTTGCTCAACTTCAAGGGCCAAAGCATAAGGCAGATATTTCTCGTAAACACCAGGAACCCCACCTGGTGATTCGGACCGATCCATGGGGAGTCGCTCCACCGATTTCAGAAACAAGCGAAAGCCCTCGATTCTGTCCAAAAGCACTCGCCCTTCTGTTGTAGGTGCTTTCATGAAGTGCAAAAAGGCCAAGTTCAAGCCTGCTAGAAGAACGGCAACAGCGATTAGCGGCCAACCAAAGTTCACGCCAAGAACTACAAATCCTATCAGCAAAGAAGATAGGCAGGCGATGAGCAAGATTCCCAGCATGGCCGCCCTTCGGGCAATCGCGCCATCCAGCGCCTTCTGCCCAGCTTTATACAGATCCCCGAGCCTTAATGCCAGGAGCACTACGTAGAAACCGCCCGGCACCATGAATGCCAGGGATGCAACCAGTGCGAATGCTTCATCAGGCCGCTGAGGCATTGCGACGATGGCTACGGCAATCACAGACAGAGCGAACCCTGTTCGCACGGATTCGCGATTCGGGTGAAACCACCTTCCTTCCGCATTACTTCGAAGTATGTCCGCCATACGGCTAACTACAATTGCGAATGGACCGTCTAGCATGTTAAGCATCATGCCCTTGGTACGGCGGTGGCTCAGCAATTCCCGGAAAATCACCTGTTCCTCGGGCGACAAGCTGCCGTCTACTCTCGCCCGGTGTATGGGCTTTAGTATGGCAACGCTGTCATCGGTCTGTATCCTTGCCAAGCCTTTTGACACAAGGCTTAGCATGGCGGACCAGACAATTCTGTCATCGAAACACTGTTTCCAAATATACCGAAGCATGGCGGGCGACAATCCGTCAGGAGGATCGTACGTAGGGACGATGGTTCCTGGCTTTGGATCCCTTCCTAACAAGAACCAGGCGCAGAAGTAATAAAGGCAGACTCCAGCCGGAGCAGAAAATTGGACCGACGTTAGCATGTCTGATGAGACACACTACCCGTTCGGCAGCGTTGTGGCAATTGCGATTCGGCTATTCGCTGACGGTGTGTTCTTCGCTTTGGGCCCGCAGCACGCGATCCACTGAGTAAGGCGCGCGACGGCTAGGCTCGTGGTAATGCCGAACCTGCATCTCGCCGAGGAGTCCAACAGCCAGCATATTCAGTCCCGCCAACAACAGGACCGCGGAAAAGATCATCAGGGGGCCGTGATTCGACATAATGTCGTGGTGGTTGAGAAATTTCTCACCCAACAGCCACATTGCGATTGCACCCCCGCTGAAAATGCTGGCCATGCCAAACGTCCCAAAGAAATGCAGTGGACGGGAAAGATAGCGCAGCAGGAAGCGGATCGTGATCAGGTCGAAAAAAACTCTGAAGGTCCTCGAAATTCCGTAGTGAGATGCACCGCGCTCGCGGTTTATGTTTCGGATCGGCACTTCACAGATGGAAGCGCCATGCCACGAAGCCAGGGCGGGAATGAACCGATGAAGTTCTCCGTAGAGCGGGACCTGTTCCAGAATGTCGCGACGATAGGCTTTGAAGGTGGTTCCAAAGTCGTGAATATCCACGCCGCTCAACTTCGCCATTAACCAGTTCGCGCACTTTGAAGGAATGCGCCGCAACCAGAGATTGTCGATACGCTGCTTCCGCCAGCCGCTGACAATGTCGTAGCCCTCGGAGATTTTCTCCAGGAACAATGGAATGTCGGCAGGATCATGCTGCAGGTCGCCATCCATGGCAATGATGTACTCGCCGCGAGCATGATCGAACCCGGCAGCCAGAGCTGAAGTCTGTCCAAAATTGCGACGTAGCTTGACGACTGTAATGCGGCTGTCGACCGCTGCAATCTCACGTAGCACGTTAAACGTGCTGTCCGTCGACCCGTCATCAACCAGCACCATCTCGAAGCTCTCGCCCGCAGCCTCCATGACCGCCTTTAGCCGATCGTAGAGATCGGTGACGTTTTCCTGCTCATTGTGTAGAGGAACAACGATGGAGTAGCGAGGCATGAACTTCTATTATAGCCGGACTTTACCGATTTTCAGCCACACGAAAGCTTCTTCTTACTTCGGTGAGGGTTGTATGATTCTGTTCCAACCCATAGAAAAAACACGCGAAATCAACGCAGTGGAGTATCATCGGCCATCGGTTGCTGACAATACAAACAGTTACTCGTGACGAGCTCGCACGAAGGGAGTCTCTCGGATGGATACGATCCTCTTAATCATGTTTGGGGCGGTGATTTCGATGAGCACGGCGTTGACATTCATGGAAGTCCGCAAAATCCGCAAGAATTTGGAGGCTAAGCCGTCTGCCATTGCGAAAGAAAGGACTGCAGGAGCTTAGGTTGTAGCGCCTGCAGGGCTTTGCGAGATTTGGATGAAGGGGACTTGTGAGGTCCACGTCCCCTGTATGGATCAGAATCCCGGACCTTCGGGATAAGCGGGCAAATCGGGCGGTCGGGCCGGTAACGACTTCGGGTGTGCCTGAATGTCCTGCATCACCATCTGAATTGCTCTTTCCAGTTGTGGGTCCTGCCCCTTCACCACTAGATCAGGACGATTCTCCACTACCACATCAGGCTGGACGCCCCTGTTCTCGATGAGCCATTTACTATCCAAGCCGTAGAGCGCAAACTCCGGCCTCGTTATGTAACCACCATCCATGAGCGGTATCTGTCCGCGGATGCCACGCACGCCGCCCCAAGTTCGCTCGCCAATAAGTGGCCCCAGCTTGTACTGCTTAAAGAAGTAGCTGAAGAAATCGCCGTCAGATGCTGCATAGCGATTGGTTAGGCAGAGCATAGACCCGTTAAACACTTGGAACGGGATAGGCCCTCCCTCAAAGTTGCGGGCCGAACTCATCGCCGCCAGGACACGGCGCAGGCGTTCGAAGATCAGCTGATCGACGAAACCTCCGCCGTTGTAGCGAACGTCGAAGATGATTCCCTGCTTGCGAATCTGCGGGAAATATTGTCGCATGAACTGATCCAGCCCTGGCCCCCCCATGTCCGGCAAGTACACATAGCCAACCTTCCCGTTGGTGGCTGCGTCGACTTTCTTCCGATTGGACTCGATCCAATTCATCTCGTGCAGGTTGTACTCGTCGGCGATGGGTTTCACCTGAACACTACGCGCACCATCCTTCGATGGCTTTGAATTAATGCTCAAAGTGACAGTTTCATTGACTGTGTTCACCATGAGCTCGTACGGACTTTGCGGAGCCTTGAGCTGCCGCCCATTGATAGCGACAAGGTAATCGCCTTCTTTCACATTGACTCCGGGCTCGGTCAGGGGAGAACGCAGCTCAGGATCCCAGTTCATGCCGGGATAGATTTTCTTGATGCGATACATCCCGCTGGCTTGGTCAAGCTCATAGTCAGCGCCTAACAGGCCGACCTTCACCGGATGTAGGTCTGGGTAGTCTCCGCCGCCCACGTAGGTGTGCGAGTTGGAAAGCTCGCCAATCATGTCACCCAAAATGTAGGTCAGGGCGTAGCGATCCGAAACATAAGGCAACAGTTGCCAATACTTGTCGTGCATCTTCTGCCAGTCAACACCGTTCATGGACGCTTCGTAGAAGTAGTCGCGCTCCTGGCGCCAAACTTCGTTGAACATCTGCGCCCATTCTTTGGGAGGATCGACCTCCGCCTGCATGGAAGCGAGGTTCAGTGATCCGTCCCCGACTTTCTTTGGATTGTCGCCGGGCTTTGCATCGATGATGCCGTAGGTATCCCCGCCCTGGTAGAGCAGCTTCGATCCGTCGAAGGAAACCGTAAAGCGCTCGACATCTTCAATAACAACCTTGTTCTTTCGTTCTTTTAAGTCGTAGGCATGAACCTGGGACGACTCGCCGGGAATAGGTCCAGACAAGCCTTGGATTGGCGTGCTCGAGTAATAGACAAATCCTTTAGCCACAGTAATGGTGCGGATTACCGAAGGATCCATCGGCAGCGCGACGATGCGGTCCTGAATGCCGTCGAGATCGATACGGAATTCGGCCGGCTTTTCTTTCTCGCTTTTAGTCGGCTCCTCTGCTTTCGTAGGGGGCTGACCGGATTCCGGTTTCGCGGCTTCGGGTTTGGTGGGTTTTTTCTCCGGCTTCTTTGGTTGTTCCGGAGTTGGAGTTGGCTTGGTCGCCTCTTCCGTTTTGATTTGAGTTTCATCGCTCAAAGCCGGAAAGGGCGATGGTTCATCCTTCTTCAAAGTCGCGATGTAAATGCGGGTTGTCTTGGGGTTGGCGAATTCGAAGTCGATATTGCCAAGGACCTCGTTGAAATCTCGATCGGAGAGGAAGTACAAGTACCTGCCGTCGGGATCGAATAGCCCGGCGAAGCTGTTCGTCATAGCAGTGGTCACGGCCGTACTCTTCCGATCAGCAAGGGAGTACAAATAGACCACCGAGAACGTAGTTTCGGATGGCTTGTCATAAACCAGCCACTTACTGTCGGGAGACCAGGAGTAATTCGTAATTTCTCCAAACTTGGCACGGTCGACCTCGACTGCTTTCTTATCCTTGATATCGATGTACCACAGACGGAGATCCTTGTCGGCCCACGCGAGTTTCTTGCTATCCAGAGACCATGCAGGAGCGAATTTGAAACCCTTGTAGCCACTGGTGATCTGCTGTTCTTCTCCCATGCCGTCCTGCGGTGTTATGTAGATCTCATCCTCGCCGGTTTGATCAGAAATGTAGGCGATCCAGCGGCCATCGGGTGACCAGACTGTCGACTTTTCGCGGATACCCGGCGTCCGGCTTAGATTGCGGATGCTGCCTTCCTTTGCCGGTGCAGTGAATACATCGCCTCGAGCCGCAAAGACTGCACGCTTACCGTCCGGAGATATGTCGAAATCCGTGATGTTCTTGTTTACGGTTGCCCAACGCTTCATCGTCTGACTGCGGTCGGCAGGCAGCAGGATGCTTAGTTTCTTGGATTCCTTCGTCTGAAGATCGAGGGTGTATAGGTAGCCGGCATTCTCGAAAATAATCGAATCTGGCCCGAGGCTAGGCCACATCACATCAAAATCCGTGAAGTGAGTAACCTGTTCTACCTGCTTGCTCCCGAGATCGTAGCTATAGATGTTGAAGTGGTGCTCCGGCCCGCGATCGGAACTGAAGTAAATCGTATTGCCGTGCCACATTGGGAAGGTGTCCGTCCATTCCGTGTGCGGCGGACCTGCCTCTACAGTGTTGTTCTTGAGGTCATAGATAATGATGTCCTGTGCCATGCCGCCGGTGTAACGCTTCCATTGACGAAAATTGCGAAAGATCTGGTTGTACGCAACTTTTGCCCCATCCGGCGAGAACGATGTCAAACCACCTTGATCCTGTGGCCACGGCTCAGGAAGCCCCCCATCGATACTGATGCTGTACTGGCGCTTTACCCAACCATTCGTGGCATTCGCGCGGGAGATGAACAGAATCCTCTTACTGTCCGGATACCAGGTGACCACTTGATTGTGGATACCCATGCGGTCGCTCAACTGCTGAGCGCTTCCCTGGTAGAAGGTCAGTTGTTTTGGCTGGCCTCCTTCGGATGGCATTACGTAAACGTTAAAGTTCCCGTCATACTGGCCGGTAAAGGCGACCCACTTGCCATCGGGGGAGAACTTAGGAAACAATTCCCTGCCCGGATGCGATGTGATGCGCCGCGCAACACCGCCCGAGGTCGAAGCCAGCCAGATGTCCCCGCCGTAGCTGAATGCGATCTTATCTTTATGAATATCCGGAAAACGCATGAGACGGCCTTCCTGCGCTTCCTGAGCCAAGACAAAAGTGGCGCTGAACAAAAGGCAAAGCGCAGCCAATTTCCTAAGAAAAAACATGAGTGCTCCTCCAAGCAGACGGTGAAATGCTGCAGGCAGCTAACTGCAACTCAGAAACGTGCGATTGTAGCAGCTTAGGACGGGTGGGCAGCACGAATGTGGTTCCCGTCTCCAATCTCAGAATGGTTCATGAATACGATGCGTTACCGCATCTATTGGACGAGCGCAGAGGCAAAAAGAAAGCACGATCCGGCACTGGGATCGCCTATAATTCGTTCCCCGAAGTCAACGCGCGGCTCGCTTGAGTCGAAGCGTCCCGTTCCCTGAACGCAGAGGCAAAACCTATGGCATGCAAGCAACCAAGACTGGGTTCCCGTAGAAATTTCTTGCAGACCGCACTGTTTGGCGGGGCAAGCACGATCCTGTTGCCAGCGCTCGCAGGGGCGCGTGTCCAAGACCTAAGTGGCAACATCGTCCCCTCTGTACCCGCTTTTGAATTGGACGAGTTGAGCATTGGCGACCTCCAGGCTGCCATGACCGCCGGGAAACACACGGCGAGTTCCCTAGCCGAGTTGTATCTTGGCCGCATCGCGCAGATCGATCAGAAGGGCGTGATGCTGAAGAGCGTCATCGAGGTCAACCCTGATGCGATTTCGATTGCCCTGAATCTCGATCGTGAGCGCAAGCAGAAAGGCTCGCGGGGACCATTGCACGGCATTCCCATTCTGATTAAAGACAACATCGATACCGGCGACAAGATGCAAACCACTGCCGGCTCACTAGCCCTGGTTGGGCGCCCTGTTGCCAAGGACGCCTACGTCGTCCAGAAGTTGCGCGAGGCCGGCGTTGTCATTCTTGGTAAAACCAACCTCAGCGAATGGGCCAACATCCGTTCCAATCACTCGAGCAGCGGATGGAGCGGCCGCGGTGGTCAGACCAAGAATCCATATGCTCTCGACCGTAACCCTTGCGGCTCAAGTTCTGGTTCGGGTGCCGCAACGGCCGCCAATCTGTGCGCAGTCGCGGTGGGCACGGAGACAGATGGATCGGTTATCTGCCCATCGTCAGTCAACGGGTTAGTCGGCATCAAGCCGACACTCGGGCTGGTAAGCCGCTCCGGGATCATTCCGATCGCGCACAGCCAGGATACCGCCGGTCCCATGGCGCGCAGTGTGAAGGATGCCGCCATACTTCTCGGTGCGATGGCCGGAACCGATCCCAGTGACAAAGCAACCGCCGGGGCTGCCTCGAAGCTTTCACCTGATTACACCAAGTTCCTTGATCCAAATGGATTGCGAGGCGCCCGTCTCGGGGTTGCCAGAAAATACTTCGGATCGAACGATGCCGTCGATCGCGCTATCAACAAGATGATCGACGCCATGAAACAGCTAGGCGCAGTTATCATCGATCCCGCCGATCTTCCGTCTCATGGCAAGTTCGATGACACGGAATTCACGGTTCTGCTCTATGAACTGAGGGCAGACCTGAATGCCTATCTCGCTGCGCGGAATGATGCACCCGTGAAAACACTCGAAGAGGTCATCGCTTTCAATGAACGAAATCGCGATCGCGAAATGCCCTATTTTGGTCAGGAAGTCTTCATCAGGGCACAAGCCAAGGGTCCGCTAACCGATAAAGAATATCTGGATGCAATCGAGGCCAATCACCGCCTCTCCCGAACTGAGGGGATCGATGCGGTGATGGATAAGTTCAATCTGGACGCAATCGTCGCACCCAGCGGAAGTCCGGCATGGTTGACCGATTTGATCAGCGGAGACCATGGAGGTGGAGAGAGTTCGAATGCAGCGGCCGTCGCTGGGTACCCAAATATCACCGTACCGGCTGGGATGGTTTTTGGCCTTCCCATTGGCATCTCGTTTTTCGGACGCGCATGGAGTGAGTCCAAGCTAGTAAAGATCGCATACGGATTCGAGCAAGCGATTAAGGCACGCAGGCCGCCGCAGTTTCTCGCAAGCGCCCAGACCGGATAGAAGGGAGCATCAAGTGCGAAGCCGCATCGTTGTAATCACCGGCTTGATTGCCGCGGTTGTGTCCGTTTCAGCAGAATCATCCACTCAGCGAGTGTTGTCAGCGAATCAGCAGATCGCAGCTGCCGTGTTACCCTTGCCGGAAATTCTGCGTGGGAAGGCGACAGTGATCGGCTACTCGCCTGATCTCTCGATCGTCACCCTACGTCAAGGCTCAAATGGCATGGTGTGTAGCGTGTTCCAACCTGGGACCGACCAGTTTGATATGCGCTGCTACCACGAATCTTTCATGCCGTTGATTCGCCGACTTCGTGAGCTACACGCCAAGAATCTCAAGGATGAAGACGTCGACCGCATCATTGACGAAGAAGTGAAGACAAAAAAGTTAGTGCTCCCTGATCATCCTACCGCGGGATATCGCATGTACGGTCCCCTGTCCGACTATCAACCCTCTACCAACTTGGCAGGAAAGGAAATTCACGCGTGGCAATCTATCCATTTTCCTTACAAGACTGCCGCAGAGATCGGACTAGCTGAGGAGGGACAAGTTCCCCGAACAATGCCCTACGTCATGACATCCGGCACGTTCTGGTCACACGTGATGATTGAACACGAAGACAACGATGCGAAGGATAAGAAGTAGACACGCTACATGACGTGAATTCTTACTCGTACCTGAGAGCTTCTATCGGATCCAGATTTGCAGCCCGCACGGCCGGGAACATTCCGCTCGCGATGCCCACAAATGCGAGAATCGTGCTTGCGATCAGCAGAATCTTGGGGGCGACGACAAGACGGATGTCTCCGGCCTCCGCATGCTTCGCCAGCGCACTATAAAGAGTAAGCGTTCCCACGGAGATGGACACACCGTAGGACAGTAAGACTCCAAGTATGCCTCCCACGGCCGTAATCACCATTGCTTCGGCAAGGAACTGAAACAGGATGTCCCTTTTGCGCGCGCCCAGCGCTTTTTCAACGCCAATCTCGCGAGTGCGCTGCGTCACCGAGACCAACATGATATTCATCAGCCCGATACCGCCAATGCCCAAGGTAATCGTCCCGATGAAGGCAAGCAGTATCTTCAGCCCCATAATGATGATGCCGAATTGTGACAACTGTTTTTGCGCATCAAAGACCATGAGGGCTCGTTCATCGTTGGAGCGAAAGCCGTGTGCATTCGCCAGCGACTCGCGGATCGTCCTCTCTAGTCGAGCATGGTCCAGGCCCTCGGAGTCCAGCCAAATTCCCTGCACATAGTGAGTGTCCATAAGCACATCCATGGATGTGAACGGGACATAGACCGTGCGGTTGTCATCGCTCTCGCCCTCCTGCATGCGGGGATGAGCAACTCCCACGACCTGAAAGCTGACTCCATTGATTCGCACCGACTCTCCAAGTGCAGGCATGCCGGAGAACAGTTTGTCTTTCGCCTCGGACCCCAGCACGCAGTAGAGTCCATGAGTCATGGAATCCTGGTCATCGAGGAATCGTCCCTCATCAATTTGCAAGTTCCAGATAGCCGCAATCGAAGGGTCAGCTCCAACAATAGGAAAGCCGAAGGAACGGGGACCGTTCTGTACGGTCGCATCTCGATTTGCCGTGCGCGCAACATGACGAGCCAGAGGAAGCACGTTGCGCAAGAGTTCCACGTCCTGATTCGTAAGATGGATTTGAACTCCGGCCTTGTTACCACCTGCCTGTTGGGATGTCCGGCCGGCGTAAACTCCAACAGAAGTTGCTCCGAAACTGTGGAAGATGTTTTCAATCGCCTGACCGAAGCCATCTCCATATGCAAGGAGCAACACGACCGTAGCAATGCCCCACGCCATTCCCAACATGGTGAGGACGGTCTTCCTCAGATCGTGGCGCATTGCGAAGTATGCTTGCTGCAGGAGGTCACGCTTCATCTTTATTCTTTCCGGAGGGCCTCCACAGGTTGCAACAACGCTGCCTTCCGGGCCGGATACAATCCAGCCGCAACACCCGCGAGCGCCAAGGATCCAATCGCGAGGGCGGCGGTGGCAGGCACCAGTTTAGGTGTATCCCAACCGGGCGGGGATGGTAACAGTGACAGCGCTGACATCAGAGCGGCTGCCGCGCCCATTCCGATTCCACCGCTCAACAGGGTGAGAAATGCACCCTCGGCAAAGAATTGAAACATGATGCTACGGTTGGTAGCACCCAGCGCCTTCATCAATCCAATTTCGCGCGTGCGGTCCGCTACCGCCACCAGCATGATATTGATGATCCCAATGGCGCCAAGGGCCAACGTTACCAATCCCACACTGCCTAGAAACATGTTCATGGCGTCAAAGATTTTCCCGACTTGATCGACGGTATTGATTGTGTCCCATTCATCGAAAGCGTCCGGACTCGTGTAGTCGAAACCATGATTGCGGGCGATGATCTTATGTACAGCGGTCTGTGCGGCTTCGTGGACTTCCCGCGATTTTGGCTGGTAATTCATGAAGCTGATGGCATCGGGAATGTCGCCCACGTTCAGCGGAGGAAAGTACTGCTGCATCGTAAAGAACGGAATAAAAATACGGAGATTCAGCGTGTTGTTATCTCCATGCCCAATCCGTTTAAGGGTGCCAATCACTTCAAAACGAATTCCGTTCAGCAAAATGGTATTGCCAACCGCAGGTCGCCCGCTAAACAACACCCGCCGTGCCTCGTCACCAAGGATGACTACCGCCCGTTTCTGCGTATCGTCGAACTCATTGAGCCATCTTCCGCTAGAAATCGGCATGTAGCGGATCTTCCGGAAATCTGCAGGGACTCCCATGAGCTGCCCGCTGCTTTGAAAGTAATCACTGACGGCACGAACATCACCCCGCGAGATCACTGGCGAAGCGGCATTGACCTCTGGGCATTCATTCATAATGTCGCGATAATCGCGATAGGTGAGATAGTAACGCCGCATGCTGGTGAAGCTGGAACTCACCGCCGGGGCTCGCCCTCCCCAGATAAACATCACGTTTTCGCCCAGTTCATCGAATTGCTTGCGGTTTCCAGAGCGAAACCCTTCTCCCAGGCCTACCAGGAGAAGTAAGGAGCCCACACCCCAGGCAATCCCAAACATGGTGAGAAAAGAACGCAGCTTGTGCGCCCAGAGTGTTCGAAGAGTTTGACCAAGAATTTCCAGCAGAAGGCGCATGCGCTACTCACAATCATACGCGATACGGAAGATGGGCGCAGTTATCCTCCCCGCTGTGGCACAAAAAGAAAGGCTCCCGGGTGGTGGTGATACACAACCGGGAGCCAAACTTTCAGAAGCTGGTTCTAGACCAGACTCAAGCGTTTACTGCAGGCCTTTGATTGAGGGCTTTCCATTCTTCGGTCCGGCGAACGCGCAGCTGCCGGAGCTGATGGAGAACGGCTGGCCGAGCTGGAACGGGAAAATCACCGAGCCTTCAGTCGCCCAGAGATTGAATGCATTACTTGCCTTGTTGAAAGTGAAGTTTGTCGCATATCCCAAGCCATTGGGCAGCGAGGCATCAGTGATGAGACCCGCGCTGTTAACGCCGATCACTGGTGTCAAAGTCACGCCGTCGCAGGTCCAATCCCACAGACCGTAGTTGTTTGAGCCGGAAGTTTGTACTTCCAGTGTGTCGCAGAAGTTGGTCAGGGTAATGCAATATGGCCCCGCGGCATGAGCTGGTGTTACGCCGGTTGCCATCAATGCCAGAACCAATACACTAAAAACCGCGAGCTTCCTCATTTGGTCTCCTCCTTGGAGAGCGTGAAACGTGTACTCAGAAGTCCCTTCAGGGCCCAAGGATTTCCATGTCAGGCTTCTAAGCAGTCGGCATTGTACAACGGATGTCAATTTGTCAAAGGTTCTTGTTGCGATCACAGAAATTTTTCTTGTGGAAGAGTGATGCAAACAAATGCACACACGGACTTCCTTCTCTAGGAAGTCAGATAGTGTTTTCAAGGGAAAAAGTTACAGCTGCTAAAGAGTTGAGTCGTCCGATTTCGTTACTCACCAATGTGGTGATCCGCCTAATCGCGGAACTGCAGACTTCGTAACATGTTTTCGTAACTTGGGCGGAAGCGCTCGAACTCGGCTTGCGGAGCTACGAAAACGAAGTACACAAACGATCCATCTGAGCGGGGTATGGTAACCAGCCAGTCGCGTTCTTTCTGCGGCTGACCCTTCGCGTCCGGAAAAGGTGAGGTGGATTGCATGGCGAGCGAGCGGCCCTGAACCCCGGCAACGTTAATCGGCTGTGCCTGCCCGATAGGACTCAAATCTCCACCGCTACTCATGGAGCGCACGAGTTCGCTGGTCAACTGGTCCACGTTCATCGACTGCCCGTTCTGCGGCTTCACCCCATTGATCACGACACCATAGCCAACGCTGTCTCCACTAATACCGGCAGCGGGCGCGATCTTCAGATCCTGACCGTTCTGCGCTGGGGCAATTACCTGCCAATTGTTGGGGCGTGCAATCTTCAACGGTCCCAAGTCGCTTGTGACCAGTTGTGCGCTGGGAAGAACGCTGTCGATGCTCACCGGTTTACCGGCATTCGTCGGTTGTGGTGAAGAAGTCTCAGAAACCGGCACTCCCGCGGCCGGCTTAAAAGTCGCGCCCTTCTGTTGATTCAATTTCGCCCATTGACCGCTCTTGGCGCCCTGTTCGATCTCCTGGGCCGAGTAAGCCCTTACGCCAAGAGCATGCTGGCGTGCGTTGTTAAATGCAGTCGCGCTTGTGCTGTACGTTTTTGGAGGCCATCGAGCAATCTCAGCCTGGATCGCCTCTTGCCGGTTTCCAGGATTAGGGTGATCGCTCAAAAACTGCGGCCCACTGGAACCTTCCGCTGCTAATTTCTGAAAGAAGTCCGCCATCGACTTCGGGTTGTACCCAGCTTTGTAAAGAATGACTGCGCCAACTGCATCCGCTTGCGCCTCATCGTCGCGCGAATACTTCAGCATCAACCCCTGAGCGCCAAACTGTATGCCGTATTGCGCCAGGGATCCAAACGTGCCCTTGGTCGTCGCGCCGAGGACCAGCCCGGCTAACCCCGCGAGCATGTTCGTCGTCTGCGCCTTTCCGGCCTGCTTTGCCGAATGCTGCATGTAGACGTGCGACATCTCGTGCGCCATTACGCCTGCCAGTTCTGCCTCGTTTGAGGCGGCCGTAATCGTGCCGATGTTCACAAACATCGGACCGCCCGGAAGCGCGAAGGCATTGATTTCTTTCTGCGGAATGACATGGAACTCGAAAGGCCACGAGTTCTGCGAAGGAATGGTGGCCACCAGCTTTGTGCCCAGTTTTCGGATGTATTGGGTTTCCGGACTAGTGTCCGGCAGCACCGGCATTTGCTTATACACCTGTGCTGCTGTCTGGAAGCCGAGTTGTATCTGCTCGTCCCGGCTCATGCCGGGGTGTCCGGGGTCGGGGAATTGGGGGGCGACAACCGCTGCGAACGCCTCGATAACCACCAGCACAATCGTTAGGGTTTTGTATAGGTGCTTTGAGCCTAAAGAATTTGAGGTCATGGCATTATCCCAAGCAGAGGTTAGCCGGAAGGTGACCTTCTGACTGCTTTATAGCGAAACTATTGTACGCCGGATTGGCGAATCGGTTGAGCAGCCTTATTGCGCAATCAAGCCCGGATGTATTCCCTCACCCAACACAAAGGTTGCACCCACCGCACCTACGACTGCGGACTGCCTTGTCAAATTCAGGCGCTGACGTATTCTGTAAACGGCTTCGATTCCGGTGCAATGCGCACCGACTAAGTATGAAACCTTGAAGTCTTTGAGTTTGTCGGCGGTCCAGTCGAGATGGTCGTCCGCCGCCGAGAAAAGGTGAAAGCCGCCGAGGAGCGCATACACCGCAGTGTTGGGAAATTCCTTCTCCGCAAAGGTAAGCGTGTTGACAACGCCCGCATGACCACATCCGGAGACGACCACCAGGCCCTTGTTCGTGTTCAGCACCAGAGACTGGTCTTCAGGAATATTGTCTTCGACGAGTCCCGATGGCGTTTGTACTTTTCCAACCACTGACCAGTTATGCTCAGGATACTGGCGCGGAACTGGACCGGTGAGCCACGCACCGGGAAACAATTCAGCAGGCGCATCGTGCTCCACGATTTTGCCGCCAGTTGCTTCGTACTCTTTCCGTATGCTGATCATGGGGTTGTCTTCTTTTCCATCCTCAGGGCGGCTATAGAAGATTCCTTTCCCTACGTGCACGATTGAGAGCGCAGCCGGATTTTTCTTCATGAATTCCCGTCGCAAAGTGAGTAACCCGCCGACATGGTCGCTGTGGTTATGCGTGAGGATTACTTCGCGCACATCACTTAGATCCAAACGAAGCTCTTGCACGTTAGTGAAAACCGTTTCGGGTCGGGCGCCGGTATCGACCAGAATGCGATGCCCATCTGCTTCCACAAGTGCGGCGAAACCCCACTCGCCGAGGTTCCGGTCGGAAAGCATGGTCGAGAGAACGGTCACCTTCAGATTCTGTACGGTCGGATGCGACGCCGATTGCGATGAAGCATGGGTTGGAATCAAGGCAAATAGGAAGGGGAGCACGAGCGGAATAATGCGCCGGATTTGCATGAGAGGGATTGTAGCCCGGTAGAGGCGCTTATAGATGTCGTATGTGCGAGTGGACTGGTAGCCCCGGGGTGAGTCGAACACCCGACCTTCGGTTTAGGAAATAAGGGCTACCACCACCGTCTCAATCGGCTCAATGGCCACGAGTCGGGCCGATTGTCCTGAAATGGAATAAATCGGGACATTCGGCAGTTATCTGGCAACACATTTGGCAACGGCACAGGGTCGATTGGGTGAATTGATTGTCCGGCCCAGCATAGGATGTCAATGAGTGTAATAGGGATTTATCAACAATTGATGTCCAGCCCAAAGCACCCGGCCTACCCCATCGCACCGTTGACCTACTGCAGATCCCAGAGGACAATTGGCAAACTGCTGATCGGGAGCTGCCCATGAACCTTTTCCGCCTTGCACTCCGCTCATTTCTCTTCGTGGCGGTAACCGGGCCGTTGCTGGCGCAAGGAACATACACGCAAATTGACTATCCCGGGGCGGTCCAAACGTATGCTGCCGGCATCAACTCGGCTGGAGACGTCGTCGGCATGTATCTGGACAGCACCCCTATGCAGCATGGATTTCTCCTGCGAGGCGGAACGTTCATCACAATCGATGACCCCAATGGAGGCTGGACCTTTTTGATGGGTATGAATGACAAAGGCAAGATCGTCGGCTACGGGGCAATTGCCTTCGTCTACGACATCCAGAGCCAACGGTTTACCAACATCGGAATTGGGAACCTCCCCACATCTCCGCAAGCAATCAATAATTTCGGCACAGTTGTTGGTTACGTTGTTGATAGCAAGTCCCCGAAGGATTTATACGAGACAGGTTTTGAATTATCTGCACAAGGGCAACGCAAGCGTATTGAAGTGGTTGGTGCAACATCAACATTGCCTTGGGGAATCAGCGACTCGGGTATTGTTGTTGGTTTTGGCGATCTTCATGGCTCTTATTACGATTTCATCTTCAACGGTCAGAATTATGACCTGCTAGGCTTAGGCACAGCCTTTCGTCCGGTAGTTCTAGGGATTAATCCGCAAGGAACAGCCCTGGTAGGTTGGTACGTTCCTTCTGGAGTCCTCAGTGGATTTCTCTACCAGAACAAGAAAGTCACGACACTTCAGTTTCCAGGCGCGCAGGGTACAGTACCCTATGACGTCAACAGTGTCGGGGAAGTCGTCGGCTATTTCACAGGTCTTGACAGCAGGGCCCACGGCTTTATGTGGACGCCTCCCGCTGATGCGAGCCATTGATAAGTGCCGTAACCAGACTGGATGGCGATTTCAATTCAAACCAAACGGGTCCTTTCAGCCCACTACACGAGTCAATGAGCGTAATAGGGATATTACGCCAACCATGAGGAAACTCTGGCTTAGATCATCGCGCAGTCAGTTGGAGATTTCAGCGAAGAGAGTGGGATGGTGAGCACCCTGACAATGTTAATATCCAGAATGAAAAATAGACTTCAACGCGAGAAGACCACTCCGTGGGGCAGGCCCGATCCTTTCCAGCCATGCGGCCACTGACGTCCCTCAAAGTTGAACCCGGCCTTTCCGTCCGTATCATGGAACTGGTCGTCCATAGAGAGAGCGCCTGTCGCTTGGTCAAACTTCACCAGGAAAAGCCGAGGCTCCCTGCCAGTTACTACTACCCGCTGCGTCTTGGCGTCCCATCCCGTCCAGTGCGGCTTGAAGGTGTCGCTGAATTTTAGCCGTGAAACCTCGATCGGCTTTGCTCCATTTGCGATGTCGAGCACGATCAAGCCTTTGATTGCCGGCACACTTTGAATCAGGTAGTGGCCCACGATTGTAGGAACTCCGCACCAATTACCCGGAAAGTTGTACACCAGTTGAGAGGTAAAGTCGCCAGTCTTGACGCCACTGATACGCTCGATGCCGCAGCCGAGCGTTTGCACATAGATCGATCCATCCGGGCCAAGACGGGGCTCCTCAGGACTAATTTGACTGTAATGGTTCGCGCCCGGATCGAAGTATGCCGTCTTGAGCAACTTGAGATCGGAAAGACGCCACACCTGATAGGTTACGCCTCGAAAGATATCGTCCAAGTGCATCGAGGAATTGGTGGACACAACCCGGTCCAGTTCTGGAAGCGCGACAAGACCGTAAGGCGTGAGCAGCGAATCGAGAACCGCCGGGTCTGCGCTGCTGCTGGCGCGTACCACGCGGCCATGATCATCAATCTCCACCAAACCGCCGGTGGTGGCCATCTCGCCTTCACTCTGCCCATGATGAGCGTGCTGAAAGGTGGCGAGCACATTCCCGTTAGGCAGCCGAACGAAGGAGTGCGGGTGCATGTATCCAGCCCTTTCGGTGAACGAAGTCTCAACCTTCGGATGCAGCGGGTCCTGCACATCAAAGATGAAAGTCCGGCCAGCATCATGATCGTTGGCAACCAGCATCCCGCTGGCGGGCATCGTGTATTCAGTGTGATGCACGTACATTGTCGGCTGATCAGTCACAACCGTCGTCACCAAGTGTCCATAAGACGGTGATGCCGGGTCCGCATCAATCACCGCGAGAAAGTCGTTGCCCTTGCGAGCTTCGTCTCCCGTCCAGGCAAACAGGTAGTGACCCGGTGCTGCCTGATCTTGAGAATGCAAGGACGGGACGTTGGCGACCAACGAAACCAAGGCTAAGACGGAAAGGAAAGGTTGCATGGAAACTCCTGGATCAACAATCTCTTCTTTTTCAGGAACCACAGCAATACTACGGGAAATGATAATGAGATATGGGCATCCCACCAGGAAAATTGCGGGAACCAAGTCTCTTGCCTCGCCTCGGTAACGGGCACCTCAGGTATTCACCGGAGCAAGACTTGCCTCCCCGGAGTCGATGAGTGAAATCGGGATTTTTCACCAACTGAGACTATAGAACGATCTTAAGACTCGTTCGCTACAATCGAGCCATGACATCCAGGGATGGGACAGAGCGAAACGCCGGTGATCTATCTTCCATTGAATCGTGGCTGGTTTCAGCAGGACGAGATCGACGCCCAGGCTCCCCCCTTAACGTGCCGCCATGCCCGGCATCCAACTTCGTGCTGGGTGAGCAGCGTGCATACTCTCGCGACGACGCCACGCCGGGCTGGGAGGCGCTGGAAGAGATTGTCGGCGGTCTTGAAGGCGGCTCTGCGGTTTCTTTCGCCTCAGGAATGGCAGGGATCGCAGCGATTTTCGATCAACTCCCCGCGGGCTCGGTCATCGCGTT
>DATBFG010000023.1:0-59097 GCA_036558645.1 Terriglobales bacterium
CCCAGGCGATTAACGCAGTCACCGGAACTCGGCTTTGGCTTTTGTCTTTATCTCTTCCTGGAACGATTTTGACTTGCTGTTTTTAAGCGGCAGTGGCCAGTGTGATCCGTGGGCTGTTGTGCAATGGCTCGTACACCTCTCGGCTCACCCACAGATGATGCAACAACACCGCCAGCTTTCTTGCCGTGGCCACGATGGCCCGCTTCGGGCGCGCACCAGACCTGCCCGTGCCCGAATCATCATCAGATCGGCTTGTGCCTGCGCGCTGCGATGCTGCACCGGATACAGCAACTCGGGATCGATCCGCAGCAACTACGTCAAGGCGGGGACCACGACGAGAGAGATTCGAGTCGCGCACACCGTAACAAGTTCGCTGTGGGCTACTCTGCTGATCGTGAGAAGTATCCCGTTCGGGACCGAATCGTCATGCCTGGTATTTTCGGTCGGATCGCGATCTTTCGGAATGTATCATCCCGGATTGCATTCGACGGATAGTATGCCAGTTCATATGAAGATCGTAGTTCTTCGGCAATCTGACGGAAGTACGTTTCGGGATCGGTGGCTTCCGCATCAATGTGCTTGCCGCCCGTCTCCTTCGCTACGCGGTCCATCACGCGGATTCCGTATTTATTGCGGGCAGCAAGCCGGCCATGCTTCTTCTCGGTATAACGGATGGTGAAAATCTGAACGTTTTCACTCTGGGCAGCCTCAATGGTTGTCATCATGTCATGGGAACTGGAGTTGTCTTCTCCATCGCTGAAGACAAGCAGTGCGCGACGGCCACTTTCACGAGCGAGTTTTTCGGTGACAGAGTAGAAGATTGAATCGTAAAAAGCAGTGCCGAGATCACGGCTTTCTCTTGGGCCCAATTCAGGAAAGTGTCCATCATCGTGCCGATAGGCATCGAGTTCTTGAGTCATTTGGGCTCCGGACTGTGAAAAGTCACTGACCAGCCGAATATGATTTCCGAAACACACCAGAAATGCTCGGTCCTTTGAACCCAAGACGGTTTTTAAGAAAACTTGAAGGTCCCGCTCATGCTGCTTTGAGAATTGATCCTGGCTTCCGCTGAAGTCGACAACCAACCCGAGAGTGAGGGGTACATCCACGCTGTGGGCAAAGAAGGAGATTTTTTGAGACACAGCGTCTTCAAAGACTTCGACATCATCTTTCGTCAGGTTCTCAACAAGTGCACCGTGCGAATTGCGGGCGGAGAAGGCGACGTTCACCAGTCTGACATTAACCCGGAGCGGTTCTTGCCCTGAGCCACTGGCAACAAGGAGGCAAACGAGCGAGGCAAGGATGAGAAGATAGGTAGTGGGCCTCGCCCGAAACTGTGAGAGCAGTGACCTGCGAATAACAAATCGCTTTTGCGGGAGCGTTCGCGTCACTAAATGCAATATCCCATGTCCGCGGTCAACTTGATCTTACTCACGATGAAATTTCCACTGCCTCGGGCGATCTCCTTCGCCTCACTGTCGACGACTGCCGACTCCGCGATGAATGACCGCACCCCGGCGTGAACGACTTTTCCCGTCGCCCTCATCGTTCCTTCCGCAATCGGGCGAAGAAGATATGTCGTGAAACTAGCTGTCAACACAAAGTAATCCTCAATCAACGAATTTACTGCAAAGAATGCTGCGTCATCCAGCAGCTTGAAATATACGGAGCCATGCACGGCATCGGCCGCGTGAAAGAAAGCAGGTTTCACGGGAATCGTTATTTCTGCCTCGCCATGCGAGACTGAGATCCTTGGAGAGTAGAACGCATTGATAGGTGCCATGAGATACATGTGTTCCAGTTTTCGGAGATGGTCAAGGTGCGCAATTGTAGCAACTGATTCTTTCATCCTCTCCTCCCAATCTTACCGTCGCCCCTTCGACAGTGCTGAAACAATTGGAACAGAATCGCTGTATGATGTCAGAAATATAAAGTGATTGAGAGTCTCCGTAGATCACCCCTTGACCCCGAAAAGGCGAAAGCCGGGTGCCCCACACAACGCGCATTTCGTTGTGTGGGATTGCTAGGAAAACTTACTCCTCCTCATCATTCCCACTTCGGCCCGTTATCACCCTGACCTGTGACCAATGACCTTGACCCGCTCCTCCCACAATTACGACACTGTCTTGATAGCTCCCAGGCAACATGCTCTTCACACCCTGTAACTCCCACGTTTCCAAGATTTTGCATGTAACCCTTTTTATCCCAAGATTTTGCGGACAATTTCCCGCTAACTTCATGCATTCATTAGATCGACCCCATAGGGGGTAGGAGTTCACCTTTCATGTCTTCATCTTCATATCAAGTTCCCCGCTGCCACCACATCAAGACCAACGGTACGCAATGCAACTCGCCCGCGCTCCGCAACGAACGCCTATGCTACTTCCACAACAAGTGGCGGCCCGAGTTCCTCTGGCTCAACCAGCCCAAGAACCACCAGAACACGGGCAGCATCATCCTGCCCGTCCTCGAGGACGCCTCCTCCATCCAGTCCGCCATCGGCCAGGTCATGAGCCTTGTCCTCCAGGATGTGATCGACAGCAAAAAAGCCGGTCTCCTCCTCTACGCCCTGCAGACCGCCACTTCGAACCTCGGCCGCATGCTCTCCGAGCGTCACCAGGACATGTACTGCGATCCCGAAGTCACCGCCCGCACTCCCCTCCGAGATTGGACCTTCGCCCCCTGGGAACTCGAAATCATGGAGAAAGCCGCCGCCGAAGAAGCCGCGCGCGAAGTCGAAAGAGCCCGGCAAGAAAGCGCCCGGCTGGACGAAGCCCGCCTGGACAAAGAAAGCCAAGAGGGACAACTCCACGACACCGCCCGCCTCTCAGCACCCGTCGAAGAAGCCGCAACCGAACCAGCCGAACAAAGCAGCACCGCAGAAGATCCGCAAACAAAAGAAGCCGCGCAAGCAGCCGAAAGCAAGAAGAAACCCGAGTCAGAAACCGAACCCGGACTCATCGCCGAAATCCACGCCGTCGCCGAGCGACGTAGCGCAGGCCGGGTGCCCCACACAACGCGATTTTCGTTGTGTGGGATCGGGCAAACGAAAAGGACTCCCCGCAAGGCGGGCACCCTACCCCTCCTCCTACCAAAACTTAAGCCTCTCCACGAACCACAACCATGCAAGGACGGGATCGATAAACAAGAAAAGCACTATGAATGACTTACCGGTTCTTCAAAGGAAAAGTGGGCTGCTCAGGGCAACAGGGCATCCGCCTCGGCCATCCCAAGCTCACTGATTACCTCCTTCGAGAAGGCACCGAACATGTCAAAGCGAGCTTTTGTCTCGTACGTTCTTGTTGTGTTGATTGCGGTCAGCGGCCTTCAGGCGCAGACTACCGGTCAGGCGACGCCCGCAGCGGGAATCAACTCACTGAATCACATCATCGTTCTCGCCCAGGAGAACCGTTCGCTCGACAATTACTTCGGCGCGCTTCGGCTCTACTGGCGAAATCATGGCTACACCGATCTTGGATTCGATGGCCTGGCGCAGATCAATCCCAAAACAGGCAATCCGCCCCTGCTAGGGCCGGCACCGAGCAATCCCGGATGCGATCCCGCTTTTCCGCCACCCGCCGACTGCAAGTTCGACAGCAACAGTCCGAAGGTGGTCTCGTATCACTTGCTCACGAAGTGCACCGAGAACACGAGTCCTTCGTGGAATGAAAGTCATAATGACTGGAACCTGCAGGACCCCCTCGGATTCAATCCCGCAACGTTGAACGGCTTCGTCCATGCCGGAGGACATTTCGCCCGCAGTTCAAAGTTTAAGGACACCAACGGCATCCGCGCGATCGGCTATTACGACGGCACTGATCTGAACTACTACTACTACATGGCAAGTAATTTCGGGACGTCCGACCGATGGTTCAGCCCCGTGATGAGCCGCACGCATCCGAACCGCGCTTACATGGTGGCTGGAACTTCGCAAGGATACGTCTATCCCGTGGGCACCAACGCTGATGACAAACAGCCGATGACGTCTCCGACAATTTTTGAAGAGCTGCAGACCGCCGGAATTAGTTGGAAGATTTATGTGAACACCAAGGGAAGCAAATGCACAGGCCCTCCATTCGATCCCGCATGCCTCATCAAGCTGAGCTACATGCAGTACTTCGTGTGGGGAAAGCAGATTCCGACGTCGTTTCCCAATAACATCGCAGACATCTCCGTGTACTTCACGGATCTGCAGAATGGAACGTTACCGCAAGTAGCGTGGATTGAACCCGCCTCAACCGCCGGATTGGACGAGCATCCATCGCCGTCCGACACCGAGCCCAGCAATATTCAGAAAGGTGCAAACTACGTTTCGACGCTCATCAACGGCCTCATGGCGAGCACCTCGTGGAAAGACTCGGCATTTATCTTGACGTTTGACGAGGCAGGCGGGCTCTTCGACCACGTGTCGCCACAGCCACAGTCGCATCCCGATGGGATCGCACCAGTAGATTTGTTTACCAACCCGCCAGACGTTTGCGTGAACAAAACCGGACCGACCTGTGACTTCGTCTACTCGGGATATCGCGTGCCGCTGATCATTGTCTCCCCGTTCAGCAAGAAACATTACGTGTCGCACACTGTGGCCGATCACACTGCGATTTTGAAGCTGATTGAGACACGATTTGGAGTATCCAGCTTGACAGCCCGCGATGCGGCGCAGATGGACATGACCGAGTTCTTCGACTTCCTCAATCCGCCGTGGGTCGTTCCACCGACTCCACCAGCGCAGAACACGAAAGGAGCCTGCTATCTGGATAAACTCCCGTAATGCTGAGGACGCAGGTTATCTGCAGGCGACCGCGACGAGCTATGTGCAGATCATGAATCCGCCTGAACGGCTTCATAGCCTCGGCATTGCAATATTGGGAGGCGCGGATATTTCGGAAACGACGGATCGGTTTTCGAGCGCTCACAAAGGTAAAATACGGATCCTTTGTCGGAAGCCATGCGCCTCATGAATTGACACGTCGCGCAAAGACCAACGCGGCCTGCTTCTTGATCGTTCGTCCCCGTCATCGTCTTAAGGATAGCGAATCTGTGAATCCCCCGATGAAAGCGGCTTGCACGGGATAGCCACGCACTTGAGGAAAGAAGGGTGCTCCTGGTTCGACCTCTTTGTACATCCATCCTAAGCTTCTGCATGTGAATCCTTTACGGCTTCCGGCACTAGTGGCTGAATTCCCGGTTTCGCGGTACCAACAGCAGAGCGGTAGATGTCATCCAAGTCTTACAGCTATGATTAGCTCAATGTCCACCGTATGTACCCAGTGTGGTTACGAGAACAGCGACCACTACCGCTTTTGCGGAATGTGTGGAGCACAGCTCCCCGTGAGAGCTGAGTCGGCAAAGCCTTTAGCGGTTGCAGAAGCGACACCATCGAGGCCTGCTACGACTCCCGCTCCGAATACTACGAGCGCTCCAAAGCCTGCGGCCGATGTCAGCGGACCTTCGTTTCTCGGGCTCTCGGATCAACCCGTCAATCGCGGTGTGGAATACCTGCTGGAAGACGAAGAGTCGCACGATGCAGGACGCCGACGCATGTACGCTGCCCTGCTGTTGCTGGTCATTGCCGGCATCCTGATCATGTGGCAATGGCGTCGTGGCGGACTCGAATGGGTAGAACGATTGAAAGGTACCCTCGGCGCAAGCGCACCCGCCCCAACATCGGTCGAGGAAAACACACCACAGACTCCCGGACCCCCAGTTGGCCCTGGAGCCGCGACCAGCCCGGCGCCCTCGGCACCAATGGCCTCGACATCGAATCCCTCGATCACCGCGAGCGCTCCGCCTCCGGCACCTTCGGATTCGTCGCACATGGTAACTCCGAACGAAAGCGCGGGTGACAAGCAAGAAGCCGCGAAAGCGAGCCCACAGGCCTCCAAAAACGAGACACCTTCTGAAACCGCAAACGAGAAAGCGGTAAGCACGAGCGACGAACCTCCTGCGCAAGCTGCCGAAGAGGCCAGCGCAGCGCCGCCTGA
This sequence comes from Terriglobales bacterium, assembly GCA_036558645.1. GTDB lineage: Bacteria > Acidobacteriota > Terriglobia > Terriglobales > Acidobacteriaceae > DATBFG01. The sequence goes on from DATBFG010000023.1 coordinate 5,985, forward strand.
GCCAACCAAGTCATCGCCGAAGCGAGAGGCAGCTGCTCCGCCCGCGCCTGCGGTTTCGGCTGACGATAAGTTGGTCGCTGACGGTGAAAAATATCTTTATGGAAATGGGGCGACCGCGAATTGTGCACTGGCGCAAAAGAATTTGAATGCAGCGGCAGCTCGCTCGAATCCGAAAGCGTTAAGCATGTTGGGAACCATGTACGCGACTGGACACTGCGTCTCACGGAATCTTCCCCTAGCTTATCGCTCCTTCGCGAAAGCGCTTCACCAGGATCCGAACAACGCCCGAGTGCAGCAGGATCTGGAAATCTTGTGGAGACAGATGAGCACGGAAGAGCGGCAATTGGCCATCAAGTAGCCAATCTCGTCGACATCGAAAGTGTAAATCAGGCTGAATCTTGCGAATTTACTCTTCACTCTCTTTGAGCTTGGCAAGAACGCCGAAATCCTCAAGGGTTGTCGTGTCGCCCTTCACTTCTCCACTCGTTGCAAGCTCACGCAACAAGCGCCTCATGATTTTTCCGCTGCGAGTCTTTGGCAGCATATCGGTGAATCGGATGTCGTCTGGTTTGGCGAGCGCACCGATCTCCTTCGCCACCCATTGGCGAAGTTCTTCTTTGAGCTCTGGCGACGGTCTGTGGCCCTGTTCCAAGGTTACGAATGCGGAAATCGCCTGACCTTTGAGTTCGTCCGGACGACCAACCACCGCTGCTTCGGCGACTTTGTCGTGGGCCACAAGAGCTGACTCGACCTCCATCGTGCTGAGCCGATGTCCAGAGACGTTGATCACGTCATCGACGCGGCCCATGATCCAGAAGTAGCCGTCTTTGTCTTTGCGAGCACCATCGCCCGTGAAGTAACAACCGGGAATCTGCGACCAGTACTGGCGTACATAGCGGTCAGGATCACCGTAGATTGTGCGCAACATTCCAGGCCAAGGCTTGGTGATCACAAGGAAGCCACCTGAGCCGTCAGGAACGGGATTACCGTTCATGTCCACAATCGCCGGAACTACACCTGGAATGGGCCGTGTGGCCGAACCCGGTTTCGCCGCTACCGCTCCTGGAAGTGGCGAGATCATGATGTGGCCCGTCTCGGTCTGCCACCAGGTATCGACGATCGGGCATCTGTCATGTCCAATGACTTCGCGATACCACATCCATGCTTCAGGATTGATGGGCTCACCAACCGTGCCCAGCAAGCGCAAGCTGTCAAGGCGATGACGTTTCGGCCACTCATCCCCCCACTTGATAAAGGTGCGAATAGCAGTTGGAGCGGTGTAGAAGACATTTACCTCATGGCGATCGATGATGCTCCAGAAGCGATCCTGCTCTGGGAAATTCGGGGCGCCTTCGTACATGAGACTAGTGGCGCCGTTTTGCAGCGGTCCGTATACGATGTAGCTGTGCCCGGTTACCCATCCAATGTCGGCTGTACACCAGTAGGTGTCCTCTTCCTTCAGATCGAATACCCACTTGGTGGTTAGGTAGGTTCCGACCGAATAGCCGCCAGTTGTGTGCACCACCCCCTTCGGCTTTCCCGTGGTTCCGGAGGTATAGAGGATGTACAGCGGGTGTTCTGAATCGAGCGGCTCGGCTGGACATTCGTCCGAGGCCTTCGCCATCAGCTCGTGCCACCAGTGATCGCGTCCTGCCTGCAGGTTGATGGGTGCGCCGGTGCGTTTGTAGATCACTACGTCCTTCACCGACGGGCAAGATTTGAGAGCTTCCTCCACTGCAGGAAACAACTTTACTTCCGACCCGCGGCGATAGGAGCCGTCCTGAGTGATGACTGCCGTCGCTTGCGAATCATGGATGCGGTCGATCAGCGCGTTGGAAGAGAAGCCGCCGAAAACAACCGAATGCGGCGCGCCGATGCGCGCGCAGGCTAGCATAGCGATCGGCAACTCGGGCGTCATGCCCATGTAAATAGCGACGCGATCACCTTTTTTCACTCCCAGCGATTTAAGGACATTGGCGAACTTCTGTACTTCGCGATGGAGTTGTTGGTAGGTCAAAGTCCTGATTTCGCCAGGTTCGCTCTCCCAGATGATGGCCGCCTTGTTTTTTCGTGCGGTGAGTACGTGGCGATCCAGACAGTTGTAGGAAAGATTGATTTGACCGCCGACGAACCATTTAGCCCAAGGCGCATTCCAGTCAAGAACCCTGTCCCATTTTTTGAACCAGTGCAATTCTTCTGCGATGCCTTCCCAGAATTTTTCGGGATTCTCTACCGATTCACGGTATATGCGGTCGTAGTCATCAAGACTTGCGATGTGGGCCTGTTTGCGGAAAGAATCTGAGCACTCGAACTTACGCTGCTCTTGAAGAATGGAGTCAATATTGGTCGATGTCGTGGACATGGGAATTTTCGTGTTGCCGCCATAGATTACCGCAGGCGGCCCGAGATATGAAACGCGCAAGGGCGTTTTAAGGCCGTACTCCAAGCGTCTGGTATAGCGCAGGGCTCTGGTACACCACGCCATTTTTTACAATCGTCTGCACTTTGCGGATGTCACTGACGTGGTTGGCTGGATCGCCATCGATCAGGATCATGTCTGCGAGTTTGCCTGGAGCGATGCTTCCCAGTTCGGCGTCACGCTTCATGATCTGTGCTGCTCCGAAGGTAGCCAACTGCAGCACCTTCGGTGCGGGAATACCTGCCTGCTCATAAAGTTCCAGTTCGCGGTGCAGCGCGAAACCTGCCAAGGCATCGGTTCCCGCGACGATAGGTATACCGGCGTCGTAGAGGGCTTTGGTCATCTTCAGCATCTGAGTGAATGAATCGCGGTAACGCTGATCCATGCCGTTGGGTACTTCAAGGCCTCCATAAAAGAATCCGCGCCGAATTTGGGCGGGCATTCGGTCTGCGACACCGGCATATGTTGCTGATGCTGTCCCGGGGCGATCGGTAAACATCCCTTCGAAGACGTTAAGAGTTGGATCGAGGTCGATCTTGCGGTCATGCAAAAGTTGGATGAAGGCCTTTACTTCCGGTGAAGCAGGATTAACTTCGGCACCATGGGCTGCAACCTCGGTGAACCGGGCAGGCGTGCGAGTGTCCTTGACGCGGTCGTACATGAAGTTCAGGAAGATGAAATTCATGTGTTGTATTTCATCGACACCATCCTTGACGAACTGCTCGGCCGTCATGAACGCCGGTACGTGGCCGCTAATTCGCATACCGTGATCGTGCGCCATCTTGGCAATCTTAGGCACCAACTCTGGCTTGAGTGAGCTGTAGACCTTTATTTGTACGTACCCAAGCTTGGCGTAGTTATCGACTGCAGCCTGGGCTTCCTGCTCATTGTCGGCAAAAACTTTGGTAGGACCGGCATATGGGCCACGGCCATCGATAAAACCGGCTCTGAGCACGCGTGGACCGATCTCCGAGCCGTCGTCAAACCTGCGTTGACGTGCCATGAGCTGCTCCGTGTCGTTCGCCATGTCACGAACAGTCGTGACTCCCGCCGCCATCTGCAATACTCCATCATTGTCGAAGAGATGCACGTGCATGTCCCACAAGCCGGGCATGAGCATCTTGCCAGCGGCATCCACGACTTCCGCTCCCGCCGGAACTTCCGTCTTGCCATCTTCACCGACCGCGACAATCTTCGGGCCGTTTACTATGACGGTGTAGTTGGATCGGACAACTGCGTTCTCCGAATCAAAAAGCTTTGCATGGACAAAAGCCAGAGGAGCGGAAGGCTTTCGTGCCAGGGTTTTCGCCAACTCGGAGGATCGCTTGTTGGTGAATTCTTCCTGCACCTTGAGAAGCGTATCCGCGGACGCGTCCCATCCGTCCCGAATGACGGCAAACCAACCGGAGATTGAGGCGAAAAAAACTCCATCTTCATCAAGCCAGATCGGACTGGGCGTGAAATCGAGTCCCGTCACGGCATATTGCACAACGGTTCGGGGCTGCCCATTGGATTCCAGCTTCAGCTCTCCACGCCTTTCGATCGAAGCTTCACCGGCAGGAAGCAGTGTTATTTTTCCACCAGCAGCCAATGCCGCCCGGGCTAACAAGGCGCCTTCTTCTGGAACTCCAGAAAGGCTAACGTAAAACGCCCGGCTTACATTGTTCCTGGTAGCCTGTTCGGAGCGATTCTTCCAACTCGCCACACCATCTTTAAGCGTGAACCGCTCCTGGGTCGGTGCTTTCAGGTAGTCGACGCCAGAAGTGTCGATGTTCAGGGGAAAGCCGTCTTTGTCGAGGGTGATGCTTTCAGTGATCTTCGGGCCACGTCCGCGATCGTTAAATTCGTAGTAGAGCTTCAGGCTGCCGTCGGAATTCTGTGACGAAGTCTCGTAGCCAGCCTTGTTCCCTGCAAGCAGGATTGTATAGCGGGTTGCTTTCTCAGCCGCAGTCTGTGAAAAAGCTGCATTCGTGAGCAGGCAGAACACGACAACAGCAAGTTTCTTCATGAATTCCTCGCTTGAATCGCGTGCTTGATCTGGGCCCCGGGACAGGAGTTCCATTACATCACAAACGCCCGTCAGATGCCCCACTGGTCGAGCTAAATGGGCTCCAGCAAAGTGAATTACGATTGTGAGCATGATCACATGCGTCGGTGACGCCGATTGCCGACGCCATCCCGAAACACAGGCATTCTTTTAGCGACGTTCGATTGGCACTCCGGGACAGGTGTAATCCCCGGGACCCGCGCCCCATAAAGGATGGCCATGAAGCGAAAAATCAAGACAATGGACGCCAACGAGGCGGTGGCGAATGTCGCCTACCGTTTAAATGAAGTGATTGCGATCTACCCCATAACGCCAAGTTCTGCCATGGGCGAGTGGGCGGATCAGTGGGCGTCGGAAAGCGTCCCGAACATCTGGGGAACAGTTCCGCACGTGATCGAAATGCAGAGCGAAGGTGGAGCCGCGGGCGCCGTGCATGGCGCCTTGCAGACAGGAGCCTTGGCCACTACTTTCACAGCGTCGCAGGGCCTTCTGCTGATGATTCCGAACATGAACAAGATCGCCGGCGAGCTGACGCCTACGGCGTTTCATGTCTCTGCGCGAACCGTGGCTACGCATGCGTTGTCCATCTTTGGCGACCACAGCGACGTGATGTTCTGCCGAACCACGGGCTGGGCCATGCTTTGTTCGAACTCAGTGCAGGAAGCGATGGATTTCGCCCTTATCGCACATTCTGCGGCGCTCGAGTCGCGAATTCCCTTTCTCCACTTCTTTGACGGCTTCCGCACGTCGCACGAGGTCAACAAGATCGAGATGCTATCAGAGGATGACATGCGGGCCATGATCAACATGGACCACGTGTTCGACCACCGGAAACGCGCATTATCGCCCGATCATCCTGTGCTGCGTGGTACGGCTCAAAATCCGGATGTGTTTTTCCAGATCCGTGAGACCAGCAATTCCTACTACGCTGCCTGCCCTCAGCAAGTACAGGCCGTGATGGACAAATTCGCACAACTGGTCGGCAGGCAATACCACCTATTCGACTACGTGGGAGCACCGGACGCGGAGTGCGTGATCGTGATGATGGGTTCGGGTGCAGAAGCTGCACATGAAGCCATCGATCAACTGAACGGTAGCGGTGAGAAGGTCGGACTGGTGAAGGTACGGTTGTACCGCCCATTCTCGGTCAAGCATCTAATGGAGGCTTTACCTGCTAGCGTACGACGAATCGCGGTACTGGATCGCACAAAAGAAGCCGGCGCAGTCGGCGAGCCGCTTTATCTTGATGCGGTGAACGCGATCCAGGAAGGAATCCAGAAAGGTTTCGGCGCGCTGAAATCAGCACCGCTCGTGGTTGGTGGCCGATACGGTCTCTCTTCAAAAGAATTCACACCGGCGATGGTGAAGGCGGTCTACGACAATCTGGCCCTCCACGAACCCAAGCAGCATTTCACGGTCGGCATTCAAGACGACGTCACACACACAAGCCTTGATTATGACGCCGAATTCTCGACCGAGCCGGACAATGTTGTCAGGGCGCTGTTCTACGGACTAGGCGCCGACGGAACGGTTGGAGCGAACAAGAATTCTATCAAGATCATCGGCGAGAATACGGACAACTATGCCCAGGGCTACTTTGTGTATGACTCGAAGAAGTCGGGCGCGATGACCGTCTCGCACCTACGATTTGGCCCTGAGCCGATCCGATCGAGTTACCTTGTTTCCAAAGCAAATTTTGTCGCTTGTCACCAGTGGATCTTCCTTGAGCGTTACGACATGCTGAGCGCGCTGGTGCCGGGTGGGACGTTCCTCCTGAACAGCCCTTATGGTCCCGAGGAAACGTGGGACCACCTCCCCAGGACAGTTCAAGAACAGCTCATCGCCAAGAAAGCCAAGTTTCATGTTATCGACGCCTATAGCGTAGCGCGCGATACGGGCATGGGCAGCCGCATGAACACGATCCTGCAAGTCTGCTTCTTCGCGATATCCAAGGTACTCCCAAGGGATGAAGCCATCGAATCGATTCGCCAATCCATCCGCCAAACCTATGGCCGCAAAGGCGACGAAATTGTTGTGCGGAATATGAAAGCAGTAGATGAAACACTCACACACTTGTTCGAGGTGAAGATACCTGACAAGGTGACGAGCACTATCGAAGTGCCTTCGCCATTTTCGGCGAATGCCCCACATTTTGAATCCGAAGTGCTGGGCCCAATCTATGCCGGTCGGGGCGATGACCTCCCTGTGAGTGCCTTTCCTGTGGATGGAACCTTCCCGACTGGGACGGCAAAGTGGGAGAAGCGAAACCTAGCGCTTGAGATTCCGGCCTGGGATACCAAGACCTGTATTCAGTGCGGCAAGTGTGCCATGGTCTGTCCACATGCCGTGATCCGCATCAAGGTATATGACGGCATACATCTGCAGGGCGCTCCACCGACGCTCCAGTTCATGGAAGCCCGTGACAAGGAGTGGCAGGGACTGAAGTACACCATCCAAGTCTCTCCGGAAGACTGTACTGGATGCGGCATCTGCGTCGAGATCTGTCCGGCGAAGAATAAGCGGGAGACGCGTCTGAAAGCCCTCAATATGGCACCCCAGCCGCCTCTACGCTTCCCCGAGCGCGACAATTGGGAGTTCTTCCTGAACATTCCCGACCTCGACCGTAGGCAAATCAAGAACAGCGCCATCCGGCAGCAACAGGTACAGGAACCACTATTCGAATTTTCGGGCGCATGTTCGGGGTGCGGGGAAACGCCCTACTTAAAACTGCTCTCGCAATTGTTTGGCGATCGCGCGGTCATTGCCAATGCGACGGGATGCTCCTCTATCTATGGCGGCAATCTCCCAACTACGCCGTGGAGCAAGAACAGCGCGGGGCGCGGGCCGGCATGGTCGAATTCCCTATTCGAAGACAACGCAGAATTTGGCCTTGGATTCCGCTTATCGATCGATAAGCAAACCGAGTACGCGCGGGAACTGCTCCGCCGATTAAGTTCGCCAGTCGGCGACGAAGTGGTTTCGGCACTGCTGAACAGTCCGCAGAATGATGAGGCCGACATCTTCGAACAACGACAAAGAGTCGACTTGTTGAAAGAGTGTCTGCGAAATCTAGAGTCGCCTGAGGCTAAACAGTTGCTCTCGCTGGCTGACATGCTAGTCAAAAAGAGTGTGTGGATTGTCGGCGGAGATGGATGGGCCTACGACATCGGCTATGGTGGCCTCGATCACGTGATCTCGAGCGGCCGCAACGTAAACCTGCTGGTACTCGATACAGAGGTTTACTCCAATACTGGCGGACAGGCATCGAAGTCGACTCCACGGGCAGCAGTAGCAAAATTTGCGGCGGGCGGCAAGCAGGGACGCAAGAAGGATCTCGGACTGATGGCAATGAATTACGGCAATGTCTATGTCGCAAGCGTGGCTATGGGAGCAAAGGACGAGCACACATTGAAGGCTTTCCTGGAAGCGGAGGCATATGACGGACCAAGCATCATCATCGCGTACTCGCATTGCATCGCCCATGGAATCGACATGACCACGGGCATGTCGAACCAGAAGGCAGCGGTGGAGACAGGACAGTGGCTGTTGTATCGCTACCATCCAGAACGTGTGCTCAATGGTGAGAATCCGTTATCGCTCGATTACCGCACGCCTACTCGTAGACTCGAGGAATACTTGCTCATGGAAACCCGCTTCAAGATGCTCAGCAAGAGCAAGCCGGACGACGCCAAACTGCTTTGGGCACGGGCACAGGAAGATGTGATGGCGCGATATCACTTCTATGAATACCTGGCACAGCGGAAGTTTGGCGGTCAGCCAGATACGAAGGTACCTAAGCAAGAGAAACCGTCCACCACCAATGAACACATCGAAGAGACGTTGCTGGCAACGACCAGCAATGGCGACTGAAGGGAGAACCATCATGACGGACCTCAGAACAACCTACCTGGGCCTCAACCTAAGAAGTCCTCTGGTGGCCTCTGCATCTCCTTTGTCGCAGGAACTAGACAGCATAAGGCGCCTCGAGGACTCCGGCGCGGCTGCGATTGTGTTGTACTCGCTATTTGAGGAGCAGTTGCGGCAGGAGTCGCTGGAGTTACACGAACGGCTCGACAGTGGCACGGAAAGTTTCGCCGAGTCGATCACTTACTTTCCGCGTCCCGCGGAGTTCCGGCTTGGCCCGGAAGGGTACCTGAACCACATACGGCGCGCGAAAGAAGCTGTAAGAGTCCCTATCATTGCGAGCCTGAACGGGGCCACGGCAGGAGGTTGGACTAGCTATGCAAAACAAATTCAAGAAGCTGGCGCGGATGCTATTGAGTGCAACATTTACACCATTCCCACTGACTTTGATAAAACAGCCAAACAGATTGAAGAGGAATATCTTGAGATTGTTCGTTCTGTGAAAGCCTCGGTCAAGATACCGGTTGCCGTGAAGCTCAGCCCTTTTTTCAGCAACATGGCCAACATGGCGAAGCGGTTTGATGAGAACGGCGCCAATGGACTGGTACTCTTCAACCGCTTCTATCAGCCCGACATCGATTTGGATGCATTGGAAATTGTCCCAAATGTCTTGCTAAGCGCGCCTCAAGCGCTTCGCCTCCCGCTGACGTGGATTGGAATTCTATTTGGCCGGATTAAGGCAAGCCTGGCCGCGACCAGTGGTGTGCATGGTCCCGAAGACGTCATCAAGATGGTAATGGTTGGTGCGGACGTGACCATGCTGTGCTCTACGCTCTTACGAAACGGCATGTCGCATCTGCGTTACATCGAACGCGGTCTTTACGAATGGATGGAGGAGCACGAGTACGAGTCGGTGTCAGAAATGAAAGGGAGCATGAGCCAGGTGCGATGTTCTGATCCGACGGCGTTTGAGCGCGCGCAATACATGCGAGCCGTCAAGAGCGTGCAACATGTCAAGCTGACCGGGAAGGAAGCATGGCGAGTGCTGGCCGGAAATTAGTTTCTGGTCCCTACGTCTTCTTCTCGTATGCCAATTCAGGGACGTATTCTTCCATTGGCCCTTTTTCGAGAAGGTAAGCGCTCGGTCCCTGGTGACCACGGATCGTTCCACAAAATTCGGCGACGAAAAAACCTGCCTTGAGCGACTCGGTGAAGGCCCATCGAGTTGCGAGACGCCACTCGCGTGCGAGTTCCGGATCTTTGCTTTCGACAGCACCAATATCGCTCGGAAGTTCAATAGCGATTCTTTGTCTTCCGAGGGCATCCGCAAGATCAGTTCTTGATGGCCGGCCATCCCCGTTGAAGCGAATGAGCGGAAGCAGGCGCGAAAGGGCGTCAAGAGTCTCGGCGCGGGAGTTCGATCCTTGCAACCGAAGCTGAACCCGGCGGCTGGCCAACGGCCACTTAACCCACAACCGATCGGTGCTATTACGGTGGAGCACACTCGACGTCTCCGGCCCATAGAAATCGATGCGGTAGCTGTTGCTGATCACCCCGAGCTTCGAGAAATTGAGATGTGCGTTGCGGCTCTGCAGGGGATCGAATGTCCACGTCATCTCACGGATACGCATCGCTAGAGCGCGTTCGCGTTGAGCAACTTTCAATTTGTATCCGAGATCCCGGTCTCGATATTCTTCTTTGACGGCAAGCATATGCGAGTGCAACATGACGTGCCCGTTTTCCAGGCCGGGAAAGCCGAAGGCAAAGCCTACCAATTCCGGACCATCAAAGGCACCCAACCAGATGCTTCCCGCAGCCCACGTGGCCACCGTAATGGTGAGGGGAAGGACATCGCGATCTTCCAGCCCCCAAACTTCTTTTTCCAAGACCTCAACTTTCTTGAGATCTTCGAATGAAGTCAGGTCGCGAATCACGACGGCGGATTTTGGTTTTACGTCCGGCATGCGACAAAGCAGAGTATTCGGCATGAGGATGCATCTATCCTCTTAAAGCCGTTCAATATACGCGAGTGAAAACGACCGCGCCAGAGCCTCAGAGATGCGGCAGAAAAGCAGAACAACAGCTTGAAATTACAAGAAAAGAGGATGGCAGCCCGGTAGGGATTCGAACCCCAATACGCAGCTCCAGAGGCTGCTGTCCTACCGTTGAACGACCGGGCTGATGTGATTTTATTACATCTCCCGCCGATTGAGAAACTGAAACGGTTTCGTAGAGGAACGGGCCTTTAGAAGTGTTTGATACTTTCTGATAAGGCTTTCAAGCGCATAAATTCATGGTTGGCCTTATACTTCACCAGGAGCAATTATTCATGACGGATCACAAGGCTTCTGATCACAAGGATCAAGACATGGGCAAGGGTGCCGTGGAACAGGAAGCGCCCGACCAGCACGGGAATAACTCCATCAACGGGCAGCTCGGCCACCGCGATCAAGACCCGCGCATCAAGGGCTCGGACACCGATTTCCCAGAGCCAGGAGAAAACCCGGAGCACACTGGAGGGCCTCAGAAAAAAACAGCTTAAGAGAACGCCCGCCAAGAAGGCGGGCGATTGTGCCGACACTTAGCTAGTGCACAGGCCACGACTCTCCGGCAAAGCACCGTTCACTGCGCTAACAGCTCCGCACTACGGAATAATCACTCCGCAGGCAATTCGATCTCCGGAATTGCCGGAAGGATCAGTGTTTAAGTCATCTCCCTTGGCATGGATCACTAGCGCTGTGCCTCCATTCGAAAAGACGGAGTGGCTGTCGTCCTTCTTCAGATTGACATTCTGATCCACCACTTTCGCCTTAGCGCTTCCGTCAGTCTTGACTAGAAAATTCTGCATGTCGCCAGCGTGTGGACCGTCTGGATTCTGCAAGCCGTGCTTTTTGTTATCAGGATTGAAATGCGGCCCTGCCGATTTGAAATCGGGTCCCTCGCATTTGGCGTTTTGATGGATGTGTATAGCGTGCTCGCCAGGAGGAAGATGCTTAAGATTAAGGCTGATTTCGACTCCGGAGCCAGCAGTTTTTATTGTAGCTTTGCCGATGCTCTTGCCCTCGGCGTCCTTGAGTTCAACCTGCTTGCTTGCCGCCCACACGGGGAGAGTCCCAAGCAGGAGCCATGCAGCGATGCGCAAACACGTTCTTGTCGTCATGGACGCAAGATACACGTTGTGCTGGAAAAACAAAAGCCCCCGAACCGAGGGCTTTTCCTGAATACAAATGTTGGCTACCGAAGTTCTTCCATCGCTTCTTCGAGCGCTTCCCGCGACGGACGGACAAGCGATTCAGGCAAGCTCGCCAGCGGCTGATCGGTAAGATTCAGCATGTCGATGAAGGTCGGGGCCTTGGTGTTCACGTAAAAAACGCCGGTAAGCACATCGCCTTTCTCGTGAGCCTGATGGAGACGGTGGATGGCATTGATGCGATGCGTTGCATCATAGTCCTCTTCGAGCTTGCTAAGGCGCAAGCGGGAGCCATCATGCATCGTCACTTCGACCGTGGTTCCAGGATCGTAATCCACATTGATTTCCTCAAACGAGGGTACAAAGCTTATGTCGTGCAAAGGCTCTTCGTGTTCCTTCATGTACTTGTAAGATTTCGTGGAACCCTCGTGATCGTTAAACGTGACACACGGGGAGACTATATCGAGCATGACGGTTCCCTTGTGCGCGATAGCCGCCTTCATCATGGCATGCAATTGCTTCTTGTCTCCAGAAAATGAGCGACCGACAAATGTTGCGCCAAGAGTGATCGCCAAAGCGCAAGTATCAATCGGTGGCAGATCGTTGATGACACCCGTTTTTAACTTAGAACCGAGATCAGCAGTCGCGGAAAACTGTCCCTTCGTTAATCCATACACCCCATTGTCTTCGATGATGTAAATGATCGGGAGATTTCGGCGCATGAGGTGTACGAACTGACCGATGCCGATGGAAGCGGTATCTCCGTCGCCGCTGACACCGAGTGCAATCAGTCTACGATTGGCCAGCACGGCACCGGTCGCGACCGAAGGCATGCGCCCGTGAACTGCGTTAAAGCTGTGAGAGCGGCTCATGAAGTACGCCGGACTCTTGGAGGAACAACCAATTCCGCTTGGCTTGATCACACGCTCCGGGGGAATGCCCATCTCGTACATCGCATCGATGATGCGCTCCGATATGGCGTTATGACCGCACCCTGCGCAAAGCGTCGTCTTTCCGCCACGGTAATCCAGCACGGTCAAGCCGATACGGTTAGTTTTCGGGGGTGGTGTGCTCGTCGGTGTCGTCGCCATTTACTTTCCCTCCATCGTGATCAGTTCGTCGGTGACGGAGCGCGCGTCGAGCGGCAACCCGTGGATGTGAGCGATACTACGAAGCCGCGTTACCAATTCTGGCTTGATGTCGAGCTTCAGCAGGCTCTGCATCTGCGCGTCGCGATTTTGTTCCACCACATAGACCCGGTCATGTTGCGAGATGAACTCCTCCACTTCACTGCTGAAGGGATAGGCCCGAATTCGCAAATAGTCGGTTTCGACTTTGTATTCGTTTCTAAGCTGGTCGCGGCATTCGAGGATCGCCCAATGCGAGGTCCCGTAAGCGATGATCCCAATTTTCGCCTTGGCACTGGCTTTCATCAGCTCAGGACGCGGCACGAAAGAACGCGCGGTTTCGAACTTGCGATTGATGCGTTCCATGTTGTTTTCAAAATCATCGGGGCGCTCACTGTATTGCGACTTCTCGTTGTGACCGCTGCCGCGTGTAAAGTAAGCCGCTGCCGGGTGTTCCGTGCCAGGCAAGGTTCGGTAGCCGATACCGTCGCCATCGACATCTTTGTAACGAGTAAATCCTCCGGCACGATCCAGGTCTTGCTTGGTCAGAACCTTGCCTCGCTGAATCGGACCTTCTGGGTATTTGAACGGCTCCGACATCCAGTTGTTCATCCCGAGATCGAGGTCCGACATGACGAACACAAGTTGCTGGAATTGTTCTGCAAGGTTGAATGCATCCTGAGCCATGGAGAAACACTCTTCTGCTGAAGCAGGAATCAGCAGTATGTGCTTGGTGTCGCCGTGAGACAAAAAGGCGGTCGAAAGAATGTCGCCCTGAGAGGTACGCGTAGGAAGACCGGTAGACGGCCCAACGCGCTGAATGTCCCAAATCACTCCCGGGACTTCGGCGTAATATCCGAGACCGGCAAACTCCGCCATCAAGGAGATGCCAGGGCCCGCGGTTGCTGTCATGGCGCGCGCGCCCGCCCAACCGGCGCCGGTGACGAGGCCGACGGCAGCAAGTTCATCTTCCGCCTGAACGATGGCGAAGGTCGCCTTACCGTCTTTTCCGATGCGGTATTCCCGCATGTATTCGATCATCGTCTCCGGCAGAGAGGACGAAGGCGTGATGGGATACCACGCAACGACTGTCACACCGGCAAACACACAGCCCAACGCGGCTGCCGAATTGCCGTCAATAATGATCTTGCCAGCGTTCTTATCCATCCGCTGGACAAAATAGGGATCTTCTTTGGTCAGGCTGGCGGCGGCATAATCAAATCCCGCTTGTACGGCGGCCAGGTTAAGATTTGCAGCCTTAACCTTGGTAGCAAACTGTTTGCGGATCGCCTTCTCAACTTCAGTCATGTCGATGCCCAGCAGCTTGGCAACGACACCGACATAGATCATGTTCTTGACGAGCTTGCGAAGTTTTGCCTCCGGGCAAACCGGAGCTACCAGCTTGTCGTACGGAACCGCGTAGAAGATCAGGTCGCTACGCAACTGTTTAAGGTTCAAAGGCTCGTCATAAAGCACGGCCGCGCCGGGTGCGAGCGACAATACATCTTCCTGCGCTGTTTCCGAGTTCATCGCAACCAAGAAATCAATTTCCTTCTTGCGAGCGATATAGCCGTCTTTGTTTGCACGAATGGTGTACCAGGTCGGTAAGCCAGCGATATTCGATGGGAACAGGTTCTTACCTGAGACCGGAACACCCATCTGAAAAATACTGCGCAGCAGAACCGTGTTCGAACTTTGTGAACCGCTGCCATTCACCGTCGCAACCTGAATACTCATGTTGTTGACGACGCGTTTGGGCTCCACCTGCCCGCTGGCTTCGTGGAGCGCTAAATCCGTTGTGGCCATTCCTGAGTTCCTTCCTTTGATTTGGGCAGAGCCCACTTGTGAGGCTGTTGTTAGTGGCGGAACCAAATATTATAAAGCAGATCGCAGCGGTTGGTCGCTGTTGTTAGGGTTTGAGTGATGATTCCGCCCAGAATCCCGCAACTTTGTCTGAGAAGCACCGGAAAAGGCAACTCGGGAACTCTCGCAGAACTAGCGGATAACTACTTGCGACCGCTCCTCTACTCGGCGCGGAAGAATTGAGCCATGTTGCGGAATTTTGTGTAGCGCGACGCAACCAATTGTTCGGAGGGGGTATTTCGAATCTCTGCCAGATGCTTCGTCAATACTTGATCGAGCATCGCGGCGGCGGCATCGTGATCGACGTGTGCACCACCGGTCGGCTCGGGTACGACTCCGTCGACGATCCCTAACTCAGTCAAATCTGATGCCGTAATCTTCATCGCCTGCGCAGCTAGAGCCTTCTTGCTGGCGTCGCGCCACATGATGGACGCGCAACCTTCCGGCGAAATTACCGAGTAAACCGAGTTCTCCATCATAAGCACGCGGTCTGCCACGGCGATCGCCAAAGCACCCCCACTACCACCGACGCCAATGACGGTCGCAATGATGGGAACCTTGAGACGCGCCATCTCACGCAAGTTCCTAGCGATGGCTTCGCCTTGGCCGCGCTCCTCTGCGTGCAAGCCAGGATAGGCGCCATCCGTGTCGACGAAGCAGAAGATCGGACGCCCAAATTTCTCGGCAAACTGCATCACGCGCAGAGCCTTGCGATAACCCTCGGGATGAGGCATCCCGAAATTCCGATAGACCTTTTGCTTCGTGTCACGGGCTTTCTGTTGGCCGACTACCACCACTTCTTCGCCGTGATATCGTGCCATGCCGCAAACGATTGCTGGGTCATCGGCGAATCCGCGATCACCGTGAATCTCGCTCCAATCGGTAAAGATCCGCTCGACGTAATCCAATGTATATGGGCGTTGCGGATGGCGGGCAAGTTCCGTTTTTTCCCAGGCGCTGAATTTGGAGTTAACCTGATCGCGTAAAGCCTGGATACGATCGCTGAGTTGCTGGATTTGTTTGCGAGTGCCGTCGTCCTGACCGGGAATCGACTCCAGCTTCGCGATCTGCTCCTCAATCTTGTGCAATTCCTGTTGGGCTTGGGAATCCATTCTGCTGAAATCACCGTTTCCCGCGGCGACACGAGCCTCCACCATCGACAACAGAAACTCAGCGCCTGTAACCACCAGCGACGAGTTCATCATTGCTGGAGCCACCGCCGCGTTCGAATTGTTGCCGCTCGATATCTTGGCTCTCGCTTGGCGCGAATTCTTAGTCAATGATCCTCACAGCACCCCGGCCGCACAACTCCTCGACACGCGCTATGAAGTAACGGTCTGGTTGGACATTATAGCCTTCTGCTTCCATTACCACCATGAAATCACCCGCCCGTTCTACATCGAATAAGACCTTGGCTTCACCTTTACGCTCAGAACACAAATTGTGAAGAGCATCGACAGTACCTTCCGAGGCAGTCTCTAGAGGGATCGTGATTCGCAGTGATCGAGGTAGCGGGACTCTAGCTTCTTCCAATGGCTGAATATCGCTGACGGTCAGTTTGGGATTGGCACCCTCCTCAATGCGCACGCCGCCCTTGATCAACACCGGCACTTCGATTTTCACCTTGTCGCCTAACTTCCGGTAGGCATCCGGGAAAACCAGCATGTCGACAGAACCGGACATGTCTTCAAGTATCGCTTGCGCGTAGAAGTCGCCCTTTTTTGACTTCAGCACTCTGAGGTTGGTAATGATGCCGGCCGTGGTAATGGACTCATCCTTACCAGTTGACTTCTTCATGTCGCAAATGTCTTGCGTACCGAGCGCATGCAAATCTTCCAGCTTTTCCTTGTATTTCTCCAAAGGATGGCCGGTTATGAAGAAGCCCAGGATTTCTTTTTCATTTGCGAGGCGCACATGCTCGTCCCAATCGGGCACCTCGGGAAGACGATCGTTGCTGACATGAATGTCCTCCTGAAGAAATACGCCGAAGAGTCCATGCTGCCCGCATTCGGCGTCGCGCTGAGCTTTCTGAGCGCGCTCCATAGCTTTGTCAAGTACGGTCATCAATTGCGCCCGCCTGCCCAGGGAATCCATCGCGCCGCTCTTGATGAGGGACTCCATCACCCGTTTGTTCAAGAGGCGTAGATCCACGTTCTCGCAGAACTGAAAAATGGAGGTGTAGCGGCCCAACTTCTTGCGTCCTTCGACAATGGATTCAATCGCGTTGTGTCCGACGTTCTTAACCGCGGCCAAGCCGAAACGAATGGCCTCTCCGTGGGGTGTGAAGTTTGCATCACTGACGTTAATATCCGGCGGTTCGACGGCGATACCCATCTCGCGACATTCATTGATGTACTTGACGACGTCATCAGTATTACCGGTAACCGACGTCAGTAGTGCCGCCATGAATTCCACAGGATAGTGTGTTTTGAGATACGCAGTGTGATAGGCGAGTAGCGCGTATGCCGCGGAGTGGGATTTGTTGAAGCCATAACCAGCGAACTGAGCCATCAGGTCGAATATCTTTTCAATCTTCTTGGCCGGGTAGTGACGCTGGGCGGCCCCTTGCACGAAGCGCTGCCGTTGTGCCGCCATTTCTTCCGGTTTTTTCTTACCCATCGCGCGCCGCAAGAGGTCAGCGTCACCGAGCGAGTATCCGGCAAGCCGATTGGCAATCTGCATCACCTGTTCCTGGTACACAATGACGCCGAGAGTTTCCGACAAAATCTCCTGTAACTCAGGTAACTCGTATTCGACCTGGCGGCGTCCATGTTTACGCTCGATGAAGTCGTCGATCATTCCACCCTGGATCGGGCCGGGGCGGTAGAGAGCGTTAAGAGCGGTAAGGTCTGCGATCGTATTCGGCTGGTAACGCCGGAGCACATCGCGCATTCCGTGCGATTCAAACTGGAACACGCCGGAAGTCAGGCCCCGATAGAACACCTTTTCGTAGGTTTCTTTGTCCTCGAGTGGAATCTGCTCGAGCGCAATTTCCTCGTTTCTCGTCTGCTTGATGAGCTTGATGGTGTCATCGAGAATCGTCAGGGTAGTGAGGCCGAGGAAATCCATCTTGAGAAGACCGAGCTTCTCGATGGCTCCCATATCGAACGCTGTGACGATTTCGTCGTTCTTGGTGCGATGCAACGGTACCAACTCGTCGAGCGGCCGGGGCGAGATCACGACTCCTGCAGCGTGAACACCCGCATTGCGAACCAATCCTTCCAATTTGCGCGCCGTATCGAGCAATTGGCGGACTTGCGGTTCTGTCTCGTAGGCCTGTTGGAGGGCCGGAGAGTCTTTGATTGCCTGATCGAGCTTGATGTTCAGAGTTGTCGGAACCATCTTGGCGATGCGATCCACATCGCTGTATGGGATGTCCATTGCCCGGCCTACGTCCTTGATTGCCGCTTTGGCTGCCATAGTACCGAAGGTGATGATTTGAGCTACGTTCTCGCGCCCGTACTTGCGCGTGACGTAATCGATGACTTCGCCGCGCCGGTTCATGCAGAAGTCGATGTCGATGTCGGGCATCGACACCCGCTCGGGATTTAAGAAGCGCTCGAAAAGAAGTTCGTGCTGCAGAGGATCGAGGTCGGTGATCCCCATCGCGTACGACACGAGCGATCCCGCAGCCGATCCACGGCCAGGCCCAACGGGAATGTTTTGTTCCTTCGCATAACGGATGAAGTCCCAGACGATCAGGAAATAGCCCGGGAACTGCATCTGTTGGATGATCGAAATCTCGCGCGAAAGCCGCTGCTCATAATCCGAAATGCTGTGCTTGAGTTTGCCGTGGGATAGATTGCGCAGGGCTTCCATGCGGCTAGCAAAACCTTGCCGCGTGACTTGTTCGAAGTAGCTATCCAGCGTGAATCCTGGAGGGACGGCAAAATGCGGGAACGGGTTGCTGATCTTTTCCAGATGCAGATTGCAACGTTCGGCGATACCGAGGGTTCTAGACAAGACATCGGGTGAGTCTTTGAAGACGCGGGCCATTTCCTCGTGGCTCTTCACAAAGAAATCCGAACCATGAAACTTCATTCGGTTCGTGTCTTGGATCGACTTGGCGGTTTGGATACACAGCATCACATCCTGTGCGTAGGCATCGTCTTCGCACAGATAGTGGCTATCATTCGTCGCGATCAGCGGCAAGCCTAAATCTTTTTCGAGGCGATAAAGATTGGGATGGATGCGGTGCTCAAGATCCAGTCCCTGGTCCTGAATTTCCAGGAAGAAATTTTCTTTTCCAAAAATGTCGTTATAGGTGGCAGCTGCTTCACGGGCAGCGGAGTAGTTATCCTCCATCAAGCGCTCGGCCACTTCTCCTTTGAGACAACCGGAAAGACCAATCAAGCCGCGCGCGTGTTCTGCCAAAAACTTCTTGCTGACTCGCGGCTTATAGTAAAAACCGCGCAGGGACGCCTCGGAAGTGATTTTGGTCAGATTGCGATAGCCTTCCTCATTCTCAGCCAGCACAAGCAGGTGGTTATAGGTGTCGCCTTCAGGCGGCGTGCGGTTAATGTCGTGGTCATCTTTCTTGCAGATGTAGAGTTCGCAGCCGACAATCGGCTTGATTCCAACCTTCTGGGCGGCATTGACGAAGTGCACGGCGCCAAAGATGTTTCCGTGATCGGTCATCGCGACCGCGGGCATTCCCAGCTCATGGACACGATGGACGAGCTTCTCCACGTCGCATGCGCCATCGAGCATCGAATAGTCGGTGTGCAGGTGCAGGTGAACAAATTGGGACATGATTAGTTTTTGGAGTTCTCTGCCGACATTCTAATGGGAGTTACCTCGACCGCAATGCCCGATGTTGGTGCAACCCGTGACACGTGATTAGAGAGAAGACTTATCGCGGCCGAAATCCCGGCTCGAGGGAGAGGCCTAGGGCTGGTGCGGCAGTACAAACTCAATCCCTCTCTCGTCATTGAGCTTGCGGGTGGCATCTATATCCAATTGCGCCAGCGGAACTTTCTTTGCCCGATCTTCATTGAAGGTCCAGAGCGTTTGCCCGACCACGGCGTAATTTTGTACCTCTTCAACATGCTTATCGCGGAAGATCAACATCGTGGTCCGTGGAGCCTCTGGTTTCGTTGCTTGCGCGGCATCGGAACGAGTGTTGCGGTCTCGCCGTAATTGTTCGACCTCGTCACTTAACCGGTCAAGTTCGTGCGCAATGTTCTGGTTCTGCTCGTAGTAGATATCCGGATAGGAGCTGCGTGTCGAGGAGTACGACGAAGAATCTCCTCCCGGATACGGATTCGAATAGGTCACGGGATAGGAGTACGAATAGGACGGATAGTAGGCTGGATAATAACCAGCGTACCCCCACCCCCAACCGGGATAGACAGGGCGCCACGGACGAAAGCCCCACGGGCGGAATGGGCCAAATCCCCACCCCCACCTCACGCCGAAGGATGGCGATGCAAAAACGAATGAGCCGCGGCTTACGATCCGATTGGAAGGAAAGCCCACGCGAGGACTCACGACGTGCGCGCCGCCAACAAAGCCGCCGCGAACGGCGGCCATCCTCTGACCCAAGGCGCAGGGACCCAATCCCGCCACCAAGGCCACAATCAGAAGGGCGCGACGCATGCATAAATTATAACGCCATTGGCAAGCAGCTTTGTGGCCCTAATTCTTGTCTCCCGCCCCGTGTTTAAGCTGACAGAGTTTACAAAGTGTCGGCGGTTCGCTGTTGTCGACCCGGTGGTGAACCGGCTTTACGCTGCGCAAGTAGACGAACAAGTCTCTTAAGTCCTGATCGCTCAATTCCTTAAACTCTTGGTATGGCATGATGGGATTGAGTTCGCGAGCCTTTACCAGGCCGGTACGCATAACCTGCATAAAGAGGGTTTCGTCGTAGTAGCTGATGCCCGAAGGGTCTGGCGTGATGTTCGCCGATGCCGCACCCGGCAGTCCAAACGCCTGGAATGTAAGGCCGCCTGCGTACTCCATTCCTTTGACAACCTGTCCGCGATCCTGGGGCGTGTGGCAGAATCCGCAACTTCCCAAGTTTGCCAGATACTCGCCGCGTTTGAGGACGTCGCTACTGTCCGGTGCGCTTACCGGTGCTGTGACCGGCTCAGGAACAGCTCGGATCAAGTACTTCACCGGGAAGATCACTCCCGTGCGCGGCAGTTCGTTGCGCACTGCGGGCATAGAGCGAATGTAAACCACGATCGATGCCAAGTCCTCGTCTGACATTTGTCGAAAACGCTCGTACGGCATCATCGGAAAAAGTGTTCGGCCGTCGTGGCCGATGCCCTCGCGTATCGCACGGGCTAGTTGATCGTCAGTCCAGTTGCCCGACCCCGTTTGAGGATCCGGCGTCAGGTTGCTCGCGACAATTTTTCCAGGAAGGTCTTCGACTGGCATCACTTCGCCCGAACCCTCCTTACCCGCAATGAGAGGTGCTCCGTGCTTAGTCGGATCGTGAGGAGAGTGACAATCCACACACAAGGCCAGGCCATTAAATAAATATCTGCCGCGTTCCAGTCGCTGCGGCGTACTTTCGAATTTGACCTCTCTTAAAGGCCTCGATTTGGGGCCGATGAACGGGCGCCATCCAATTGTGAGACTGATCCCAATGGCGAGAAGAACTACCAAGGAAAGGAAGGAATAGAGGAAGATTTTTAGCGGCTTACTCAAAGCAGCCCTCCATAAGATCTACGCTGATGAAAAGGGGTACTCCTACGCGGGTCCTGCACAAGCTAGGAACCGTACACGATCAACGCTTCTTCTTGGCTGGCTTCTTGATCTTTACAGATTTCTTCACGGGTTTAGGTGATGCCTTTTTAGTAGGCGTGGCGGCGGCCTTCGCTGGCTTAGGGGGAGTCTTTGCTGCAACCGGAGCAGGTGGCGGAGGTACGGCCGCCGGGACATTGCTTTTGCCCTTCTTCTTACCAGCGGGAGCTGATGCCTGTGCGGCAGCAGCCGCGGCAGCTGCAGCCTTCGCTGCCCGTCCTCGCTTGGTCGGAGGTGGCGGTGGTGGTGGTGGAGGAGGCGGAGCCAATGGTTTCAAGAACTTCAAGATTTCTGTTCGGGAGCGCATTTTTCCGTCGAGCAGAAGCATGAAGACATCGTTGGCGATCTTGGAGTACTCCGGCAGCTGCGGAGTAATGTGCAGTTCGGTCATCTCCGGCAAAGGAAGCTTCTGCTGGACCTGCCTCCACTTTGTGAAGAAGTTCTTGATCTTCTGAGCGACGGCCTGCTGCTTGGCCGTCACGGCCAGAAACAATGTCATCTCCGGTCGGACTTCTGCCAACAGCTTCCAGGTGCGCGAGGGAGTGGCGGCTTCTTTTCCAGTGAGCCGCTTTGCGAGGCTCTTCGCGTTGTTCTCCAGATCGCGCCAGGCCTCGACCAAGTCTCTTCTGCGGATCAGTCTCTGGATATCCGAAATGCTTTTATCGCCCAGGCGGGAGGTTAGGAAGTAGAAGACCGCTGGGGCTGGATCGGGTGAGTAGCCCAATTCGTTCATCTGCTGGCGAGTCTTCAAGAGCTGCGCCAACCCCGCCGCATCGACCTTGGCTGACGTCCACTGCGGATAAAGAACCTTGAGCCATTCATCTTTTTCCAACACCCTGAGGATGTGGAGAGGATCATCCTCATAGCCGATCTGCTCGATCTCATATCCAATGGCGCGATCATTGATGTGTTCGATGTATTGATTTTCGCGGGCAGAGTCGTACCGTAACTGGGTTCGCTCTTCCAGGGGCCAATGGAATCGCGCGGCAAAACGCGACGCGCGAATCAACCGGGACGGATCCTCAACAAATGCATAGTTGTGGATGATCCGGAGCAGCTTGGCTTCGATATCAGCTGTCCCATTGAAGGGATCCATCAACAAGCCACGCGAGCCCGGGTTCAGCGACAACGCCATGGCGTTGACTGTAAAATCGCGCCGCCGAAGATCTTCGATAATGGTAGCCGGAGCGATGATGGGTGGTTTTCCAGCCTTCTCGTAGCGCTCGGTTCGCGCCATGCTGATCTCAGCGCGAACATTGCCAGGCAGCGACAGGTGAAGTGCCTTTACGTCGTCGTCGGCGAATCCAATTACGCCTCCCGCTCGCTCGAGGTCTTTTTGCAGCTTAAGGGGATTACCCTGCACGGTGAAATCAAGGTCGCGGATGGGGAATCCGCTAATGATGTCGCGCACCGCTCCGCCGCTCAGGTAAATATTCATCCCTGCCGCCCGAGCGATGTCTTGCACCATTGTTACGGCGCGCTGTTGATCCGGCGTAAGCCGGATTTCCATCGTGTAAATGTAATCAGCCATGCTTTGTCTTGCCTGCCCCGACCCTAAGGGCGCCGGACCGGCATTTGAGACTGGTTTTCCACAGGGCCCTTGCGCCACCCGCCGAACACTGGGGCAAGCAAACGTAACTCGCTCTATTTGCTAGAGTTAGACGCGTTAGAATGACAAGCGGCAAGCTAAAGAAAATAACACAAGGTTGATATTTTGGCTACTAGGAACGCTATGACTCTTCGGTTTCCCGGGAAAAGTGCGAGAATCTGATGAGCCCGTGCGCTGGAAATTCGCGGCACCAAGCATCCTTAGCCTTCAATGCCTTCGACTCATAAGAAAGTTATCGTCCGAAAGATGGATCGCGACTCGATCAACGGGTTTGTTGCGCCCGCCAATTACATCCATGAGGGTAAGCTCGAATTGTTGAATACCTCGGGCAACGTTGTTACCGTCGACCTTAGGGATATCAAGGGCGTTTACTTTGTCCGCGAATTCGGCGAGACGGACACCTCGAATCGCAAGACATTTACCACTCGACCTCGTACCGAGGGACTCTGGGTTCGCCTGAAATTCAAGGACAACGAAATCCTAGAGGCGATGATGCCGAACGATCTCACGCAAAGCTCGCCGGAGGGTTTCCTGGTGAATCCTCCGGACCTGAGGTCAAATACGCAGCGGATTTTTGTTCCGCGCACTGCGTTGGAATCGATGACAGTACTTTCGGTGATAGGTGCGGCACGGCGTCGCCGTCGCGGCCTCGAAGAAGACCTTCGGCAAGTACCAATGTTTGGAGAGTGACATCGGCATTCCTTGGAGGCCAGCATTTCCGGATCAGTCGCGTTTACCCGTCTCGTGCTACGCGTTCTCGCCACAATCGTTGCAGGGTTCTTCATTCTGCTGATGTCAGCCTGTGGCGGCGGAAGCGGTCCTCCACCGGCTAATCCCCAACCTACACCTACACCACCTACTCATAATGTGGCCCTTGTACAACTGAGCACCGATACGTTTACGAATCCAACAAGCCAGCACGCGACCGAGGTTGAGGCTGGAACTGCGGCATTTGGGTCGACGATTGTTACAGCTTTCCAGGTGGGCCGGATCTTTGAAGGCGGTGGCGCGGACATCGGTTTCGCCACCTCTAATGATGGAGGCATTAGCTGGAGCAACGGTTTCTTGCCCGGAACCACAACTTTCGCAAACGGAACCTATGTCGCCATCTCAGACCCGGCGGTTGCTTACGATGCAAAGCATGGTGTTTGGATGATCTCTACCCTTCCCATCGCCGCCACCGACAGCGTAGCTGTGAGTCGCTCTTTGGACGGCGGGCTGGGTTGGAGCGATCCAATCATTGTGAATCAGAGCAATAACGCCGACAAGAACTGGATTGCCTGCGACAACACATCTACCAGTCCGTTCTATGGAAATTGCTATGTGGAGTGGGATAACCCCAGCGCAGGTGGCATTATCTGGATGAGTGTGTCTTCTGATGGAGGACTCACGTGGGGCCCAGAACGCAACACCGCTAATTTGGCCAGCGGCATCGGTGGACAACCGCTAGTTCAGCCGAATGGAACTGTCATCGTGCCTATCGAATCTTGGACAGGGCTCGAGATGCTTGCCTTTAGCTCCACCGATGGCGGCTTGACTTGGAGCTCCACAACGACCATCTCGACAATATCGGACCACGTCGTGGCGGGGAGCTTGAGGACCTCTCCTCTGCCAGCAGCCGCCGTCGATGGCGACGGGGCTGTCTACGTAGTTTGGCAGGATTGCCGCTTCCGCACAGGATGCTCTTCGAACGACTTGATCTTGAGTACTTCGATTGATGGAGTCACGTGGACAACGCCGATGCGGATTCCTATCGATTCGGCAACAAGTACGGTCGACCACTTCATTCCAGGATTAGGAATCGATCCGGCGACCTCAGGAGGGTCAGCGCATCTTGGCCTGACGTACTACTTCTACTCGACGGCGAATTGCGCCGCGAATTGTGCACTGAGTATCGGATTTATCTCGTCACAGGATGGCGGCGTGACGTGGGCACCTCCTGTGGTCATTGCCGGCAGTATGTCCCCTACATGGTTACCGAACACTTTTGCCGGGTTCATGGTCGGTGATTATTCCTCGACTGCGTTCGCGAATGGCGCAGCATTTTCCATTTTTGCACTCGCGGATCCGAACTCCGGAACTCTATTTGATGAGCCAATCTTCACTAATGCCACAGGCTTCGATGTGAACCGACTTGGCACGTTGAGCGCGTTTGATGAGAACGCAATACCGGGAGCGCAGCCCGACCACGGACCGAGAAGGTTCTATGACCAAGAACATCGGATTCCCATACTGGAAAGAGCGATAGAGCAGGCCGAACACTGAAAATGCCGTACTATCCCGACAGTTTTCTCTTCGCGTTCCCTTCTCGGAATAATTTCTATGAATCTAGCACCCATGATGTGGCATTTCTAGCGGCGGCTCTCCATTACAATCCACAACATGAAACTAGGCGAGATCGCAACTTCGCTGGGAGCCGAGTTGGAGAATGGTTCTCCGAATACGGAAATCCGTGGAATAGCCGGGGTCAAGGACGCTGTGGCGGGACAGCTTACCTTCGTTGCTAATCCCAAGTATGCCGCAGCCGCAAAGTCCACGAACGCATCCGCCGTAATCGTGGCCGAGGACTTCCCTCCCCTTTCGACCGCGATGCTGAGGAGCAAGAATCCATATCTCGCGTTTGCGAAAGCGATTGATCTGTTCCACACACCACATAAATACGCACCCGGGATCCATCCAACGGCGGTGATTCACCCATCCGCTCGTGTTGGTGCAGGATCACACATTGGACCCTACGTTGTGATCGAGGAAAACGTCAGAATCGGATCCAACGCTGTCCTGGTGGCGCACATTGTGATTTATCGGGACGCTCAGATCGGTAAGAATTTCTTCGCGCATTCCCATGCAGTTGTGCGCGAAGGATGCCGAATCGGCAACAATGTGATTCTGCATAACGGCGTCGTCATTGGCGCCGATGGCTTTGGTTTCGCAAAAGATGAAAGGGGACGCTGGGAAAAGATCTCGCAACCGCGAGCCGTGGTGCTGGGTGATGACATCGAGGTGCAGGCTAATTCCTGTATAGATCGCGCTAGTCTGGAGGAAACCACAATCGGTAGAGGCACGAAGATCGATAACCTTGTCCAGGTTGGTCACGGCACGAGCGTCGGCGAAGACTGCCTTCTGGCCGCGCAGGTCGGCTTGGCCGGTTCCACGCATGTGGGAAACCGAGTGATTCTGACAGGTCAGGCGGGGGTAGTAGGACACTGCACCATCGGCGACGGAGCGATCATCACGCCGCAGACCGGAGTCGCAGGTGACATTGCGCCGGGAGCCATCGTAAGCGGCAGTCCTGCAATGGACCACAGGTTATGGCTCAAGGTCTCAGCGCTGCTCAATCGGTTACCGGAAATCGTGAAGGCGGTCAGGATGAAAAAAGACTGAGTTTAACTCTTATGACGTTAGTTCTGAAGAATTGCTTGCACTAGCAATTCTTTTCTGACTGTTCTCGCCGTTCTTGGACTCCTCGAAGGGCAGGGCAGTTTCGCGATATTGCTCTCCTAATCCGCGGTTAATCTCTTCTCGCACTCTTCTTATGAGACATTCTCGGGTGCCAAACTCCGAAGGCTCTATAGGCTTGTGAAATGTAACCGTGACAAGTCCTGGGTGGATCGCGAATCGAGTCTTCGGCATGATCTCATGAGTCCCCGCGATGCTAACGGGCACCACGGGTACACTCGTCTCCTGCGCCAGATAGAACGGCCCCTTCTTGAAAGGCAGCAGCTTGCCGTCATAAGAACGCTTTCCCTCGATGTAGATGGTCATGTTGACGCCCTGGCGGATGACGTCGGCCGCGGCTCGAACTGCGGAGATCCCAGCTTCACGGTTTCCGCGATCCACGGGCACCAGGGCTCCTAACGTCATGACCTTCCCGAGAATCGGGTAGCTGAAGAGTTCCTTCTTTGCCATCACCGACGTGCGCCGCGGAATCAGAGGTAGCAGCAGGGGCGGGTCGATGTTGGAGGCATGATTTGACATGAAGATGTATGTCCGTTGCGGATCCAGGTTCTCTAAACCAATCGTGCGCACCTTGACGCCGGCGAGGCGAACACCGGTGAACGCACCCCACATACCGACCTTGTAGAGCAGGCGAATGTCGTCTGTTGCAATCGTCCATAAAGACACGAATGCTGCGACAGGCAGGAGCATCGTCCAGAACAACAGCATGAGGCTCGTGCGAATCACTGTTGTGGTGCTCCTTCGGCCTCGCCCTTAAGCCATGCGGCGCGGCGAGACTTCTGCGCCCGGGTCGTGTGATCCAAATCTTTTAACTGATAGACGATCTGCTGCCGTCCGCCCACCTTCCAGTGCAGCTCGCGTTCTCCACGCAGTCCCCGGACTTTCAATCGAACCGTATCGCCCGGCTGGATCACGTTGAGGTGCGACTCAAAGTCGGCGTCCGCCAAGTGTCCATTAATCTCCAGCAGAGTTTCGTTCATGGTAAGTCCGGCACGCTCTGCTTCGCTATTCACCTCGACACGCGTGACGCGGGGCGGCTTATCAAAACTTCGTGCCGCCTGAAATCCAAGATCGGCTACAGTAATCGTCTGCTTCGCGAGAGTTAATCCCACGGTCTGGAAGAAGTCGTTCCATGGAATCTCCTCAGTGCCGGCAACATACTTATCAAAGAAGCCGCTGAACTCAGCATGCGTGACCGCTTCTGCTGCCTCGCGCACACCCTCGGAGTCCGAAAAATAGCGTCCCGCCCGGGCATAGTTCTGGTTCATCCACTGCATCAGCTCACGCAGGCTGACGGTACCGTGGGTCTTGTCTCGCAACTCTAAATCGAGAAGTACGCCCAGCAAGTCTCCCTTGTTGTAGTAGGAAATGCTGCGTTGGGGCAGGCGATAGTACGAATACTTCTCAAGCCATGCCTCAAGACTCGACTGCTCGGCAGACTGAGTACGGTGTGCCGGACGGCCTTCGAGCGTTTGAATTTGGTCCGCAAGCCGATCCAAGAATCTGCGCTCATCCAGCAAATTGGCCCGCAGGAGAAGAATATCTTGCACCGTACTTGTCACTCCTTCACTGAACCAGAGAGCTCGCGTATAGTTTTCTTTCGTGTAATCCACAGGCTCGAGTGTTCGCGGTCGGATTCTCTTGACGTTCCAAGCGTGAAAAAATTCGTGCGCGCTGACATCAGATAATCGTTGCACATCATCCTTGACGGCCTGGGCATTGAGACTGATCGCCGTGGAATTGGCATGCTCCATTCCACCAAAGCTGGCTTCGCGAGGAAAATGGTACAGGAACATGTACGTGTCGAATGGACAGTCATTCATCCATTCCGTTCCCGCAGTAACGATGCGACGAATCATGCTGACAAGTTTCTGCATGTCGTAGTCGGCGCGATCAGCATCGACAACGACGCGATAGTGGCCGGCACCTGCAGCGAAATCGGATTCCTCAAACAAACCCAATTCCACGGGCGAATCGACCAAGGCGTCATAATTTCGGGCGGCATAGCCCTCGCCGTCCTTTGACAATGTAGTTGCGATACGCCAGTTGGACGGAATGTCAGTGAATCGCAATCGGACGGCAGCACCACGTGCATCAATTGGATACATTAATACTTCAGCGAGATTGAAAAAGGCGTGGTTGAGATTGAGCTGAGCATCGTAAGGCCCAGGTTGGTCGGTAAAAATCTCGTATTCTACTTCGGCGCCATCGGCCGCTCCGCGAATAACCCACTGGCTCTTATCGCTCTTCTGTACATCGAGCACATGGCCAGCGTTATTTGTGGCCTTCACCCAATTGATGTACTGTGCGAAGTCCCGAACCTGGTAGAGCGCGTTCCATACAGGAAGCTGCATCTCGCGTTCGTTCACACCTGGAGGAATGCTGACTCTAACGTCTAGCTGATGTGTGGCTGCGTGGGCAAGCGAGAGCGTATAGCGGACGGTTGGTGTGGAATCCGCCCAAACACGACTGCAGGCAACGCCAACCAGCAACAGCAGAGTAGCAAAAGCAATGCCTCGACTGCATAAGTAACAGCTCTCCCCTGCAGCGCTGATTGATTTTGAGTGATTCTTCATACGCCCGAGCCACAGGCAGAATAAACGAAGGCTCTGAATTTACGAAAGCACGAACGGAGAAGCGGGACTCTGGTCGTAAACAGCAATTGGAAGCAGCGGGTACACAATCATCGAGAGACTCTCACCCAGCGCTAACGCTTGCCCCGTGCAAGGCGCGCAGCCGTGCGGGCAATTTCTCGTAGATTCCGCCAAAACCACCGTTCGACAAGATTGCAACGACGTCCCCGGACCGCATCTCAGGAGCTATCAACTGGACGATGCCGTCCACCTCAGGCACAACCCGGGCGCGGCGTCCTTGCTGTTGAATAGCGTCGACTACGACCGGGATATCGAGTCGCTCATGCTCGGGTATCGCATCTGACCTAAAGACATTGGCAAGCACAACTTCGTCAGCCAGGGCCAAGCTGCGAGCCAGGTCATTCTGGAAAACATTACGCCGGAGTGTGTTGGATCGCGGCTCGAGAATCGCCCATAGCCGAGAGCCTGGATATCGGGAGCGCAGCGCAGTCAGTGTGCCTGCAATCGCCGTTGGGTGGTGGGCAAAGTCATCGATGATCGTGATGCCCGCTACCTCGGCGCGCACCTCCAGACGCCGCTTGACGCTCTTGAATGTCTTTAGCGCGGCACGAATGACATCTCCTGAAATGCCGCAATGGAAAGCCAAAGCCGCGGCGGCAGTGGCATTCCACACGTTGTACTCCCCGCCAAGTGGAAACTCGAAGTCGACCCATGCCTCCCCATTACGAGCTATGGACCAGCGGGTACGGGTCGGCTCCATCTTCAGATTCTTGACTTGCCAGGTCGCGCTATCGCTGCTACCGTACTTTTCCACCGGACAAAAGGCTCCGCTAACACAGCGCGCCAAGCTCTCTCCGTGATCGAAGGCGACAATGCAGCCGCGTCTGGGCACCAGGTTGACTAGACGCTTGAATGCGGTCTCGACCGCATCGAGGTCTTTGTAAATATCCGCATGGTCGAATTCAACTGAGGTAAGGATGACAGCATCCGGAAAGTAATGCAGAAACTTCGGACCTTTATCAAAGAAGGCTGTGTCGTACTCGTCGCCTTCGAGGATGAAGTGCTTGCCCTGCCCCAACTGGAAGCTGCTGCCGAAATTCTCCGCGATGCCGCCTATCAAGAAGGAAGGTTGCAATCCTGCGGCGTGAAATATCCACGCGAGCATGGAGGTGGTCGTCGTCTTACCGTGTGTACCCGCGACAACCAGCACTTCTTTTCCAACGAGGAACTCATCATGAAGAACCTGTGGGAGTGATTGAAATGGAATTCGCGTATCGAGCACGTGCTCAAGCTCAATATTTCCACGCGAGATGGCGTTGCCCACGACAACCAGGTCAGGCCGTGGTTCGAGATTGAGGGGATCCCACGGGGACACTGGAATGTCAAGAGATGATAGGAACTCAGACATTGGCGGATACGCAGCCGCATCTGATCCAGTGACCCGGAATCCACGTGCCTTTAGCATTCCGGCAAGAGAGGCCATCGCCGTTCCGCAGATTCCAATTAGATGAACATGTTTTCCTTCAATCATGAAAAGGATTTACTCCCCGGTCGCTGGCTCTAGTATTTCTAGCCTCGCGGCATTGCCATCTACTTGGAGCCTGGCGCGAACACCGATAGGTAGAGTTATGTTTCCTCGGGAAACATGCCCCGATCTCAGGCCGTAGGCGATTGGAACTCCCAAGTCGCCTACGACACGAAGGATAACCTCCTCCAATGTGTATCCCTGATCTTTGTGCTGAACGCAGTCGATCATCTCGCCGAAGACGATGCCTCGCACTCGATTAAACTTTCCAGCAAGCTTCAACTGCATCAGCATTCGGTCGATCTGGAAAGGCTTCGCTGCGACGTCCTCGATGAACAGGATGGCATCCTGAACCCGGATTTCGTAAGGAGTGCCTAAGGAAGCGGCCAACATGGACAGGCATCCTCCGTAAAGCGTGCCTTCCGCCGACCCTTTGCACAGAGCATGGATCCCGGAATCCTGACGTACAGTCCAATTGGGTTTCGCCTGAAGCGCGGCTTCCCAGGACTCCAAGTCCACTCCGTCCGCCATTGCAAAATCCTTAGTGATCATCGGACCATGGAAAGTGATCAAGCCTGTTGCATCGGAAAACCACGTCAGGAGAGTAGTGACGTCGCTATAGCCAACGAAAATCTTTGGGTGAGCGGCGATCTTCTTCAAGTCAAGGGCCGATAGCAAATAGTTTGTCCCGTACCCTCCACGCGCGCAAACGATAGCGCGAACTTCATCACGCAGAAACATTTCTTCGAGTTCGCGGGCGCGTCGTTGCACGGATCCGGCGAAGTAGAGATCTTGCTCCAAGGCCGATTCCTGATACAACGGTTTGTATCCCAACTTTCGCAGCGCGTCACACCCAGATTCCAAAAGATCACGCTTGATGCTGCTGGCAGGCGCGACAATCCCTATGGAGTCTCCCTTTCTCAGTGCAGGTGGATGGGTACGATTGGTTGGCATCACAATCCTGCAACGTAGTATTCTCCGCGGCAAACAATCTGCGCTGGGCCGCGGAGATAGACCTGATCTTCCCAGCGGACAGACTGGGTGCCGCCAGGCGCATGGACTTTCACAGGGGAGACGGCGCGCTTGTCGGCAATCGCCGCAACAGCAGATGCGCACGAACCTGTCCCGGAAGAGCGAGTCTCTCCAACGCCACGTTCGTAGAAGCGGCTTTCAATTTCATTTTTGCTACGGATTCGCACGAGTTCGAGATTCACTCCATGAGGAAATTCACAACGCGATCCTACCTCCCGCGCAAACTCCTGCCAGCCGGGAACGAATTCATCGACAAAGATCACATAGTGCGGATTGCCGATGGAAACAGGAGTTCCTCGAACTTCCTGCGCTGAAAGCTTGAGGTACAGCTCTGGCTCGACCCGGGGCTTGCCCATGGCCACTTCAAATTCGTACTGAGTGTCGCTGATCGAGATCAACGTGCAGGTCTTGAGGCCGGCATCAGTCTTTATGACCACTTTTTCACGCGCCTGTTCGCTGCAGAGGTAAGCTGCGACGCATCGCGTGCCATTGCCCGAGATTTCAGCCTCTGATCCGTCCGCGTTTATCAGTTTGGCGTAAACATCAGCGTCATTCGTCATGTAAAGCCATTCCACTCCGTCGGCCCCTACCCCATTGTTGCGGTCGCAGATACGACGACAATAATCCCCGAGATCCCTCGGAGCATGGATGCCATCGATGATGAGGAAGTCGTTCCCGCAGGCAGTGGCCTTAACGAATGGTTTAACGGAGGCGCGAAGGCTCATTCCTGCTCTCCAATACGCGAGAGCACAGAAACTGACTGGAACAGAGTAGACCGACGCAGTGCGTTCAGAAAGTCCTGATGGTCCCGGAAGGTTCCGCGAAGCTCGAATTGGGCTCGCAGATGTTGCGGAGTGCGTGCGGATTTCCAATTATCGGGAAATTGGTGCCAGGGCTCCAGAATGTGATTGACCTCGCATTGCAGGTCCTCGTCGCTCGCTTGGCCGCTTATCTCGTAGACAAGGCGACTACTCGTCAGGTTCAGTCGGTTTTCCGCTCTGCCCAGCAAGAAAAGGGCGAGCAGGACAATCACCGTCGCAAATGTCGCAGTCAGGTAAAAGCCTCCACCCGCAGCCATTCCGATCGAGGCAACGACAAACAAGGTTGCCGCAGTCGTCAGGCCGGCAACGAGCTCTCCCTTCGGATGAAGAATAGAGCCCGCACCAATGAATCCAATTCCCGTGATGATCTGCGCCGCGATGCGGGTGTGATCCCCTCCTTCTGAAAGCAGATTGGAAAGGATAGTGAACATCGCTGCGCCGATACACATGAGCATGTTCGTGCGCAACCCTGCCGAGCGACGCTTAAGCTGCCGTTCTAAGCCAACCAGACCGCCAAGGATGGCAGCGACCGTCAGGCGGATCGCGGAAACCAATAGCACTTCGGTAGGTTCCCGGCTAAACATGACGAACTCGCCTAAGCTTGCCATGATGGTGGAGTGGCTGGATTTTAACACCCGGAGATTGGTGCCCCAGCAGCGCTGGTTAACCGGATGATTACCTCGGAGTAGGACGGCGAGTGCTGTAAACAATGGCGGAAGGCTGTCCAGTCGCGTGAATTTCAGCAATGGGAACCAAGGAGTGCTGCAGCACGGCGTTCGCCACGGGATCGCCATCGATCGCGACGACATAATCAGCGAATGACGATGGATCTGCTAAGGCCTTCTCCCACAATCCTTCCGGGTCGGATGGCTGTTTCCAAGTTCGGTGATTTCCTTCGTAGATGACAGAGTGTAGTGGGATCCCTGCTCGCTGTACGGCGCCCACGTGATCGCCCAAGTACATGAGCAGTGTGGCGTCGCGAGGTAACTTGCCCAATGTTCCGGCAAGCTCTCGCTCCAAGGCATTTCTGGTTCGAGAATTGACCCAGGCTTCCCGAAAACAAATAGGCTGTATGCGCCAGACTTGCCAGTAACACAGACTTACGAAAACAACCGCCGATAGCGCGACAACAACAGTCGCTATCCTTTTTTTCGCGAACTCGGAAAGGTAATACGGGAGCAACGCCACGAATACCGCGAAAGCAGGCAACAGTTGCAATCCATAACGAACGTTGTAGAAAGAGAACGGCCACCAATCGGGAATGAAAATCGGAACGCCGCCATAGGCGACGGAAAGCGCGTAAAAAGGTAACGGCAGCCAGAGAAGCAGTAGGGGCCAAAAGCGCGAATAGAAAACTAGCGCCAGGGCCGTTCCGGCCAGCGCGAGTAGGACCCACAGTTTTTGGATTCCGCCGACGGCGAGGTTGGCCTCCGCCGCTTTCAGAAAGTAACTTCCAGAGACAACTAGATCGTTTGATCCGGGGTGGACGACTGTCCCAGTGTTAGCTGACCTCTGCTCAATCGCCTTTGCAGAGTAGGGACCATTGGCAAACTCCAGCGGATTCCGATAGATGATAGCGTTGTAGCCGAGCCAGAGGGTTGGAACAAGAGCCGCTGCAAGAACCAGCTTCTTCCATTCCCTGCTTAAGAATTGGCTGCGGCCGCCCCGAATGATCGTTATGACGGCGAAAACCATTACACATGCCGCAAGAAACCAGCCGTCATACCGGGTGAGGCAAGCCGCTGCGACGCAGAGTCCACACTTACAGAGCGACGAAGCTGCTTCAGGGTATTCACGTGCATCACGCAGAGCGCTCGTCTGCGCAAATTCGTTCAAATGGACTATGGCCCAAATGAAACAAGCAAGGTACAAGGGTTCCGTCATTGCCGTCGTCTGCAAGTAGATGAGATTAGGATTTGCGCTGTAAATGATGACGCCCAACCATGCCGCCAACCGAGCCATGGGCTCGGGTTGGGAACGCCAGTTCAGCGAAGCTCGAACGAGGCGAAAAATACCAATCGCGCCGAACACGAAGGCTATGAGCGACGGGATTGAGCCTCCCACCCCCGTTTGCCAAGTCCAATTCGTCACCAGAAACGGCATCATCGCGAGGTGCGGCAGGGGCAGCCATACAGTGCCGAGTTGGAGCGGGCCGGGCGTACGGGAGTCGAAAACACGCCGAGCGATATTGATGTGCGCGACGGCGTCTCCATAGAGCAGCAGAGATCCATCACGCCAGTAAAGAAGAAAGGAAAATACCGAGACGAGTGCTGTTAAGGATGCAACCCACGCGACCTCGATGTCCCAGCGCATGTGGAAGCTCATCAGTCAAGGTGCGTCAGTTCACGAAACAGCTGGAAGCGGGCATCGATTTCGGCACGGGATAACTGCTGCAGTCGTTCCGTGCCAAAACGCTCGACTGTGAAGGAGCCCATCACTCCACCATAGAACAAAGCGCGTTTCAGGACCTCACGGTTCAACGCCCCCTGCGACGCAATGTAACCCATGAAGCCACCGGCAAACGAATCTCCTGCGCCAGTCGGATCCTTTACCTCCTCGATGGGGAGCGCCGGAGCGCGAAAAGGATGGCTCCCTATACCGAACGCACCTTCGCGAAAGAAAATTGTGGCGCCATATTCACCGTGCTTGGTTACAAGAGCCTGTGGGCCCATCGCCAAGATCTTCCGTGCGGCCCGGGGCAAGCTGGCATCACCTGCAATCATCTTTGCCTCGGCGTCGTTGATGAGGAGGACGTTGACTAAACGCAAAGTCTCCAGCAGTTCCTGGCGAGCGGAATTGATCCAATAATTCATGGTATCGCCGCCGGTCAGACGCACCTTATCCATTTCCAAGCGAACGGCTGCCTGAAGCGCGGGATGGATATTCCCCAAGAAGAGGAATTCCGAATCCATGTACTCCTCGGGAATATGTGGTTGGAAACTCTCGAAGACGTTCAACTCTGTAAAGTCGGTCTTGGCCTCATTGAGATTGTCCTGGTAGTGACCGCCCCAACGAAAAGTCTTGCCCTTGGCATGTTCAATGCCTCGGGTATCGATCCCTCGCGCGGTCAGCACCTTTTCGTGCTCCGCTGTGAAATCTTCGCCCACTACTGCAACTACGCGAACATTGGTGAAGTAACTGGCCGCCAATGCGAAAAACGAACCAGAGCCGCCTAAGACATTTTCGACGCTGCCGGAAGGTGATGTTATGTTGTCGAATGCGACCGAACCGACCACGACGATGCTCATCCGTTCGCTTTCGTGCAAAGGTATTTGTCGAGGATCAAACTAAGCTTCTCCTTCGTTTTTGGTGGGATCTTGTCGCGGTCGGTCAGAATTGCGTGCGCGAGGGCAGATCCGCACTTACAGCTGCGACTGCCTGGCATTGCCGCGACTGCTTCGCGCACCACGTTGCAGGCATTCTCAGCATTCTTCAACAATACTGCCACTATCTGATCCACTGTCACAGAATCGTGATGGGGATGCCAGCAGTCATAATCGGTAACCATGGCGATAGTGACGTAGCACATCTCGGCTTCACGAGCGAGCTTTGCCTCCTGCAAGTTGGTCATGCCAATGACATCCATTCCCAAGCCGCGATAAACGTTTGATTCAGCCTTCGTCGAAAATTGCGGACCTTCCATACACATGTATGTCCCGCCACGCTTGACCGTAACGCCGGCTTTTCGGCAAGCCGCCTCGACTGACTGAGATAGTTCCGAACATATCGGGTCGGCAAATGCGATGTGTGCGACAACGCCATCGCCAAAAAAGGTGTCCACGCGATGACGAGTGCGATCAAAAAACTGGTCCGGAATCACGAACTCCAGCGGCTTATGTTCTTCTTTGAGCGAACCAACCGCGGAGATGGAAAGTATTCGATCGACGCCGAGCTGCTTGAAGCCGTAGATATTCGCCCGAAAATTCAGTTCAGATGGCAGCAAGCGATGGCCACGGGCGTGGCGTGCGAGAAATGCCACTTTGCGGCCCGCAAGCGTTCCCAGGACATAGGCGTCAGACGGATCGCCAAAGGGTGTCTTCTGCTGTATTTCTCTGATGTCGGTCAAACCGGGCATGGCGTAGAGACCACTGCCCCCAATGATTCCGATATCTGCCTGTGACAAGCGCTCTCCTTATTGGCGTATTGCGCGTAGTGGAAACGGCGATTATACAACCCGACACACTACAATATGGAGCATGAAGCTCCTGCTCGCGCTTTGCACGCTGGCCATTACCGCCATTGCACAGACATCCGTAACTGTTCCGGTAACGCTCGACCACAATCGCATCATCATCGACGTTCGTGTTCCGATGCCGGATGGTTCCACAACGCGTGTTCGCACGTGGGTTGATAACGGCAATCCCGAAATGTGGATTACCGAACGCATGGCGAAGAAACTCGGCTTGACGATGAGTGGCGAAGTGAAGGACGAGAATGGCCTTAAGATACAGACTGCAGCACCACCACAGGAGATCCGCATTGGAACCCTGGCGATCCGTCCTTCCGGTATCAAGGAAATGAAAGTGGTGGTCGATCGAACGGCTATCGGCCCGGGCATGAGCGCGGAGATCAACCTCCCATCTAAGTTACTGCGCCACTACGACGTGTTGGTTGATTATCCCAACCGCGAATTCACCATCGGTCTTCCGGGCAGCATCCACTTCGCTGGAACGACGGCGCAGACGCAACTCAATTCAGAGAACGGACTGGTTCAGATTGCCACTGACATTGGCGGGGTAAAGGGCAATCTCGCCCTTGATTTTGGGGCCAGCTACAGCTTTCTGGCGAGCGATGTTCTTGCCAAGCTTGCGTCACTACATCCGGAATGGCCGCAGATGACGGGTGCAGTTGGAGCAGCCAACATGTGGGGCACGAACGACGAAATCCACGCGCAACTGCTGCGTATTGATCAACTCAGGTATGGTTCACTGACGCTCTCCCAAGTCGGCATGGAATCGCTTTCAGAATCGTCAATCGATTGGTATCGAAAAAGGGCCGGTATTTCGACGATAGGATTTCTGGGAGCAAATGCTTTTCTCAGATACCGCGTGGGGATCGACTATGCACACTCGACTGCATACTTTGACCGCATGGCAAAGAGTGAAACTGCTGCAATGGAGGTCGTTGGGCTGATCCTTCGACCGGAACCTGACGAGCGATACACCATCGCCGGTGTCGCCGAGTATGAAGGGCAGTCATCCGTACCCGATGCAAAGGCCGGAGATAAGCTAGTTAAGATCGACGGCGTTGACGTTGCCGGGGGCACAATGGGCCAGGCATGGTCATTATTGGGTGGTACTGCCGGCGAAACACGTCTGCTAACCCTAGAACGGGATGAGAAGCAACTAACGGTGAAAGCCCCAGTTGAAAAGTTTCTAGCGACAGTCTCAGGAAAGGCGGGGGCGGGGACAAGCAAGAAGTGAGCTCAATCTATTTCTTGAACACCGCCTCTTCCAACTTCTTAGTCGTAGGTTCATCGAGGCTCTCACTTACCAGCACCGTGTCATCGCGAACAATAATAACGACAAGCCCCTCTTCCGTTAGCCAGGTGTGCTGACCGGTCAGGCTCTGAACCGCCTTGAGATTAATCGGAAGACTCTTACCGTCCTCAACCTGACGCGCCCTCTTGTAGCGCTCGTTCAGTGATTTGGCATAGATCGCCGCAAATTGTGCGGCAGTCCCCGGGTCAGCCCATCGTGACGCATACACAAGGCCAAGGGGTGCCGCGGGATCGCCCTTAGTCTTGACCGCGTAGTAGTATCCGCCGCGCCAGTGCGGGTACATTTCGTTGGAGGTCTCGGTTCCGGCAAACTGGTCCACGAGCATAGCAACGTCGAACTCTCCCACCGCGCCGATATCAAAAAGCTCATGACCCTTGAAGACCTTGTTAAAGTCGGGGAGCGGCATGGCTTTCAGATGCTCTCCGTCTAGATACGTCTCAGGCTCCATGATTTCGCGCGTGCTACGCGGCGGATTCTTGAACACTCCAGCAAAAGCCTTTTCTTTGCCTCCCTGCTTGAGAAGTGCCGCCTCAAAATCCAAGCCGTAGCGGTAAGGGAAAACAAGTGCCTCCTTCAGGTATACAGGAGCTCCGATAAATTGTGGCGAATCCGCCGTACCAACCAACATCCCTTGCTTCAGCGCTTCGGCAATCTGCGGTGATTCGAGTAGGGACTGCCCGGTTGGCTCGAGCATGTAGTCAATCAGCACCACCATCGCCTGGCCTTCCACAACAGCCTGACGAGCCGTACTGACCTCGTCGTTTTCTATGTCTTCCGGCGTTACCTCGTTGCGCTTGTCGGCCAGATCGGCCGCACCGGCGCGCATCCAGTCTTCCAGACCGAAAGATTGGTCCTGCAAAGCATGCGTGAGCTCGTGCGCCATGACCGGCTTCTGCTGCTCTGTATCGACCCAGTCCAGCAGGTTCACGACTTTGGCCTTGGGGTCGTAGTAGCCGGCAACTTGTTCGCGCAGTATTGCCACCAGATATTTTTGAAGATCAAAGTCGCGCGGTATCAGGCCAAATTTCTTTAATACCAACTCGGACCGCTGCAATCGCTGCGCATCTTCGTCCTCGGACATATGCTTTTGTAAATACGAGACAACCTCGTCCCGACTGGCCAGCTTCCGTTTGACCTCGGCCTTGATGGGAAGGCCGGAATCTTGGCTGGAAAACCTCAGGATATCGTCTATGGAACGGAAGAGTTCCTCGGTCTCTTTGGCCGAGATCTTGGGCTCGGTGGGCTCTTGAGTTGCCGACGAAGGAGCAGTCTGCCGAGGGTGGTTGGATGGCGGGTTCTGAGCAGGCGGAGAATCCTGCACCTGTGTCCAGGCAACCGAAGCCACCAACCAAGTCACTAAAAACGTGCGAAACGACCATCGGAAAATTAGGTACAATCTCTTCAACCCAAGCATAGGATTCGTTTATGTCGACTGACGATCCTCTCGAAACCGCCGCCGAATGCTTTCGTAAGGGATTCGAAGCCCAGTCTAATGGCGACTATGAGCAAGCGCTCGACTTTTATAGCCGTTCCATCGTGGCCTATCCCACTCCAGAAGCCTACACCTTCCGAGGTTGGGCCTATTCATTCATGGGCGATTATGACCGAGCCATGTTCGAATGCTTCCAGGCGATCAAGCTGGATCCGGAGTTCGGCAATCCTTACAACGATATCGGAGCTTACCTGATTGAAAAAGGAAAATGGGACGAAGCCATTCCTTGGTTTGAACGGGCGATTGAAGCGAAACGCTATGATGCCCGGTGCTATCCCCATTTCAATTTAGGACGCGTTTACGAGCATAAGAATGATTGGCTGAGAGCTCGAGAATGTTATGTGAAGGCCTATGCGATCGACCACCGTTACACAGCGGCGCTGGCGGGGATTCGTCGCATGCGCGCCCAGTTGAATTAAGCTTCCGACAACAACGCTTTCAGCTGCCTGCCACCTTGTTCGTGACCCACTCCCCAGATTCCCGGGTTCCGAGATTTCCGCCCACATCCACAGTGGATTTCTTTTGGCGAGCTGCGTCCAACACGGCGTTCTCGATCTTGTCGGCCTCACGCTGCAATCCCAAGTGCGCGAGCAGCATAGCTCCCGTCAAGATGGCGCCAAAAGGGTTGGCGATGTTCTTTCCTGCAATCGGCGGCGCTGATCCATGTACCGGCTCGAACATCGAAGTTTTACCCGGGTGGATATTCCCACTGGCCGCCATCCCGAGTCCGCCCTGGAGTCCAGCGGCCAGATCCGTAACGATGTCTCCGAACATGTTGTTGGTGACAATTACGTCGAACTGGCGCGGATCACGCACCATTTGCATGCATAACGCATCCACGTACATGTGTTCGCTTGTGATGTGGGGATGTTCCTGGGCAACCTGCTTGAAGGTTCGTTGCCACAGGCCGCCAGCATGAGTCATCGCATTTGACTTGTCGCACATGAGAACCTTGCGACGAGGCGAGCCATCCTGCTTCTTGTTGTTACGGCAATACTCGAAGGCGAAGCGGAGGATTCGTTCTACACCTTTGCGAGTGTTGATGTCCTCCTGAGTCGCGATTTCGTCGGCAGTCCCTTCTTTGAAGACCCCTCCGGCATCGGTGTAAACGCCCTCAGTGTTCTCACGTATAACCGTAAAATCGATGTCTTTGGGCTCGATTCCCTTCAGGGGGCACAGTTCCGCGTCCATTAATCGAACCGGCCGCACATTCGCGTAGAGATCCATCTTGAAGCGCATGCCCAAGAGGATTTCCTTAGCATGAATGTTGGTTTTCACACGAGGGTCGCCGAAGGCACCGAGAAGAATGGCATCAAAGCCGTCGCCCAAGGTGGCAAAGCCACCCTGGGGAACCGTGACGCCATCGCGGAGATAACGATCTGCGCCCCAATCGAATTCTGTAAATTCCACGTCTGCGCCGGAGGCTTTGAGAACATTTACTGCCTGAGGAATGACTTCGCGCCCAATACCATCGCCGGGAAGAACAGCTATTTTCTTCTTCGAGTTCACCGATGCAAAGTAACACAGCGGGTTGCGGCCACGGAAACCGGCTCTGCTCCCACGCTATATAATTATTGATTGCGATGGCGAATATCTCCCCCAGTACCGTGGCCGATAGGGGCAATGTTGCAGACGATTTTCGCGCCATGATTACCGGTTGTGGCACGTACGAGCTCGATCGAGGGCGAATAGCTCTTACGGGTGTTGACCGCGTTCGATGGATGAACGGCATGGTCACTAACAATGTGCGCGATCTCGCTGTTGGCGATGGAGTTTACGGGTTTCTTCTCAACCCGCAGGGACATCCACAGGCCGATCTCTATATCTACAATCGCGGCGATTGTCTCCTAGTCGATACCGACCGGTCGCAGGTGCAAAAGATGCTGGGCATCTTCGATCACTTCATCATCATGGATGATGTTGAATTCGAAGACCGGAGTGACAGGACGAGGGTCCTTGGTTTGGCAGGACCAGGCGCAAGGCGAGTATTGCACAACGTAGATGTTGTCTTCGACGAGCTTAAGAGTCTGCAGTTTGTCGACGTTGTGTGGCGGGACGCGCAGCTTACCATCACACGTAGTGACAATGCGGCGGTCGAAAGTTACGAGATCGAGTGTAGACCGGCAAACACTTCGCCCCTGATGCGGGCTTTGATCGAAGCTGGGGCGGTATCAGTTAGAGATGTTGCCTTGGAGTGGTTGCGCATTGCGTCGGGCATTCCCCGCTATGGGCAGGACATCCGCGATCGCGATCTGCCGCAAGAAACGGATCAGACGCGAGCCCTGCATTTCAGTAAGGGCTGTTACATTGGCCAAGAAATTGTGGAACGTATCCGTTCACGCGGCAACGTTCACCGAAAGTTCACCGGATTCAAAGTGCTGCAAGGCCTCGCTCGCGCGGGGGCCAAGATTCAGATCGATGGCAAGGAAGTAGGGGACATCACGAGCGTTGCTACAGTTCCCGCACCGCGCGGTAACATGACTCTTGCGCTTGGATATGTGCGTCGCGAGTTCGGGAACCCCGGAATCAAGGTGGTCGCCGATG
Source organism: Terriglobales bacterium (assembly GCA_036558645.1). Lineage (GTDB taxonomy): Bacteria > Acidobacteriota > Terriglobia > Terriglobales > Acidobacteriaceae > DATBFG01. The sequence goes on from DATBFG010000023.1 coordinate 47,819, forward strand.
ATGCCCAACTGGAAGTTGCCACGCTGCCGTTTAAAGAGGCGTTCAGCTGAAGGAGATCTATGCCAGAAAAAAAACAAGAAGGGTTTACTGTGACGGACCGACGATTGTTTACCTCCGACGGAGATCTGCGGAAAGAGGCCGAGGAGTCGACATCCGAGGCAGCGGCTACGCCACAACAAACGACCTCGACAGCTGGGCAAAACGATCTCGGAGGCGAAATTGACGATCGCGGCCCGATCCCGGAGCCCCCTACTGCTCATGAGCAGCAACAACAAGCGGAAGCCTACAAGAGGTCTTCGAAGGATCTCGACACACGGGTCGAGCTTAGCGGACAGTCCGCCAAAGATCTGGAGATGACGTTCGAGCGGTTCATGGCGTCGTTGTATATGACCGCGATGCTTCAATTGGGACTGATGCGGGAGGAAGGCGCACCGCCCCGAGTCGATCTCATCGGTGCCCGCCAGACCATCGACACACTGGGGCTACTGGGGGAAAAAACCAAGGGGAACCTCACACCGGTCGAACAGAATTTCCTGCAAAACTGTCTCTACGAACTACGCATGGCTTACGTGGAAGTGACCAACTCTCTCGCCCGCCCGCCACAGACACCAGTCCAGAACACAGGTACTGATTAGGAATGAAAGCTATCCTTACCGTTCTGGGAAGTGGCACGTCCATGGGTGTGCCTACGATCGGGTGCGATTGCGCGGTTTGCCATTCGAGCGACCCACATGATCGCCGGACGCGTCCCTCTATCCTCGTGCAGTATGAGGGCAAGAACGTCCTCATCGATACGACGCCCGACTTTCGAGAACAGGCTATTCGGGAACAGATTTCGCGACTCGATGCGGTACTTTACACTCACGGCCACGCAGACCACATTCTCGGTCTCGACGACCTGCGCCCTCTGACTTTTCATAGGAACGGCCGCATTCCACTTTACGCCCGTGCGGACGCTGCCGACACCATGAAGCAGATATTCCGTTACATTTTTGAAGACAACTACAAGTACGGCGGGATTGCGAAGGTCGAAATGAAAACTCTCGAGGGGCCGCTCGAGCTGTTCGGCGCACGCTTTGAGCCGATCCCAATCATGCACGGAGATGCGGAAATCGTGGGGTATCGGTTTGGCTCCGCCGCGTATCTGACGGACTTCAGCGAGATTCCGGCCAGTTCCCTGCCAAAGTTGCACAATCTGGATATTTTGTTTCTGGACGCGCTTCGGCATAAGCCGCACCCGACGCATTCTACCGTCAACAATTCGCTGAAGATCGTCGAACAACTAAAGCCGAAACGGACTTTCTTTACGCACATTTGTCACGATTTGCCGCATGAAGAAACAAATGCTGCACTGCCGTCGAACGTGCGCTTGTCGTACGACGGACTAAAACTAAATTTCGAGATATAGGTCTGCAGAACACGCATTCTGGCAAGAGAAAGACATGCACGTATTTCGCAAACTGGATGAAGTCCCTGCTGATTTCGGGCCTACCATAGTGAGCGTCGGCAACTTTGATGGCGTGCACCGCGCGCACCGGGCGGTGCTTCGAGATATGGTGGCCAGCGCGCGGAAACACAATGCCAAGGCTGTGGCGGTTACGTTTGAGCCACATCCGATTCGCATTCTCCGGCCGGATTCCGGCCTGAAGTTGATCACACCTGTAGGCGAAAAAATTCGACTGCTGGAGACGACAGAACTCGATGGGGTGTTGCTACTTCCCTTCACCCGGGATTTGTCGCTGATGACGCCCCACGAATTTGCTCACGAGGTTCTCAAGAAACGCTTACGTGCCCTGGAGGTTTACGAGGGATACAACTTCCATTTCGGGCATAAGGCAGCCGGCAACGTGGACATGTTGACCCAGTTCGGGCGCGAACTGGGATTTGAAGTTCGGGTTTTCTCGGAGATGACCCTGCGCGGCGAGTCCGTCTCCAGCAGCCATATTCGAAAGCTCATTCAGGCGGGACGCGTCAGCCGCGCGCGTCACTTGCTTTGTCGTCCCTTCAGCGTCTTGTCGACACCGGGCCGGGGTCGCGGATTCGGTTCCAAATACACCGTACCCACGATCAACCTGAGCCGCTACGAGGAGCTCGTTCCTAACGACGGCGTCTACATCACTCGTACGCGTGTGGGAGGGGAGTGCTTCGATTCGGTCACAAATGTCGGGAATCGTCCTACATTCGGAGCCGACTCATTCGCCATCGAAACCCATCTTCTGAACTTTCACCCGATTGCACTTGCTCCCGATACGGAAATCGAAATCCATTTTCTTCAGCGTTTGCGCGACGAAATCAAGTTCCCGACCATTGAGGATCTGAAAATTCAGATCGGCAAAGACGTAAAGAAATCCACACGCTACTTCCGACTGTTGGGGTAGCAGAAACCATCCACCCTTTTTGCAATGATTCTGGTTGTTTTTGTTTGCCAATTCCCAGCTGAAAATTGACAATCCCTCGGATGGCCACTCCCAACACTGGCTTCCGGCAAATCACCTCCGCGCAACGGCGGACCTTGCTTGCCGCCGCACTCGGCTGGATGCTCGACGCCTTTGACGCCATGCTGTACGCGCTGGTGCTCACGCATGTGATGCGGGACCTCGGCATGAGCAAGGGTACTGCTGGTCTGCTGAATACGCTAACTTTGCTCGCATCCGGCATTGGCGGCGTTGCGTTCGGATTCCTGGCAGACCGCATCGGCCGCAAGCGAGCACTCATGCTGAGCATACTCACGTATTCTGTCTGTTCGTTTGCCTCCGGGCTTTCCACTTCCATCCTAATGCTGGCGATTTTCCGGTTCATTCTTGGCCTTGGCATGGGAGGGGAATGGAACACTGGAGCATCACTCGTCGCTGAGACGTGGCCTACGGAGCTTCGCGCCAAGGCTATCGCGATCGTGCAAAGCTCTTGGGCGATCGGCTACGCACTGGCCGCACTCGTGGCCGGAATCGTCCTGCAATATTCCAACTGGCGGATGGTGTTTTTTGTCGGCATCATTCCTGCGGCAATCACATTCTGGATCCAAAAGAGCGTTCCGGAGTCGCCGATGTGGCAGGAGCAGCAGGCAGGGCTGGCTAGGGATTCCGGCCGGCCTCTTAAAGGCAGCTTCCTGCATATCTTCCAGCAGCCCTACCTCAAATACACACTTGCATTGCTGTTTCTGAATTTTTTTGGGATGTTCGGCTGGTGGGGTCTGTTTACATGGATCCCACCCTACCTGTCATTGCCGGTTGAGCAAGGAGGACGCGGCTTCAGCGTAATGGGGACGACGACATTGCTGCTGGTCTTGAATCTGTGCGGAATGTTCCCCGGCTATGCCGGCTTCGGATGGGTCGCCGACCACCTCGGCCGCAGGAAGTCATTCATCCTTTACACATTCATGGCTGCCGTCCTCGTACCCTTCTACGCGATGGCACGCCAACCCTCGGTCTTGTTGGTTCTCGGATCGATCGTCGCCTTTTTTGGAACTGGATTCTTCTCCGGATCAGGAATTATTGGCAGTGAAATTTTTCCCACCAGCGTGCGAGCCAGGGCGCTTGGATTCACCTACAACGGAGCGCGCACCATGAGTTCCGTATCTCCTTTTGTGATCGGATGGGTAGGCGAGAGTAGAGGGTTGAGCTCTGCGTTCTATCTTTGCGCAGCTTCGTTTTTCATGGCCTCGCTAGTTGCAACCCAGTTACCGGAAACAAAGGGTAAGCATCTCGAGTAGTCGTCGCAAGGAAGGGATTAGCGCAGGCGTCCGAGTTTATCCATCGGCCAGTAACCGAAGACCGCTTTGCCGTAGGTGAACGACGCATCCACCGGGCCGAAGTCACGGCTGTCATTCGACATGCTGCGATGATCGCCCAGAACGTAGTAGCTATTCGAAGGCACGACAATCTCCGGATATGATCTTAAGTCGCTATAAGCTTCGGGGACGTAATCCTCGACCAACTGCTTTCCGTTCACGTAGACCTCACCCTGGTCGATACGGATTCGATCTCCGGAAAGCCCCACTACGCGCTTAATAAAACTCTTCGACGGATCGCGCGGGTAGCGGAAGACGATGATGTCGCCACGCTCGATGGGCTCGAGCCGGTAGACGAACTTGTTGACAAAGATGCGCTCCTGATCCTGCAGCGACGGCATCATGCTGGTGCCTTCGACCTTTACTGGCTGGTACAGAAAAATGATGATGAATGCGGATATTCCGAGCGATAGCACCAAATCCCGCAGCCATACCATGAGCAACGGAACGGCACGCGAAGCTGACTTCGACGTTAGCTCCGTCGATTGGGCAACGACCGGCGAATCTGAAGAAAGGTCCTGCGTCACCATCTTTAATTGATTATACGGATCAACTCGGCCCGGTAGAAGGTGGCCTGCAACTCACCCGCATTACCATGGAACGCCTGCCGGCGTGGACTTCCTGCATTCGTCTTAGTTCGGTTACAATATTGCGACCGAGGAGACCCATTCATGTTGAAGCGCGGCATGGCTTCGGCCTTTTTGTTTCTAGCCATCATAGCGGTTTCAGTCCCTTGGGCTACTTCGCAGGAGGCCGGTCAGGTGCCTGCTTATAACGCAGGCCCCCCGGCAAAAGGCACCAAGCTTCCGGCGCTGTTGAGCAAGGATCAACTTTGGGCCGAAAACGCGCAATACCCGTATCAAAGACATGCGTACGAGCTCGCGTCGAAGATTCCGAACGTGATTCATCAGCAACCCTGCTATTGCTATTGCGACCGTATGGGTCACAACAGCCTGCACAGCTGCTTTGAAGGCACCCATGGCGCGCAGTGTTCTGTCTGCTTGAAAGAGCTTTACTACTCGTACACCGAGCACCAGAAGGGCAAGACTGCCGCCCAAATTCGCAAGGGAATCATTAGCGGCGAATGGAAACAGGTGAATTTGGAGACGGCGTCCTCGATTAACTAAAACTGACGTTTGGCGCATGGGCTGCGCCAGTTGACGAGTTCCGAAAAGCCGCGTATACCTGCTGCCACCACCGCATTGACGTGGTTTTCCACAGCCATGTTGTCGGTCTCCTTCGAGGGATGACCAAAAGGTGCAGCGGGATGAAGAAGAAGCCGCCAGCGAAAGTTGAGCCATCTTCATCTAAGTCGCTGACAAAAGGAGTGTTTACGAAGACCTCAGGAAGAGTACTGCAAATGGCGCAAAAGTCGACACCGAAGAAATCGCTGATGGATGATCCGCAATATTCACAGGCGGTGCAAAACTACGAAGCTGGCCTCCGTGCCATGCAAGAGCACAAGTTCGACAAGGCGAAGACGTACCTGCAGAAGGTAATCGCAGGGCCGGCTAAGGAACTTGTCGACCGCGCCAATGTACACCTCAACATTTGCAACCAACACGCTGAACGCGCGGCTACCCAATTCCGAAGTCCGGAAGAGCACTACGACTATGCGGTTTCTCTGATGAATATAGGGGACTACGTTGGCGCACGCGAACATCTCGATAAGCTGTGCAAACAGGTTCCCAAGGCTGACTATGTGTCGTACGGTTTGGCGGCCCTGGATTGCTTGACCGGGCACATTGAGGAGGCCCTTCGGCATCTGGACGAAGCCATAAGGATTAATCCATCTCTGCGGTTCCAGGCACGCAATGATTCGGACTTCCAGCACCTGGCGGAAGATCCTCGCTTCACCGAGTTGCTCTACCCAGATCCCAGCGCTGAAATTGCTGCCCCCGAGATCGTTCCCGACGAGGAACGGTAGGCGCGCAAATGAGTGACACCCGTTCTTCAGAGGGCTCGGCCCGGCATGAGCACCCCGAAGGACAGGGCTTTCGAGTTGTGGCAATCGGCGGTGGCACCGGCCTCTCCACACTGCTGAAGGGACTTAAGAAGTACGCGACGCCAGCACAGCAGTCTGGGCAGCCTCGTATCAGCGAACTTTGTGCCGTCGTCACTGTGAGCGACGACGGTGGTTCCAGCGGACGCCTGAAAAAAGAGCTAAATATGCTCCCGCCAGGCGACATTCGCAATTGCATTGTTGCGCTCTCCGAGGACGAAGCTCTCCTTTCGCAACTCTTTCAACATCGCTTCGTAAAGGGATCAGGACTCGAGGGACACAGCTTTGGCAACCTGTTCCTGGCTGCACTCACCTCGATCACCAAGGATTTCAGCGAAGCCGTGCGTGTCTCGTCAGAGATTCTTCTCACCCGTGGGCATATCTTTCCCGCCACGACGGCGAACATCGAACTTAAGGCTGTGATGGAAGACGGATCGCAGGTACTGGGTGAAACTAAGATTACCGCGAGCAAGGGCAGAATTAGGGAGTTGTTCCTGGTTCCGCCTGATGTAGATCCGATGCCCCAAACGTTGGAGGCAATCGCTCGTGCCGATCTGATCACGATTGGGCCCGGATCGCTTTTCACCAGCCTGATCCCGAACCTGCTGGTGAAAGGGATCGCACAGGCCATTGTCGCATCCTCCGCGGTTAAGGTCTATGTCTGCAATCTGATGACGCAGGCGAATGAAAGTTTGGGATTAACCGCTGCAGACCATATTGACGCACTAAATCGTCACGCCCAGGTTCCCCGACTATTTGACTACACACTGATTAATCAGGTGTCTGCATCGGACGAACTAAAAGCTAAGTATGCTCTCGAAGGAGCGTCACAAATTGTTGCGGATCTCGACGCGGTCGAGCGACTGGGCGTAGCCCCGGTGATGGGAGATTACTTGGATCGAACGCCGATTGCGCGGCACGCCACAGACCGGGTTGCGCACGACCTGATGCACCTCGTGTTACAAGCTCCTACTCGGGAAGTTGACTCCATTTCTAGACGGTCGTAAGCCCTTGTCGCATTTTCCCCGCGTCCACTCGTCCGCAGAGAGTCTGGGTTATATTGAATCCGCATGAAACATCAGAAGACAGCTATCGCCATCATGGCGGCGGGAAAAGGAACGCGGCTCAAATCAAAGCATCCGAAGGTATTGCACGAAGTTGGTGGCAAGCCAGTGTTGGCCCACGTTATCGAGGCGGCTGCGAAGGTAGTTCCTCTGCGAGATATTCACGCCATTATTGGCCATGAGGCAGAGCTAGTCCGGAAGGCTGTAGCAGGTTCGGGCATTCAATTCATCTTGCAGGCCGAGCAAAAAGGCACTGGTCATGCACTCATGGTCGCTCGTGATGCCCTGAAGGATTACGACTGCGTATTGGTTCTGTCCGGCGATGCGCCACTGATCACGCCACAGACTATTGATAAACTGCGCGAGTTTCATGCGTCGCAGAAGGCGACTATGACGTTGCTGACTGCTGTCCTTGAGCGCCCGTTTGGCTATGGCAGAGTCATCCGCAAGTCCGCGAAGAGTAGAGAGGTTCGAGCGATTGTGGAACAGAAGGCTTTGTCTGGAGCACAACAAAAGATCCGAGAGATCAATGCCGGGTTTTATGCCTTCAACGCCAAGACGCTCTTCAACTACATCGACCGTCTCAGCACCGACAATCCTCACGCCGAGTTTTACCTCACAGACATGGCCACCATTCTTGGGAAGGCAAAAGAACGCGTGGTGGCAGTAGCTGCGGATGATCCCTATGAAGTGTTGGGTGGCAACACCCGCGCTGAACTCATGGATATCGACCAGAGAATGCGTGGAAGCAAGTGCGCACAACTGATGTCTGATGGCGTTTCGATCTTTTATCCGGAAACTTGCGTCATCGATAGTGACGTCACGATTGGGCCTGATACCGTGATTGAGCCCTTCGTTCAAATCCGGGGAAAGACGAGCATTGGCACCGACTGCCGCATCCGTTCCTACTCGATCATTCAGAATTCGGAGATTGGGAACGCGGTTCTCGTCCGTCCAGGGTGCATCCTCGATGAGGCCCATGTGGCAGATGGCGCGTTGCTCGGGCCTTATTCGCACCTGCGACCTGGAAGTGAAATTGGCGAAGGCGCGCATGTGGGCAACTTCGTAGAGACAAAGAAGATCAGGCTAGGCAAGCTATCAAAGGCCAACCATCTCACCTATCTCGGCGATGCGGAGATTGGTGCGGGCGTCAACATCGGCGCAGGCACCATCACGTGTAACTACGATGGGGTGAACAAGCACAAGACGGTAATCGAAGACAACGTGTTTATCGGTAGCGATTCCACATTAGTCGCGCCGGTTTCGGTTAAGAGAGGAGCATATGTCGGGGCAGCGTCCTGTATCACCGACGATGTCCCGGAAGACTCCCTAGCGATTGGCCGAGGACGACAGATTGTCAAGGAAGGCTGGGTCAAGGCCAAGCGCGAAGCACAAAAAGGATCTGGTCAGCGCACGAAGTAAAGTATGGAGGCGCTGGCAATAGCTGAATCATGACTGGCGTACGAATCGACGCGTGGCTCTGGGCTGCGCGGTTCTTCAAGACACGCACTCTGGCCAAGCGTGCCTGCGACCTCGGCCGAATTCTCTCAAACGGACAATTGGCGAAACCCTCCCGCGAGGTCCACATCCGGGACATGCTGAACGTGACGAATGACGGTGGCATTCTTGAAGTGGAAGTGCTGGCCCTGAGTGATGTTCGTGGGCCGGCCTCGGTTGCGCAGACGCTTTACAGCGAAACCGAAGCGAGCAAGGCGTCGCGGCTCCAGGCAGGAGCCGAGCGAAAAGCCATGCGTGAGTTCGAAGCCCTTCCGACCGGCCGGCCATCCAAGCGTGACCGCAGGAGAATCATCCAGTTCCGCGGTCGTGGATAGAGAATTCACGACAAAAGGCCACTGGAGCGGCCGGTAGATTCTCGCGAACTCTATTTGGATACTGCGGCAAATAAGTCCGAATGCAACAGTGACTGGAACTTCTTGTCGTCGGACTTGAAGTGCATTTGCAGATTCGAACTGTCGGAATCGATGGTGACGCTATCGAGCGCCACTTTCTCTGTAGGGCTGGCTGTCATCTTGCGATAAAGTACGCCCGCCTTCACCAATGTCGACAGCGTGGCCGCAGTGGTGGAGTCAGATGTCACGACGTCGAGATCAAAGTTCACGCCACTATTGAAGTTCATCGTGTAGCGGGAGCCTAGCAGACGCTTCTTGATAGTGTCGTAATCCGCAAGGCTCGAAGCATCTCCAAGCGCGGACCGCAGCATGTTTTGGGTGCCGGCCTGGTCAAGGACACTCCATACGGTCCCACCGTCGACCGAGCCAATCATGTCCGCTATGTTGGCATTGCTATCGAGCGTAGACGAGTAGCCATCGCGCGCATCCAGAGCACCCTGTAGGGCCGTGCGATCGCCAAACAACAACGTATTTTCGTCAAGGAACGTCATGTTCATGGCGCTTCCCATCGGCCACAGATCCGTGTTCCGGATCTTATAAGGCTTGACCTTCTGCAATCGCATTTTCTTGAGAAACGCCTTCGTGGGGAATATTCCCTGTGCCACACCTACAACACGTACTCCCCTCTTCGCGTCACGGTAGGAGGCAAAGGTCAATTGTTCAACGTCCTTATCTGGATCGACACCGACTCCCTTCAATGCACTTTCAAACTGTCGAAGATTTTCGGGCAGCACCTGTTGCTTCAGCGCCAAAGCAGTTTCGGAATTGCGCAGACTGCGGTAGTCCACTGAAATAATCTGTTGCACGTCGGATGGAATTACCGAGCGCGCCGTGCTCCCCATCGGGAGAGCCAAAGCCGCCGCACAAGATAGAAGTAAGACGCTGAAACCCGACCTCAATATCTTCATAGAACCGCCTGTTGAGATGTACCTACTTGGATGCAGTCTGGACGCCTTTCTGTTCCTTACAATTGTACGGCGAAGGCATCAAAAACCGACTAAACCAAAGTGCAATAGAAGTGTAAATGGAACGATGTCCGGGCCCGAGCTTGCACAGAATCGGCGTGAATTGGGCTCGAGAAGCGAAAAAGCGTCGGAGCAGCTAGAATCTAGCTCTTCAAGCCCGCGACCTGGTTTCGCATCTGTGTAATGAAGGAGGAGTCCTTCATAGACTCCAGATTGATTTCAACATTGGCCAACGCTCCTTCAATCGCCGCTCTGGCCAGAGCGCTTGCGGTTGTGAGGTCTGATTTCATGTTCGGATTTGTGACCGGTCCCAGATTTGCAACCAGCTGAGAGACTTCCCTGGCGTTCTGAGCAACGCTAAACGGTACCGATGTCGCCTGCTTAAGGGCGGAGTCAATCAGGCTTTGTCCATCGGGCGCCTCTCTTGCCTCCTTAAACGCCCTCATGACCGCATTGTACGATTCAGCATCGGCGTCGATCGCCGCCTTCAGTTCCTCGCGCAAGACGGACAATCGCGCGATCGCATCGCTCAATTCCCTCTCATACTGCACGTATGCCTTCTTGCCGCGAGACATGGAAGCCACCATGTGAGCAAGTCCCGCTGCCATGGCTCCACTCGCGGCCGCGGCGCTTCCTCCACCCGGAGTTGCCGTGGGTGCGGCTAACTGTTCCACAAACGGCTCAACCCCGGCCCTTAGACCACCGACCGCCATCTTTCCACCCATGACGGCGGCCAGGCGATTTTCAAGAATGAGGGACGAGTCGAAGTTCTCCACTTGCAGAAACCACTCTGCGGCAGCTTCCAGTGCCTTCTTGGGAATAAGGCCCACGATCTCGCTGCTTGCCGGCGCGACGCCGTACCGTGCCGCCTCGCGTTTGACCAACTCAAATACGCGATGCACGGGAGTCTGTTCGAAATCCGTCAAGTTCATCGAAACCTGGGCAAACCCTCGCACTAGGAACCCCGCACCCTTCACAAAACGGAACCCGCCGCTCGAGAACCGGACTGCTTTCGCAATCTTTTTGGCGATGGCGACATCCGTCGTATTCAGAAAGACGTTGTAGGCGATGAGAGCCTTGCGCGCACCAACAACGGTTGCTCCCGCTGTCGGGTGGACGCGTGGATCGCCGAAATCGGGCCTTCGCGCCGCATTCGTGGCTATCTCATCACGGATTCCTTCAAACTGTCCCCGACGAATGTTTTCCAGATTCTGTCGCTCGGGAGATGTTGCCGCCGCTTCGTACAGATAGACAGGAATCTGAAAGCGCTTCCAGATCTGCTCACCAACATGGCGCGCGATGGTCACGCAATCTTCGATGGTCACGCCATCAATCGGAATGAAGGGGACGACATCGGCCGCGCCCATTCTAGGATGGGCTCCCTGGTGCCTGGTGAGGTCAATGACCTCCGAAGCCTTGCCGACGCCTCGGATGGCAGCTTCCTGAACGGCTTCACGCTCGCCAACCAACGTAATGACGCAGCGATTGTGATCAGAATCCATTTCGCGATCGAGAAGGTACACGCCATCCATCTTCATCGCATCGACTATC
>DATBFG010000024.1:0-8605 GCA_036558645.1 Terriglobales bacterium
GAAACTGCCAATCTCGCGATTTGCTTGCGAGACGGAGGAGCCGACGTGGCTCTATGCGCCTCAAATCCGCTGTCGACGCAGGATGATGTCGCGGCCAGCCTGGTGCGCGACCACAACATCCCGGTATTCGCGATCAAGGGCGAAGACAACGAAACCTACTACAGCCACATCCTTGCCGCGATCGATCATCGTCCGCATATCACCATGGACGATGGTGCCGACTTGGTTTCGGTTCTTCACACTAAGCGCACCGATGCACTCGAAGACGTGATCGGCGGAACGGAAGAAACCACGACGGGCGTGATCCGGTTGCGGGCGATGGCAAAGGAAGGCGTGCTTCGCTATCCAATTGTTGCCGTCAACGATGCAGACACCAAGCACCTTTTCGACAACCGCTACGGGACCGGACAATCCACAATCGACGGCATCATCCGCGCCACGAATTTCCTCCTGGCAGGATCGAAGTTCATTGTCGCCGGGTATGGCTGGTGTGGACGCGGGCTTGCAAGCCGTGCAAGGGGAGCCGGAGCTGAAGTGATCATCACGGAAGTCGATCCTACGAAGGCGCTTGAGGCGGTGATGGATGGTTTCCGGGTCATGTCCATGAACGATGCAGCAAAGATGGGCGACGTCTTCTGCACTGTTACCGGCAACAAGAATGTTCTAACCAAAGATCACTTCGAGGTCATGAAAGACGGCGCCATCATCTCGAATTCGGGACACTTCAATGTAGAGATCGACATCCCATCACTCGAAAAGATGTCATCCTCGAAGCGAACGACGCGCAATTCCGTCGAAGAGTACTCGCTCAAAGATGGACGCAAGATCAACCTTCTCGGCGAAGGACGTCTCATTAACCTTGCCTCTGCGGAAGGACATCCCCCGTCAGTGATGGATATGAGCTTCGCTGACCAGGCCCTTTCGGTCGAGTACATGGTGAAGAACGCCAAAACTTTGGAGAAGCGCGTTTACAAGGTTCCTGAGGAACTCGATAAGCGCGTGGCGAAGTTGAAGCTGGAATCGATGGGAATCAAGATTGATCGACTGACTCCAGAGCAGGAGGAGTATCTGGCTGGTTGGTCCGAAGGCACATAACCTCGCTAGATAGAAATTGTTTTGCGGGGCAGCTCAAGCTGCTCCGTTTTCTTTTGCATAACGCAAGTTGAGCAGCCTTCAAACTCATAGAGGGCGTGTAGCTTCGGTCCTTTACTCTTCTTTACGCACTTTACGAATAGACAAACATCTAACTATTCAGGAGGGGTGCTATGAAGAAGTTGATGATGGTGGTTTTACTCACCGCAGTAGCAATGATGGCGCCTCTGGCTGCAAGCGCACGACCAGTTGGCGTATTCGTTGGACCACGTTTTGTGGGGCCGCGCGTAGTCGTGGTACCACGCTACTACGTTGGACCGCGGATCGGCATTGGTTGGGGCACCCCGTACTGGGGACCGTCTTGGTATGCCCCGTACTGGGGACCTTATGCGTACAACTACGCTCCAGCGACAGGGTCGCTGAAATTCGATACGCACGATAAGGATGCACAAGTGTACGTCAATGGCTCTTACGCTGGAACGGTTGGACAACTGAAAACCATGGATCTCCAACCCGGCAGTTACGACATTGAGGTACGCGCACCCGAAGGCGGCAACCAGTTTCAACAGAGGGTATACATTGCTGCCGGAGAGACACTGCATCTGAACCCGAATTTGTAAGGAATCGGTGTCAGGATAGTTAGGGCAAAAGGCGCGGGAGAGTTCCTCTCCCGCGCATTATTGTTTATTAGCTTTGCATGACACGAAAAACCGGTGCCGCGAACGCACTCGCGAAAGTGATTGTGACCGTGGAGTGCGCGCGAACATTGGTCACCAGCGCTGGGCGGAAACAGGCAATGCAGGTTCCGCTGCGATGACGAACGCTGGGATAGACGATCCCTGCGGATCCAGATTGCAGCAATTCGACCGCCAGTTTTTGAGATGCTTTATAGCTGTCCGGATCCAGGTAGAGGGCATACCGTTTCCCGGGCCGAAGGTCGTGGAATTCGGCGCGGAAGTCAGCCACAAAATCGCGGTAGGATGCGATCTCCTCTTCCTGCCAATTAATCTCGCGCAGGTCTTGCGCGTAGTGATAGGCAACCTCGCGCTGCGCCGTTTCGAGGGACAACCCTGCGTACCAGGCGCCCCGATCGGCTGTATTGAAGCGGCTTCCCATCGGCTTGGGATGTGTGAAGGCCGCGTTCACGATGTGGAAGTTGGGAACTCCGAAGACAAGCTCATGAACCGTAATTCCCGGCAGGCGGTTGGCCTCACCAAGAAGACGGTCGTTCGTGGCACTTTCGAGTTCAAAAAGATCCCGCACGTGCTGCTTATCGTCAGCAATCCGTGCCAGCACTGTCACGTCGGTCTCGCTGTATCGCGCCGGGATCAGGCGATGTGTGTCGTCCCGCTGAATCGCAGTCTGGCGAGGAAACACTAACGGCCGCCCCGCCTCGCATCGAGCATCTGACGAATGCGCACCATGGCAGGAACACCGCCTTTCAGCATGTAGATAAGAGGAGTTTCACCGGAAAGTACCGGATTGGTGTTGGCGAGTTGTACCCAGGCGTCTGCCAACTTACGGCTGTAGAGGATGTTGAGGGCTTTGAAGATGCCCACCAGGAGCGAGATGCGCGTCAGCTTGTCCTGGTCGAGCGTCTTGCGCGGACGACGCTTGAGTGCGTAGTAGGCGCCATTCGAAACACCGCCGAGAAGAGCGCGTGCGTCTTCATCACGCAGCTTCCAGTATTTAACAAGTTGGAGAAATCCCTTGATGGCGGCCGGGCTGAGGCGTTCCTGGACAGATTTGCTGGACAAATCTGCAGGTTGGTCCCACGTAATACCTGCAATTTGAGTCGTTTGGGTAGCTAGCGCCATAGGCTCCAATAATGGAAGTATATACCTCCACAATTGAATGTAGTCAATCAGAATTTTATTTGATCACATTGAATGGCAAGGGAGTGGACGGCAGGCGAAGGGCGCTATCGAATTTTGTAAGCCATCTGCAGGAAACCCCCTTATCGGTTTATGATCAAACACTGCCATGAGCATGAAGCAGATTCTTTCCTGGGCTCTGGATACGGCATCGCTGCGCGGCGTCAGCCACGCGGATGCGCGAATCGCCGACGATCGCAGCCGCGCGCTTGCTACGAAGAACGGCAAGATTGGAAGCGCTTCAGATTCAGAGTCTTTGGGCATTGGAATCCGCGTGATCGCCGATGGCGCCTGGGGCTTTGCAGCCGCCGATGACTTGAGTCGTGCAGCCGTAGAGGCGACCGCCGCTAAGGCCGTGGATATAGCCAAAGCTTCTGCGAAAGTGAAGCGGCAAGAGGTTCGCCTGGCGCCGGAAAAAGCCGCCACTGCGGATTGGACGACGCCAATCAAGATTGATCCCTTCTCGACCTCTATCGAGCAGAATCTGGACTTGCTGTTCAAAATCGATGCCGAATTGTGTGCCGTCTCGGGCGTGACACTGGCTGAAACCAATCTCAACTTTAGAAGAGAGGAGTCCTGGTTTGCATCGACTGAGGGCGCGGACATTCATCAAACCAAGTACACCACCGGCGTCGGTTATGCGGCACACGCCTTTGCGGGGAATGAAATTCAGAAGCGCTCTTACCCCAATTCCTATGGTGGACAGTGGCAGAACAAAGGGTATGAGCTTATCGAAGAGCTCCGTTTGCTTGAGAATGCGGGCCGTGTCGGCGAGGAGGCCGTAGCGCTGCTGAAGGCCGATCAAGGCCCGGAGGGCGTGTACGACATTATTCTCGACGGCTCACAATTGGGTCTTCAGATCCATGAATCGGTGGGACACCCGATTGAGCTCGATCGGGTGCTCGGCATGGAGGCGAATTTTGCCGGAACGTCCTTTCTCACGTTGGACAAGTTGCGAACGCTGCGTTATGGCAGCGATCTGGTGAACATCGTTGCCGATGCACGACAGGAGCATGGGCCGGGACTCGGCACATTTGCTTACGACGAAGAAGGTGTAGCCGCGCAATGCACTCCTATCATCAGCAACGGATTGTTTACGGGATATCTTTCGTCGCGTGAGACTGCCCACACGATTGGACAGAATCGTTCCGGCGGCACGCTTCGAGCCGAGAACTGGAACCGGCTGCCGATCATCCGTATGACGAACATCAGCATTCTCCCGAGCGAGAAGCCGCTCACGCTGGAGCAGTTAATAGCAGATACAGACCACGGCATCTATATGGAAACGAATCGCTCCTGGTCGATCGACGACAAGCGTTACAACTTTCAGTTCGGAACTGAGATCGGCTGGGAAATAAAAAATGGCAAGCGCACGCGCATGCTGAAAAACCCATCGTACTCGGGTATTACGACAGAGTTTTGGAACTCGATGGATGCCATCTGCTCGCGAGATTCCTGGGTACTGTGGGGCACTCCACACTGTGGCAAGGGGCAGCCGCAACAGGTGATGGGTACGGGACATGGCGCAAGTCCGGCCAGATTTCGTAAGGTGAAAGTAGGAAGCGCGTATCGCGGAACGTAGTTACGATCGGATGGAATGCTGACTCATTCACAAGCCGGAGATGTTTTTCAGCGCCTGAAAAGGCACTCGACCGCCGATGAGATCGAAGTGTTGTTCTATGGCGGTGGGAGTGCGCTGACACGGTTCGCGAACAACACGATTCATCAGAATGTGGCGGAGCAGAATGTTGGGATTTCCGTACGCACCGCGTTTGATGGTCGAACGGCGCGCGCTTCTACAAATAAGATTGATGACGAGAGTCTGAAAAGAGTAGTGCGGGCTTCAGAGAATCTCGCGCGTGTTCAGCATCGCGATTCCGAGTTGTTGCCGATGGTTGATGCAATCGAGAATGGCCGATCCGGACAAGCAAGGCAATCCCGCCATTTCGAGCAGACTGTGCGCGTTAGTCCGAAAGAAAGAGCGGAAGGCGTCGAAAGAATTGTTTCAATTGCCGAGAAGAATAAGCTCACGAGTGCCGGAATCTTTGCGACTTCCGAGACCTTTGAAGGAATCTTTAACTCACGTGGTTTGTCCGATTGGCACACGCAAACCTCGTCGGAAATTTCGGTGACCATGCTGGGGAGCGACTCCTCGGGTTGGCAGAAGGCCAATTCTCCAAATGTGGAACAACTAGATCCAGTTCCCCTTGCTCAAGTGGCGGCGGAAAAAGCCCTTCGCTCTAATCACCCTCGCGAAGTTGCGGCAGGAAAGTTTACAGTCATCCTGGAACCAGCGGCCGTGCTCGACATTGTTGGATTCATGTTCTTCGACTACGGCGGTCTTGCGATTCTCGATCAGCGATCGTTTCTCAACGGGCGCGTAGGTAAGAAATTGTTCGGCGATAACATCAATATTTGGGATGACGTTGCGCACCCTCTTCAATCAGGCTGTCCATTCGATGGAGAAGGTGTGCCGCGAAAGAAGATTCAGTTGGTGGAAAACGGAGTGGTCAAACAGTTGGTGTACGCCAGAGCCACCGCAGCGAGAATGAAAACGTCCGAGCACCGCGCGTCGGTTGGGCCAATCGAGGCGACAGGCCATGGGTTCCCGGTTCCAAACGAAATGGGCGAGGCGCCCATGAACATCGTGTTTGCCGTCGACGGAAAGACAAACACAATCGAGGAAATGATTGCCTCGACCGAACGTGGAATCCTCGTCACACGCTTCTGGTATATCCGTGAAGTGGATCCTTACGAGAAGATCATGACCGGCATGACGCGGGATGGAACCTTTTTCATCGAAAACGGAAACGTGTCACATGGGATACTTAATTTTCGGTTCAATGAGAGCCTGTTGCACATGTTGTCGAACGTGGAAGCCATGAGTACTCCCGTACGCTCAAGCGGAGAAGAGTCTTTCGATATGGTTGTCCCAGCGATGAAAGTAAGGGATTTCAACTTTACCGAAGTGACGAAGTTCTAAAACCGGAGCCCTCTCCGACGAAAATCCTTTCAGGGGGCCAAATGCGAATGTCTGCAAAGCCAATTGAATTGTGAGATGGTTCACTCTCTCAAAAACCCCGTAATCAACTGATTCCCAGCAGCTTACACCTATTCGTTCCATGACTTCGGTAACTTTGCAGGTCTGATTCCGGGGTGTAAGCTCGGCAACGTAATGATCAACAATGGTCGATTTCCGGAAAAAAGCGGTTCCGGGGAGACAGGTGCGCCAAAGCCTGCGGGCTCTTCCTCTGCTGTCCCTCCAGGTAAAGCGGACGCGGTAGAAGATCGCGGTGGACCTCCGGGCTTTGCTGACATGCAGAGCGCCCCGCGCTTTCCCATCAGACTGCCGGTTTCCGTGAAGTCTAGCCAAGGTGAGAGTCATGCCGAAACCGAGAACATCTCCGCGAACGGCGTGCTGTTTCAAATCGAATCGGAGATGCCGATCGGTTCAACGGTAGATTTCACGATCTCGTTGCCCGCAGATGTGGTGGGGGCCGAGGCCGATGTGCAGCTCGACTGCCGCGGGCGAGTGGTGCGTAGTTTCGAAGACTCCGGACGCCGCGGAGTGGGCGTGGTGATCGACGAATACAAGTTCGAGCGGCGTTGAACGCCGCAGGAAACGACATGGGTAGCATTCCGGCAAGCGTGAGTGGAGATATTGGACAGCCGCGGGAAGGTAGCGGTGAAGGCCGATTTGTCCGTGTCATTGTGGCGGATACGCAGGCCATCTTCCGCGCCGGGTTGCGCAAGATATTCGCTCTCGAGGATGACATCCGAGTCGTCGGACAGGCGGAAACGCTGTCACAAACCATGTCAGCGGCCAAGAAATTCTCGGCCGACGTCCTGATCTTCGAATCCGCTTTGT
Organism: Terriglobales bacterium; assembly: GCA_036558645.1. GTDB lineage: Bacteria > Acidobacteriota > Terriglobia > Terriglobales > Acidobacteriaceae > DATBFG01. The sequence continues at coordinate 6,835 of DATBFG010000024.1, forward strand.
CACCCAATCCGGCAGATACGGTTAGCGATCTGATTCGGCAATCGCCACTGGTGCGCGTCGTGGTGGTTACGCCTGGGCCCGAGGAAGAATTGACGCTGGAACTGTTTCGCCGGGGCGCGCACGGTGTGGTCTCCCGTGAAATCGAGCCGGAACAACTGGTGGACTGCCTACGCAAAGTGGCACAGGGGGAACCTTGGCTCGACAGCCGTGGAACGCAATGGGTGCTTTCTGCATACCGCGCCCAGGGCGGACGTCCAAATGCGTCGCGGCCCAAGGTGCAGTTGACTCCTAAAGAGTCATTAATCGTGTCTTGCGTTACCCAGGGGATGAAGAACAAGGAAATCGCTGTAAAAGTCGGGACTACGGAGCAGGTCGTGAAGAACTACCTGCGCAAGGTTTATGACAAGCTCGGCGTCGCCGATCGCCTGGAATTGGCGCTCTACTGCCTGAACAATCGTGTATCCCTTGATGGCGCAGTTAAGCCCGCAGCAGAAGCAGCCTCACCCGCCCCGCAAGTACCGGAAACTCCGGCTGTTGCAGATCCCGAAAAACTGATCCAGTAGTAGTTCTCGCAACTTCCCATCACTGCTGAAAATCGTGCCCCGGTGTTATAGTGGGCTGGCAATATTCCAAGGTGCAGTTGATGTCAATTTGGAGTTCCACCTGCGGGCAGGAAAAATCCCGTTTCCGAGAGGCGCATCGTGAAAGGTGATCCGAAAGTGATTGCAGTTCTGAATCAAGTGTTGAAGGCGGAACTCACTGCCATCAATCAATATTTTCTGCATGCGGAAATGTGCGAAAACTGGGGCTACGAGCGCCTGGCGAAGCACACCCGCAAAGAGTCGATCGAAGAAATGACACATGCCGAGAAGCTGATGGAGCACATTTTGTATCTCGATGGAACTCCTAACATGACCGACTATTTCAAGATCAGCATCGGCCAGGACGTGAAAGCACAACTGCAAAACGATCTGAATGTTGAATACGACGCGGTCAAGCGGTTGAACGCCGGGATTGAGACTTGTGTCAAGGCGGGTGACAACGGATCGCGTGATCTGTTGGAAGGGATTTTGGTCGACGAAGAAGAACACATCGACTGGCTCGAGGCGCAGTTGCACGCGATCGATGAGATGGGCATCGAAAATTACCTGTCCCAACAGTTGCACGAGAAATCAGAATAGACCGCGCAATGTGGTACGAGTTCGATCCTCACTGGAGATCGCTGCAGGGAAGATCTCAGGAAATCGATTGGGTTGAACCGGTGCTTGCCATCGCGAACCAGGGTAAGTTTCGCGTGAGTTTCAGTTGAGCCTTCTTGCGGTTCTTAGCAACTTGCCCTGAGAGCGTGCTACCCATAAAATTGAAGATGAATGCGCGAGACTTGTACCGTCGCGCTTCAGAACTTCCTAAACGTCGCCCGCGTAAATCCGCAAGCAGGAGAGATGGCCGAGTGGCTGAAGGCGCACGCTTGGAAAGCGTGTTTACTCGAAAGGGTAACGTGGGTTCGAATCCCACTCTCTCCGCCAGTACTTAAATCATCAAAATCAGGCCCCTACTCTGGCCACTTCGCGCCAACCGGCACGATATGGGACCAAGCCACTGGTCGCAAAGTAACGTCTATCTCACATTACCGCAGCTGGAATTCAGCCATTTGGAGGTCCAGGTACCGTTTACGTTCATGGTGTGACCACCACTGTCAACCGTGGAATGGTACGAACCGCTTATATGTTCTGGATCGGTCGCCGCCAGCTCAAGGGTGCCCGTAGCGTGC
>DATBFG010000025.1:0-8857 GCA_036558645.1 Terriglobales bacterium
GTGCCTCGAGAACATGCAACTGACGTGGCGGAAGCCGCAAAACAATTTTTGGATATGATCGGATTGGAGCGCGCAACGAAGCGCCACAGGGAAAAGTCCGCGACCACGCCGAAATAACGTATCTGGATTTCCGGAGAAATCCACTGGGCGTCGGATGCCCGATGCCTCAAAGAACTCACAACAAAAAATCTCGTGTGGTCTGGTATTCGAACCGATTTGGTTGAGACCTGGTCGAACAACAGCCTAGCCATGGTAATACCTTCTGTTGTTCCAACTCTCATTAGGCGTCAGGGATTCTAGCGTTGTTTATGGCCAATCACAAGCTGCGGAACAAGTCATACAAGTCGGCGTTATGTTCGATACCAATACCCGGCGCATCAGGAAGCCGCACGCATCCATTCTCAATGGGCGTGTCGTCGGCAAATCCGCCGAACGGCAGAAATACGCCTGGATACGACTCGCTCCCGCCCAGTCCCATACCTGCTGCTACATGTAGAGCCATTTGATGGCCGCCGTGCGGAATGCATCGTCGTGGCGACCAGCCATTCTCACTCAACATTTGCAAGGTGCGGGCGTACTCTACCACTCCATAACTGAGTGCAGGATCCATCTGCAGAAAATCGGCTTGAGAATTCATGCCGCCGTATCTGATCAAATTACGAGCATCTTCCATGGAGAAGAGGTTCTCGCCGGTAGCTATTGGCGTTTTTGAGTTCTTTGCTATCTCGCCATTCAGTTCAAAATCGAGCGGGTCGCCGGGCTCTTCATACCAACGAAGCTTATATGGTCCAAGGGCGGCGGCGTAGTCGAGCGCGGTTTTCAGATCGAACCGGCCATTTGCATCGACGCACAGCCGGTCTCCCGAGGGCAGCAACTTCAAAACGGCTTCAATGCGCTTCAAATCCTCCGCCAAGGGTGCACCGCCGATCTTGATCTTTACTGTCGTGTAGCCGAGCTCGAGATAAGATTTCATCTCATCGGTCAGCGCGGAAATGTCCTTGCCCGGATAGTAGTAGCCGCCCGCCGCATAAACGGGAACGCGTTCGTCAACGTGGCCATTGCCATACCGCTGTGCAAGCACCTCGGCAAGCGGGAGGTCGGCTATCTTTGCGGCTACATCCCAAAGCGCCATATCCATCACGGCGACAGCCACAGCGCGATCGCCATGTCCGCCTGGTTTTTCGTTCTTCATCATGACCCGCCATGCTCGCTCCGGATCAAAATTGGTCCCTTCCTCGTCCAGCAGCGCTGCGGGGTCGGCACGCAGCAAACGCGGAATGACTCGCTCACGCAAAATCCCTTGCTGCGCATAGCGTCCGTTTGAATGGAATCCAAAACCAATCACGGGCTTCCCATGTCTCATCACATCGATGTGCAGCGCTATCGCGGAAACAGTCATCTCCGAAAAACTGATGAACGCGTTTGCGATCTCCGATTTGATGGGAACGACGATATCCCTGATCTCGACGATTTTCATATGTGATTGTTGGAACGCCGAAAATTCACCAAAGTCCGATAATCTTCCACCATGCCATTCCGATCGCGAACCAGATGGCCAGGTTTACGGCAGAAATCACGAACCCGATCCTCCACCAATCCGTCTGGCTTACGTACCCAGTGCCGAAGTAGACTGGAGCTGATCCCGTTCCGTAGTGTGTGATTCCTGCATTCAAGTTTGAGAAGTACGCCAGTGCGAGTGCGCAAATCAGTGGTGGCCCGCCCGTCGCTAGAGCTGCGGCAAGGAAGGCTGGATACAGCGCTGTGATCTGAGCTGTCATGCTCGCGAAACCATAGTGAATGTAGAGGTAAACGACAATCAATAGCCCCAGCGCCAATGCCCAAGGGAATGCTCTCGTATACCCGAAGAAGGACTGCGATAGCTTCTGCGTAATGCCTTGTTTCGTCAGCTCTCCCGCCATCATTATTAAAGGTGCGAACCAGATCAGCGCGTCCCAAGCCTTGCCTTCACCGAGTAAGTCGCTCCAGTTCAAAACTCCAGTGATCAGAATCGCGCAAACGCCGGACAGAGCCACAAACGCATTCGGAATGTGATGCCACGGACTCGTTACCCAGCCAGCCATCACAGCAACCATAATCACTGCAAGCCGGGCCTCCCTGCCGGTTAGCGAACCTAAACGCTGCAATTCGTCCCGTGCGTGACGGCGCGCGGCGTCTGTATTGGTCAGCTTTGGGTGATAGAGGCAATATACGACAAACGGAACGATCAGCAGCGAAAGGAACCCGGGTACAATCGCCCCCACGAACCAGCGGATCCAAGTCAGATCCACGTGGCCCTGCTTGGCGGCGAAGTCCGCGATCAAAGGATTCGATGCCATGCCGGTGAGGAACATGGCAGATGCTACATAAGTTGTGTGAAACGCTACAAGGACAAGGAAACCTCCCATTCTGCCGGAGGGTGTTCCCGGTTCCGACCTCAGCACCTCTGCCACGGAGCGCGTAACGGGGCATACGATGCCGCCACCACGCGCAGTATCGGAAGGAACAAAGGGCGCCAGCACTAAATCCGAGCATGCAATCGAGTAGCCCAGAGTCAGCGCGTTCAGTCCGAACCTGCTGATGAAGAAATAGGCTACTCGCACTCCTAAGTTAGTCGCGGTGACTGCATGTGAAAACAGAAAAGCGGTGAAGATGAGCCATACGGTAGGATCGCTGAACCCTGAGAGCACGGTAGGCGCATTCAATGTGCCCGTGAGTACCAATCCGGTCATTCCGAAGAGCACGGCTACTCCCATCGGCACCGGTTGCATCACCAGCGCAATAATCGTGGCGACAAAAAACGCCAAAATGTGCCGTTGCCCTGGTAGCAGGCCGATCAATGGAGCCCAGTAGATCAACAAGCCAGGCGCCAGAACCGCAGTCCAGCGCCAAGCCAAGCCACCGCCTGCCCTTTTGGCCATTGCAGGAGAAATCGTTTGCAAACTCAACGAGTTAATCTCTTGGCATCTTAGATTAGTGAACGCTTGCCAGCTAATCGAAATCGTGCGTCAACTGGACCCGACCTATGCGTACCTCAATGACGAGCGTACAGGATGGACGTTATATGCTCCTGTCGCGGCACACGTTTGCGAGTACCTCCCGTTTGGCAATCCTCTGAGCGAGGGCAGGCCGAACTCAGGCTGCTCTCACCGCCCAACTACCGGGTTGCCGACCGCATGAGCCACAATTCCATCCTTTGATATGGTGGACTCTTCCGGTTTTTGAGGTTTCAAGAAATGCCGAACCGTATCAACCGGCGAGAGCTGCTCACGCTCACGGGAGCCAGCCTGGTTTCCCGCTCACTTGTTGCTCAACGCCAAGAAGACCGCTCAACCGACGCCTCGGACCTGATCGTTGTGAATGCCAGGGTCACGACGGCAGACCCGGGCCAGCCACGCGCAGAGGCTTTCGCGATCAAGAACGGCCGATTTTTGGCGGTCGGCTCAAGTGCAGACATCCGCAACATGATCCGGACGGGTACGGCGACGTGGGATGCTAAGGGCGCGGCCATTGTCCCCGGCTTCATCGACACGCACAACCACGCCCCAGGCGCTACTCTGCTCTACGAAGTGCTCGTGGGCAATCCCTTCGAAGTCGAGTTTGTCACCATCGAAAGTATCATCGAGAAGCTCCGCGCCCGCGCCGCTCAGACCCCACCTGGCACCTGGGTCGAAGGCTACTTTTTCGACGACACCAAAGTAAAGGACGGGCGGCAGCTCAATATCCGCGACCTCGACCAGGTTTCCAAGGATCACCCGGTCGCCGTCCACCACCGTGGCGGCCATACGTCTTTCTACAACTCCAAAGCGTTCGAAATGGCGGACGTCACTCGGCAGACACCAAATCCTCCTGGCGGCACGTTTGACAGAGACTCCGCAGGCGCACTCAACGGACGAGTCACTGATAACGCTAAGAGTGTCTTTTACCGAGTCGGGAATCGCCAGACACAGACTGTCGAAAACAGCGGACTCGATGCCGCGCCGGTCGCGCTCGACCACGAAGTCGCCGGTCTCACACACATCTCGAAGATGTTCGCCCGATATGGCGTTACCAGCGTGCACCACGAGGGCGGAAGTCTGCCCGCCATGCAGAAGGTGCGCGCAAATCGCGACCTCAAGCACCGTATCAGCTATGAAGCCTCAGGCAAGGAACTGGATGCTATGATCGCCGCTGGCATCCAGTCCGGTTTCGGTGACGAATGGATCCGTTTCGGCGCCACGTCTGAACATCTTGTCGATGGTTCTTTCTCCGAACGCACGATGGCACTCAGCGTGAACTACCCAGGCACGAACTACAAGGGCAATATCGCAACAACACAGGACGACCTAAACGCCTGGGTCGAAAAAGTCCACCGCGCTGGCATTCAGATCAACTGCCACGCCAATGGGGATGTCGCGATCGACATGTATCTCACCGCCTTGGAGCGCGCCCAGAAACTCTTTCCTCGTTCCGACGCTCGTCCAAAGATCACTCACTGCACACTCATCAATGATGACCTCGTCCGCCGCATGAAGGCACTCGATGCCGTCCCGTCGCTCTTCACCACTTACGCCTATTACAATTCGGACAAGTTCAGTTTCTATGGCGAAGACCTGATGAAGCGCTGCATGGCTTTCCGGACTCTTCTCGACGCCAGAATCCACGCGGCCGCCGGATCGGATTTTAGTCCCGGTCCCTTTGATCCGCGGATGGCAATCCAGGGAATGGTCACGCGCACTGGTTGGGACGGCAAGACCTGGGGCAGCAATCAGAAGATCTCGCTCGACGAAGCGATCCGCGTCAACACGTTGAACGGCGCCTATAACTCCCACGAGGAAGACATCAAAGGCTCGATCACCGCGGGCAAACTGGCCGACTACGTAGTCCTGGCCGAAGATCTGCACTCGATTCCGGTGGACAAGATTAAGGACGCCAAAATCATCCGGACCGTCGTCGGAGGTAAGACGGTCTATGAAGCATAACTCTATTTCCGCAGACAAAATACGGCGCAGTATCACGAACACCCCAAAGAGTAGAGATCTTGAAGGCGTTCATGTTGTCGAACCGGCTGTTTTGCGATTCACCGGTAATCAGAGCGCGACCAGGATCGGGACTTTTGATCGATGTCTTGTCTCGCGCTCAAATAGCCGTTTCCCTCCATAAAATCTGCCTCGCAGCAAATACTCGTTCTCGTCCGCGTCCGAGTCAACCTGCGCTACAAGAACACCGATGCCGAACAGGGTCAGAATACTTGCCAAGAAAGAGATGGATATCGATTGAACATTTGAATTTCTCCAAGGACTGTTTCCCTTTAGCGTCGGCGAATTACGCGATCGAGTTACCGCAAGTCAGTCAACAGGGCAGCGTACGTATTCCGTCAAAAGGGCTACCGGCTTGCCATCCGATGAGACCCGGCAGCGGCGAACCAGCAGCGGGTCGTCGGGATGCATATCGAAATGGCGTGAGAGAAAACGTGCAGCCTCGATTCCGGCGTCCAGCACTTCCTTAAAGGTCTCCACGCGATTTCTTTTCCAGAGCCTGCCGAGACCTATATCGGTTTCCAGCAAACCCCTTCGCACTCTCGGATCGAGCCGGTTCAGGGCGATACGGGATTCCGCATATACATACGCCTTACCGGAACCGATGCCCTGCGTGATGACGGTTCTGGTCAGCGCCGCTTCTGCAGGCGAAACATAAAGCAGATTGAACTCCCGCCGCTGTCCGACCGGCGCGATGTGTTGCTTCAGTAATACGACATGAAGCTCTTCTTGATAAAGCGCCTCGAGCATATCGGTCAATGTTCCATCTGCCGCCAACAGAAGACGCTGCACCGAACCTAATTGCGTGCAGTTAGGTCCGCTTGCAGGCCGTGCGCGTGCAGCCATGTCGTTGTCTATCGAAACCACTTCAGAACGAGACATTCGACACCGAATCCACACGCAGCACCGATTCCTGCCGGAAGCAATCCTTATACAGATCGCGAATCTCCTGAATCTTCTTATTCGAATCAAACGAAGTTAATGGGTAAAGCAAGATCAGAACCATGGAGCGTTCCTTTTCAATGACACCGCTGGAGTCAAGAAACTGGCCATATCCTGTCAACAAGGTCAGGCCATCGGGGAAACGCGGCGTGATTTCACGATCGACGAACTGCATGAACTCCTCGCCTGTAACAACGGTGCCGTCGTGCTTGTCTGAACCAAAGTAGAGCTCGGTCCGGGCCCACAATTCCTGTTTCTGGGGGCGATGGTGGTGACTCGAGGGCCAGTCCGCAGCCGGCAGCGTGGCGGGAAACAAGGTGGCGCAGAGGAGCACGGCCAGGCAGGCTCGGCGCTTGATCAAAGTTTTCATTCGGGCTTTTCTCCTGTCCCACTGATAAAAGGAAAACCGGGCTCGTGGTGAGTTTCAGGCCGTTACGCGCGCGTTACATAACGGAGCAGAGCGCAAAATCGCGAGAGTTGACGAAATTTTGATCGGCCCTTTACTTTGCGAATGGAAAATGCCCCGATACTGATCTCGGAGTTGTGTATGGAGACAGTCTGCGAAGCGGCGGTGACACCCGATGAGGTTCTAGGACAGCTCGGGCGTATTCTTGCCGACAAACGCTTTGCGGCTGCCGAGCGAACCGCCGCATTTCTTCAGTACGTGGTGGAAAAAACGTTAGCAGGCGCTGCCGCAGAAATTAAGGAGATCGTAATCGCAACCGATCTCTATCAACGGTCGAGCGATTATGATCCTAAAATTGATTCGATGGTGCGGGTCGAAGCGACGCGCCTGCGCAGTAAGCTCACTGACTACTACAGGCAGCAAGGGAGCCGCGATCCTATAGCCATTACGATTCCGAAAGGCAGCTATGTACCGCAGTTTGAGCGGCGGGAGCCAGAAGCAGAGGCGCTGGAGAGTAGCATCGTATCGCTAACCTCCCTGCCGGCAATCGAAGCGCCGCAATGGCGGCCTCGTCGATGGGGATTCGGCAAGTGGGCACCATGGATGGCGCTGGCTGCTTTGTGCGTGCTTGCCATCTGCCTGGTTGCGCGTCCTGCGAGGTCGAAGCACGCTGAGGTTGCAACCGTACCGCCTGAAGCATTGGCCGCGTGGGAAGAGGGGAACGCGCTGTTGGCGCAGGATCCTCACTCGGGCAGTTTTGAGCAAGGCGCTCCTCAAATCCTGCTTCGCGCAATTGAACGCTACGAATATGCGGTTGCGCAGGCGCCTTCCTTCGCGAGGGCGTGGGCTTCGTTGGCGGAAGCGTATGAGTACGCGTTTCCCTATGTGGGACGGGATGCCGAGCGTGATGCGGAGCGTGCCGAAGCGGCCGCTCGGCGTGCGGTGGTGCTCGACGGAAATCTTGCGATTGGTCATGCCAACCTCGCGCTGGTGCTCTTCTATTTGCGGTGGGATTTGAAAGCAGCGGAAGTAGAGTACCGGCGCGCCATTGGTCTCGATCGCCGGTTGGCTTACCCCATTGTCGAGTTTGCAGATCTGCTTCGCGAAACGGGGCGATGCCATGAGGCCGAGTTGGAGTTGCGGAAAGCGCGCGCCGATCAGCCTGCGCTTCCTGTCCTCGCCTGGAAGCAAGCGGAAGTGCTGTTGGACCGCCATCGCGCGGATGAGGCCGTCGCGAGTGCCCGGTCTGCGGTTCGGCTCAAACGCGACTACGGTCGCGCCTATGTGGCACTGGGCACGGCCTATGAGGCCAAAGGACAATTCTCCGCTGCCTTAGAGCAATATCGTGCAGCATTGGCGATCGACGGCCAGGACCGGCGCGCCCTGCCTGCGTTTGGATATCTGCTAGGCCGGCTGGGCAAAACGGAGGAGGCGCAGAGCGTGCTGCAGAAGCTGATTACCATGAACGCCGAAGTTCGCAACTGCGCGTTTCAGGTGGCTGTGGTTTATGTCGGCTTAGGCGATTACGATCGCGCACTCGACTGGCTCGAAAGAGCCCTTGTCACCCATCAAATGCATGTGCCGTTCCTGACTGTCGAACCCAGATTTGAACCGCTACGCTCATCGCAGCGATTTCGAAGTTTGCTGGGCCGCGTGGGCCTGCGCATTGCATCGTGATGGATTCGAAAGCTATGCCACAATCAGTGATCTATACCGATTGGCTTGTGCTTCGCCCCTGTGAACAGAAGGACCTTGACACGCTCCAGCAAATCAGCTCGGATGATGCAGTGCGACACCGCTTTAGCGCGCTGGTGAATTGTTCTGAGATGGATGCAATATCAGGGCTGGGACTCTGGGCCGTTCAACGATTTTCCGATGGACCGCTGATTGGCTTCTGCGGATTTGATCGCGCGTGCGGGTCCGGAGAAGTTGAAATGCTCTATGGATTTTGGCCGGCGGGTTGGGAGGAAGGTGCGGTAAAGGAGGCATGCCAGGCCGCGTTATCTTACCTTTGGACGACGACGGCAGTCAGCCGAGTCCTTGCGAGAACAAGACCGCAAGATCGAAAATCCATGGCCGTAATGGAGCGACTGGGAATGTGCCTGGTGAGAGACGAAGCTTCAAGCGCAACCGTTTTGCATAAAATGCGCGAGCAAAGCCCTCAGGGAAACTCAGCGACTATTTATGTTGCCGAGCGGCCCGTGCATGTTGCGCTACCGTAAATTCGTCATGGTGAGTGCTGAAAAACGCTCCCTTACGAGTTTGTGTGAAAACGGGCGAGGCCAATATTTGTAAGGCTCCGATTGCTCGGACTCTGGGTGAAGTAGATTTAGGGTAGATCGAGGATTCGTTTGAGGGCGGGTGCATAGCTGCGAACGCAGAAGGTTAGATTCTAGGCGGTAGCTCGCCGTTGGAAAAGGCGCGTGATGTTGTAGGCAGTAGTTGCCAAAGCCCATTCTACGCCGACTGCAGCAAGGCCCCGCCTTCGGAACTG
>DATBFG010000026.1:0-132526 GCA_036558645.1 Terriglobales bacterium
CTCAGGCACGTTCACGGCACAAACTTCTCGACCACAGTAGCTGCGCTCTATGTCGGCGGTGCTTTGATCGCAGCTTGCTCCTGCTGGGCAGGCGTAACCTCCTACTTCTTCCGACGCTATACCCTGTCCGCCTGGATCACGCTGGCGACCGTACCTGTTCTGTTGGTGTACAAAATTGTCGTGATCGGCTGGTAGTGGCGGTCGCTCGAATGAGTCGAATATTCCGCAAACTGTTTCCGCATCGATGAGTGCTATCGGGATTTATCGCCAGTTGACTCTAGTGGGCTTGCAGACCCAAGCCCCGGACCTGAAGTTCCCGGCTGTATTCGGCATCCGTCCTGCCGTACTCCAGCACCTTCCATAGCCCGTACCCAAGGTCTTTCCCCATCGTCCACGGCGGTTGCTGCACGATCCAAGCGCCATTGCTGTGCTGCGAAACAATCCGGTTGAGGATGTCCCTGACAGTGGTGTTCTTCAAATCAAAGGGTCCGACACGGAACGCCAGATTGCCCCCCGGAGAATCCCCTGCGATTCCACCACTTTTCGGATTCACGACGAAATACAGGTGGAGACTAAGAGCAAGGCTGGCTTCGTGCATACTTGTCTCCCCAATTCGGAACTGTGGGATACGTGTGTTCAGCAGATTCGACTTTCCCACTAGTGCGTCATCGCGTGTGACCGAAACCACTGCTCCCGCCATCGACCAGCGGTAACGAAGCAGGTGAGTTAGAGCATCCAATATTTCCCGCACACTACGTTCTCGAAATTCGAGGTTCATTCGCTGTTGAAGCGACGCCTTGTCGATGTAGTCAATACCGATCGGGATATGCTCCTGCGCTCCGAAGGACAGGAGTGCATCAATCAAGTTCTGTCGTTTGACGGAGAAGATCGCCACTTTGCGGGACAGGTTCGGAGAGGCCGATCTAGTCTGGCAGTAGAGAGTACCGATTGGGCAAAGAAGTACGATCGCAATGGCAATCACCCTCATACTAGATTAGACAGCAAAGGTTGAGCCCGTGTTCCCGCGACTTTTTTTGTGTAACTGTTGTAAGCAGGCGTCAGCACAGGATTATAACCTTTACGCAAGGTAGCCCTAGGCGTACTCTTGCCCGTTCAAGAGCAATACTCAGCCAAAGGTGGCTGTTCTTGACGGAGCGGAGGACTGTTCGCAATGGGCGGACTTGTTGCGTCTCTTATCGAATATGCAGTAATCGCGATTATTTTGCTGGTAGTCATTATCTGGCGTCGAAGAAAAGCTATTTCCATCCTTTTCTTAGGCGGATTCGCGGTACTGGCGATCCATCTGATCAGAGTTCATCACTTCGATTGGAGGAGCTATGGAGAGGACTTGCCAAATGTCGCAAGCTGGTTTCTCACAGTTTTGGGCTCTGTTCTTCCGTTCATTCCGGAGTTGCCAGAGATGCTTGAACATCGACGGAGTATCCGGTGGGCAGTTGCAATTGTGTTCGTTGTAACTGGACTCGGAGGAATTATCGTCAACCATATTCAACGGGTAAACGATAAAACAGAGAGAGACAAGCAGGACCAAAAACTTGAAACTGTGCGCAATCAGAATACGGAAATTACCAATATTCTATTAACGCATCCATCAGTCGATGAAGCGACTAGAAGGAGTGGACTATTGGCTACATTAAGGCATGAATATATTTTGTCTCAGCCAAACATTGATCCGGCAATTCTAGAAGGAATGAAAAACCCGCCCACGGACTGGCTGAATATCAGGTTACGTCAATTAGGAGAAAATTGGTCATTCAAAGAAAGTGAATCAAAACCTAAACCGATCATCGGTCCCATTCCGCTACCCATTGCACCAGCAGAGAAGGCTCATTTGGAGTTTAGTTTTATAGATGATGTAGACGAAGACACCGACGACCCAATAAAGCGGCGGATCGTTGATCCGCCGAGTCCGTATGTAACTGTGCATATCACATTTTTTGTGACGGGTGAAGTGACGGCCAGAAACGGGGAAATATGGATACGAATATGCGGGGGTTGCCGATGGGCTGAAGAACCTGAGGGATTTCACTCTATAGGTGACGCAGGAAATGATAGAACGATGAACTTCCAGATACTTTATCCGCAAGTTCGCTTCAAAACGGTTGAGCTGAAAATATATCCGTCTCCTTTACCTCGCTACAATTCATTCGTGATCTCCGGATTTTACGCATGCGAGAACTGCCCACCGATTGATAGAACGAAACCGGATAACCTGATAGCGATTTATAGGCCAAGAAAATGAGTAAAAGAACCTACTGAAACCGTATAACGTTGACGCAGGGGGTCTGGTACACTTCTTCGGGCAAAAAGGATGGAGAGTGTAATGGCCAGCGTCACAGAAAAAACGAAATATTTACTTGATTGGCTTCAACACGGTTATTTGTTGGTGCAAATATTGACTAGTGCTGCATTTGGGCAATTCGCGAAGGCGCTTTTGTTGACCTATACACACATTCCGCCAATATGGATTGCGCCGATCTGGCTTGGTATCAGTTCTATTACGCTTACGGTGCTGGTGTGGGCAATTGGCCCAACATAATTTGTAAGGCTACTTGTTGTTTGGCTGGCAGTGCTTTTCTCGACAGTACCATCAAGCTTGGGCTGATCAACTTCGGCCATTGCTGCCCGAATCCTGTGGCACAAATACCAAGCGGTCTTGTAGGAAATTCCCAACAAGCTAGCACATTCCTTTCGCCTTTTTGGGGGAATCAATATGGAAATCGGGATTTATCGTCAACTACTGGGCCCCTACACCGTGGCAAAGAAATACTTCCTTCCACTCGTTTGACTTTCTCACGGGAGACAGGACCGTGATTGTGTGGCCGGTCCTACAGTCTCCAATCTCCCCGGCCCCACATGACTCCACAGATGCGGCTCAAGGACACTGCTGCGCATTCATAGCTACCGCCATTTCCCCAGTGCTGGCAGAAAAAGCCAGATCAGCGAAGCCATCACGGTTAAAATCTGCCGTGGCGACTCGCCAGGTGTTAAGGGGAAGATTGGTTGTGATCATGGCCATCCGAAATGTGCCGTCCCCCTTGCCCATTAACACCGAGAGCGCCGGATCGACCTCCACCGGAACGGCTTGGCCAGGGAACACGGTGACCAAGTCAGGATGTCCATCTGCGTTGAAGTCCGCCATTGCAAGGTCAAACGGCTTGGTCACGTGGTAGGTCACAGCCTCCTGAAATGTACCGTCGCCATTACCCAGAAGTATGCCCACACTATTGCTATCACCGTTCGCGACAGCGATATCGAGTTTGCCGTCCTCATTGAAGTCACCCACCACTCCACCAAACGCATCGTCACCCCGAGTAGAAAAACTATGGCCATTTCCGAAAGTTCCGTCACCATTTCCCAGGTAAACGTATAGGCCATCTTTAATCCGAGCCAGAGTGTCATTAATCGTCGCAACATCTAGGCGGCCGTCACCGTTGAAATCGCCGGACACCATGTTCCAGGGATGGGGGTTCGCTTGCTGTATTTTGGTTGGTCCGGTCATCGTTCCATCGCCGTTCCCAACCACAACTGCAATGTATTTTGCGAAGAACGTTGAAATTACGGCGTCAAACTTGCCGTCGCCCGTGAAATCCCCGACTACCAGCGCACTCAGACCGTTGGGATCCATGATGCCCCGTGACTTCAAGTGGAAATTTCCGTCACCATTCCCCAGGAAGACATCTAGACCCTCGGCTGTTCCAAAGCTATTTGCGACGATGATGTCCGAGTTGCCATCCGCATCTAGATCTGCGGCTGCCAGAGCATAGGCCCCGAACGTCGCGCTATGCGTGATAGTCGGGAAAAACGTTCCATCGCCTCTCGAAAGAAACACGTTGAGCGTGCCGTCATAGGGAGGCGCCTCTCTGTTGGGAGTGGCCGAGGCAAAATCGTCAATGCCGTCGTGATTAAAATCCGCCACCACCAACCCTGCTCCAGTGCCCAGTTTGTCAACCTGGACAAACGGCAAGAAGCACTGCGCCTGACCAAGTATTGCTAGTGCGAACCAGGCTGCGCCAGCCAGCATGAGAGTGAAAAGGCGATCGTGCATGGTCAACTCCAAGTAACGCGGAATGAAAACTGCAATGTAGGCGAGCGGTGGGAAGACAGGGCACAGTCTCCGACATCACACTTGGCCTGTCAATGTGGTCGTCTGGAAGGTAAGAAAGTCTCCAAGGCTGACGACATTCAAGGACAAGTTCGCATTCAGGGCCTGGAAGGGCCAATGCCTAGAATAGTCCGATTCCGAGCGTCGCGGCGCTTCACCGCAAATTAGGATCTGTGCTCGGCGAGAGCTCACAGGAGTAGGTGGTGAGTTTTGGCATTTTGAGTGCCAGCGCTTGTTACCAGCAACTGTCGTCGGGGTGCTCTTTTGACGTGATTCCCGTGCACACACCCGACCCGGGCTTTCTATTGACCTTCCCCAAGTTGCGCGCCTACTATTTTTCTCACGTGTGGCCACACCCTTCGAACCCTTGGGGCAAACAATCTCCCGCTACCTTATTTTGAACAAGATCGGGGGCGGAGGGATGGGTATCGTTTACGAAGCCAGAGACCTGAAGCTCGGGCGACATGTGGCGCTCAAGTTTCTGCCGGAAGAATTGGCTACGGATCCCCTATCATTGGAACGCTTTCAACGCGAAGCGCGATCAGCGTCAGCGCTCAATCATCCCAATATCTGCACAATCTACGAAATCGATGAGATAGACGGGCGACCTTTTATCGCGATGGAGCTCCTCGAAGGAAACACTCTCAGGCACTTGATCGGAACCAAGAGCCTGGAATTCGAGGAAGTATTGACCTTAGGCATTCAGATCTCAGACGCGCTCGATGCTGCCCATAGCAAGGGAATCATTCACCGTGACATCAAGCCGGCGAACATTTTCGTCACTGGCAGGGGATTGGCCAAGATCCTGGATTTTGGTTTGGCAAAGGTGTACGCAACTTTGCACAAATCAACCGTCGATCTGGATCGCGATTCTCAGGAGTCACTGACCCAACCCGGTACCACTGTGGGCACCATTGCCTACATGTCTCCGGAGCAGCTCAGGGGCATGGATCTTGATCCTCGGACTGACTTGTTTTCTTTCGGTACAGTGCTCTATGAGATGTGCACCGGGAAGCTGCCTTTCAGGGGTGAAACGCCAGCGTTGACCTTCAAGGCGATCCTGGACCAGACGCCGGCTCGACCAGTTCATTTGAATTTGGATCTGCCGCTGGAAATGGAATCAATCCTGTCGAAGACACTCGAAAAAGATCGCAAAGTACGTTATCAAAGTGCATCGGATGTACGGACAGATCTGTCGAGGCTGAAGCGCGACCTGGAATCCAACCGCGCAATGGCAAAGCCCACCCTAGCACGGCCCACATCCTGGTGGCGCAGCAAGGCTGCCCTGGTAACGGGTGGATTGTTGGCCTTTGCGCTTTATGCTCTCACTGTGTGGTCCGACTTTTCATTGACTCGAGGGCCTGCCATTGAGTCCCTGGCGGTGCTCCCTTTTGTGAATTCCAGCGCCGACGCTAACACCGAATACTTGAGCGACGGAATTACTGAAAGTCTTATTAACAACCTTTCGGAGCTCCGCGGCCTCCGCGTCATGGCACGTAGCACAGTGTTCCGTTACAAGAGCAAGGACCAGGACCCTCAAAAAGTGGGGCAGGATTTGAACGTGCGCGCAGTCCTGCTGGGCCGGCTCATCAAGCGCGGCGACATGTTGATCATCCAGACCGAACTTGTTGACGCCAATAGAGGCTCCCAACTCTGGGGCGCGCAGTACAAACGTAATCTGGCCGATGTACTCGCCCTGCAGGACGAGATTTCGCGCGATATCTCCCAGAATTTGCGGTTGCGGCTGACCGGGGAAGAAAAGAAAAGACTGACCAAACGCTATACCGACGATATCGAATCCTATCAGCTTTACCTGAAGGGTCGATATTACTCGAACAAGGCCAGCATCGAAGGGCTGAAGAAAAGCGTCGAGTACTTTCAGCAAGCTATTAACAAGGACCCAGGCAACGCGCTGGCCTATGCCGGAATGTCGAACAGTTACGGAACGCTGGGCATATTCGCATATCTTCAGTCGAAGGATGCGTTCCCGAAAGCGAAGGCCGCGGCACTCAAAGCCCTGGAGATCGACGACTCCCTGGCCGAAGCTCGTGCCGCGCTGGGGATCACAAAGTACGTTTACGATTGGGATTGGTCCGGCGCGGACGCTGAGTTTAAGCGCGCCATTGAGCTTAACCCGAGCAGCGTAGACGCTCGCAGAACTTACGCTCAGTACCTGACGGTGCGGGGTAGCCTTGATGACGGCCTTGCCGAAGACAAGCGCACGCTGGAATTGGATCCGCTTTCACCTCAAGTGACCGGGACGATGGCGTATCACTACCTGGCGGCGCGCCAATATGATGATTCGATCGCTCTATACAAGAAAACCATGGAACTTGACCCCGGCCTTGACTGGGTGCATGCCCAGTTGAGTTGGGCATATGGAGCCAAGGGCGACTACGCGCAGGCCATCGATGAAAACAAAAAAGCGGGCACGCAGGTTGACCCGATATCCTCAGACAACCAACTGAATGCTGCCGCATTGGGTTGGATTTACGCTCTCGCGGGGCGTCGCGGGGATGCGCAGAAGGTAATCGCGCAATTCCAAGAACTGGAGAAGCACTCCGAGGTGGATCATTACAACGTAGCCGTTGTCTATGCAGGCCTCGGAGAGAAGAATCAATCCTTCGACGCTTTGGAGCGCGCCTATGCACAGCGTTCGGGCAGCCTCGCCTTTATCAACGCCGATCCTTTTTTTCAAGGCCTCCGCTCTGATCCCCGATACAAAGATCTTCTCCGTCGCATTGGTCTGTCAGAGTAGGATCTGACTATCTGAAGCGACGCTAGGTCAATGAGTGAACCTTCGCTTATCTCCTCACCCCTGTCATCGACATTTCATGCTAGGCTGAAACATCGTAATCCGTCCGAGAAGTAGAGTTAGCCTATGAATTCGAGATTTCCTTTGGCGTCCACGGCTGCCTTGATGGCCGATCCTGCAAGGTCGGCCATGCTGACGGCCCTCCTCAATACTCGCTCGCTATCCGCTGGAGAACTTGCGCGCAGCGGCGATGTATCGGCCCAATCTGCGAGCATGCATCTGGCTCAACTTCTCGCGGGCGGCTTCTTGAAGGTAACGCAGGAGGGACGTCATCGCTACTACCAGATTGCGAGCCCTGAAATCGCTCACGCTATCGAGGCTCTTGGAGCAATCTCCACAGTGCCAAGTTATCGTCCCTCCGGGGCTAATCGCGACCTCTGCATTGCCCGCACGTGTTACGACCATCTTGCGGGTGAGTTGGGCGTGAACCTCACCGCAGCGCTGGAGCGTGAACGGTTCCTCGTGCCTCAAGGCGAGCGTGAATATGAGATCACCAAGGAGGGCGAAAAATTACTGGCACGTTGGCAAATCAATCCGGGACCTCTACAACGCGCGCGCAGATCATTTGCCCGGCGTTGCCTCGATTGGACGGAAAGAAAGCATCATTTGGCAGGAGCGCTGGGCGCTGCGATCTGCGCGAAATTTTTCGAATACGGCTGGATCCGGCGTGAGAGACAAAGTCGTATCGTCCACATTACACCTCGCGGTCATCGCGAGCTGCATCGCACCCTGAATCTCTGACGCGGCGAGCGAATATCGCCTAATTCATCCTGGAACAAACCGCCCCCATTTTCGTAATCTCACGAACTCTCCATTGAGATATTCATCTCATCGACTACCGACCATGTAGTCCGATCAACATCCACGAACTTCGGCAGGTCCGCATCTGAAGCTGCACCTTGTGGAGAGGCCCAGGCTCTTTCCATCGAAACCCAATCATCGAAGTAAAGCTCCACAATCGCGTCCCACCCAGGATGCCGTCTCTTCGTGTCAGGCACCACATGGTTCTGCACATACTTGCGCAGCCCAGGCAATCCTTTGGCGATGGGCCCATGAATCTCCAGCAAATACTTCCGAAATTCGTCTTCCGTCATTTCGCGGCGCTTGTAGAGAACTACTATCATCTTCAACATGATTCCTTTGCTCGAAAATGAATCCTGCAAACAGAAAAAGAGGCCGCTCACAGCGGCCCCCATTCGAATAATGTTCCATCATCTACCGATTACGTCTCAGCCGGTTTCCAATCTTCGAAGCTTCTCGCCCCACCCTTCATGCGGTTCGTCACGAACTGCGTCCACACGAACTTAATGACGCGGGCATCGTTGTAGCAGTAGGCGAGGTTATGATTTAGCGTCGAAAAGCAATGCTGCTGGCAGGTTTTTTTCATCTTTGCCAACTCAGTCTTCTCGAACTTGTGGCCGTCAATGTTCCCCCAATCGAAGGTCGAGGGATACATCGGGAAGCACGGTGCCACTGTTCCGTCCGTGCGAACGATAACGTTATTCTGTCCTCCGCGGCAATTCCACTCTGCAAAGTGCAACCGCCCATTGTCGTTCACGATACCGGGAAGACCCTCGAGTTGCTTCGCCATGTCGCCGTTCACCGCGCTGCCGTCACCATGCCAGCCCAGGCGCTCCAGGTCGCTTGGACTTGCCATCCGAATGAAGGCCTTGATTTCCTGCAGCCGCTGAATCGAGTTCACCATCTGGTATCCAGCCCTATTCTTGTCGATCAGCCAGTCGACCAGCGAGTCAATGTCTCGCCAGTCTTCCGGACGGATGTAGGTTGGATTTTCCGAGAGATGCTTGAAGTGCTCATCCTGCTCGAGCATAGGAGTTTCGTTAATGTGGTAGTCCGTCGCGATACGATGCGCCCGCGCATATTCAGTCAACTGGCGCACGTCCTGGGTATTGTTCCGGCAAATGTTGATGTTGAAGAACACCATATAGCCGTGCGCGTACTGTTTCCTCATCAGGTATTCAAGGTTCTTTTGTACCGGTATGAGCGCCTTCGGCAGGCTCGGTTTCTCATCCCACGCATCAAGCGCGAAATTGTAGACGGCGACGCCGGCGTCCCCCAGGCGATCAATCACCTCGGGGCGCAGCAGCCGGCCGTTGGTTCCGATGTAAACCCAGAATCCCTTCTTCGCAGCATAATAGACGACTTTATGTGCAAACTGTGGGCGCAGAAGCGGCTCGCCACCCATTAGCGCGAGCACACGGCATCCATGGTCGTAGAGCCAGTCAATGGACCGACGCGCCATATCTTCGGTCATCCCTTTCACCTTGTTGTTGTAAGCCCAGCAGTACCAGCAGTCGAGATTGCACTTGTACTCTACAAACAGGTAAGCAGTAATGGGATGGAAGTCTCCCGGCAGCACGCGCGAGCGGATGTACGGAAAAAGCCAGCCGCGCATCTTGCGGTAGATCTGCGGCCAAGTCCAGTCACGATGATCGGGTGGTGTTTCGGGACCTGGATCGGCCAGCCTTTCGGGATATTGCGGAAACACCGGCTCTGGCAACGTCATTCCCTTGGGCGAAGGGACCAGAACCGGACCCGGCGTAGAGTTCATCAGCAAGTTGTGGATGTCAACGTCGATACGAAATTTCGGGGCTGTGGCCATTGCTCAGATATCCCCCTTGGAAGACTTGATAGAAGGGCACACCACTGGCGTGGACCGCCAGTTTGGGGTTCATGCTTAGCAGGCCGCGGACTCGTCCGAGTCTAATCGGCCGCCATTTCCTGGATCTCTCGTTCGACTCCGGATTGCTCCTGCACCAATCCCGACTGTCCGCGCAGTTGAGCTTCGAGAGCCGCTAGCTGAGCTTCAATATCCTGCTCGGCTGTTCGTTTTCTGATGATCTCCTCGCGATAACGTCGCAAGAAATAGTCAATGGTTTCAACGCGGATTCTGATCGAGCCTGAGGGTTTGTTCTCGTCAAGGTCCTTAAAGCAGAAATACGGAGTACCCGATTGCTCGATGATGCCTTCAACCACACCATATATTGGCGCGTCGTGACCGCACTTGAAGCTGGAAATCTCCAGCGCCACCAGATTGGGATGGCGCGCCGTGAACTTTGCCGCCCAGATCTTGTGATTGGTGCTGCAGGAATAAGAGTTCTTCCAGGCATCGCCAATGTCAAGCGGGTGGCTGATGATCCCGGCGCGAACCTCATCGCCAAACAACCGCTCCAGCATGTCATCATCCATGGGCAGCGTGTTCTGCGAGAAGATCGGGTATCCGAGCTTCTGGAATTCGTCGAGGATCTCGTGATTCAGACCGGGATCGTGGTGGTAAGGACGACCCAGCATCACGATACCAATGCGGTCTTCGCGTTCGAGTTGGTCAATAACTTCGCGGGCACGTCGGCGAATACCGCTTTCGTAGTCCTCCAGCGCCTTGAAGCCGGCTTCTACGGCGCGATCGTTTTCTTCCAGCGACAATCCAAGTAGAGACTCGCAGGCCTGAAGCATCTGGTGCGCAAAAAGCTTTTTGTCTGCAAAGTTAAGTACTGGATCGATGTACTTGACGTTGTTCTCGGCAAAAACGTCGTTTTCCTTGGTGAATGCTGCTTTTACCGTTTCCGGAGTCGCCGTGACTGTTGGGCATGCATTCGTTCCTGTCAGGTTCACCAGTTTCGAATGCAGAACGTCGTACATGGGGAAAAAGATCGCGTCGAGCGGCTTCTTGCGGTGCTTTTCCTGAATCAGGTTGTAAACGTGCGAGACTCCAATCTTTGCCGGGAAGCAAGGATCGATGGCCCCGCGACTCGCGCCGGCACGATATAGATCAGAACTCGTGTAGTCGGAGTAGACGATGTTTTCCGGCGGCACACCCAGGCTTTCAAAGTACGCATTGAAGAGCGGCGCGTAAGTATAGATATTTAGCACGCGCGGGATGCCAATGCGTAAGGTCTTGCGCTTCTGGATCAGTGCAATCCGCTCCTTCACTTTAGCGGACTTCATCCACCCGAGCGTGGGAAGGGAATCGGCCACACTCTTTGCATTCGTCGGGCGGAAAACCTCCTTCGATGCCATATCCACGAAATTCGGATGCTGATCGCGGATCTGATCCAGTCCGGCCTTGATGTCCTTCATGTCGTTCAGGTCTTCGACAGTTCCCTTTTCGCAGGTGGCGATAATCAAGCGCTGCTCGCCCACCATCAGTGGAACCTTGGTGACCTTTTCCATCGGCACAAAATTCTTGATCGGCTCGGTCCGCACATCGATGAAGGTGCGCAGGCAATTGTTCTTGCAGAAATAGCAACGCGTTTCTTCGTTGCGCGTCGTACGGTATTCAATCTTGCGGACGGCCTCGAGTCCGATGAAAGTGGTCTGCTGGCCTTTCCGCCAGAGCCGTAGAGACTCTTGCGCCGCACCGATCGCTCCCGACTCACCGCAATGCTCGTGAACGATGATCTCCGGTGTCTTCCCGGCAGCCCGGAAGCTGTTTTGAATGAAGTCGACCTCGGCCTTGACCACCGCGAGATTGTTTTGTGTACCTCCCTGCAGCACAAACCGCGTACCCAAAGCCGCAAGATTGGGAATACTGGCAACGTATAGGAAAACATTCTTGGGCAGAACCGCAGCCAATCCGGCCAGAATTTCTTCTGCGCGCCAGCCCTGGCGCTGGAAGTTCACGATATCCGACTGCATGAAGACGGCGCATCCATAACCGAAGACTGGCATGGCATTCGCGGAAAATGCCAGGTCAGCATATTGATTCACGCTTAGTCCAAAGCCCTCTGCGGTAGATTGCAGAAAGTATCCGTTGCCAGCCGAGCATTGTGTGTTGAGTTTGAAGTCCTTCACTCGACCGTTGTGCAAGATGATGATCTTGATGTCCTGTCCGCCGACATCAACGATCACGTGCGGATCTTCGTAGAACTTCAGCGCAGATTCAGTATGAGCGACAGTCTCTACCAGCGCGACATCAGCCTTCAGGACATCCTTCAGGATGTCCTTGGCATAACCTGTCGTCGCCACGCCGAGCACTTCCAGTTTGGCATTCTGTTCTTCCACCTGGCCGCGCAGGTTCTCGAACATCTCGATCGTGTCCTGAATTGGGTTCCCGTTCGAGAGTTGATACGCTTTGCAGAGAATATCTCCGCTCTCGTTGAGCAGAACCGCCTTCGTCGAGGTCGATCCGCCGTCGATGCCGATGAAGCCGCCAACGGTGCTTCCCTTCTGGAATGTTGCTGGCGTGAACTTTTTACGGCGATACGCTTCCTTGAAGACATCGAATTCACCGGGATTTTCCACCAACCCCTTGCCGCCTGACTTCGCTTTTTCCTCCTGGCGTCCGAACTCGATGTAGTGGATAAGCTGATCGTAGCCCCGGTAGCAGCCCACGCAATCTTCTTCGCTCTTGCCGAACTCCACTGCGCCTATCGCAGCAAAGTACTGGGCATTTTCGGGGACCTTAATCAGATCCTCTGGTTTTGCACCCTCCGGGATCTGAACCTTTCGCTCTTTCCACATGCGCGGGATGTTCGCCTGCCAGGCTTCACGCATTCCCTTGATAAAGCTATTCGGACCGCCCAGCAACAGCACATGCGGACGCAATGTGTGGCCGCGGGTAAGAACGCTCAGATTCTGGAGGACGATGGCCTCGAACAATGACGCCATCAATTCATCTGAAGGAGTTCCAACTTTTTGCAGCCCGTTGATATCGGTTTCTGCAAACACACCGCACTTCCCGGCGACCTTGTGCAGCTTTACACCTTGATACTTCTGCTCTGCCAGCAGCTCAGTCGGAATCTTCAACTTGGCGTTGATCTTGTCGATGACTGCGCCCGTTCCGCCAGCACACTTGTCGTTCATCGATGGAATCTTTTTCTTCCGTCCAGTTTCCTCGTCATCTTTGAAGACAATGATCTTGGCATCCTGTCCGCCGAGTTCGATGACCGAGTACACCTCGGGATGCATCTTCTCCACGGCGAGAGAGACCGCAGTGACTTCCTGCACAAATTTCGCGCCTACCTGGTCGCCGATCGCGCCGCCGCCAGATCCGGTCAGGAACATACGCGTATTGTGCCGATTGATTCCAACCTCGGCCTCTATGCGCTTCAGGAATTCGAGCGTCTTTTCGGGCTGCTTGGTTTCGTGTCGCTGATAATCGCGCCAGAGAATCTCGTCGGTCGCTGCATCGACCACGACTGCCTTCACCGTCGTGGAACCGACGTCCAAACCGACCATGAACTTGGTCACGTGGTCGTGCGGCTTGTGTCCGTTTTTGCCGTGCGTGACGGGTGACGGAACTTGAGGTTCGAGGGGTGTAATCTGAATCAGCTGTGGACCCTTATGGTCGTGCATCAAATCCTCTCTAATGAAGCCTCTGGTCAAGCACCAATAACTGGATCGCAACCGAATGGAGAGCGCCGGACTGACTAAACTAGCCAGCCCGGCGAACTAGAGACCATCAGTCGCCTGACATGGGCGCGGGAATCGCAGGCCCAGGAACCCGGGACCGCTTCCAGAACCGCGTGTCCTTATTGATCCTGTCGTTCACGTGAAGGATGAATTGAGCCGCAGTCCCCGCCACGCCTTCGCGGTGCGGCACATGGTAGAACGGGCGCTTCAGCTCGGGATGCTCGGCGATGTACTCGCGAATCTCTGACATGCTCCTGCCGGTCGACTTCAGGCATTGTTCGAACTCCGTCTTCGCCTTGACCTTGGCTTCGCCCAGCGCCATTTGCACGCGGCTATGAGCATTAACCTCACCCTCTCCAGAAGTCTCAATCGGGAGAAAGATCATGTCTTTAAACTTATTGGTCACTGCAGATTGCACGCCATCAGACTGTGACGACGGCATACATCCGAATGGCTTGAGTGCCAAGACCATGTGGCATAGTTTGTGGACGGTGTAATAAACGTTCTTGCCGACTTCCAGATGGCCCTCTCCGCCTCGCGCGAACTGATTGTAGAAAGGATGTGCCATCTCGGCCAGGTCCGTCTGCGGAACCAAGTGGTGCGTGAGTCCGCCCAGGTTGTCAATGGTGCGGTGATAGAAGTAGTTCCACATGCGCTCGCCGAACCCGATACCCCAGAGTTTCTTGCGCAGTCCAATGTAGTTCGCAAATTGCTTCTTGAACTCGTACCACTCCGGAGTTCTATGGGGACGATTCACGGGCCATTTGGCCTTGGCATGCGCCTTCGCCTGGTACATCAGGTATGCAACCCATGTGGCAATCGGCTCGACCAATACCTGAGCGCCCTCACGCTCGAGAAACTCGAACATATGGAAGTTGCCATCGCCTTCAGTAATCTGTGCCCAGAACTCGCCGGTGATCTTCACCAGCGGCTTCACGCGGGTGCGATCGACTTCAATCGCATCCATGCGCTCACGGGCCGTGTGGAGTGCATTGAGATAGTCCTTGCCCCACATGTGCTCGTGCCACTTCCCGAGAACGTTAAAGGTATTACGCAGAACCTTGTTGTTTTTGAACTTGGGCTTGGCCCAATCGGGGGCACACTCTTCGATCTCAAACGACTTGCGGTTGCGCAGGTCGTCGCATAGTCCGTCTACCGTTTCGCGAAATACTCGCTCAGTTTCACCAGGGTTAGCCTCGTAAGGCCTGATCTGGTAGATCAGATCGTTAAAGACGTCGCCCATGTGCATGGCGTTCAACATGCCGAAACCAAAGTCGATCGTGAACTTCAGGCCCGGCTCACCGGACGCCGCTTTGATGCCGTCGCTATCCTTAAATAAGAGGACGCGAAAACCGTCAAACCCGGCATTCTTCAGCGCGAAGCGGTACTCCGCCTCGTACATGCCGAAGCGGCATGGACCGCAGGAACCGGCCGTGAAGAAGACATAGTTATCGAGAATCTGCTGGCGGGGTACGCCTTCCTTCTCAAGGAATTGCAGATATTGCACCAGGTTCCCGACGGTAAAGTACGTCGGATTGCACTGGCCGTTGTTGCCAAATTCCTTGCCCGTCTGGAACCCCGCGACATTGGGAACAGGAAGCTTCTCGCAACGGTAGCCGCAGCCTTGGAAGACGGCACGAATCAGATCCTCGTGCTTCCAGGTGAAGCCGCCGAACAAAATGGTCACGCGCGGCCGCTCTTCGGCAGTAAAAGCCCGCTCCACTGGACGATGAAAGTGAGTGGGTTGGTCGAGTCCGGCAATTTTGCGCAGGCGCGCGCGCTCTTCTTCCAGACGCTTCTTGATTTCAGTTTCATTTTCAATCTGCACGAAGTTCGTCGCCATGTCTTCCTCCAATGTGCGGGATATGGTAGGTAAGGTGCACGATCTGGGATGTTTGAATACAAGTGCTAGTAGACAAAGAAGGGCTAGAACGAAGAGGCAGGGAACGGGTTCGGCGTGGCCGCCCCGAAACTTTCGATCGACCTACAAACTGCATCCGAAACTCCCCAAAGCTAGGCCAGGAGGTTGGATGTCTTACACCGGCGGAAGCTCACTAGGGGGATTCCGCAAGGCGCCGGATAGCGATGACAACTTTATTCTAAGTATTCAAGATTCTCTTAGAACCGGGGCCCGTTGTTTACTCCCACAAAATCACCGCCGGGATGCCGGACGGCAAATCGCGATCCTCACTTTGTAGCACATCCGGGGTACTAGTTTCAAAACGGAAAAAATCAATATTTTGGGCCGACTGGTTGAGCCATGCCCTTAGACCGGAATAAGACCTGCCCGAATGGAGGCTGTGGCGGGCTACAGAGTGCAAATCGAGCGGCTGGGGATCGCTATCAACCTGATTTAGTGGCTTGTTCGAAAGCGACGAAAAGTGGCCGCGGTCGGCCGGGAATTAGGAGTGGCTCAGGTACCCAATCTCAGAAATGGGATGGCTACATTCGACCGCAATCGTAAACTTGCCATCTTCACCAGGACGTTCGACCCGAACGACCCTACCTTTACCTCCGAACTGAATAGGGCGTAACGACGGCCGGCCATCCACCGTCAGAGTGAAAGTGACTGGAATGGATTCCGGGATCGCTGCGGAAGACTCGATGAGAAGCCCGCCGATACTGACATTCCGGCTGATCGCCTGAACTTCTCCGGTTGACTTCCCTTGCTGGAATTTAAGACAAACTGGGTATCGAAGCGAAAAGCGGGGATGCCTTCGCGCGGCTTGGTACGACAGATTTGAAGTAGTTGCCATAGCCCGGTCCCAGCAGGAATTCCCTGCGAATCGTGACATGAATATCAACGCCCTACCAGATCACGCGAGGCCATTGTCCGCGGATAACCATCGGACGTCCGTCCAGATTCTGGCCTTGGATGTTGGGCCGATTTTGTCGGTTGCAGAAGTGGGCAGTGATTCAAAAACGGGAATCGTAGAAAACTGGGCAAAATAGCAGCGATCTGATACTTCCAGCCCCAAGTCGGGCCATCCCAAACGACCGGCGCCCTCTCTTGGAATCGCGCCTAACTAATTTATTCTAAAGTACTTACAAGATCATCCTTCCAGCCTCGACCAAGCTCATCGATTGGCTTAACCGACAAACTTGCGACTGGCCAGTTGGACAAATCCGGGCGGTTCTCAAGGACCAGTCCACCTCGATGTCTTCGGAAATCCGCCATGGGCGCGGGATGTCCTTCCGAGACCTTCTCGTCTGGCGGGGAATCCTCAAGACTAGTCACACATATGACGCTCCCCCACTTTCTCAGCAGCCAGTCCATTTCCCGTCTTTTTTCGGTCCTCACTCTCTTGGGTCTCCTAGCCGCGACCGGCGTGGCAGATACTCAAGGGCTCCCGCCAAAGAGTAGCGGTATTGTCGCAAACCCTGCCTCCGTGGATTTCGGCAGTGTGCGCGTGGGCCAACAAAGCACAAAGACAGAGACTTTGACTAACACGGCGAGCACGGGTCTCACTGTCTATTCCAGCAATTTCACGGGAGCCGGTTTCTCGGCGAGCGGATTGACCGTGCCTCTTTTTATAGCCGCCGGAGAAAGCTTTACGTTCAATTTAGTTTTCGCGCCTCAGGCGAGTGGCGCCGTCAGTGGAAACCTGACGCTGAGTTCTCGCAATGGACGCTCGAAGTTGATCATTAATCTGACGGGCACCGGCACATCGGCTGGAACCTTGGCGGTGTCGCCAACAAGCTTGAACTTCGGAAACGTGACCGTTGGGACAAGCAAGAGCATGTCAGGAAAATTGACCGCATCGGGTGCTAGCGTCACGGTCAATTCCGCATCAGTGAATACTTCGGAATACAAAATCACCGGCATCACATTGCCTCTGACAATTACCGCGGGAAGCAGCGCAAATTTCAGTGTGACCTTCACGCCGCAGGACAGCGGCACCGCGAATGACACGGCTTCATTCGCGAGCGATGCATCCAATACCCCCACAACCGAATCACTCACCGGTGTCGGGAATGCCGCACCACCGCACGTCGTCGATCTCAGCTGGGATGCCAGCACTTCTCCCGATATCGTCGGATATAACGTCTATCGCGGAACCAAGTCAGGCGGGCCCTACACAAAGATCAACAGCGCGCTGGATCCTGTCACGACATACGATGATCCAACTGTGGCCGCGGGTCAGACCTATTACTACGTGACCACGGCTGTCGACGGCTCTGATATTGAGAGTGATTATTCCAACCAAGTAAAGGCGGTGATCCCCACACCGTAAC
Organism: Terriglobales bacterium; assembly: GCA_036558645.1. GTDB lineage: Bacteria > Acidobacteriota > Terriglobia > Terriglobales > Acidobacteriaceae > DATBFG01. The sequence goes on from DATBFG010000026.1 coordinate 17,547, forward strand.
CGCGCAGTTCTCTGCGTGCCCTATTAGCCCAACCTGGGAAGAACCCGGACTGGCGAGGATGCAAATTTCCGTGTACCCTCAATCGAAATATCCTTTCCGGCTTGGAGTGACTGCTGCCCCGCTTCTTTGCTTTAGGATGACCACTTTGCGGGCATCAACCTGTTGGGTTACTGAAGTCGTGGGCCGTCAGCACGAAGAGGGTTGTATTTAAGGGCTCTGGCGGGTTCATGTTTGCTCCGGGATAATCGTGGGCATAAACCCATGCACGATCAAAACCCAGATTGCCGCCATCGTAATTTACTGATTCTATTGCTCATGGCCGTGGCTCTAGCGAGCTCTTGCGGCGGCGGGAGCGCGGCAGCGCCCGCTCCAGGGATCACCGATACCCCCGTAAGTCTGTTGCTCAATACTACTTCGCTCGACTTTGGAAATGTCGCCGTCGGCGCCAGCAAGACCAACTCGATCACACTTTCGAATCCGGGATCAGCTGGAGGCCCTAGCATTACGGTTTCGCAGATTACCGTGACTGGCACGGGATTTCACGCGAGCCTCCCGGCGTTTCCACTCGTCATAACAGCCGGACAAGCTTTCACCTTAAGTCTGACCTTCACACCCAAGACTGCTGGTGCAGCAACCGGCGACGTCACCATCCTCGTGGACGGTGATAATCAGCCTGTAGCTGTTCCCTTAACCGGCAATGGAACTGCTCCCGGGCAGCTTGCCGTGAACCCAACAAGCTTGAGTTTCGGCAACGTGTCCGTTGGAAGCAGCAAGTCGAGTTCGATCACTCTTACGAACTCCGCGCAGGCCGGTGGACAGAACATCTCGATTACGCAGATCTCGGTAGGCGGCGCGCCATTTAGCGTCGTTCTCCCGAATCTTCCCCTCACGCTCTCTGCCGGACAAAGCTATGGCTTGAGCGTAAGTTTTTCTCCTGTTGCGGCTGGCGCCTTCTCGGACAATGTTGTGATTGACGTTTCCGGTTCCACTTCGACTTCAATACCCCTGTCGGGAACTGGACTCGCGCCGGGTCAGCTTGGGGTGAGTCCGGCCACCATCAGCTTTGGCAACGTGAATGTTGGGAGCAGCCTGAGCAAGACAGGGACATTGACCGCCGGCAATGCAAACATTACCGTGTCGTCTGCGGCGTGGACAGGCCAGGGATATTCTCTCAGCGGCATCACTTTTCCGGTGACGATCTCGGCAGGTCAAAGCGTGAACTATACCGTGACCTTTGCGCCTCAGGTCGCCGGATCTTCCGATGGAAACGTATCGTTCGTGAGTGATGCGTCCAACTCTCCGTCAATTCAGACATTCAGCGGAACTGGCGTCCAACCGGTCCAGCACAGCGCGACGCTTAACTGGGATGCGAGCACCAGCCAAGTGGTCGGCTACTACATTTACCGGAGCACGCAGTCCGGCTCTTACACAACTCCGCTGAACCAGACTCCCGAGCCCTCGCTGACCTATGTCGACAATTCCGTTGGCGGTGGGACGACATACTACTATGTCATCACCGCGGTTGATTCGAACTCGCAGCAGAGTAATTATTCCAACGAAGTTGTTGCCGTGATTCCTCAATAAAGCGTTTCTTAGGCAAAAAAAAAAGCGGAACTGAATTTGCATTCAGTTCCGCAGCCTTCCACTACCACGGGCCTAAAGCCCGCTCAATGCTTAACGAACGGTTAAAGTGTCACTGGCGGAGGAGCTCCCCACCGTTCCAGTAATCGTTGACTTGCCCTTGAGAAACGCCCTGACCGTGAAGGTCGCCGTCGTCGAACCAGCCGAAACAGTAACGCTGTTCGGCACGCTTGCGACAAACCCGTTGCTCGATGACAAGCTCACGGAAAGTCCGCCGCTCGGCGCCGGAACGCCTAACGTGACCGTTGCGGTTGAAGTTGCTCCCGGCGACACTCTATCCGGATTCAGCACCAACGAAGCCACATTCGGCGTGGTGACGGTAAGAGTTGCTGTACGAGAACTGCTGTTATAGGAAGCTGTAATCGTGGCGGTCCGGTTAGACGCCACGGCTATGGTTGTGATGGTGAAGGTAGCACTGGTCGCATTTGCTGGGACCGTAACGCTCGCCGGAACCTGTGCCGATGAATCGCTGCTCGACAAGGTCACCACAGCGCCACCTGCAGGTGCGACCGCGCTGAGTGTAACGGTTCCAGTTGACGTCCGACTACCAACCACGCTGGTCGGGTTCAGAGACAAGGCCGACACAGTCCGCGGCGTGACCGTCAACGTAGCCGTTCTGCTGCTGCTGTTGTAGCTCGCCGTAATCGTCGCCGTGACGCTCGAAGAGACGGTGCTGGTTGTGACCGTAAACGTCGCGCTCGTCGAGTTCGCCGGCACGGTCACCGAAGCTGGGACCTGCGCTGCCGCATTGTTGCTTGAGAGCGTGACAACTGCCCCGCCCACAGGTGCGATGGCGCTCAGTGTCACGGTGCCCGTCGAGTTCGCGCTGCCGCCGACCACGCTCGTCGGATTCATCGACAGCCCCGATACGGTTCTTGGAGTGATCGTTAGGTTAGCGGTCCGGTTGCTGCTGTTATACGCAGCTGTGATCGTCGCAGTGGTACTGGACGACACCGTTGTTGTTGTAACCGTGAACGTCGCGGTTGTCGCATTCGCCGCCACCGTTACACTCGCCGGCACCTGTGCTGCTGCATTGTTGCTCGAGAGTGTAACTACCGTTCCGCCCGCAGGAGCCACTGAACTCAAAGTGACTGTGCCAGTGGATGTGGCGCTGCCTCCGACGACACTGGTCGGATTCAGTGTCAACCCGGTCACCGTCCTTGGAGTCACGGTCAGAGTGGCGTTGGCATTGTTTCCGTTGTAGCTGGCCGTAAGGGTTGCTGTCGTCGAGGACGTCACATCTGTGGTGGTCGCGGTGAAAGTGGCAGTAGTTGCGTTCGCAGCCACCGTTACGGTAGCAGGAACCTGTGCTGCCGCATTGTTGCTCGACAAACTGACCAACGCTCCGCCCGCCGGAGCTGGCGAATTCAGTGTCACGGTTCCAGTCGAAGAGATGCGACCAACGACACTCGTGGGATTCAATGCCAGACCGGATACTCCTGGGGGGTTGATATTCAGGTTTGCATTGCTGTTGGAACCGTTGTAGGTCGCGGTAATCGTGGCCGTAACACTCGCGCCAACTGCGCTCGTGGTTACGGTGAACGTTGCGGAGGTTGCATTCGCCGCAATCGTAACGCTACCCGGGGTCTGAGCAGCCGCGTTGTTGCTCGAGAGAGAAACAACAGCCCCGCCAGTAGGTGCAGGCCCATTCAGCGTCACGGTAGCGGTGACGGACGTCCCACCCGCAACCGTCCCCTGATTCAAGCTGAGGGCAGATAGAGTCGGGGCGAGCACAGTAAGTCCTGCGGTCTGAGTCGAGCCGTAGGTTCCCGAAATAGTCACCGGCGTTGTATTTGCCACCGGTGAAGTATTTGTGGTGAACGTAGCAGTGGTTGCATTCGCCGCGACGGTGACACTGGCTGGAACCTGCGCAGCTCCGTTGTTGCTAGACAACGCAACCGTGGCTCCGCCGGTCGGGGCGGGCGTGTTCAGCGTCACGGTTCCGGTCGAGGACGAGCCTCCGACCACCGAGGTTGGGTTCAATGCTACAGACGCCAAAGTCGTTGTCCCAGGTCTCACATTAAGCGTGGCATTGCGGGTCACGTTCTCAGACGTGCCGTAGATCGTCACCAACGTAGTGTTCGACACCGGGAAAGTTGTCACTGTGAAGTTCGCAGTCAGGCTGCCGGCCGGAACGGTAATGCTGTTCGGCACGGAGGCCACCTGCGGGTTGCTGGATGAGAGTGGAACCACGGCGCCACCTGTCGGTGCCGCACCACTCAGGGTAACCGTCCCGGTCGACGGAGTCCCGCCTACCAGGTCGTTCGGATTCAATACAACCGACTCGATGAGGACCGGAGCCGGGGTGACTGTGAAGCCAGCCGACTGGCTCGACGTCGCCGTACTCGCGGTGATTGTCAGTGACGCATAAGCTCCCACTGGAGTCGTCGAGATGGTGAACGTCGCTGTTGTCGCATTGGCTGCAACCGTGACGCTTGCAGGAACCTGAGCGGCCGAAGTGTTGCTGCTGCTCAGACCAACGGACAATCCTCCTGCAGGAGCAGGAGCCGTGAGTGTTACGGTGCCCGTGGCAGTACTACCGCCGACCACGCTGTCCGGATTGAGCGCCAGTGACAAGACCCCCGGGGGATTCACAGTCAGCGTTGAACTCTGTACGGAGCCCGCGTATGTGCCTGTGATCGTCGCCAGAGTGGAAGTGCCAACGCCAGTAGTGTTGATCGTGAAGTTTGCCGATGTGCTGTCTTCGGGCACCGTGACAGTAGCCGGGACTGTTGCGGCCGTCCGATCGCTGGACAGTGACACAACTGCTCCACCTGCTGGTGCAGCCGAACTCAACATTACAATTCCAGTCGACGTGCCTCCACCTACGAGCACGTTCGGGCTCAGAATCAGAGATGTGAGGGACGGCGGATTAACCGTCAATGTGGCCGATACAGACGCCCCATTGTAGGTCCCGGTGACCGTCACCACGGTTGAAGCTCCAACCGCATCGGATGTCACTGCGAATGTCGCCGCGGCCGCATTGGCCGGCACAGTCACAGTGGCAGGGACCTGAACTGCCAAGTTGCTGCTGGAGAGCATAACTACCGCACCTCCAGCTGGTGCTGGGCCACTCAACGACAGCCCTCCTGTGGCAGACGAACCCCCAACCACGCTGGTGGGATCGACACTTACTTGCACAAGCGAGGGGAGTGTCGGTGGGTTGATAGTCAACGCAACGGTCTGCATCGTTCCGTTTGCACTGGCTGAAATAGAAGCTGAGGTTGTGGTTGAGACAGCCGTTGTGCCCACGCTGAAGTTAGCGGTTGTGGACCCCGCGGCTACAGTCACGCTCGGTGGCACCGTGGCCAACGACGTGTCGCTACTCGTGAGCGATACCATCACCCCGCCCGCGGGCGCCGGATTTGCCAGCACCACTGTTCCTTGCGCGCTGGCTCCGCCATCAAGCATGGTCGGACTCAACGAGAGGCTGAGGAATGGCTGTTGTGGACCGCCGTTTACCGTCGCGACTGGATCGGTGGTGGTGTACTTCCTGACGAATGCGTTATCAAACTCAGCGATCGTTCCATTTTCTCCGTAGAGAGCGATGCCGCCAGTGGCGAGCGCTGAATCGGATACCTGCAGGCGCAGGACGTTATCGCGATAGATGTCAATCGACGATCCATGCACCTTCGCTATGAGCTTGTACCAGAGATTGGGGTTCACGTCTCCAATGTTGGCGCTGCCCAGAGTTCTGGTTGCGCCGCCCCCTGGATTGTTCACCCAGCTGTACACATACATGTTGCTGGTGAAGTTGAGGTCGTCATAGACATTGATCGAGTACAGATTGCTAACGTTTGTGGCGCGCACTCCAAGCGCAAGGTTTCGTCCCGAAACCTGCTTGGCGTTGAGATGGGCAACGTAGTCGGTGCCGCTGTAAGAAGAGACCAAGACCTGCCGGCTCTGCGTCGTTCCTTGCGCTACGCCACCAGATACACCATTCAATTGAACATCGTTGATGGTTGTCCAGGTGCCGCCGAAGGCGGTCCACTTTGCCGTGTTGAGGCTTCCAGAGCCAAAGTCATCAAAGAATTCAAACGTTGCATCGCCACTGGCCGTGCTGGTAGTGGCATTTGAATTTCCGTAATAGAAGTAGATCGTAGTTCCCGCACTCGGAATCGACGGGACGCGCACCCACAAAGAGGCTGTCTGCGAGGCGGCATTCCAATTCTCGATCCAGAATGGGATCGGAGTGATGCCATCTGCATCGGTGAAGCGAAGATCCGCCGCATCAGAGCGTACCCGGGTGAAATCGAACGTGTTGCCCAAAGTCACCTGGACCTGGAATCCCGATAATGCAGTTCCTCCCGCATTGGAAATATTCACTGCACTGCGATAGGCCCAGCCTGGATCGAACCAGACTCCGCCCACACTGCTCACCGTGAGACTCGCAGTCTGGGTTGCACCGCCGTAGCTGGCGGTGATTGCAACCAGCGATGCAGAGGCAACGCTGCTCGTGCTTATCGCGAACGTTGCGCTGCTCGCTCCGGCCGGAACAAATACCGACGCGGGGACAGAAGCCACGGACGGATTCGCGCTGGTAAGCCCCACGGTGATGCCACCAGCCGGAGCACCGGCAGCCAGAGTCACTGTTCCGGTAGAGCCGTTACCTCCGAGAACAGTGGCCGGATTGAAGCTGACCGACGTCAGCATCGGGGTCACCGAAATGGCCGCAGATTGAGTAGCACTGCCGAGAGTGGCAGTAATCGTTGCTGTGGTGTTCGTGGCTACCGCCGTCGTGCTGACAGGGAAGGTCGCGCTTGTCGCTCCAGCACTCACCACGACACTGGCAGGCACCGAAGCAACGGGGGAGTTGCTCGAGAGTGCAACGCTAATACCATCCGGCGGCGCTGGGCCGGACAGCAACACCGTACCGGTTGCGCTGCTTCCCCCCAGCACGGTGCTGGGCGAGATGCTCAGCGAGTAGAGCAGAGGCGAAACGGTAAGGGTCGCCGTCTGCACTGCGCCTTGATAGCTCGCAGTGATCGTCACCAGCGTCGGGAACTGTACCTGTCCGGTTGTGGCGAAGAACATGTCACTGGTTTCGCCCGCCGGGATAGTCATCGTCGGGGGCACGTTGACCAGCGATGGATTGCTGCTCGTAAGTGTGATCTCCGCGCCTGCATCCGGAGCCGGAGCTGCCAGCACCACAGTTCCTAGCGAGGTGTTGCCGCCGGCCACTGTATTTGGATTCAGGGTCAAGGACGTCAACACCTGTCCAAGGTTGGGATCCAAGGTCGCTGTCGGATCGGTGCCGGCGTACTTCCTCACCAGGACGTTGTTGTACTCGGTAAGTCCGCCGCCTTCTCCATAAAGAGCAACTCCACCGTTGGGAAGCGATGAGTCCGCACTCTGAATCTGGAGGACGTCATCCTTGTAAACCTGAATCGCCGTGCCATGAACCTTCATGGTGAGCTTGTACCAGGTGTTGGGATTTACCTGTCCAACGCCCGCCGAGCCCAACGTTGCAGTCGCGCCCTGTCCGGTATTGTTCACCCAGCTATAGGCAAACAGGTTCGTCGTAATCCCGGTGTTGTCATAAAGATTGGTGGAGTAATAGCTGTTGTCGTTCTGGACTCTCGCAGCGATACCCCAAACGTTGCCACCGACCTGCTTTCCGTACGCTTGAACGACGTAGTCGGTGCTGTTGTAAGAGAGCGAGGAGAGAATCTGGCGCGCGAAAGTGTTGCCCTGGACGACCGTCCCTTGCGATCCATCCTGCTGCGTATCCGGCACCAGCAGCCAGGTTCCACCGCTTGCATGCCACTTCGAGGTCGATGGCGTCAGGAACTGGGCACGGGAGCTGAGGCTAGCCGTGTGATGCTCCAGCGTCCAGAAGTTCGCCGTGTCCTTGCAGGTGTAGCCGTGCAACGTATTGTTGAAGATATGTTGGAAGAAGCACGCTGATCCGTTGGCAAGAATGGGATTGCCAGGCAGCGGCACAAAGCCGCTCGTGGGAGAGTTGCCGCTATAGATCTGTGTCGCCCAATCGCCGTTCGTAGCCTTTACTTCCGTCGAAAGAAAGTACGTGCCGCCGTAATACAGCATGTCAGGCGCAGCGAGGGTCTGATTCGATGTCAGGATGGTTTGTTCAGTTGAAGTATCGTCGAGTCCCTCGATCGTTGCCGAACTGCGGACGTGAATCTCCCAGAAGGTATTGTCGTCGCCACGATACCAATAGAGGTAGTACTTGCCATCGTTCGTATTGAAGAACAGATTCGGATTCTGGTTGTGCAGACCCGGCTGTGGCTGAACGATGGTCTTGATGTCGGTGAAATTAATACCGTCATTACTTTCCGCGAGCACGACTTGCGGCGTCGTGCAGTAGTCCTTGTCGTACATCATGTAGTAAACGCCGTTTACGAGAAGGACAGATGGCCAGCGTCCGTTGGTTCGGATCGGATCTGCCGCCTTGGTCCAGTTCGCCAGGTCGTTACTGAAGGCAAGGCCGACCCCGCCGCAATCCACCAGTCCGTAGTAGCCCCAGTAGGTATAGCCGCCACTGTTTGCCTGCACGACACTCAGGGTATGTGGAGGTGAGGACTCCCAATCCTGGTCGCGTAGCATGGCAGTCTGGCCCGTACTCAGGTTGAAGTAACCCTGTGTGACGGATCCCGTATTTTCGAAGTCATCGAAGAATTCGAACGTTCCGTTACCATCCGACGCTGTCGTCGCCGCGGCATTCCCGTAATAGAGATAGACGCTGGTCCCAGAAGCTGGCAGCGATGGCAATTTCGCCCAGATGCTGGCGGTCGAGTGCACCGGATCCCATTGCTCAATCCAGAACGGAACCTGGCTTACACCATCCGTACCCGTAACCCGCACATCAGCGCCACCAGCGCTGGCCTTTGAGAAGTCGAAGCTTCCATCAAGAGGAATGCGCACCTGGAAATCGGTCAGGGCGGCACCATTCGGGTTGTTCACGTTGACTTGGCTGCGATACGCCCAGCCGGCATCCATCCAGGTCTGCGCCTGGCTTTGGACCGGAAGCGTCAAGAAGAGCGCACACACGCTCAGGACAACTAGCAGGAGCGACTTCGTCGTTGCGCGGCCATCTTGCGCACGCCGGTTGTGGTTCGTTCCCGGCGTCAAGCTCTGCCAGAAGTTTGTCTTCAACATCGTTGTGGCTTCATTACTGTTTGTCATTGAGCGGTTCATCCATTCCTCACAAACTTGAGAGACCTCAAAAGTAGGTCGCTGAGATTTCGTAACCTGGTAGCTGATTCGAAAGGCAAGGCGCGCCGGATTACCGGTCACGCAACTCAAAATCCCGTGGGGTGGGGCCCTGAGAAATACTTCAGTTGTGCTGAGTATCCTGACTACTTCTCTGAGATTTGACTTACTTACTGTCGAGTACCTCGATGCCTTCGCGCTGCGAAAGCGGCATCTGCCTCAATTCCTGCTTGAGGAGCTTGCCCGAACTATTCTTGGGGAGAGAGTGGAGAACAGTGATTTCTTTGGGCAGCAGCGCATGAGGGAGTTTTTCCTTACAGAACAGAAACAGTCTTTCGGCCAAAGCGTCAGCATTGTCCCGACGGTCGCGGGGCACTACGAACGCCCTGACCGCCTCACCGAGAACGTCATCGGGAATTCCGACGACCGCTGCCTCGACCAGTTCATCAAATTGCAACAGCTGATTCTCGATTTGTTTGCAACTGACGCGCTTTCCACCGCACTTCAGGAAATCCTTAGCGCGGTCCACGATGAAAATGAACCCATCGGCATCTACCGTTGCCAAGTCACCCGTGTGGAGTCTGCCACCACGGAAGTGCAAGGCGGTGTCTTCCGGCGCATTCCAATATCCAAGCGTGACATTGTCGCCTTCCGCGACGATTTCGCCGACATCGCCGCGCTTCACTTCCCGGCCCGCTTCATCGACGACGCGTAGAACGACTCCGGGAATTCCTCTGCCGATTGAACCAGCCTTGCTATCCAGGAATTGCGGAGGCAAGTAAGACAATCGCGCTGTCGCTTCAGTCTGCCCGTACATGATGAAGATCTGTGTTTCGGGCAGAGACTCGCGGAGTTCCTGTATGAATGACGGCGCCAGATTTCCGCCCGCCTGCTGCACATACCTCAGATGCGGGAACGTCTTTTTCTTCAGGCTGGAATTGCGCAGAAGCAACTGATAGTGGCTTGGCACTCCGGCAAAGCCGGTGCACTCGGTTTCCTGCATTCTTTGCAGAACTTTTTCCGGATACATGAACCGCGAATCAATCACGAGCATTCCGCCCACCCGCAGATGCGTATGCAGCAGAGAAGTCCCCATGCAGTAGTGGAACGGCAGAACCGTCATGATCTTGTCTGCCCCGGTCAGTGCCAAGTACTCCACGATGGATGTCGTATTTGCCACAATGTTGCAATGCGATACCATCACGCCGCGCGGCTTGCCAGTGGATCCGGATGTAAACATGATTGCCGCCAGATCGTTCCCCGAAGCGTGCCCTGTCCCGAGTTCGACTTCTTCCTGGAGCAGGAGTTCGTCAAATCGTTGCTGACAGAAATCAGGAACTCCTCTGTCAGTAACAACCACCACGTCGGCAAACAAATCTTTCTGCTTATTCGCGAAACTTGACTGCAGAAATGCGATCCTCGATCCGGTGGTGTCCAGAACAAACTTTAGGTCTTCGCTCGTAATACTCGTCGGCAATGGCACGCAGACCAGTCCCGCGTGCAGCGTACCCAGATAAGCGGCTACCCAAAAGAAAGAGTTGTCGCTAACGAGGAGAACTCGCGATCCCTTTAACGCCCCAGTATCTCGGAGATGCTTCGACACTGCAGCGACCGCACTCCTCAGCTCGCCGTAGCTCTTGTCGCCGTTCAGCAGCGACAAAGCGGTCCTGGCAGGCTCTTTGTCCTGCAAGAGGAAATCAGCAACATTGATGTCGTGGGTAGGCATGGAATCGGTGATTGCCGGGGAGGGCGGGGGAGAAACCTAGAGTCCGACAACGTCCTCAACCAGCACAGGAGCGGACCTTAGATACCGTGCTACACGTCGCTTGGAGTCGATCATGGCATAAGCCCTCTCAACCTGCGCTTCAGTGAGATCAGCGATCGCTGCCAGCTCCGCTGCCGGAACATCGTTATTCTTGCCCCACAGGCATGTATCCATCTTGACCAGTGGCAGCGCGAAGTAGAACTCTTCCTGTGACTGTTCCAAGGAATAGGTGTCAGTCGTCGGAGGCCGGTTCTGGATCTCCTGCGGCACTCCCAGGTACTCCGCCAGCTGATAAACCTGCGACTTGTAGAGGTGTGCGATCGGCTTGAAATCCGCAGATCCGTCGCCATTCTTCACGAAGAAGCCCTGATCGTACTCCAGGCGATTCGGAGTTCCCGCCACCGCGTACTGCAACAGGTCAGCATAGTGATACTCGATCATCTTGCGTGCACGTTGTTTAAAGTTCGTCGAAGCAAGGATTCCCAGGTAAGCGTTCGCGCTCAAGCGCACTTTCTTCTGCTTACCGTCCGGCGACTGCACGACCAGGGAGAACAACGCATAACGTTCGCCCTCGACGAGATTCGGAAGTACGATCTTCATCTTGTAGCCATCGCCATACTCTGGAACGACGCTACGAATCGCTTCATCCCGGCGCTCATAGCACCGTGCTCCCTTAAGAATTCCGCTGATGTCCTCTAGTCGCGACGGGGCATTCAGCGACTCTGCAACCATCCGTCCGAGGCGTAGGCTCTCGGAGGACGAATCCGCTTCCGGCGTGAACAACAGCATGACTCGATCGCTACCGAGCGCGCGTGCGCACAGGAACGCCACGACGCTGCTATCAATGCCTCCGGAGACGCCAATCACCGCGCCCTTGCGTTTGAATTGGTCGAAAACAGTTTCCCGGATGCTGGCAACGATCCGCTCAGTTTCGGTCTGGGGATCGATCCGCAAAACATCGGGCGAGATGGAAGAACATGCGCTCATTTAAATAGCTCCTCTGAAATTTATCCGGCAAGTGGCGTCAAGCGCCAAATCAGCCGTTAGGCTTGGACCACGCTGGCCGCGGCAAACGCGGCAGAACCGACATTCACGCCCAATTTGCGCTCGAGATAAGCGCAGATGACGTTGACGGAGTCCAGATTGTCTGGAGTGAGCTCTTCGTCTTCTACGTTGATCCCGAACTGCTCTTCCAGGAAGGCGACCAGTTCCAAAACGCCTGTCGAGTCTATAATCCCGCTGTCCAGAAAGGACTGATCGTCCTGCAATTCGTCGTTCTGGCCCAGCATGTAATTGGCTTTCACGAAAGCCCTTACTTGATCTGCAAAGGTTGAATTCTGCATTGGTAGTTTCTCTCTCACTATTCGATTGGTTTTTTGGGGAAAGTCTGTGGTTTCGGGGATCTACAAATTGGCAAGCATTCGCAGCAATTGCTCGGCGGCGGCGTGACGGCCCGCCTGATTCAAGTGGCCACCATCGGTCGTGTACTCGGACACCATTCCGTAGATTTTTTCGCCATCGCGGGTGAAATATTCGCGCGATCCATCGGCATGAGTCGATTCGATCTTTGCCAAATCGAAAATTGGTTCTTTGCCGCCGTAAGTCTGCTCAAGGAGGCGGTTGAACTCGTTGCGCTTAACATTCTCATCACGCAGGGTCGGTTTGCCCAGAAGTGTCTTAGCCAACGCCTTGGGCGCAGGTTCGACAGTCGTGAGCGGAGCCGTGATGTGCACGATCTTCAGCGCCGGATGCGCCTCGTGCATGGCATCAATTCCCTTGCGATACTCCTCGAACACGCGGTTGACATCCGTCTTGGGACCGAAATCAACGTAACAGTACTTGTAGAGAGCGATTCCACCCTGCGCCGCCATGCCTTGGTTGAGGATTCGTACGAACGCCTGATTTTTTGACGATGGATTACCGTTCTCGCCGATGTGGGCTTCAATCAGTGCCGGCCCAGTTACCTTTTCCGGATTTTCGGACTTCACCAGGTTAAGCTTGAGCCGCGAATCGCGGGCCATCTCCTCGCGGATACCATCCAGAATGTTGTCTCCTACCGACTTGTGCCCGAAAAAAATTTTCTTCGAAAGAAGGCCACTGACTTCCTGATCGGTCAATTTCTCTGAATTCATCATTGCATTCGCTTGCTTGGACGCATCGCCACACGCCACCATCATGGTTAAAATAAGTAATCCACCGATTGTTCCGAAAATAGTACTTGTGGTCATCTGCTACGGCACTTCCAACACTGCGGTGGATGCGCTCTGGTTGAGAACCTGTTCTTGCGGATAGTCATTCCTGGCAATGAATTGATCCATCACCAACTGAGTTGACAAGACGCCTACCAGTGCCATGTTGTCCTTCGTACTGCAAGGACGACCCGACTTAAACTTGGCAACCAGCGCGTCGACTGTCTTCGGATTGAAGACCCCATACCGACGCACTTGATCTGCAGAAAGCATCTCTTCTGCGTAAGGATTCCTCGTCCCGATAAAGCTCGCTCCATCCGGCGCGCGATAAGGCTGCTTCGGACGTTTCGTAATCGATTCCGGAATACGTTCCTTTGCGGCGAGCTTCAGCAAGTGCTTTTGATCGAGAACCTTCATCTTCATGGCTGGCGGTAACTTTGCGGCGAATTCGATCACGCGATAATCAAGAAATGGATAACGTCCCTCAACCGAATTTGCCATCGCCATGCGATCACCTTGCGAGGAGAGGATGTAGCCCGGCAGCAGATATTGAGCCTCGAGATATTCCGCCTGGTTTGACGGATCCCAAGACTTGTAACCGTCGGGCAACATGCTCTCCAATTCAGGCAAGGCGTCGTACGAATTCGTTTCCGCAAGAACTGCATCGGAAAAGAACGCTTTCAATTTCGCCGTCAGCTCCCAACGCGGAGTGTGAGAGAAGAACGGGCTCGCCATATCTGCGGCATCGACGTGGAAAAACTTCTTTAGGTACGCCGCGGGCTGGCGTTGGATATTTTCCATGTAGGGATACAACCGCTTCAGCAGCATCGGCCGCATCCGCGAATTAGGGTTGCGTCCCCAGAAGCGGCGAATCTTTGCTTCTTTGAAGATGTCATAGCCGCCGAGCATCTCGTCCGCGCCTTCACCTGTAAGGACAACTTTGAACCCGCTGTCACGCACCAGCTTCGACAGAAGGTACAGCGGGGCCGGCGCAGTTCGTAAAATAGGTTGCTCGGTATGACGGATGACATCTGGGAAAATGCCGCCGATATCCTCGTAGCTGCAACGAACTTCGCTGTGCTGCGTGTTGAGGTATTGGCTAGCTTCTCGCTGATAAACGCTCTCATCAAATTCGGCGTCTTCAAAGCCGACCGAGAAGGTCCGCAGACGGTCACCTACAAGGGATTTAGTCAGAGCGGTAATGAAGGTTGAATCCAGACCGCCACTCAGATAAGCGCCAACCGGAACATCCGAGCGCAAGCGAATGCGGGTCGCATCCAGCAGTAGCGCCAGCAATTCCTCGGCATATCGCTTCTCCGCTTCGGCGGAGCAATCTTCCTGAGGAGCATATTCAAGCTTCCAGTACTGCTCGATTCGAACTTCGCCATTTTCCACAATGAGCGAATGCCCCGGAGGCAATTGCGAGACGTTGCGAAATGCTGTTCGCGGCGGCAGTGTCACCCAGAAGGTGAAAATTTCATCCAGCGCCTGTAAATCAAGAGCGCGTTCTACGTCCGGGTGAGCGAACAGTGCCTTCGCCTCTGACGCGAATACAAAACTGTCGCGTGTACGCGTGTAATGCAGCGGCCGAATCCCTATTCTGTCTCGTGATACGAACAGAGACTTTTTCTTCACATCCCAAATTGCAAACGCCCACTGACCATTCAGACGGCGGACGCAATTCTTACCTTCCTCTTGATAGAGGTGAAGAATCACTTCCGTATCAGACCGAGTCGCAAATTTGTGGCCCTTCTGAATGAGTTCTTCGCGCAGCTCGACATAGTTAAAAATCTCGCCGTTGAAGGTGATCCACAGATTGCCATTGTCGATCGACATCGGCTGATGGCCGCCGGCGAGATCGATAATGCTCAGCCGCGCATGCGCCAGGCCTACTTCGTTCTGCGCAAACACGCCGCTGCCATCCGGGCCGCGATGCCCGAGCATCGCGATCATAGGCTCAAGCAACCCAGCATTCGCTGGTCTGCCGTCGAATTTAAGAATTCCTGCGATTCCGCACATATGTTTTTAAGGTCGGTTACTGACGAACCAGCGCCGGTTTTGCAGCCTCGGTTTCAGCGCCGCGGCTGGAACCCAACACCCATGAACCCTTCGTTTCGTCAAACTGCTGCACCACCCGCGCTGGATTTCCAGAGATCACCGAGTAGTCCGGATAACTGCGCGTCACGACAGAATTGGCTGCAATCACGCAATTGCGACCGATTGTCAATTCACCCTTGGTGCAAACAACGGCAGCGCCTTGTCCGATCCATGTTCCTTGTCCAATTCGAATACGACCGCCCTCAGTCACACCCTGGTGATCGATAGGCTTGGTTACATCCTCATACGCATGGCTGTGATCCATGATTAGAACCGACGGGGACAGAATCACATGCTGCTCGAGGTGCACCAGGTTTCGTGCTGAAATTGTGGTACGGCGCGCGATTACGCAGCCATCTTCCAGTACAATAGCCGGACTGTTGTTGTCGGCCTCGGGGTTTACGTTCAACCAGACATCTTTCGCGATGTAAATCGAATTGCCTAATGCGATTTGGTGGGCCCTGGTTCTCTTGAGATCGCAGGAGAAGTGAATCGACAAATCGTCCCCGACCGAGGCAAACGGGTACGTCGCTCGAACCCAGAGGGTGTAGAGCTTGGTGAAAATCCGCGAAAACAGCTGAAGCGGATCTTCCATCCTGGCTCGACTTTTTTGTTGTGCGGTAACCATTTTTGCTCGCAATTGCGGAAGCCAATGCCCCGGCTGTCCCAATTTGAAATCTCTAGTTTCTTGAGAAATTCACGAGATTCTTAGGATTTTGCAAGTTGCTGACAGTAAATGACTTGCTTAACACGAGGGGGCGTACACAGTCTTTCGGCAAGTGGTCGGGCCAGACTGGTGGTCGTCCGGCGCATTTGACCGGCACCTTCGGCATCTATCCGGTATACGACTCGCAGGCCACACTGAATGCTAGAGAAACCAAAGGTGTTGAATCTAGACGGCTTTGCCGTCATTTGAATTTTGAGGGCCCAAGCACGATGACGAAACTTCTTTCCCCCCTCGCGCTGCTGGCTGTACTTTTCACAACCGCCGGCGCGTTTGCCGCCAATCACTACGTGCGTGCCGGCGCATCCGGCAATGGCTCGGACTGGACCAATGCCTGTGGAGATTTCACCGGCTCCTGTGCGATCAGTTCCCTTGTGCGCGGTGACACCTACTACGTCGCCAGCGGAAGCTACGGATCGCGTACTTTCTCGACGCCCAACTCCGGTTCCTTGGTGATTACAGTCAAAGCCGCCACCGTCGCCGATCATGGCACCAGCACCGGTTGGCAGGACAGCTATGGCGTCGGTACGAAGCCCGCAACCTTCGCCTATCCCATCGTCATTAATTCTGATTACTGGGTCTTCGACGGCCAGGTTGGTTCCGGCAATACCCTTTCCAGCTACGGTTTCAACGTCGCCAAGCCGACGTCCTGCAACACCGACCCGCAGTCCTACTGGTGGATTGAGGACAAGTCCAACATTACCGAGCGCTACATCGGTATCGACGCCTGCGGCAACAGCTTCAACGTGCAGCAAGTTTGCTTCGACACCGGCCAGGGATCGAATCGCACCATTGAGCACAACCTCGGCAATCATTGCCAGAACACCATCAAGCTCTGGAACGCCTCGAACGATACCGTTCAGTACAACCAGCTCTGGAACCAGTGGTCGACGCCCGAGCACCACGGCGAATCCGTAAACAACTTTTCCACCGATAACATCACGTTCCGCTACAACTATCTGAATGGATGTGCGGGTACGGCTTGCATCGCCTGCAACGTAGGCAACCAGGTCGCCATGAACCACTGGAAGATCTACGGCAACGTTTTCATTAACGACTCGTCCGGAAATGGAACGATTGCCGCCGTGCAGCAGGTGATTGCCAATACTGTCGTCTACAACAACACTTTCATTAACATCACTGGCACCGGCTGGTTTCTCGACGCCGATCCCGGCTACGGCGCTCAGGCAGTCAATAACGTTCTGAAGAACAACCTGATCTACAATTCCACCGCTCACTTCGGAAATAACGGTGGCCCGATCGATCACGACTACAACTCGTACTTCAACGTCACGAACACGCCCACCAACGAAACTCATCTGCAGAAAGCCAGCGGGAATCCCTTCGTGAGCTCGGGATCCGGCGACTATCACTTGGCAGATGGCACGACGGTCGACGCTGGACTCGCGCTTGGATCGCCCTACAACCTCGACCCTGACGGCAACGTTCGTGGATCGGACGGAACTTGGGACCGAGGCGCGTACGAATTTGGAGGCGACGGCAACGGGCAGGTCGATCCGCCGTCGAACCTCGAAGTTACGGTCAAATAGGCGTCGGCAAGTCACTACGCACGCCCCGATTGATTTGCGAATTCCGCGACCGGCTCCGGCTGAGTCGCGAATTCGTATTTTCGTAGCAGATTTTCCAATACCACCAGACTGAAAAGAATTTTGTGATGATCCGTCTGCTTGGCTTTGTGCTCAACCAATAACTGTTCCACCTTCGACCGGCGTAGGTACTGGTAGATCAGCGCATCGCGATCCGCCAAAGCTCCATCCATCGTTCCGGACAATGAATTGCTGAACCAATCGTCCACCACATTCGAAGCGAATCCCATCTTCTTGCGGCGGATGATTTCCGCAGGCAAGAAGCGCTCCGCTACCCGGCGATGCAGCCACTTCTGTCTTCCGTTCCTTACCTTGAATGACGCCGACAACCGCTCAGCGTATTCGACGACTTCCTGATCGAGGTACGGAACCCGCAGTTCCAGGCTGTGCGCCATGGAAAGCTTGTCCGCATAGACCAGAAGCTCATCCGGAAGTGACGACCGCACTTCGAGAAACTGCAATCCACCGAGCTCATCGGTCCCGCGCATCAACGGCTCGAGATCGCTCCATGCTTGCGGAATTCCATCGCCGGCGAACATGTCCGAATGGAACAATTCATTCACCGATTCCGGCGAGAGAATCGAAAAAACCTGCTGATATCGACTCAAGCGATTCGAGACGTTCAATGAGTACAGCGCTCGCTGAATCGACTCGCTCCGCGACATGCGGCCCAGCGCATTACCCATCACCGACCGGACGGGACCCGGTAATTCTCTCCAGTAGCTTCCGTAATTTACTCCCAAATGTCGCTTGTAGCCGCCGAACAACTCATCCGGCCCCTGGCCCATAAGCGCGACGGTGACATCCTGGCGCGCCCTCTGGCAGACGAAATACATTGGAATAACCGAGGAAGTCGCAACCGGCTCTTCCAGGATCGCCGCAATCTCAGCCAGGCTGGCTTCAAATGTTGCTCTCGAAATCTGGACTGAATTGTGACGCGCCTGGAAAATCCTCGCCGTCTCCGCCGCGTCCTTGAGTTCATCGTCAGCAAAGGACTGACCGTAGCCGACCGTGTAGGTGTTCCAGTCGCGGCCCTCGCGGGACATCAAGCCAAGCAGCAACGCTGAATCCACTCCAGCACTCAACAGCAATCCCACTGGTACGTCGCTGATCAAATGCCGCTTCACCGCCGCCGCATACAAATCAAGCAGTCGTTCTTCAGCATCCCGGTCATTCGGCATCGGCTCGAACGGCGTGGGAGCAAAGTCCCACCAACGTTCCACAATCGGTGTCCGGCCTTCCTCCGCAATAAGACACGTACCGGGAGCAAGCTTGTTGATTCCTTCAAAAATCGTGTTGGGCGACGGAGTGTAGCGGTATCGTAAAAACAGCCTGATGGCTTCGGCATCGATTGCAGGCTTCTCATCCAGAGCTGCCAGAATCGGTCGGATTTCCGACCCGAACAGCAGTCGATTACGATCCACTTTGTAATACACGACCTTGATGCCCATCCGGTCGCGGGCAATGATAAGCCGGCGGTTGACCGCGTCCCAGATCGCCAGTCCGAACATGCCGTTCAAGCGCTTGAGGACATCCTTACCCCAACGCTTGTAGCCATGAATGATGACTTCCGTATCGGAGTTCGTGCGGAACTCGTATCCCGCGCTCTCCAACTCGCGGCGCACTTCTTTGAAGTTGTAAATTTCTCCGTTGAAGATCACCCACACGGATTCTTGCGCATCCGCCATGGGCTGATGGCCACCTGACAGATCAATGATCGACAACCGCCGGAAACCCAGGCCGAGGTTTCGGTCAAAGTGATACCCCTCATCGTCCGGACCGCGGTGAACCATCGTCCGCGTCATGGACACGATCTCATTCGGCACGACTTCCTGCTGCCGGGAGAAGTTAAATTGTCCGCAAATTCCGCACATGATATTGAGATTTATGCCGGCTGAGCTGTTTTCCGCAGGCTGGATTTGAGTCGCGTGATCTGTTCGGTGCGCAGGAACTGCACAACATCACCTGGCAATTGAAACTTATAACCGCGCATCCATGCCCACGCATAACCCGTGAATGTCGTTAAACCACCGATCAGATAAGGCTTGTCTACCGCACGATAGCTGCACCGCATTGCTTCGAACAAAGGATGGTAGCCCAGCTGATAGTCGTTCTTTCCTTTTTGGAAGTGCGTGGTCCACATCTTCCCTTTGCCGATCGATACCCGGCGATGATGAAGAACTTCGAGATCGGCGAAGGTCTGAACATTCCAACCATGCATGCGGGCCATGATCTCGGCCGCACTGTCGATCCCGCCTGCCTTCAAAGGAATGTATCCACCGAAATCTTCGAAGCAGCGACGGCGGAATAACTGAACGGCGCCCGCTACGCTGTTCGTGCTGATCGTCTGCGGCACGAAACGATCTCCAACTTTCTCCATGATGATTCCACCGCCGAGACCCAGGCTTTGGTTGTCTGAGAATCGCGACAGAAGCGTCTCGAAGTATTCAGGAACAAATGAAACATCCGCATCCAGGTTGCCGATGAATTCATACTCCATGCCGGCCACCCGTGCGTAGCCGGCGTTGAAGGCGGCAACCTTCGATCCAAAGTTTCGCACTCCCTGCTCCCCGGCACGCACCAACTCGATGAACGAGTACTTGGCGGCGTACTCGCGCACGATGTCATCGGTGCGGTCGGTAGAACCATCACTCACGATCACCCACTTCTTCGGGAGAATCGTCTGGGCGACAACGGAACGAAGAGGTTGCTCAACGCAGGCCTCCTCATTCCTTGCCGGAGTGATCAGAATGTAGTTGCCAGTCATAGTGTTCTTTGAGCAGAGCCCTAGACCGTCGCCTTGGCCATGACCGCGGCCCAGCTGGGAGGCATGTTCCTTGCAACTTCGATGTTTTCGAAGATGCTGCTCTCGCGGGATCCATTGATCTTGACCCACTCGGCCATCGAGCGCAGTCCGTCGGCCAATGAAGTCTTCGGATGCTCCCCGAAAACCTTCGCCGCCTTGGAGTGATCGGAGAACGCAATATTCACTTCCTTGCGCGGATCCAGGTGCACGATGTTCTGCTCGACACCCATCACATCCGCTACCGTCTCCGCCAGGTGGTTGACCGTGTACGGGACGTCGGCGCCAACATTGAACGTCTCGTTATGCGCACCCTCGAACTCGACCGAAGCGGCAATAAGTGGAGCAACGTCGCGAATATGTGTGAACGCCCGCTGCTGAGTGCCATCACCGAAGATTGTCATCGGCTCACCCTTCAGCAACTGGTTCATGAAGATGCCGACAACGTTGCGGTATCGGTCGCCGATATTCTGACGCTCGCCGTAAACGTTGTGTGGACGGAAGATGATGTAGTCGAGCCCGAACATCTCGTGCGTTACCTTCAGTTCACGCTCGACGGCCAGCTTCGCGATGCCGTAGGAATCTTCAGGAACTGGAATCATGTCTTCGGTCATCGGCGATTGTCCGGCGCCGTACACCGCGATCGACGAGGTAAACACAAAACATTTCGTGCCGTAGTTCACCGCGGCGTTGATCAGGTTCACCGACCCAATCAGGTTGTTGTTGTAATTGAAACGCTTGATGAAGTGGCTCAATCCCTCGGCTGCATAGGCGGCCAGGTGATAGACGTAATCGAAGCGATGGCGACGAAACAAGCGATCAATCAGTTCGTGGTCCATGATCGACCCTTCCACGAAGGCGCAGCCCTCAGGAACGTTGTCGATAAAGCCGCCGCTAAGGTCATCGAGGACAACCACTTTGTGACCGGCTCGCAGCAATTCTTCCGCTACGTGAGAACCGATGAATCCGGCGCCGCCGGTGACGAGTGATGTAGGCATTTGTACGTACTCCTTATGAATTTGTGCTGAAAGTTACTGTGCGACTTCGGGGATTTGCGGCTCTTCGCCAATCTGAGCAAAGCGGACTGGGTCAATCAGGCGGTTCCACGCCGCGACGATCCGATACATGTTCAGACGATTTCGCAGGTTTTCAGAGGGCTTCAGAAAGGCTAGCAAACCGTAGCCTGCTCGGCGAACTCCTAACCACAGCAACGCTGCGGTTCGAGCCTGACGTGCACCCTTCTCGCCGAAATGCTTGTAGAAATAGCGATAACGACTGCGATAGGTCTCGATCTCGAAGCGCACTGGGAAGCGGTTCACGGACTGCCCGCCGAGGTGGGTAATCGTCGCTTCCGGGGTGTACAGGATTGGGCGTCCAGCATTCCATACGCGTCGGCAGAGATCGACTTCTTCTTTGTGATAGAAGAACTGCGGATCGAAGCCGCCGAGTTGCTTAAGCAGGTCTGCGCGTAACATCACGCAGCAGCCGGATTGCCAGTCAATGACCTTTTCCGTGTCGCCCTTCCACCCGGTATAGATGTCAGACACAAATGCGTCTGATAAATATGCCAGCGGACGCAGGCACAGCGCCGCAACCCAATAACGCCAGATGGTAGGGAATGGCCGCGCTGGATCCTGGAATGATCCGTCTTTGTTCAACACGCGGCAACCAAAAGCCCCGGCTTCCTGGTGGTGATCGGCGAACGCAACCAGCTTGTCCAAAGCGTCGCCGTGAATGATGGTGTCGGGGTTCAGTATAAGCACATACTCGCCTGTGCTCACCTCAATCCCCGCGTTATTACCCCGGGCGAAACCCAGGTTCTTGCCGTTCTCCAGCACTCGAACCTGGGGATAGTTCTCCCGGATGAAGTTCTGCGATCCATCGGTCGACCCGTTGTCCGAAACGATGACTTCAAAGTCCTTCAGCCTCGTGTCTTGATAGATCGAACGCAGACAGTCGCCGATGACTTTCATGTCGTTCCAGCACAGAATTACGATCGATAGTTTCATGATGATGAAATCCCCTGAATTTTTTTGATGGTTAGACGGCCGTCACTTCGGCATCCTTGGCGGCCAGCGCCCGGACATGATCTGCAACCCGCTCCACGACACCATCCTGTTGTTCTGGCGTCAGATTCGGGAACATGGGAAGCGAAAGGATCTGTGCTGCAAGCTTCTCTGCTACGGGGAAGTCTCCCTCGCGGTATCCAAGGTTGCGATATGCCTTCTGCAGGTGCAGGGGAACGGGATAGTGAATGCCAGTACCAATTCCAGCCTTACCCAGGTCCGTGCGAAGCTGCTCCCGTTCTTCCACTCGAATCACGTAGAGGTGGTAGACCGCTTTGCATTGCGGCGGTTCGAAGGGAAGAACCATGCCTTCACCGACACGGGATTCAAAAAGCTCGTTGTAATAAGCTGCGCGAGCCCGTCGCTGTTCGTTCCACTCGGTTAAGGAGGCAAGCTTTACGTTCATGATGCCGGCTTGCACCGAATCCAAGCGCCCGTTGTAACCTTCGACATCGTGGTAGTACTTCTCGGCCTGGCCGTGATCGCGAAGCATGCGCACCTTGCGTACAAGCTGCTCGCAGGAGGTCGTCACTGCTCCGGCTTCGCCGCATGCTCCCAAGTTCTTTCCCGGATAGAAGCTAAAGGCGGCCGCATGGCCCATCGAACCGGCTCTCATCCAGCGATTGTTCTTACGTGAGAAGTACTCCGCACCGTGTGCCTGGCAAGCATCCTCAACGACGACCAGGTTGTACCTCTCTGCCAATGCCAGAATCGCGTCCATATCCGCCATTTGGCCGTACAGGTGAACGGGGACAATTGCAGTAACTGGACGCCCTGTTCGCTTGCTGATTAGGCGCTTGCTCTGCGGATAAACTTCGCACTCCAGTTCGAGATAGGCAGCCAGCTTCTCCACATCCATATTTGAGGTGGCTTCGTCGACGTCCACGAACTCTGGTACAGCACCCGCCTGCGAAATCGCTTCTGTCGTGGCGATGAATGTGTTCGGGACGGTGATTACGCTGTCCCCGTGCCCAACGCCCGCAGCCATCAGCGCGAAGCGCAAAGCGTCGGTGCCACTTGATACCCCCGCGCAGTACGGAGCCTCACAGAACTGAGCGAATGCCCGCTCAAAACTTTCCAACATGGGTCCGCCGATAAAGCCTGCCGTCTTCAGGGCAGTACGGAATACTGAAACCAGTTCTTCTTCCAACTCCATGTGTGGCGTAACCAGGTCGAGAAAAGGTGTCTTGCTGTTTTGCGTCATTGCATCCTCCGATCAACTCAACTGCCGTTGATCTCGTGTCAATTATTGGGTTTGGATTTTGTACCGACAAGTACGAGGCGTTAGCTTGCGAACATGCGACGCGCCAGTCCGCCTTCGACTTGCGCCTCAACAGGGAGAGTTTGTTCCACGATCGCGGCTGGCTCCTGCCGGGGAACAGGAACAACCGCATAATGCCGCGCTTGAATGGCCAGCGCGGAAATCACTCCAGTCAGCAGGTACCAGATTGTAATCGTCTGGTCAAAAAGTTGAATGTCCATGAACCCGACCATGGTGGCAAAGATCGATGCCCCCATTGCCCACAGCACTTTCTTCTGTTTCGGATCAGATGTGCTGCGGACGGCCAAGCCCACATGTCGGAAGCACAGAACGATTACCGCGATAAAGCAAATCAGGGAAACCAACCCGCCATCCACACTGACGCGCACATACATATTGGTGACGTCGATCAGGCCGTATCCCCAGTTTGCCGTAGTCTTGGTTCCGAGCAGGCACCACTCGCTAAAGCGATGTACCCATGCGTCCAGCAGATAAAAGCGATGGTCTCCCGTTGATGCATTGAAAACCTTGACTCGGCCAACCAGCGCGTACACCGGAGCCTTCATGACCATCTGCAAGCCCAAGATGATCGCCGCAATTCCCCAGCGCACCAATCGCATGTATTTGCGGATGAACCAGCAACCGAGTCCAACCATGCCTGCGACCGCCGCCAGGATAGGTCCGCTGCAGGCGCTCGTGATGGTCATGGCAGCCGCGGATGCGACTGCCAATATGGTGATCGTGGTTTGCTTGCGCTGCAGCCAGATCTGCGAGATAAAAACCGGCAACAGGATGGCCGCAAAAATGCCCGCCAGAATGGGGTGCATGAATGGTCCTTGGCACCGCAGCCGGCCGTCACGAATTTCAGTTTCAAAGGGAACGCCGCCGAACACCGCAAATGCATTACGGCCCGTGAAGAACTCAATCAGCATGAATCCCGCGACAGGGATAATCATGATGGCGAGCGCTTTGAGCGTAACTGTCCAATCCTTCTGGCTTCGTACCAGGAATCGGATCAGCAAGTAAATACCGAACGCGTTAAACGCCATTCCCAGACGGTTCACCAGCGCGTCCGACGTGCCCCACAGAATCACATAGGCCGTGCAGCCAGTGACAACTGTAAGCAGCGTCGCCGTGTCGATCGAGTTGCGCCGCCACGTCCGATACTCGCCCTTGATGATTACGCGGGCCCAGCCGATCATGATCATGATTCGGAACATGTAGAAGTGCAGCCCGCCAGCCACCAGGCACTGTCCCAACGGAACGAAGATCGCCACGAGCAAAAACGGAATCAGGGCATAGCGCCGCCGCAGCATGAACATGAGAATGCCCATGCCCAACACAAACGCGAGTACGAATGGATTTACTGAAACCTCTTGCGGCGGCATTTGTATTTTCTGATTAAGCTGTAGCGGAAGACTGTTCGAAAACTAGCTCAGCAGCACAATCAGCCCCAGAGCTCAGCTTGGTCACAATCGCTTCGACAATTCGTGTGGCGCTACGGCCATCCCAATGTTCCGGCAGTTCAGTTTTGCGTGTGGCTTTTAGCTGCTTCTCTACTGCTGCGCGAATTCCTTCGGGCTCTACTCCTGCCAAGACATTCGTTCCTTGCTCGATCGTGACGGGACGCTCCGTGTTCTCCCGCACAGTCACGCAAGGTACTCCCAATCCCGTCGTTTCTTCTTGGATACCGCCCGAATCAGTAACCACGATCTTGGCATGCATCATCAGGCACAGAAAGTCGAGATAACCCAACGGCTCGATTACGTGGATCCCGGGCCGGTTCTGGATTCCTACGCTTCCGGATTCCACAAAGAACTGTTGCAGCCCAAATTTACGAATGCGCTCCAATGTTCGGGGGTGACTGGGGAATACCACAGGAAATTGTTGTGCCAATTCGCTAATGCCCTCGAGAATGCTCAAGAAGCCTTCGCGCTGGTCAACATTCGACGGCCGGTGCAAAGTCAGAAGTCCGTATTGACCGGGCTTTCCGTTCTTAAGTCCCAACCGCGAGAGGATCGTCGATTCGGCCGCCGCCTTATCCTTTGACGCCAGCAGCGAATCAATCATCGTGTTTCCGACAAAGAAAACCTTTTCAGGATCGATCCCTTCTCGTCGCAGGTTGACCACTCCGCTGCCTTCGGTGACGAACAACATGTCTGCCAGATGATCGGTCATGACCCGGTTGCATTCTTCCGGCATCGCGCGATCAAACGATCGAAGTCCCGACTCGACGTGTCCAATCAGCGGACGCTTTCCATTCGGGCCACACTCAAGCTTCGCCGCCACCAGCGAGCAGGCGATCGTAGAATTCACATCCCCCGCCACCAGCACCATGTCCGGAGCCTCTTCCAAGAGCACCGGTTCGAAGCGCTTCATGATCTCGCCAGTCTGGACCGCATGGCTTCCGGACCCGACGCCAAGGTTTACGTCCGGCTGCGGCATCTTCAGATCTTCAAAAAAACTGTCTGACATCTTGCGATCGTAGTGCTGACCCGTGTGAACCAGCACGTAATCCAGCGTCTCGCTGCGATCTATAAGGCCTCGATTTACGCGATCATTGTGTTCATGAATTGCGGCAATGATCGGCGCAACCTTCATAAAGTTAGGTCGCGCACCCACTACAAGTAGAACCTTCACCTGGTCACCTCATTTGCCTTCATGGCAATTAGTAGGGAGGTCATCAAAATCTGCTCACTAACGTCCAGCCAAACCGTACAGAGCCCATCCGAGCTCATACGGCCGGCACTCATACGTAATATTGAAATTCAAGTCGCTGTCGGTAGCGATGGGCTTACGCGACATCAGTACTACGACCGCTTCAGAGTATTTCTGGAAACCGCTGGTACGGATGTTGCGCCAGATCACGCCAGCTGTTTCATCTCGCATGTCAGCGGCGAGCTCGTTGTCCCCGGGTATCCATTGCAACCCGCGATAGATTGGTTCAGTGAAGTCGACTCCGCTTGCCTCCGAAGCCGCGAACAGAGCCATCGGAGCCATGCCGTCCTGGTGAACGGAATAGACCGGATATCGTCCGACGACGCGGCCACTGGCTGCTTCGTAGTGCCACCACCATTGACCAAGACTTCCCTGACGCGCACAGATGGCTTTCGCGCAAGACAACGACCTTGCCATACTCCCATCAAAATTGAATGCCAGGGCCGCATGAGCCATCGCGTAAGTCGGATAAACCTGGTCTGCGAAACTGCCGATGCGATCACGCATCGCGCTCACAGGGTTTGAGGCGGCTCGCTTGTGTCCGAAAAGCCCACTTTCGCCCTGATTGCTGCACAGACTCTCGTAAGCCGAGGCAGCGAGTTTGCGGAATCTCTTCGAATTCGCCGGGTCGGCGATCACTGCGTGGCTTATCCCACTTAGCAACCATGCTGTTTCCATCGTTCTTTCTTCATTGCGGACATCGAAACGTGTTTGCATCATCGTTTCGGTGAGCTGACACAAAGAATCGAGTCTCGATGGAAACACAACCGCGCTCAGCCACAAGAGCAACCCGAGATCGCCTGCGTTATCGATCCATTGCTTATCCTCGACCAAGGCATCAAAAATCGCATTCGCATCTATATGCGCAGCAAATCCAGCAGCCTCGGCACGGTGCAATCCAAGGAGCGTCATCGCCGTGTATCGCTGCGAAATCCCTTCACGAATCATGCCTTGCGGCGTTCGCAACATCCGGAAGCAGAACAACCGTCGCTCCGGATCGAGCATCTGCGGCAATCCCCTTAGGGACAATGCCAGCACCGACTGCGTGTCGTTAACCGCCTCGGAAGATGCCGCCTGAGGAAGTGTAGTTAGCATGCCTGCAGCACCTGAGTGAGGTTTCCGACGATGCGGTCGAGGGAAGCGTGGCTGGCCTTGCTTGGCTTGTCCGGCCTGTTTCTCGGCGTGATATCGATCTTTTCTTTTACTTCCTTCTCGTTCGTAACCAGTATCATTCGACCGTTAGCTGCAAGGTACCGATCGACGGCCCCGGTCTTCCCACGAAAGATGCTGTACACCGGAACACCGAGCGCCGCAGCTTCGCGATTCATTGTCCCGCCGCCACTGATTACCAGGTCCGAATGCCAGATCAGGTTCAGGCCATCGACCACCTTGGCTGGCACCAAAGCCTTGCCACTCTCGAAAAGCGTCGGCCATGAACTGCGCACACTCTCGGCCTGGCGATCATTTCGTGGCAATACCACAATCTTCGTCCGCGGATGCTTTCCCAGGACTTCCATCACCTCGTGAAACAGCACATCACTCTGTGGATTGTGATAATGCGCTTCATTCGCTGGAGGACGCACAGTCACCACAATCTCCTGCCCGTTCAATCCCAGTTGAGTCTTGATGCCATCATTTGGGCTGAAATTCGGTACATAGACGTCTTCTTTGATCCCCGGATACTGAAGGATGTGATTCTTATCAAGACTGATCAGCTCGTTAGCGATCACTTCAGGCGTCATGACCCAAGTTGGCTGGACGACTGCCCAAACCTTGGCGTGTTCGTAGTCCGCAATCACAACCGAAGGAATTCGCAACAACGACGCTATCGTCACCTGCGCGCGCGAACCGTGCGATACCGCCAAATCCGGACGATTTTTGAGAATGGTCGGCAGCATCTGTGCGGTGCGGATCGCAATCCCCGCGAGCTTCATGATCTTGTTCTTGCCGTAATGGCGTCCCGTCAGCTTGTACGACAACCCGTACATATCGGCCAGTCCACGAACCTGGAAGCAATCTCGTGCAGTAAGCAGCACGGAATGTCCTTGTTTTTCCAGTTCCCGGATGATCGGCACAAAAAACGGCACATGTGGGGAATTGTCGAGATCGATCCAGATCGTCTTCTTGTTATCTTTTTTCATCACTACAGTTATCCTTATTAGTCCGCGGCACTGGTAGCAGCCACGATGTACTCTGCCGGCATTTCCTTCTGCTCGGCCACATCCACTCTCTGTTGTCGAATCAAGCGAAAGGCGAAGCAGAAAGTCCAGATTGCGTGAATCGCATATGCGACCAACCGTGCGGACGCTAACCCAAACGCACCCATCTTGTGTGCGACCAGCAAGTAGGTCGAGGAAATGAAGATCAGAGCCCACCCCGCGTTCATCGTGCAGCCCAGCCACATCTTTCCGGATGCTGCAATCACGTCACCCACCGGCATCAGGATGGCGAACAATCCAGCCGTAACCATGACCACAATCAGCATCGGCCATGCATGAGCATAGGCAGCGCCATACATGCGCATGATGTACGGACTAAACAACGACATACCCAGTACCACCGGAACAACGATGATCGCGTTCAAGCGCAACATGAAACCGAGAACGCTGGCAGAGCCCTTGTTGTCGCCATCTCCAAATCGATCGGACAGCAGTGGCAGCAGGCTGGTACCAAGCGTTACCGGAAGAAACAGCAGCGCCCCGTACCATTGATTCGCCGCGTTGAAGACTCCCATCTCGGCATAGCCATTTGGGCTGTTCACCAGGATCGCTGAACAAATCCAGTACACCGGAGCAACCAATGCTCCAGCCAGAAGCGCAGGCAAGCTGAACTTCCAAAGTACGCGCAGTTCCTGCCTGGATTCGCGATACTCGATCGGTACATTCACGCGCTTTGCTTCATTCCTTACGGCCGTATATTTCAGAGCCCATTCGCCAACGCGCGCCAGCACCATGCCCCAGAGAATTCCGGTAAGTCCTCCGACCAGGTATCCGCCAATCATGAAAGGCACATTCAATAAACCGACGATTGCCTGTACCCGCGCGGAAACTTGAAAGGCTTCAAATCCATAGAGCGCACCGGATTGCGCACTCGTGATCGCGGCGAAGAACAGCAGCACCGCACCAATGCGAAGAGCGCCTGCGAGTTGCGGCGCCGAGAGCGTATGCGCTGCGAGCCAAGGCGCAAGCACGAACAGCGCAACAGCAACCACCACACCCGTGATTACTGCAGTGGCTGTCGATAGCGCCAGGATTCTGCCAGCTCGACGCGGATCTTTTGTTCTGAATTCCGCAATGTGTTTTGTGGCCGTGATGCTCAAGCCGAAGCCAGCAAAAGTTCCAAAGAAGTCCACGCTGCTCTGGATGACTCCAAGCTCACCGTAGTGGGAAGGTCCCATAAGCCGAGCCAGGACCACCGATACGGGCAGCGTCAACACTCGGGCAGCCACGCTGCCGACTAGCGTCCAGAACGCCCCAGTCGCCAGTCGCTTGCCCAGCGGCTCACGGTTAATCCGCTCGCGGACCGCGGCAAGCACTTTCTTCAACAATCCCACTATTGCGACTCCTTTGTATCTCTGTTCATGAGGGCGTTCTGAGTTTTACTTGCTACTGGATCGCGTGAACCGTGTCAGTGTGGGCAAGATCGTAAGAGCCCAACACACGGTGCCGTGCGGACGGCATCAATGAATCAACTGCAGTCAGGAAGTTCTGGGCTACCGTCGCGGGCTCAAACTGCTGAACCAACGCTTCTGAAGGGCCCGCGCTCCGCAAGTCATCTAGCATAAAGTCCTGATACAAACTCTCCAGCGCCGCTTGGATCGCGTTCGCATCTTTGCAGCCCACACGATAAATACCGCCCTGCGTTGAAAAATCCGCCACAACGCCGGTTCTCGGACTGAGCGCCAGGACCGGCTTCCTTGCCGCGAGGTAGTCCGCCAATTTCGATGGAAAGAACATCCCTTCCGCAAAATCTGCCTCAACCAACACACACGCCGATGCGGAAGCAATGTAGTGCAAGCTTTCTTCGTAGCTGACGCGACCCACCACTTCGACGTTGTTCTGCAAGCCAAGCGATTCAACCAGCGCCGTCGTAGCGTTGTCTTTCTGACCGACTAGAACTAGTTTTGTAATCTCTTTCGCTTCCTCGTGTGCGTTCAGAAATTCCCGAAGTGCCAGCAACAATGCATTCGAGGAACGCCCGGTGATTTCTGAGGTGCCCAATTTCCCCGCGTGCACCAGGCGAAACTCATTCGCCTTGGCGCTGCCGGCGGGCTTCGAAACCGACCGCGTTCCAATGTGAGGAACGATCTGCGCCTCGTGGGGGACACCCGACAACTTTTCATGAAACTTATGCAATTGCTGGCATGGATAAGTAACTAGGTCGGCCTCGCGGAGAGTTCGCTTCAACCAAAACAGGTAAGCCGCTTCATTGAGCGAAGATGTCTTGGGATAAGCCAGACCAGGAACAAAGTGGAACTCCCAGGGATCATTGATATTTGCAATCCATGGAACTTCGAACAGCTTCGCGCACCAATAACCGACTACGTGCCCGATCATCGGGAGCGACCTTGAATAAACGAGATCGAACTTCCTCTCACCATGCAGCCGCACCGCTTCCCGAACTGCGTCCGCTACCCACCGCGAATAGAACTTCGTTTGATAACGAACAGCCGCAGTTAACGACCGAACCTTCTCTCGACCAGTCGGCTGAGGTACGTCGACGACCAACTGTTCCGTGGTTTTCCACAATTCAGAAACGTCAAATGCACGATCCTTCGAACGGATGCTCTCGCTCGTGAGCACCTTCACCTCGGCGCCAGCTTCTGCCACGGCGCGCACCAGCTTTGCAGCGCAAAAGGCCTCAGAATCGGCCGCCGGCGCAAACAACGGGCTTACGCAAAGTATTCGGATCGGATTTCCCTCGTTCGCCATGTTCAATTCAGTGGAACTGTTTCTTCGGTAGTTCCCGCCGCGACCTGCAGAGCATTGACCCCGAATCGCAACGCGATCGACTCGAGAATGCGCTCTGTGGCATGGCCATCGCCGTATGGCGTTTGTACACGTGCCATCTTTTCGTAGTAATTCTTGTTGCTGAGTAGTTGCGAAACTTCGGCAACGATCTTGGCTTGGTCAGTTCCTACGAGCTTTACCGTCCCCCCAGCCAGCGCCTCCGGTCGCTCGGTACAATCGCGCATGACCAGGACTGGCTTACCCAACGCCGGAGCCTCTTCCTGAATACCACCGGAGTCGGTCATTACTACCGTCGCCCGCTCCATCAACGCTACGAACGGCAGATAGCTGAGCGGATCGATGAGGTGCACGTTATCGAGCCCTCTGCCGCTGTCATCTACCAGCGTTTCCCAAACAGTCGACCGCACTCTGGGATTCAGATGTACCGGATAAACAAATTGTGCTTCAGAAAATCGTACTGCCAGCTCTGCGATAGCAAGACATGCGGATTCTAGTTTCTCGCCAAAATTCTCGCGGCGATGACCGGTAATAAGTACCAGCGGAGCGCCATTCTTCATCAACTTGGAATCGAGTCCCGGAACGTTCGGCGGATTCTTTCGGACCCGATCAACCGCCTGGTAAAGCGCATCAATAACGGTGTTTCCAGTCAGGAATATCTGATCTTCCGCGATTCCTTCCCTCAGCAGGTTGTTCCGACTTCCGTCAGTCGGCACGAAATGCATCGATGTCAGCCGGCTCGTCAAGACTCGGTTGGCTTCTTCAGGCCAAGGAGCCTGCATGTTTCCTGTTCGCAGCCCGGCTTCCACGTGTCCGACCGGAATATTCTGATAAAAGGCTGCAAGCGATGCGGCAAGAACAGTCGTCGTGTCTCCCTGCACCAGCACAAGGTCAGGTCGTTCTGCCACAAGATACTTGGTTACGGAGCTGATCGCTGCACATGTGAGTTCGGGCAGGCTTTGATCCGGCCGCATCAAGTTCAGGTCCGCATCCGGCTGGATGCCAAAAACTTCGAACACTTGGTCAAGCATCTGACGGTGCTGAGCCGTCGCGCAGACATGACACTCGAATCGCGGATCCTGTCGCAGGCCAAGGATCACTGGGGCCAGCTTGATCGCTTCCGGCCGAGTTCCGACGATGACTGAGACTTTCATGAAATTAGAACTTTTGTGCAATGGATATGCGCTCAGGACAGCTACGACTGTGAGGGGACTGCCAAGGTCTTCATACGGGGGAAAAGTGGCGTTCTCCGAACAATCGCCTGCCAGATCCGTTCTGTGCGCTTGAGCATCGAGCTTAAGCTGCTTGCTCCTGGGAACTTCATCTTTTCGACTCGCAACGCTCGAAGTTCCCGCTCGGTGCTATTCAGCTTTCGCTTCAATTCGCGTGCCATTTCACGATGCTTGAGATTCTTGGACGCTTCAAACGCGTTACGGTGAAGTCGCAGGGCCGACTGCTTTAGCATCATCGGATTCTTGCGACCTTCAATTACCAATGAACCGCTCCCGTTCGGATTCCATATAGCGAGCGGTTCCTGAATAAACGCCCACGGTCCGAGGACTGCCAATCGCAGTGCGAGGTCCCAATCTTCCAGGTGCCTCAACGACTCATCAAATCCACCCGCCTTTGTCAGGGCCCAGCGGCGAACTGCAACAGCCTGGTTGAAGAACACGAAGCGGCTGGCCAGAACTTCCGCCGGATTCAACCAAACCCCTTCTTCGTATGTTGAATGCAGGAGAGACACGGAAAACGAGCGCTCCTCACCGCCTTCGTGACGAAGCGTCGCGTTACACAGGCAGCAAGGCACGCGCTGACCCACTCGCTCCATCAGCGCGACCTGGCGCTCCAACTTGTTCGGCAGCCACAGATCATCAGAATCCAAGAACGCAACAATCTCTCCCTTTGCTTGGCGAATACCGCGGTTGCGTGCTGCTGAAGGTCCACGATTTTCTTGCTTGAGGAGGATAACTCGATCGCCGAAGGCTTGCAGTTGAGCCTCTGTATCGTCGTTTGAACCGTCGTCAACAACGATGACTTCAACGTTGCGATACGTTTGGCCGAGCACATTCTCGACCGCCCGCCCAATCACGCTAGCGCGATTGAATGTCGGGATGATCACGCTCACGAGCGGACTGCTCGTTACACCAATCGCCTCGGTGTTGGCACGGTCAAGAACGTTGACGCTCATATCAACCAGGCTCATTGACCGGCAACACTCATTTCTTCTTCAACAAAACGACGAAAACGGGCCGGGTTTCCGGCGACGATAGCATTGGCCGGCACGTCTTTCGTCACCATGCTGCCGGCGCCGATAATCGCGTTTTCTCCAATGTGTACGTTCGCCAGAATCGTCACGCCGGACCCGATTGAGGCTCCCTTGCTCACTACCGTTCGCTCAACCTTCCAATCTCTTTCAGTCTGGAGTTCGCCACCACGCGTGGTAGCGCGAGGGTAGCTGTCGTTTATGAAAGTGACACCGTGTCCTACAAAGACGTTGTCCTCAATCGTCACGCCCTCACAGATAAAGGTGTGCGACGAGATCTTGCACCTGCGTCCTACCGTCGCGTTCTTTTGGATTTCAACGAACGCGCCGATCTTTGTCTCGTCGCCAATCTCACAACCATAAAGATTGATGAACTTGGACAATTTGACGTCTTTGCCGAGCTTCACGTCGGGGGCGATGCATACGAATTCGCTCATAGGTAAACCAGTGCTCCTCTCTTGCTCAGGGACTCGTTAGCAGCCTCCAGCATCTTGACAACTCGCAGGCCGGCAACCCCATCGTTGAAAGGCGTGCGGTCATTGGCGATGCAGTCGACAAAGTAGGTCAGCTCTTGGCGCAACGCCTCCACCTGCTCAAGCTGCGGGGCCCACATATCACCAGAACGGTAACTGACGAGCAGGTCGTACAAGCCTTCCTGGCTCTTGATCTGTACGCCCTTGTCGTAAACCTTGATTTTCTCGTCGGCTTCCAGATCGTTCCAGACCAGCATCTTCTTCTCGCCACCGATGAGGGTCGTTCTCACCTTGACCGGCGACAGCCAGTTCACATTCACGTGTGCGATAACTTTTTCCGGGAAGTAAAGAGTGATAAACGCCACGTCCTCGTGGCCATTGAGGTGAGTCTGACCGGTCGCGACCAGCGCTTCGGGACTGGCCTCAATCAAGTAGTCCATGATTGAGAGGTCGTGTGGCGCTAGATCCCAGATCACATTCACATCATGCTGAAACAATCCGAGGTTGACGCGGGTTGAATCGTAATAGTACAGCTTCCCCAGATTGCCTTCCTGCAGCAGTTGCTTGATCTTTCTCACCGCACCCGTAAACAAGAAGGTGTGGTCGACCATGATCTTCAGATTCTTCTGGATCGCCAGGTCAATCAGGATTTCTGCTTGTTTAACGTTGCTCGTGAAAGGTTTTTCGACGAAAACGTGCTTGCCGTTCTCGAGTGCCTGCTTCGCCAATTCGAAGTGCGTCCATACTGGAGTCACTACCGCGACAGCATCAACTTCGGGCGAAGTCATAACCTCGGCCGCATCAGCCGTCACGTAAAGATTCGGATGAGCCTTATGGATTCTCTGCCGTGCCGCTGAACTCTTGTCGCAGACCGCATGGACCTGGGCGCCCTGCAGACTCTGCAGGTTTCGGACCACATTGGGTCCCCAGTAGCCGTAACCGATTACCCCAAATTTCACCATAATTACCTTCTATTGAATGAACGTGACGGAAGACTTGCTCAAGTGGGATTCGGAAACTGAATCCCTACGGTCACAAAGGGGGAGGCTCGGGGAGGGAAAACTAGTAAGCGCCTTCTACAACTGCACGGGGTGTGCGGAGGAGGATCTTCATGTCCATCCACGGCGACCATGTCTTCGCGTAGATGAGGTCCAAACGTACCATCTCATCAAATTCGACCCGGTTGCGTCCGTTCACTTGCCACAAGCCGGTGATTCCGGGCTTCGCCTCCAGCAGACGCCGCCGATGCCACAAGTCGTAGGCTTCTACCTCATACGAGATAGGTGGCCGCGGTCCCACGAGGGACATATCGCCTCGCAGCACATTCAAGAATTGAGGAAGCTCATCGAGGCTGCTACGTCGCAAGAACGCACCCAACGGTGTGATTCGCGGGTCATTTGTTAGCTTGAACACGCCTTGCGCATCGCCCTCACTGGGCTTCCTCTCCGCAGTGCCGGCGATCAATTTTCTTACATATTCACGATGTGAGCTGGCATCATTGCCGGCCACCATGGAGCGGAACTTCAGAAACTCAAAGGGCTGGCCGTATTGCCCAACTCGTTGTTGGCGATAAAAAATCGGACCCTTGGAAGTGAGCTTGACCGCAGCCGCAATGACAAGAAAGAGTGGCGAAAAAATGAGTAACGCCAAAACACTGCCAGCTACGTCCATCATCCTTTTGACAGTGCGGGCAAACCTGCGGGCATCGTCGCGCGTTTCCAGATCTGGATAAAGTGTCGGGTTACTGGGGCGCTGAGGTGTATCGCAATCCCACTCTTCCGGAAACATGTGGAATGAAATAGAGATCTGGTTGAACTGCTCCAGCGTAAGATGTTCTGCCAGATTCGCGCTGATCCGGTTCAGCATGGTGCTGAGCACCGCTTTGCGGTCTTCGATGGAGAGTTCGGTAAACATCACTCCAATCTCCGCGCTCTTGCGATACCAGCCGACTACATCGGTCTCGCGAGTGTTGCTCACGAGCATGGATGCGATCTCTTTGAGAATTTTCTGGTCATTCTGCGTGGGGAACTCTCTCCCCATGTCAAGCAGCATGAGCAAAAAGGGCTTTCGCGAGCGTTCAGTCCTCTTGCGCTCCACCGAGATCGTTCGACGAAACGATTCTTCGGAAAGAACGTAGCGGTTATCGGCCGGCGTATCTAGCTCAAATACGCTCTTCACGCTCCCGTTGCCGTTTCCGTTATTGTGATTGTGGCGTCTTACGTTCACGACTGCATCTCCTGTGTCTACTTTGTTGGGGACGATGCGGGGAGTTGAGGGATTTTGAAAACGAACCTGTCTTGTTTCGCGTTTACTTAGGATTTTGCTGACGAACTGGCATGCGCCGCTCGAGCGACCGGTCCATATCTTTGGTAGTAATTTGTGCGATCGACGTTCAGGCAACTATTGAGCACCACGCCGAGCACATTGGCTTTTGCAAGCGCTTCGACTCCACGCTGCAGCGCCCGCTTTTCGGTCTTACCCTGGCGCGCAACTAGCACGATTCCGTCCGACATCCTGGACCATACCGTGGTATCGGCAAGCGGTAGAATCGGAGGCGAATCGATCACGATCCAATCAAAGAAGTTGGAAGCATGTTCAAGAAAATCAGGAAGCCTTCCCGATTGCATCAGTTCCAACGCGTTGTCCGGAGGCACTCCTGCGGGAAGAAACCAAAGACCGGCCTCTTCGAGGTAGTAGATACTTTTCAATACCGGCGAATCACTCTTGAGAGCTTCGCTCAGGCCTGACAACCTGCCCAGCCCAAATTCCTGCGCCAGCACCGGACGCCGCAAGTCACCCTCGATTAAGAGAACCTTCTGCTTCTTCTTCCGGGCGAGCGTGACC
Organism: Terriglobales bacterium; assembly: GCA_036558645.1. Lineage (GTDB taxonomy): Bacteria > Acidobacteriota > Terriglobia > Terriglobales > Acidobacteriaceae > DATBFG01. Next base: position 54,138 of record DATBFG010000026.1, read on the forward strand.
GCCAGGTTCGCGGATACCAGGCTTTTGCCCTCTTCAGCGATCGAACTGGTGATGAGAATCCGCTTCAGATTCTTCGTTTGCTGCATCTGCCGCAGACGGACCGCCAGAAAGCGAAACTTCTCTGCCCCCAGACTTTCCTTGTCGGTAATCGAGATCAATCTGCTGTCGGGCAGCGGTGCAATGTGGATCGTGTGCACGTCTCCAAGTTCGCGCGCACCGTCCCGCTCCGCAGCATCCAGCAGAGCCGCGGCACCCAGAGCAGTCTGAACATCGGAGACTCCACCCCTCTCCGAGATCTGTAATGCCTCAAACAATCGGCTCATGCTTCTTGGCTCCAGGAAATAGCACTAGCGGTTTATCTAACTGTTCGGCTCGTGACACCTGCAATTTATCGTGCAGTTGCAACAGCGTTCTTACCGCGTTCCATAGTTCGGCGTTTGTGGGATTCGCTACCGTGGACGCCTTTGGCCCTGCTTGCGGCACCCTTAGGCGAAAGTCCGTCGCGACGTCTTCGATCACGTCAGGGGTTACAACGTGTGTTTGCCGCGCGAACGCAGTGATCAGCGCGTTTTCGCAAACCGTATTGATCAAGCGCGGCACCCCGCGTGAGTATCGGTGAATCAATTTGACCGTTTCGATCGGGAACATCGTGCGCGAATGTGAATTCGCTCCTGCGAGCTCCAACCGTCGCTCGATGTACCCCTGCGTCTCCTCGATGTCCAGCGGATTCAGGTGAGCTCTCAACGAAATGCGCTGCTTGAGCTGGCGCAGCTCGAACGAGTCGAGCTTTTCGTCCAGTTCAGGCTGTCCTACCAACAGAATCTGCAGCAACTTCTGTTGCGAAGTCTCGAGATTGGTCAGTAAGCGTACTTCCTCGAGCACTTCGGCGGAAAGATGATGGGCCTCATCCACAACAAGCACCGTCGTAAGCTTCTTCTGGTGGCGATCAATCAGATAGTTCCCCAGCAGAAGCAGCAACTCACTCTTGCTCTTCCCGGCTGTCGGAAGTCCGAAATCACCGGCAATGTACTGTAGAAATTCCAGCGGTGACAGCACGCTGTTGAAAACGTACGCATAGTTGACATCGCTGCGGTTCAGAAGCTGCAGCAGACACCGCACCAGCAAAGTCTTGCCGGTTCCGACCTCTCCAGTCAGTACGACGAAACCCTTGTGTTTGCGCACTCCGTAGTAGAGCGCAACCAGCGCCTCGTTGTGACGCTTGGTGCCGAACAAGAAAACCGGATCAGGGGTGATCTCGAACGGACTCTTTTGGAGCTTGTAAAACTCTTTGTACATTGACTGTGATTAGCCCTTCAGGAACGTCACCGCAAAGGCGATGAGGACGGATACAACCACCGCAGCCGCACTGGCCCATGCCATGTGCACTTGCCGGGCTTCTTGTTTTTGTTCGAAGGCAGTCGAAAGTGGCGGAATCTCAACAATAACGTCCCCCGGCAGCATCTTCTTCAAAGCCTTGTCGCTGTAAACGTGGTCATCCATGATTTCGAGGATGGCGCTTAGAGCGACTCCGAGGAACATTCCCACTGCGAGTCCGATAGCAAAAATTTGTAAGCGCTTCGGTGAATCCGGCTTGAGCGGAAGGTTCGGCGGATCAAGAATTCGGAAATGCTCCCCTTGTTGTTGCCGCTCCAGGCTCGTCGCCAGGGAAGACTCATTTTTCTTCTTTAGTAACGAGTCGTAGTCCTGCTTCGATTGCTCGTAGCCTCGGGTGAGATCAGCCAGTTGCTGTTCGAGAACTGGTTCCTGGCTTACCCTGCCTTGATAATCGCCTATCTTGCCGCGAAGCTGTTGGATGGTGCGCTGATGATCCGCGATCTCAATTTCATTCGCCTTCAGTTGGCTCTGCAACTGCATCATGGGCGCAGTATTCGGATCGCCCGAACTAGTCCCCGCTGGCGCCGCATCACTGCCGTTCGTTCCGGCGAGCATCTGGCTCTTCATGCGCTCGGTCTTGGCAATCTGCTCTTTGAGCTTCTTTACATCCGGATGCTTCTCCGTATAGCGCGAACTCAGATCAGCAAGCTCCGCCTTCAACCGGTCGAGTTCCTGATCTGCAGCCGGCAATCCGACAGCTACGCCAGTGCCTCGAGATGAAGATCTCAATGCGTGATACTCATTCAGCAGCGATTGCAAATATGCGTTCTGCTGTTTCGCCCGGTTCAGTGCGTCCTCTTCGCTCTGCAGCTGCGTCTGCAGCCCGTTCATGATCTGCAGGTTCGTCTGCAGCTGACCTGGCAATTGCCCCAGGTACCTGCCCTTGAATTCACGGACTTTGGCTTCCTGCTGTGCCAGTTCATCCCTGGCGACGCTAAGCTGGTTCTCAAGGAAAGCTGTCGTATTCTCTGACTGCTGCTGCCGCACCTCGAGGTTTTCGCTGATAAAGAGGTTCGTCAGTTCACTCGTAACCCGCTGGGCCGTGACTGGATTGTCAGACGAGAAATACACATTAAATGCTGTCAGACTCTGACGATCAGGTGAACGAACCAGCTCAATCTCAATATCCTTCCGCATCCGCTCAACCAGGTCGTCCGGCGAACTGTGGCGGTATTTCGGATACAGATTGAACTGCTGAATAATGCTCAACAGTCGCGTCCGGCTCAGAATCTGTTGCGTGATGCTTTGCAGCCGATTCTGCAGGTCTCCCGAGATGTTCGACGTTACGAACTCCTGGGGAACCGTAGGCTCTTCCACGAGGATCAGCGTTCCCGACTTAAACATCGAGGGCATGAACCAGCTTGCCCCCCACACCAGAAGCCATCCAAAGAAAAATGGTAGGAGAAAGTGCCAGAAGTGACGTCGGGCCAGCCCAATATAGAGCTGCCAGTCGATCCCTTCTGAACGCGCTTCTTCGAAATCTTCTGGCATTTTATCTCCCTAACGGCCTCGTGAAGTCATACGTGAGAGTGATCCAGCCGCGATTGTGATTCACGTTGTCTGCCGCCGTCCCCGCCGCTTGCTGCCAATCTCGTCCATACCCGAGCACTAGTCCGAGATTTGAACCAAGTTGCCGGCTTACACTGAAACGCCCCGAAGCAGAGTCCGTCACTGGATAAAACGACGAGCCAATCGACAACGGATCCATGGAAGCGTAGCTGGCGCCCACCGTGAAGGTGGTCTTCGACGTCAGCTGGCGGCTGATTTCTCCGCTCACGGCATTCAGGTTTACAGTCGCCTGCAATCCGCCGCCATCGCTGATCCTTCGTACAAATTGCGCCTGGGCTGCGGTCCGCTGTCCCTGCCAACTCAGACTGGAACCGGCTGCGACATTCCAATCACCATTTGTCGTAGGCGTTGATACCAGCAGTACATACGGAAGACGAACCATCGTCGACACGCTGTGTCCGTCCAGTTCCGTGTACTGCGGGCCGGCGAAGAAGGCCAGTTCAAGATTGCGTTTGAGGTAGATGGTGTGAAAGTACAGAATGCTTTGTGTCGTACTTTGTTCCGATACAGGATCAAAGTTGAGCCGCTGAAATCCGTAACGTACTCCCACCCAGTTCCTCGGCGTAACGCGGTGAGTATAGAAACCTGAAAATGATCCGCTTGTCGTGTCCAGAAGACTGCTGCCTGCCGGAACATCGTGATATCGAGAGATGAACGAACTGCCGCTGAATCCCACCATGCTGCCCGACCCGAACTGATAGCTCAACTGCGCCGAGCCGTTGTTCGATGTCTCGTTCGCGATGGGCGTGACCACATAGCTATTGGGCTGTTGCAGGATGCCGTTGCCGGTCGCACCCGAATTGCTGGGGAGCTGGTCCAGGAATCCGTTCGTAATTGCGAAATTCTCTCGCAAACTCAGCGTCACGTGCGGACTCAGCCGATAGTCGAAATCTGCTGCGAGATCGTGCGCGCCATTGTTCTGCGAACTCAGCCGTTGGTGAACGGTCACTCCCGCGGAGTACTCAGTCTTGAATCTCAGGCGGGATCTTGAAAGGTCAAACGCGATGTGTGGCTGGGCGGTAAACGCGAACTCACCAGTGGTATCGGTTGAAGCGTTGAATATATTGTCGTCATACGACGATCCTAATGAGATTCCGCCTCGAAGATAGTTTGCCCTTTCGAGTTCCGACAGAAAGATCAAAGGTGTGCCGTCGATGCTTACGATCGAGGGAACAGGCACCCGGAAATTATTTTCGGACGGCTCCTGCTGCTCTCCCGACAGCGAGAGAACGCCTAAAGCAGGCGCACTCATCGCGGGCTCCGCTTGCTGTTGCGCCTGCGTTAGCGGCGGAACAGTCGCTCCGAGAAGTAGAACGATCGCCAGAGTTTTATTTGTAGTCGTCATGGAAATTACGGGATCACGATTGTGTCGCGCGGCGCCAACTTGATGTTCTGCTCAGGATTCTTTCCCTTGATCATGTCCTTGTAATTGAAGGGAAACTTCTGTTGTGACCCACCAGCCTGGGCGCGCAGTACGTAAATAGATTTTTGTTTTGCGAAGTCCCGGAACCCGCCTGCCATCGCGATTGCATCCAGAACCGTCATTGAATTGGTCAGCAGGTACGATCCTGGGTGAGAAACCTGCCCGAGGATGTTGAAGCGCTGGCTGCGAACCTCCTGGACAATCACCGTCACATCCGGCTCAGAAATGTAACTCTGCAGTTTGGCCGCAATCTCCGTTTCCAACTGTTTCGGAGTTTGACCGCTGGCCTGCACCTCGCCTACCAGCGGCAGCGAGATCTTTCCATCCGAACGCACTGGAACAGCACGAGAAATGTCTGGTTCCTTCCACACATTAATTGCCAGGACATCGTCGTTCCCGATGATGAAGCCGTCATCATGAGGCTTTCCCGCCGTCGTGGTGGTCGTGGGCGCCGCAGACGGGGCTGCGCTTGCCATTTCCGGAGAACCTGCCTCGGTCGTTTTGAAGCTGGAGTCTGCCTGTCCCCACAACGAGATGCTTAATAGGCAGGTGGCAACTAAGGACAAACTGGAATGCAATTTCATATTTTTTGTCACAAGTACCTCCTTGAACGTCGCCTGGATATCTAGTTATGGCGTCCGCTGTCGCGTGCGCCATTGGGTGTGCAGGTCACTGGATAATCAGGAGGGGTCATTCGATAATGATCGATCTTGTACAACAGAGTTCGATAACTTACTTTCAAGAGCTGAGCAGCCGCCTTACGATTCCACCCTGTCTTGTCGAGAGCGGCCGCAATCGCAGTCCGCTCGGCTTCGCCCTTAACAGTCTGGATAAGAGACTTGAGCCCGCTTGCGCTACCTCCGCGATTCTCGGGGTTCTCTGGAACCGCCAATGAACGAATGTCCTGGTTAGTCTCCCCTTGCTGCAGTTCCGCGATGGCGAGTTCCTCGTCGCCAATCACGAGATAGCGCTTTACGAAATCTTTGAGTTCCTCGAGATTTCCCGGCCAGGAATGTGTTTCGCAGCATTCGATCATGACCGGAGAAAACTTCCTCTGCGGCAGGGAGTAGAGCTTAGCCAGTTGTTGCATGAAGTAGTCCATCAGTAACGCGATCTCTTCCGCTCGCTCAGATAACGCCGGAACGTGCAGCGTAAACGCGCTCAAACGGTTGTAAAAGTCTTCATGAAGTTGGCCTACCGCGAGTGCTCCCTCAATGTCGGAACTCATTGTCCCCAAGATGCGGACATCAGCTCGAATTGCGGTCTCGCCCCCCACGCGCAGAAATTGCTTGTCCTGAAGCACGCGCAAGAGCTTAAGTTGCAACTCCGTCGGCAGCTCCGAGATCTCGTCCAGCAACAGTGTGCCGTCCTCGCACTCTTCAAGTTTTCCCAGTTGGGTCCTGTGAATGCCGTTAGCCGAGACTGACTCGAACCCGAATAACTCAATATCTAGCAACTCGTGGGTGAGCCCAGCACAATCAACCTTAATGAACTTGCGCCCGGACCGTGCGGAAAGCTTATGAACAAACTGAGCAGCAACTTTTTTCCCGCTGCCTCTTTCACCAGATATCAGTACCGGCACATCCACTTGCGCGAGCAGAACTGCCTGCGTCCGCAGCTTGCGTGCTGCCGGACTGGCCGCTATGAAAAACAACCCCTCGCTGATCTGCTCGAAGTCGCTGGCGCTTCGTAGACCGTTCTTGTAGGTGGCGTTCACGATGATTCCTGGGTTAGATAAGTACGGTGAGATCAGGCAGCTTCGAGATTGTATCCTTCGATGCTGATCGCCATAGACCTTTGAATCGCATCGATGGAAATTACTAGCCGGCGGTCTCCGTCACGGGCCACCAGAATTCCTTCGACTCCATCCATGGCGCCGCCGCGAACTCGGACACGCTGTCCGATCGTTAGAAATGGATACGCTGACCACGGCACCTTTTGCGAGACCAGAGTTTGCACAGCTGTGATTTGATCTTCGGGAATGGGCGTACCCTCCCGCCCTGCCCCAACCAGGCGAACGACACCATCTAAATTGCAAACTCGGTAGTAGTTTTCATTCGTCAACGGCACTCGCACGAACACATACCCGCCGAACAGCGGTACCTCGACTGACTTCTCGCGATCGCTCCAACGATGCTTTTCCGTGATCACGGGCAGGAAGGCTTCAATGCCTCGATCGAGCAGCCGTCCCGCGACTGCTTTTTCGTGCCTGGCGCGAGTCATCAGCGCGTACCACTGCGCTTCTGTTGAAGGAATAGCTGGCACGTTAATCGTCGATGCCACATATCCACTGCAAGCGCTCATAGCTTCGCCCTCTGAGTCCCATGACCCGGTTTTGCGGAATTTTCCACAGGGGTTCGTTAAGCCGTTACAAGGGGAGGATCGTTACAGGGGGAGAAACTATATGGGGGACTGCACCGTTTGGATGGTTGGAGATTAAGGGCAACTGCAACTGGCTGCAAGAGGTACACGCTCTCGACGACAATCGACTCATCAGGATGAAAGGCGATTGACTGATATACCTGAGAGAGACGGGCTAGAGATGGCTTTCTCTAGTCGATGGGATCACCGGGCGCCAGAATCAATGGGAAATGCGGGTCTGGAAAGCTATGCAAATCTTCATGTCCGTGCTTCTGTAGCCGTATTGGGAGCAAAGCCCGTCGCGTGGTGACCGACACGTTACCCTTGAAAGTTATTGCATGGATAGGACTTTCTGCTGTCACATCCAATGACTCAGCCTTCGTGAATTCCCATTGAGGAACTCTGACAATTTTTGTCACACCTTGCAAGCTCTTGCGATATTCGCTTGCGTATTTATCGTCTCTGAGGTACATTGTTTTTGGTAAGTACCCCATCGTTATGGGATACGGCTGGGCCATCATAATTAGTTAGCTTTTTTACCCTCCCCGGAACGCAAGTTGGTAACTCCTCCTCCGTTACTTTCCCCTGTAGTAAGGTTACCGGCGTGGCTTAGGAAATGGCACGGGCTCGTGTACCCTTCCCCCGATGGAACATCGTTCGGAGGAGTTCATGCAAGATCTGGCACCGCATAGCGCCACGATTCGGGTATTGGTGGCGGATAACACACCTATTTACACGCAGTTATTGGCGGGAGCGCTGCAACGCGACATCAGTCTCGACGTAACCGGTTCATCCTGGGATTCTCGTGGTCTTATCGACGCATTCAATAAGCAAAAATTCGATGTAATCGTCATTAGTGCAAACCTGCAAGAAGAGCCTCTTCAGGGCTTCGAGACGTTGCGCGAACTGCGCGCAATGCACCCTGGGCTTCGCGCCGTCATGCTACTGGACTCTTCCAAGCGAGAAATGATCGTTGAATCATTCCGCGCCGGCGCCAGAGGAATTTTCACACGCAACCAGTCCGTCGACATCCTTGCCAAGTGCGTTCGCTGCGTTCATGACGGACAGATTTGGGCTGACAGTGAGCAGATGGCCTTTGCAGTCGAGGCACTCTCATCCGCACCAAGCGTCCGCGCCGTCGATGCCAATGGTTTCAACCTGCTCTCGAAACGCGAGCTTGAGGTCGTCCGGAGTCTCGCCGAAGGACTCACCAACCGCGAGATTGCCGAAAAACTCGGACTGAGTCAGCACACCGTAAAAAATTATTTGTTTCGGGTTTTCGATAAGCTGGGTGTCTCCAGCCGGGTTGAGCTCCTGTTTATGACGCTCAGCCAGGCGAGCGCTCCCGCGAACGGCGTGCAGTCCTCCTCTAACGGTCAGGACGTCAGTCAGCTGTTCGATGATTCCGCCATCGAGGTATGCGAGCGTGCTGCCATAGAAGGCATGCCCGGCGCACAGCTTCGTCTGGCGCAAATGTACTCCGAAGGCAGAGAAGTTCCCGCCGACCTGCCCATGTCCTACATGTGGTACCTGGTATGCGAACAAACGAATCAAAACATGCAAGACAGCATCACTCTCGCGAAACGCAAACTGGCAAAGTTGCTCACCACCGATGAAATCATGGAAGCGCAGACTTTGGCGCGGGAACGCCTGTCACAAGTTGCGGGGAATGCAAACAGCGGCGTCGAAAAACAGAAATCGATGGGCACTGAACCGAAAGCGAAATCAAGATTCGTTGCGCGCGCTTGAAATCATAAATCATCTGGTGGGCCTGCTAGGATTCGAACCTAGAACCAACACATTATGAGTGTGCTGCTCTAACCGTTGAGCTACAGGCCCCTATCACGTCAATCTAGCATAATTAAAGATGGCCACGCCTTCTCTGCGAAACCGGGTAGTGGTGCAGTTTCTTTGTCATCCCGAGACGCCGTCCTTTGGCGAGCGAGGGATCTGCGCGAGCCGGACGATGTTTCGCGTACTTTGCGAAACAACAATGGCGCGTGTTTGGCTCGCTTCCTCTATCAAACTGCACCACTACCAACTGGAAACCAAAGGTATGATGTGGGTTGTCACATTTGATCCAGGAAGACAGACGTGAGAAATGTGCTCTGGTTAGCGCTGTTCGCGACCATGACGCCCGCTTGGGCGGAGAATTGTCCCGCGAACCATACGAAGGATACTTCCGCCTTAATTCAACTTGAACAGGCCTGGGCCAAGGCGCTCGAGCGGCATGATGTCGACACAGTCGCCTGCATTCTAGGGCCAGGGTTTCAGGATGCCGATCCTGAAGGACAATTACACAGCCGTGAAGAAGTGCTTGCTGCAATTCCCAAGCGCAGGCCCGGTGTGAATCAACTCAGCGAGCTTGACCCGCACCTGTATGGCGATGTCGGTTACATTCGTGGGCTGGCAACCCTGCTGGATGAAACGGGACAGGTGAAGGCGAAAGTCCGCTTCACCGATATCTTCGTATACCGTGACGGCCGCTGGATGGCAGTTGCCGGTCAGGAATCCTTAGTCTCAAACGCAAAATGAATCTTCCCCCTGTCGAACCCGTCCCATGCGCGCTGTAATTCAGCGCGTCAGCCGCGCGCAGGTCTCGGTTGATGGATCCGTCATTGGTCGCATCGGGCCAGGCTTGCTCGTGTTGCTTGGGGTGGGGCAGGGCGACGCCGAGGCTCAGGCAGACTACCTGGTGGAGAAAATTGCCGGTCTCCGCATTTTCAGCGATGAAAACGGCAAAATGAATCTTTCTGTGTCCGACATCCGCGGGGATGTCCTCGTAGTCTCACAATTTACGCTGTTCGGCGATGTTCGCCGCGGGAAACGCCCCTCTTTTGATGATGCTGCGCCACCAGCCTTGGCGGAGCAACTGTACCAATATTTCGTCGATGCACTCCGCGCCAGGGGACTACGCTGCGAAACTGGACGCTTTCAGGCCAGCATGCAATTGGAGTTGGTGAACGATGGCCCTGTAACGATCCTTCTGGATTCGCAAAAAAAGTTCTAAGAACAGCCATCGGTAGACATAGCTCTTTGAGCATATGCTACCGGGCTTGTTTATCTCCGCTCTCGGAGAGGCTGGCGAACGACCAACGACTATCGACCACCGACTGACACAACATATTTCTTGCTATCGAATTTCTTTCCGGTGCTGGCCTGCGACATGTACCGGATCGTCCCGAATGTGGGCCGCTCAAACCAGGGCCGGTCAAATTTTCCAACGATCGACCACGCAATCCCGCTATAGCCGTTCGGGTCGCGGCCATCCAAGAAATACTTGTCATTCAAAATAATGGCGGTTCGATAAGCTTCCGCAGGGGTGCGGCTCCACTCCAGGATCTTCTTGGCCCAATACATTCGCATGTAGTTGTGCATCCATCCCAAGTTCACCATCTGCCTCTGGGCGGCATTCCACAACTCATCGTGTGTATCCGCATTCTCCATTTGCTTCGCGGTATAGGTCACCGGACGCCGATCTTTCGCATGTTTCGCAAGAGTCCGATGTGCCCATGGTTCACCGCACTCGAAATTGTCGTAATCTGGATTGAAGCGCACGAGGTTGATGGACAGTTCACGCCAGGTGATGAGTTGGTCGAGAAACTGATCCTTGCATTCGTTCGGGGCTTTTGCAGCCTTCACGGCTAAAGCCACGGTCAGCGGCCCGATGTGGCCGAAGTGCAAATAAGGAGAAAGCTCGCTCGTCCCGGCGGTTTCAGGATGGTTGCGCAGCTTTGGATAGTGAGTCAGCCTATGCCGAACAAATTCCCGCAACTTTCGCATTGCCTCGTGTGTGCCACCTTTGAAACTGCTAACAGGTTCTACCGAGCGATCGATCTTCCATCCCTCAACGATGTCAAAATCAGGAGGCAACGATTGCAGCTTACGCGGATGTTTCCACGCAACTCCGGCCTTGGAATTGGTGGGCTTCTGGAGAAACTCAAAAAGTCGCGCTCTCAACCTTGGCCGGATGATGTGTGCTGCGTATTGCGCCTTTTCCAAAAGCTTGGCCGGGACAATTACATCAGCATCGACTGTCCAGAGCGGACACCGAACCTTTTCTGCAGCAACTTCCCGCCAATGCTCTGTTTCACGTAATGGATTCTCATCCCCTACAACCAGGCAAGGATTCACCTCCTCGCAAAATCGAGCCAGGCTGTGATCCGGATGTCGCCGCAAGACAAAACCGATGTTTCGCTTCTTCACTGCTTCGGCGATATCAGGAATGCCTTCGGCAAGAAAACGGTAATGTCTGAGATTGGCGTGGGGATAAAAGGGAATCGGCGCAAAGAAAACAACGACAGGTTTCTGCAGGACATTCGCCACTCGAACCGCAACATCCAATGCAGGGTTGTCTAGACCACGTTGGGCGCGCTGCATCCAGTAGACGACGCAGTTTCCTTCCTTGGTGGATCCTCCGCCACTCCGAACCGTCACGCGAGGGTCGTCGGCAATTTTCTCTAGAGTCTCCATGCTTGTCTCTCGAGCAAATGCGCTAGGGATTCAAAATGTCATTTGATGGGAATCTTGCAGCTGGCGGCTATTTCGACTCAACTCACCATATCGGCGAGCCGCGCTGCGTCGGCGCATGCTCGTACATCGTGCGTGCGGATGATGTGTGCTCCCTTCAGGATAAGCGCCGTCTCCGCCGCGACCGTGCCAAACGCGCGCTCTGAGACAGGAACATCGGTTCCATTCCTCGCTAGCGCTCTCCCGATGAACGACTTCCGCGATACCCCAACGAGCATTGGATAACGGAGTTGGTGAAATTCATCAAAGCGTCGCAGCAGCGGATAATTTTCCTGAAAGCGTTTACCGAACCCAAATCCCGGGTCGAGGGCCAGACGCTCCCGCTTCGCTCCCGCCATTAGTGCAACATCCGCCCAGTCTCGCAGCTCACGCTTCACGAGCATCACGATGTCGTCGACTTTTGGCAAGTCTCGCCATTCGTCCGGCCGGCCGCGAGTGTGCATCAGCACGGCCCCACACTTGAGTTCCGCGATGGTCTTTGGCATCTTCGTGTCCCAGCGGAACCCGCTGACGTCATTCACGATCTCCGCTCCTGCGGCGATCGATGCCCGCGCCACGTTGGACTTGTAGGTGTCTATCGAAATAACCACATCACTACGCTTCTTCTTCAACGCAGTGATGACCGGGATCACTCGCTCCAATTCTTCCTTCTCGGTTACTACAACTTTCTGTGCGGACATCCCCGGCTGTACGGTCGCCCCCGGGCGCGTCGACTCGCCGCCTACATCAATGATGTCGGCACCCTGCTCCAGCAGCGTTAGTGCGTGTGCCACGGCTTTTTCTGGGTCGTGGTGCACGCTTCCGTCAGAGAATGAATCCGGTGTTACGTTCACCACCCCCATGATGTACGTACGTTTCCCAAGGGTTAGGGTGCGTGATCCGATGTTCCAATCGAAGACCGAGCGCATTCAGCCGATTCTAAACCTAAGCTGTCCGGGAACGCCTTTCCCCTTATCCCGAGTGTTACAATCGACCCAAAGTCATGGGTCACAGACGCGTGCAGTTCGCGTTAGTGCTATGCCTGTTACTGGCAATACAGGTGCAGGCAGCGAAGTTGCCGCCCCTCGCGTCTCGTATCAACACCATTACATCGCAGCCCGACCTCGCCACCGGTTTTTGGGGCATCGAGGTTGCTTCGCTTTCCACCGGCAAGGTTTTGTTCTCGGAAAATTCGGGAAGGCTTTTTACTCCTGCATCGAACACCAAGCTCTTTACGACGGCCGCGGCGCTTGCCCTCATCGGACCCGATTACAGCTTCAAAACCACGGTCGAAACAACCGGAATACTCGACACCCATGGCCGCCTGATCGGTGATCTAGTATTGGTGGGACGGGGCGATCCAAATCTCTCTGGACGCGAGTTGCCCTATAACTTGCACACTGAGCGCAACGATCACCCCATTCAGGTGCTTGAACAGCTCGCAGATTCCCTGGTACACAAAGGCTTGAAGTATGTCGACGGCGACATCGTTGGTGACGATTCGTATTTTGCATTCCAGCGCTACGGCGAAGGCTGGAGCCAGGACGATCTCGTTTGGGCTGACGGCGCGCCGGTTTCCGCGCTTACCATCAACGACAACGTCGTCTTTGTGAATATTCTCCCGGCCGACCGCGCTGGAGAACGTGCTTTTGTCAGCCTCACGCCTTTCGCAGACTACTTTCGTATCGATAACCGAATCATCACCACCCCGGCCGGCACTCCTCGCAAGATCTTTATCAATCGCGAGCAGGGCTCCACCGTTCTTACTCTTTGGGGAAACGTCCCTCTGGATGATGTCGGTGCTACTGAAGCATTGGCGATCGAAGATCCTGCCGAATTCGCCGCCTCGCTGTTTCGTGGGCTGCTTGAAGCCCGAGGCGTAGCTGTGTACGGCAAGGAACGCACGCGCCATACCGAATTAGCCAGTCTTTCTACGCTTTCGGTGACAGCGCTGGCTCCCGCTCACGGAGGTGACGATCCCCTCCGCACCATGCAGAGTCAGCCTATGGTTCTTGCCAGCAATCAATCGAAACCCTTGATCGAGGACGTTCGTGTCATCAATAAGGTCAGCCAGAATCTCCACGCGGAAATTCTGTTGCGCCTGTTGGGACGCGAGAAGGGAACTTCCGGAACCGTCGAAGGGGGCCTCGAAGTCGTGCGTGGGTTTCTCAACACCGCCGGTGTTACGCCCGAGCAATTTTCTTTCTACGATGGCTCTGGGTTGTCACGCCAGAATCTCGTTACACCCCACGCCATCGTACAGCTGCTGCAGTACGCTGACGCTCAGTCCTGGGGCGAGGAGTTCCGTCAGACCTTGCCGGTCGCCGGTGTAGATGGTTCTCTGGTCGATCGTTTCAAGAATGCTTCTGCGCAAGGCCGCGTCTTTGCGAAAACGGGCGCCTTGGGAGGAGTAAAAACCCTGTCTGGTTACGCGACTACCGACAGCGGAGATCGTGTCGCCTTCTCAATCCTTACCAACAATTTCAACGCGCCCAGCAAGCGCCTGCTCGACGCTATCGATGGTGTCGTGCAAGCTATCCTGCAAGACGGACCTCCACAGAAGAAGAAGCTGGAACGCAATCACGCGAAAAGCGCCGGAATGTAAACCTGTACTACTCCACTTGGATACCTTCGCGCCGCCACTCCAAGACTTCCCCCTCCGCCGAACACCCTTGGGTCTATCCGGCAAACTTCGTCGTCCCGTCGTAGACGAATGCCTTGCCCCTTAAATCTTTGCGGAAACTCAACAGCCTCCCTGGAGCCACAGCAGATATATAGCGACAACAGATCACAGAATTGCAGGAAGTCGGTGAGAACTTCGATTTCTTCCGCAGACCGTGATTGTGCCGGCCGCAGCTTTACTTGCCGTGCAGCTTCGTCAGAAAGAAATGCTTCTACATCCGCATTTTTCCCCCGTAACTCCAGATGCAACTGTCCGATCCGGACGAAGTGACCGCTCACCAGCAGCGCCGCCAACGCGCCTGCATGTCCCGCGCAATCGATTGAATCCCTCCAAGCCACGACAAGGTCGGCAGCGTTCAGATCAAGAAAGGACAAGGGACGTCGATCCTTGACTGACGCTTCGTTGTCGAAGGCCTTCCAACCTTCGTCGTGAAGAGAAATGGCTTGGATGATTTCTTCGTTGAGTTCAGGGAATATCTCGGATCTCGCGAGCCGCGCAATGTCACCCGCCAACGCAGCATGATCGGGCTGCGCTACGAGAAACCAATTCGTTGCCTGAGACTTCTGGGCGCGGAGGATGGCGTCCCACACTGGAATGATTTCAGACGATGCTCGTTGGAATTGAGTTTCGTTCGTCGACGAAAGTCGAGGGTTAAGAATCATGAATTGAGCGCAACAATCATCGCCTTGGCATGCGTTTTACCTGCCGGTCGCGCATCACGCGTGCTCCGGCCGGCCCTGTGCCCGTAGGAGGCTTGCGCATGCCATCGAGCAGGTCTTTTAGTACAACAGCGTTGTTGTGTTCGGTATCCTTTGCCGAGAACAATAAGGTGAGCCGCCTTTTGTCGTCGGCTAAACGATGAAGCTCATCCAGAGCCTCGCTCGCCTCGGGAGTTGCCAGCTCCTTCAGATAGCGCTTACGAAATAGTCGCCATAAGTCTCGGTTAGCATGGAACCACAGCCGCAATGCGGTGGAGGGTGCAAGGTCGCGCATCCAGGCGTCAACCGATGCCCGTTCCTTGCTGAGTCCTCGAGGCCATAACCGATCTACCAGCACACGCCTGCCATCCTCGCGAGCTGGAATCTCATAGATGCGTTTGACCGCGACTGGCATGGCTTTGCTCTAATATTGTACGACCGTTGCATACGTGCATGCGACCGCTCCACAAAATTAGGAAGGCAATGCGATCATCTCAAATTTCACGTCGAAACACGCAAGTCCGATGTCTGCATGCTTTGGCTGTCGCGCTGCTTGCAATGCTGTCGGCTGCATGCAGCGCTCAGCGCCGCAAGAGTGACGCCGAGCTTGGCCTGAATCCCCAGCAAGCCGCAGGCCGCAAGGTTTACGACCAGACCTGCGACCGATGCCACGACGCCTACTCCTCGAGCGGCCGTCAAGGACCCAGCATGAAGGGCGTGTTCAACAAGGAATATTTGCCTTTGAGTGGCTTGCCCGCAAACGACGACCGTGTCAGCGAAATTGTTCGTTTCGGCCGCAGCAAGATGCCCGGTTATGGGCAGGTTCTCTCGCAGCAACAAGTTTCGGACTTATTGGCTTACATGCACACTCTCTAATGCTCACGCCTCGCATGCGCGAAAGCATTTCAACTGTTCTCGTGCTTTTTTGGATTCTTCCTGGGATCCTGCTGCTTTACATCCTTGGCGGGGTCATTCTCGGCCATGCCGACCATCACCTTGGCCTCGGGCTGATCCAAACCGTCGGTCGAACCGGACTGCTCTTCACCCTCTTGCCCGCAATCTGCGGCACCGCAGCGATCCTGCTCCTATTCAGAAACCGGCAACTTGGGGCGCGCCTGCTGCTCGTCTACTGCCTTTTCTGGTTTCTCGATTTTCTCGGAAGCATGATTCGCAACTGGAGCGATATCCTGATGAGCGGCAGCATCTTTAATGGCCCAATACTACTAAGGATAGGAGTTGGCCTTCTACTTGCCTGCTTCCTCGGAGGTTTTCTGCTTTGTGCGCTGTGGGCATGGCGCCGCTCGGGCCTTCGTATGAACTAAGTCTGCTCACAGCAGCCGTCCCGTGCGAGCCAACTTACTGTGCCATCCCACCAGGGTCGATCTGTTCCCGCAGACGCCTCGACAGGCTCACCGCGATGGATCGATAGAAACGGGACCCCATATGAGGGAACAGCTCAAACAACTCGTTCAGGGAGGACCACTCAATCGCTGTCGCTTCGACATCTTCGCCTGCGGTGACCGTCGCGCTCGCTACAGCGTTCTCCATGAACGCCATTTCCCCGCAGATTTCGCCGGGGCCCACTTCCGCAATCTTCATTTTTGATACGCCGACTTTGACACGACCGCTCACCAGCAGATAAACCGTTCTGCTTTGCTTTCCTTGCTGGATCAGGATGTCACCCTTCTTGAACTTCTGGCGTCGCGACTTGTCGAGCAATAGCGACCAATCATTCGGAGTGAGGTACTCCAGGCGATTCCTGGCGGTCTGTACGATCGTTAGTACCTGATCGAGTCCGGCTCCAGTAGACATAGTTTCGCGTGTCCGCTGTTGAGAATACCAGAATAATGGATAGCGCCTGCGATGAAGAGTCGCATGCCGGGTTCGCCCTTTCCCGATTACGTGCGGCTCGTATCCTTCGAAAGGCCTGGCTAGTACCATCGGACCTGGTAAAGGGCTTGCTAGGGCATAGATCCTTGAACTACAAGGCTGAAGCCACTGCCACGCTTCCGCTGACGGCGATTGCATCTTCGATCAACGCCGCTGCTATGTCGGGCAGCTCCGCAGCGAGTATTTGCCTGAGATGATATCCAGCGTAGGCTCCTAAGATCGCGCCGGCTGCTCCTGCGATTGCCCCTTTGTCCCCGGACTCACCGGCCGCCATGCAGACCGCCGCTCCGCAGAGCGCACCCGACGCAACTCTAGCCGTCATCGGTATCAGGGTCAACCGGCTAGGTGTCGACGGCATCTTGTCAGTGACCAATTCGCTCGCAGCCATGCTAGTGAGAGTGTCAGCGACCTTTGCTCGGGCCAGTAATTTCAATGGTTGCCTTCGCGGATGCCAGCATTGTCGGCGAAGGGTTTGCCCCAACACAGCCGGGGGCGTCAATGTTCGCAGACCAGCCAGAGCTCCAATCGCGGCAGAAAGCGCCAACACACTCGATCTTTTCATGATGTCGAACCTATGCTATCTCCTGTCTATCCGCAAGTTTTGCACCACAAAAGGACAATTGGATTCTGGAATCGCTCCCGGGGTTGATTCTCACAGCAGCTTCATATCCGTCCGATGCGAGACCACACGTACAATACCGAACGTGACAGCACCACGGGCGAGTGAGGTTTCCGAGGACGTCGTAGCTCCGAGAACCTATTCGTTCCGCCAGCGCGTGCAGCTTTTCCTGATCACATGGGCGGGATTTCTCGCTATTCGCCTGATCGGTCCTACTCTGAAGTACTCCATCTCTTCGGAGGAGGGCGCCCCCAACGCAGCAACACTCGGCACCGGCGCCGTCATTCAGTCCTTCTGGCACCGCTGCGTATTCCCAGCGGTTTATCTGTGGCGTCATCGGCAGATCGGTGTCATGACTAGCCAGAGCTTCGATGGCGAGTACATCGCTCGGATCATCCAGAAGTTTGGATTCGTTCCAGTGCGTGGTTCGAGCACCCGCGGAGGAGCGCGAGCCTTCCTCGGTATGCGCAAGGTTTTGGAACAGGGCAACACAGCGGCTTTCACAATCGATGGCCCACAGGGTCCCGTTTACGTGGCCAAACCCGGGCCAGTGCTCCTTGCGCGCGCTACCGGCGCACCAATGGTCATGTTCTACATTGCGCTCGAAAATCCCTGGGTGCTCAACACCTGGGATCGCTTCATGATTCCGAGGCCCTTCTCAAAGGCACTTATGCGGGTCGCAAAGACGATCTATGTTCCGCCCGAAGCGGGTGAGTCTCAAATGGAAGAATTCCACCGGCAATTACAGCAGTCTCTTGAACGTGTGCGAGATTTCGCGGAAGAGAACGTCAGGAACGTAGGGTCAAGCGAGTTTCCATTGCGGAGTCGATAATGTCCCGTTTTCTTGTTCTGGTTAGAAGCTTCCTAGCCAACGACCCAAGGACCATCGACCAACGACGGGTCATTACCTTTTGACTTGTGATAGAACTTCCGAGTACATTCTGAACTCTGCTGCAAAGCTCTTTTACAACCCCTTGGTTCGCGCGTCCTCATCACTGCGATGAGGACTTGGGAAGCGGGTGTAAATCCCGCGCTGCCGCGCAACTGTAAGCGAGGACATCGCAGCCGGTCACTGGGAAATCCCGGGAAGGCCGGTTGAGGTTCGGATCAGTAGATCCTTACTCGCAAAGCCAGGAGACCGGCGCGAACCGACACATAAACCCCTTTCGCGTGTAAAGGAGGATGTTCATGCGGTTCTCTCGCTTTGTTCTTTGTTTGTCTCTGCTGACTGCCATCTCTTCGGCCACCGACTTCACGGTGAAAGTGATCGATCCTCACTCCGCTGTCGTTTCGGGTGCACAAGTCCAACTGCTCAACAAAAGCAATAACAGCCTACTTGCCGTGGCAACCACGTCTGCGGAGGGTCTTGCTGTCTTCCGCAATGTTGCACAAGGAGACCTGCAACTCCGCGTGTTGGCACCTGGCTTCGCGGTGAATATCTCCGATCCCACCGCTTCGACGGAGGTTTTCACGATATCTCTGCAAGTCTCTCCCGCAACCGAAACCGTTACCGTTACCGCGGCGCGAACTCCAGTCGCAAATGACGTTGCCATCACCGAGGCGTCCGCTCTTGATGCAAGGCAGCTCGAAGTCATGCACCCCACGGCTGCCAGTGATTCGCTGCGTTTCTTGCCGGGTGCAGTCGTGGAGACAGCGGGGCAGAGAGGAGGCATCGCTTCACTCTTCGTGCGCGGCGGTGATTCCCGCTACAACAAGGTCATCGTGGATGGAGTTCCGGTGAACGACCCCGGAGGCACATTCGACTTCGGCGTCATTCCAATGACTGAGTTTGATCGCATAGAGTTCGTGCGAGGCGCTGAAAGTACACTCTACGGTTCCGACGCAATGACCAGCGTCGTCCAAATGTGGACGCAGACCGGAAGCACGGGGATTCCTGAGCTCACGTTAGGCGCCGATGGAGGAAATTTCGGCACCGCCAATGGATATGGCACACTCGCCGGCGCGCGGGGCCGTTTTGACTACGCTCTGTTCGCCGATCAATTCAATACCAACGGGCAGGGCCCAAACGCCGATTACTTCAACTCATCCCAGGGCGCAAATCTGGGTGTGCGGATCAGCGATCACGTAGGTTTTCGCTTCCGAACCCGCCACTCCAACAATCGCACTGGCGTTCCAGGAGAGTGGAAGTTCAACGGATCCGCTCTCATGCCACCCGACGCCGAACAGTTTGCTGCTCAGAACAATTTCCTCGCCAGCGCCGAACTCTCCATTTCCGCGCCGTCGCGATGGCAGCATCACATTACTGGATACGAATACAATCACCGGCGCTCCAACATCGATTCCATCAACGAGCCGGGGCGCATTTTCGACTTCCCTTTCAACTCCCTCGCCAATATCAACCGTGCAGGGTTCGATTACCAGGGTAGCTACCTAGAACGTAGCTGGGCTCAAACGACGTTTGGCTACGAATTCGAAGACGAGAACGGATTCGTCGGAGATCCCACTGCTCCCCCGATGACACATGGCTTGCGGCGAAACCATGCTGTCTTCGGTCAGCAGTTGCTTACGCTCGGCCGAGTGTCGCTCGTGTTGGGTGCGCGCTACGTACACAACGAAACCTTCGGCGACAAGTTTGTTCCCCGGGCAGCCGCCGCAGTTCAGCTTTTAAAGGGCGAGAATACTTTCTCGGGCACGCAATTGCGATTCTCGTACGCGACAGGCATCAAGGCCCCGCGCTTCGAAGAATCGTTTGCTCAAGGACCATTCATTCTCCCTAGCCCCGAACTCAAGGCTGAGCAGAACCGTGCATTTGAAGCAGGAATCCAGCAGGGACTGTTCAGCGGAAAGTTCGCGTTGACTGCCATCTACTACAACAACCTGTTTCGCGACCAGATTGATTTTGCCATTGTCGATCCATTTACTTTCCTCGGCCAGTACATGAACATCAACAAGTCGATTGCTCATGGCGCCGAGGTCGAACTGAGCGGACACCTCCTGCCCCGGCTGTCCCTAAACGCGGGTTACAACTACGCTTCGACTCAGATCCTTGAAGCCCCAGCTGCATTCGACGACATACACCAGCCCGGCAACCCTCTCATCAGGCGACCCAAGCATTCCGGCAGCCTCCTGCTTACATATCTTGGAAATCACTGGGGTGGCAGCTTGGGAGGAAGCTTCATTGGACGAAGACAGGACTCGGACTTTCTCGGTCTCGGAATTCATCATGCGGCAGGGTACGCGCGAATCGACTTGGGGGCCTGGTACAAAATCCAATCGCATGTCACGGCATATGCGAATCTCGAAAACGCACTGAACAAGGAATATGAAGAGGTGCTCGGATATCCAGCGTTAGGAATCAACGTGCGCGCAGGATTACGTTTCACATTCGGTGGGGACTAGCTGATTAGCCTCGGTATATTGGCCGGTAGAACCGCCTGGAGCGCGGCTTTACAACAAACCCAGATGGGGGATCAATCGGAAAGGAATAACCAGCATGCAGACTTCAATTCTGCATGTTTAATTCTTCATTCTGAATTCTGATTCTGTATTTAACTTCTCACTTCTGATTTCAACCTGCGCCCTTTTGCCATCTCCACGTCGCTGGTTGCCGGCTTGGGGCTTCGATGATTTCCCGACGAAGACTCTGCCCAGCCTGACGCCAGCGGCATGGGAGCTGCTGACTTGCAGCCTTGATACTTGCTGCGTGCGACGATGAGCTTGGCCAAATCCTCGTCCCCCAGCGGCTCCTGTCGTCCCAGCATATGTGTTACCAGGGCGATCTGCGCGAAGTGTTCCACCGTTTCCATCTTCATGTACGCGTTGTGCAACGTGTCGGCGTAGGCGACGACACCATGATTCGACATGAGAAGGGCGTCATACTCTGGAACTAGCGGCTCCAAGGCGTCGGTCAACTCCCTCGTTCCGGGGGTTCCGTATTTCGCCAGCGGGATAGAACCCAGCCCGATCACAACCTCGCACACCAAGGGCACATTTAGGGCCATCCCTGCCGCCGCGAATCCCGTCGCCGTTTGCGGATGTGCATGCACAATTCCGTGAATGTCAGGACGCATCTTGTAGATCAGAAGGTGCATGGCGATTTCGCTGGAGACTCGCCGTTTCCCGGAGAGTTGTCGCCCATTCATGTCTACGATGACCATGTCGGAAGGGCGCATCATCCCCTTGCTCATGGCCGTAGGTGTCGACAGGATTCGGTGATCATCCAGGCGCACGGAAAGGTTTCCGTCAGTGGCAGCTACATAGCCGCGTTCGTAGATCTGTCTTCCGAACAGTACGATTTCACGCCGGGATTGACTCTCTCTTGACATTGGGTCTGGATCAGCAGGGACAATGAAATCAAATTACTTTTGCGTATGGTACCGCACCGCCTTCGTTCTTCACAATCTTTAGCTTACGATTTTACCCGGCGTTCATCGTTTGCCTCAAATTTATAATCGTTGAAGCGTGCTCGTCTCTGATTTCGACTACTTACTCCCGGAAGAACTGATCGCCCAGGAACCACTGGCCGACCGGGCATCTTCCCGAATGCTCCACCTGGAGCGGACTTCGGGAGCCATTACAGACTGTAAATTTCGCGATCTCCCCAGCCTGCTTCGTGCCACCGACCTGGTTGTGTTCAATAACACACGGGTCTTTCCGGCGCGTCTTTATGCCAGTCGAAGCGGTTCCCGGGCGCAGCCACTTAGCTCGCGCAACCCTGCCTCACGCGGTTTCTTGCAGGGTCGGGTCGAGGTTCTTCTGGCCCGACAACTGTCCAGATCTCCCAGTGTTTGGGAATGTCTGGTTCGCCCCGGCCGCAAGATTGGGGTCGGGGAACATCTCTCATTCGGAGAGACGGCCCAGCTGCGTGCCGAAGTCGTCGGTCGGGGGGAATTTGGGGAACGGCGCATCCAATTTGAGCCCGTCGAAGACTTCTTTGCCACCGTCGAAAACCTGGGACACGTACCTCTTCCCCCGTATATTGCTCGTGAAGATCGGGCTGGAGATCGCGAGCGGTACCAAACCGTCTACGCCCGCGAACGTGGCTCAGTCGCTGCCCCAACGGCAGGACTTCACTTTACCCCCGAAATTCTGGAGCAACTACATGCCAAGAACATTGAAACAGCCGAAATTACCCTTCATGTCGGACTAGGTACTTTCCAACCCATCCGCACCCAGCGGGTGGAGGAGCACAAACTTCATTGCGAGACCTACAGCATCTCGCCTCGCGCAGCAGAGCAGATTAGCCTCGCACTCCAATCTGGTCGTCGAATTGTCGCAGTGGGTACGACCACGGTGCGAACTCTCGAACACGTAGCCCGAAACTCAGGTACTGTTGAGCCCGGCGAAGGTGAGGCCGATCTCTTTATTTATCCCGGATTCCCCTTTCGTCTCGTTGGGGCTCTCCTCACCAACTTTCATCTCCCCAAATCCACTTTGTTGATGCTCGTCAGCGCTTTCGCCGGCACAGAGAAAGTCCTTGCCGCCTATCGGCACGCCGTTGAACAGCGATATCGCTTCTACTCGTACGGAGACTGCATGCTGGTCGAGTGACTTGCCCCGGGGCGTGCGGACCTCTGCCACCGCGAGCTATCGGCGTTATACTATCCCCCGATAACGAGGATTCTATGGGCACACAGGCATTGGCAAAGGCAGTATCAATCGACGAATTTGTCGCCGAATTGCGCAAATTTCCCGAGGCCGCTTTTGACACCACGGAGCAGATTCTCCGCTTCATGGAAAACACCCCCGTGACGCCTGACTCGCTCTCCCGTTATCTCTGCTGGGACCGCCAGCACTACACCCGCAACCTCATCGACAAAACGCCGCTGTACGAATTGATCGCCATTTGTTGGGAAGTCGGACAAGTCAGTTCCGTGCACAACCATCAGGACCAGAATTGCTGGATGGCCGTCCCAATCGGCCGCCTGCACGTGGAAAACTATCACCTTGTTTCGCAGAAGCTCGATGCAGGTACTTGCACGTTGGAGAAGTCCGACACGGTGGAGATGAATCCAACTCGCCCATGTGCTGTCGATCCGAATGATCCCGTCCACAGGGTTTTGAATCCTAAAGCTTTCAACGAACGGGCGGTCAGCCTTCACGTGTATTCGCGCCCGTTTAATACGTGCGTGGTTTACTCACCAGAGCAAGGCACTTGTGGCGAGATCGAATTGCACTACACAACCGAGTACGGCCAGAAGCACTGATTATTTTTCTTCAAACGGGGCGCGTTCTTATCCACGGCGCATCGCCTGGTCGCCTGAATCACGCCTCTCTTCCTGATAAACTGAGGCCTTGCCATCAAGAAAAAAATCACCACTGAACGCTGCTGAAAACGCCTCTGACGCTGCGCCAAAGTCCTCGTCTGCCCCCAAGCTGGTGGGAAAAAATGCTGGCCGCATTTTCCTGATGGACAGCATGTCTTTTATCTTCCGCGCCTACCATGCCATGGCGCGTCAACGCGGCATGTCTACGAAGAAAGGGCTTCCCACTGCCGCGATTTACGTTTTCGTCAACATGCTGCGCAAGCTGCGCGACGATTTCTCGCCCGAGTTCCTGGCTGCCGTCTTCGATGTTGCCGCTCCTACGTTCCGCGACCAGCAGGCTGAGGCCATGCCTACAGTCCGCAAGTTCGATCTGAAAACGCAGACCTTCCAGGAAATCGAGTACCAGGGATACAAGGCGAATCGCACCGAGATGCCCGCCGATCTCGCACAACAGTTACCCTACATTCGCCGCGCGCTCGAAGCCTACCGTATTCCGATTCTCGAATCTTCCGGCTACGAGGCTGACGACGTTATCGGCACCCTCGCCCGCAAAGCTGCAGATCAAAACTTCTCTGTCTATGTCGTCTCCAGTGACAAGGACATGATGCAGCTGGTTAACGATCGTGTCTGCGTGCTCAATCCGCCCAAAGACAATCTGATCTGTAACGCCGCCAAAGTCGAAGAAATTCTTGGCGTGCCTCCCGAGCGCGTGGTCGATGTCATGGCTCTGCGCGGGGACAGCATCGACAATATTCCCGGCGCCCCCGGTATCGGCGACAAGGGTTCTGTCGAACTTATCCGCCGTTTTGGCTCGGTCGAAGCTGCCCTCGATCACGCTGCCGAAGTTGAACGAAAAACCTATCGCGAATCGCTGCAGAACAATCGCGAAGTTGTCCTGCTCAGCAAGAAACTGGTCACCATCGACTGCGATGTTCCCATCGAACTCAACGTCGAAGCCATGCGAATGGGCGAACCCGATGTCGAGAGCCTGCGCGCGCTCTTTACTGAGTTAGAGTTCACATCTCTGTTAAAAGAGCTGCTCCCCGTCGTCGAGGTCACCGAGACGCAGTACAACGAGGCCGGGTCCGAAAGCGACATCGAATCTGTCCTAAAAACTCGCCACGAAAATAGCTTCTTAGCTCTAGCTATCGAAATCGCAGAGGCCGCCATCGAGAGCGAAGACCCAGGGGAAGCCGACCTGCAGGAATCCATGTTGCCGTTGGCTGCTCCGACTTCTTCAACTCAAACCCCTGCTCACAAGCTGGCGGTTTCCACCGTGCCTAGAGTGGCGGTAACGATTGCTCCCAGTGGCGACCAGGGTAGAGCCCGCGTACTGAGTGCTCTTGCCGATCCAGCGATTCCGAAAGCCATCCACGACTACAAATCAGCCTTGCACGCGCTGCGAGAAGAGGGAATCGAACTGTCGGGCGTGGAGCACGACTCCATGCTGTACTCCTACCTTCTCGATCCCACGTATTCCTCTCATCGCCTCGCGGACGTCGCTCTTCGCCGGTTCAATCTGAGGTTGCGCGGGAGCCTCGCCGAATCAGCCGACATCACTGGACGCCTCGCCACGGCATTTCGTGAAGAAGTCGAACAGAACGACCTGCTCAAGCTCTACCAGGAAATCGATCTTCCGCTCGTCCCAGTCCTGTTCCGCATGGAAGATGCTGGAGTAAAGATCGACCGCAAGGCTCTCTCCGACATGTCAACGCGCCTCGAACGTGAAATCGCGGTTAAGGCTAAAGAAATTCACGATTGCGCTGGGTGCGAATTCAACATCAGTTCACCCAAGCAGCTTGGGGACGTTCTCTTCAACAAGCTAAATTTGTCCAAGCCCGTGAAATACGGCAAAGGCAAGACCATTTCCACCGCTGTGGATGTGCTTGAAGCCCTCGCGTTGACTCATGAAGTTCCGCGCATGGTACTCGAGTACCGTCAGCTCACTAAGCTGAAATCCACTTACGTCGATGCTCTTCCGGCCCTCTTGAATTCCACCAGCGGACGCCTGCACACGACCTTTGGGCAAACTGGTACTGCTACCGGAAGACTTTCATCGACGAACCCTAATTTGCAGAACATCCCGATTCGCACAGAACTGGGTCGCGAGATCCGCGCCGCTTTTACGGCGGAGCCCGGGCATGTTCTGCTGGCCGCCGACTATTCACAGATCGAGCTACGCTTGCTCGCTCACTTCTCGCAAGACGGCCTTTTAGTTGAGGCCTATCGCCACGGCGACGACATTCACACACTCACCGCGTCCCAGGTGTTCGGCGTTCCCCCGCTCATGGTGACGGCCGACCATCGTCGCCAGGCGAAAGTTGTCAACTTTGGAATCGTCTACGGTCTTTCTCCCTTCGGCCTCTCGCAGAATCTAGGTATTGAACCGGGCGAAGCGAAGAAATTTATCGATGCCTATTTCGAGAAGTACAGCGGGGTTCGCAAGTTCATCGACGCCACCCTGGAAGAAGCCCGCCTAGAGCAGAAAGTAAAGACGCTCTTCGGACGCGTCCGCCCCATCCCCGACATCAACAGCAAGAATTACAACCTGCGCGGGTTCGCCGAACGCACCGCCGTGAACACTCCGCTGCAGGGAACAGCCGCCGACCTGATCAAGATGGCTATGATCCAGATCGACGCTGGAATCCGGGATCGCGACCTGAAATCCCGCATGACCTTGCAAGTCCATGACGAACTAGTCTTCGAAGTTCCTGAAGCCGAGATCGACATCATGAAGTCATTGGTGAAAGAGAGCATGGAACAGGTGCATCCTCTCTCGGTGCCTTTGCAGGTAGATATCGGCGTCGGCCCCAACTGGCGCGACCTGGATTAGTTTCTTCGCCGTTGTCGCTAGAACAACCCTCTTAATCCATATAAGCAATCATGTCATTCCGACCGGAGCGAAGGCGCAGCCGAGCGCAGTGGAGGAACCCTTTGTTTTGTGTGGGAGAGACGAAAACAGATCGTACACATTGCCAACCCCGGTTGCCGACGACCATCGGCCCAGAACCTGTCTCCATTCCCTCTTGACAACCGCCCGCGCCGGATCATAATACCCAAATTTCCCGAGGCGCCTGATGTTCCGGGCGGGGGGTTTTATGAACGTCCTCGAACTTTGCGATCCAGAAGCTGCAGCGGTCACAGTCGACGCAACTGTCGCCGAAGCGATCAACAGGATGCTCGATTACCATGTCGGCGCCGTCGGCGTCATCGACAACGAAGGACGCGTGGCCGGCATCTTCACCGAGCGCGATGTTCTGCGAAGGTTTGCTCTCAGCAATCGCGATCCAAAGCAAACCCTTGTACGCGAGATGATGACTACGCCAGTCGAGCTGGCAACCATCGAGACCGGACCTGGCGAAGCGCTTGCCACCATGTTGGAACGTCATTTCCGCCATTTACCAATCGTGGACCCCGCCGGGAAATTGCTTGGCATGCTTTCCATTCGCAACGTTCTACAATGGCGCGTCGACGATCTCGCCCAGGAACTGGACTCGCTGGAACAATACGTCGCCAACGACGGCCCTGGCGGCTAAACTCCTCTGGCAAGACTGGTCAAAGCAAGCACCATTTCGCATGCCCAAAAATTCGTCTGCTCTGCCTCGCGTTATTGCTGTCGTCCGTATAGCCACATCTGTATTTTTTCTGCTTTTTGGGCAATACAAGATATTCGGGTCGTCATTCTCCCATGGCGGATTCCAGCAATACCTTCAGGGCTTTATACAGAGTGGCGCAGTTCGTTTCTATGCTCATTTCTTGAATATCTTTGTTCTGCCTTATGCCGTTTTCTTCGCTTATGTTGTCGGCGTCCTAGAATTATTCATCGGCGTCTCCTTGCTGCTTGGCAAGTGGGTCCGCATCGCCTCCATCATGGGAATGCTGCACATGATAAGTTTGACCCTCGCCACATGGTGGGAGCCTGGTCACGATGCCCCGGTCTGGCGATACTTCGGGGCAGAGTTGGATCACCTGCCGCTCTTATTCCTATTTGTCATTTTTTATACAGCTGATGCAGGCCAAATCTGGGGCCTCGACGCACGTCAATAGATGTGATTCCAAACTGCTGTTCTTCCAACTCAATCAAGGATCCTATGACCAACAAATCGCTCGTCGTAACACTGCTCTGCCTTTTCTTGTCTCTCACAGTCGCGTCACAGGATGCTCCCTCAAAGGTCTTCGTGCGCGCCGGACGCTTTTTGGATGTGAAGTCCGGCAAGATTCTCAACGATCAGGCTATCGTGATCGAAGGCGACAAGATCGTGAGCGTAGGTCCCGCGCCCTCGACGCAGGCGCCTGCTGGTGCGACGGTCATTAACCTGCCCAACAGCACCGTGCTGCCCGGCCTGATCGACTCTCACGTCCACCTCACTGGCGACATCAAGAACGTCGGATATCGCGGCCTGGGCATCTCCGTTCCTCGCGCCACTCTTACCGGCGCAAGGAATGCGCGCGTAACACTCGATGCTGGATTCACCACCGTACGCAATGTCGGTGCTGAAGCTTTCAGCGATGTGGCTTTGCGCGATGCCATCAACGACGGCGACATTCCTGGCCCCCGCATGCTCGTTAGCGGCCCGCTTCTCGGCATTACCGGCGGACACTGCGACAACAATCTGCTTCCGTGGGAGTATCACGCTACCGAGGGTGGAGTTGCCGATGGCGTTGAAGCCGTCCAGCGAAAGGTGCGTGAGAACATCAAGTATGGCGCCGACCTCATCAAGATCTGTGCCACTGGCGGCGTGCTTTCCAAGGGCGACGATCCGCAAGCTTCCCAGTTTACCCAAGCGGAACTTCAGGCCATCGTGGCCGACGCGCATCGCCTCGGTCGAAAGGTCGCTGCTCACGCTCACGGCGCGCAAGGCATACTCTGGGCCACCGAGGCCGGAGCGGACTCGATCGAGCATGCCTCTTACATTAACGACGAAGCCATTGCTGCCATGAAAAAACACGGCACGTACCTTGTGCCAACGTTGTACCTTGGCGACTGGTTCCTGGAGAACGCGGAATCGCTTCACGTCCCGCCCGATATTGTGGCCAAGGCCAAGGTGATCATGCCGGCGGCCCGCAAGAACGTAGCCCATGCCTTTGCCGGCGGAGTCAAAGTAGCGTTCGGCACCGATGCCGCCGTGTATCCGCACGGCCTCAACGCCCATGAATTTGCCGTCTTGGTGAAGCTTGGACTTTCACCGTTGCAGGCCATCCAGGCTGCCACCATCAACGCCGCCGACCTGTTGGGATGGTCCGACAAAGTCGGCACTCTCGAACCCGGAAAGTGGGCTGACTTGATCGCCGTCGATAACGATCCGCTGCAGGACGTCACCACCCTTGAGCGTGTGAAGTTCGTCATGAAAGGCGGGGCCGTAGTGAGAAACGATTACGGGAAGTAAAGTTGTCTTGCTCGAAGTAGGACGCCTGCGCCGCGCTCGGACCTGCAGTGGTGAGTTGTTTCGAGGGGCACGGCTTCAGCCGTGTCCGTAAGAAGCCGGCTTTAGCCCCTGAGGTTCGCTTGAGCGCAGAAATGACAAAGGCCGGCTTGCGCCGGCCTTTTTCTCGAGCAGAGGAAATCTACTTCTTCGGTGCGATTGAATCCTTTGCGGACTTCGCGACGCGGAACTTCACAACTGTCTTTGCTTTGATCTGAATTGGCTCACCGGTCTGCGGATTGCGTCCCATGCGTGCCTTGCGATGTGCCTTCACCAGGCGTCCCAGGCCGGGAACGACGAATACGCCGTTTTTCTTCGTTTCTTTGATCGCCGTGTCCGTCAACTGCTCCAGAAAAGCGGCAGCGGTCTTGTTGTTAGTCTCGAGTTTCTCGGCCAGATGTCGGACGAGTTGGGTCTTGGTCATACCTGCAGCCATGAATCCTCCTGTTACTCAGCGCTGAAAATTTTCGCGAGGTTTGCATCTTATAACACTGGTCCTGTGGAAAAGAAGCGTTTTCGCCTTGTTTTATGCGGTTTTTTACATTCCAGTACCGAAATAGCCTCGAAAAATGGGCTTCCGGCTGTTCGCGGACGCCAAACCCAGCTTGAATACAGGTATGCACCGCCGTCCGCCGAGGGCCCTGACAGGCTCTACGCATGTCATAATAAAAACTGAGGAGTAGACGAGTGCTCTGTGTTATCTGCGAAAATCGCAAGGAAAAGCGCTTCTGCCCGGCGGTTCATGGGCGCATCTGCCCGCAATGCTGCGGCGAAAACCGTGAAGTCACCCTCGATTGCCCCAGCGATTGTGTCTACTTGCAACAGGCGCGGGAACGCGAAATCCCGCGCCCTATCGAAGCGTTGGACAAGTCAACCCTCTTCCTGAACATCGAGATTCCCGAGCACTTTCTGTACGAACATGAACACCTTGTCGTCGGACTTACCTTCGCCTTGGCGAAAAGCGCCCGTGCCGACCGCAGTCTTCGCGATCCTGAAGTGATCTCGGCTCTCACAGCCATGACGAAGGCCTACGAAACACTGGTGAATTCTGGCTTGTATTACGAGACGCCAATCACTGGACTGGCCCAGCAGGCGATTGCCGCCGAAGTGCAGAAGATGATCAAGGAGTACCGCGAAGCCGAACAGAAACATCTGGGCTATGCTCGCCTGCGCGATTCGGGAATTCTGCAAGCGCTGGTGTTCCTCGTGCGCATGGCCAATTCGCGGACCACCGGACGCCCAAAATCGCGGGCATTTATAGATTTCGTCCTAGGTCAATTTCCCGAGCAGGGATCATCGCTGGCGACAGCAGGCGAGCCTGGCCAGATTATCATGCCATAAGTCTTCAGTTAGCAACATATCGTTTCCTCGTTAACAACCTTTCTCGTTGTTCCTGTCTAATTTCTGAACAGCTGATTATGTAGTTTTCTGATGTGCGATAGAGCCCTTGTGTTGGGAGGCTATCCATGTCACTGCAACCCGTGATGTGCGTCCTCGCGCTGAGCGGCTGCGGTGTATACAGCTAGGTTAAGGCCGATTAGCTGTGCTGTTACTTCAGTACCTGACATAGCAACCATTGAGAACCATATTGGCAGGCGCGATGCAAATTATGAAAACACATGTGATGCTGGCTTTGTTGATTGTAATGATGAATCTTGAGCGGGCCGGTGCTAGTGTAAGCCAGGTCTATAGCTCGTCGCCAATAACCGTAGGGAATGGCGGGTGGGTTTCTGTGTTGTATGACTCGGACACGCCGGACTGCTTTACAAAACCTAACGGCACCACTGACTGTGAGACAAACTGGCCATCATTTACCGTCCAGGGAGATTGCGGGTTGCTGCCTTGTACGACTACGGCCGGCGCTGGTTTAGGCTGCGATGGCTTTAGAAACGAGACAGGCTTCGTTGTGGGTTTCTGTTATACCACGCCCGGCACGAAGCATATCACCATCAATGTCTATTCGTGCGCCCCGCCGTGGATTCCCGGGGCTGGGGACCTGCTGGATTCGTGGAGCACGACCGTTACAGTTTTGCCACGGCAACAGGGAGATCCTCCTCCCACTTCCTGTTCTCCCAGCCTTGATCTTATCGACCCGGTGCAGACCCACTTTGTCGCGAACGGCGGGGTTGTGAATGCTCCTGAACAGCTTGCGTTGGTCCACGAGACAGTTGGCGGTGTTGTGGCGGATGGGGTGACGCAGGTCGTGGTGCGAATTCCAGCTAACAAAGTCGGGGATTCTTTCACCATCGACGTTTTGAACGAAAACAACCAAATCGATCCGGACGGAGTTGTTTCTGACGGTGGCTTGTTACAGCTCGGGGACCTTCCAGGCAATGCTACGAGTAGCTTGACCGTCAAAGCAGTTGCGACCGGCCCTGCACCCACGCCGTCCCCGATGGCCTTCGCAGTATATCTGGCGCCGGCAAACTTCTACAGGGGCGCGCAGGACGGGGACGTGCTGCGGCACGTAACGTTGCAGTTGAGCGGCACAGACGTCATTGGCCAGCCATTTACGCTTCCCACTACGACTCTGATTCTTCGTCCTCCTGTTGTGCTGATCCATGGTCTGTGGAGTGATCCAGTCCAGACTTGGGGATCCTTCAGTCCACAAGATAATCAGAAGAAGACGCTTTGGGGAGAGATGGATCCCCGGGCTCAAGCGGTGGACTACAGCGCCGACGTAGACGTATCCGATACCGTGCCATCCTACTTGCCAAGGCTGTCCAAAGTCACTAGAGCCGCACTAGGGTTTGCTTACAACGCGCCTGAGGTGCTAAGGCAAGTAAGGGGTTTCATCCACACCTATGGAACCTATTGGAACGTGGCTGCGGTGCAAGCGGACGTGGTTGGCCATAGCATGGGAGGGGACGTTGCCCGAACCATGGCTGGACTGGAGAATTTTCAGTCTCAAGCAGACTACTCTGTAGGGCCTGTCCACAAGTTAATCACGATTGGAACCCCCCACAATGGGACGCCGCTAGCGTCTGCATTGCTACCCAATCAGTCTGGGGACCCGAACAACTGTGTGCGAAGAGTCCTCGCGCTGGCTGGCAAAGTCTCTCTCCTTGGTGCATCTACTGGTGGTGGATCCGTCAGCGGTGCTGTCGGCGATCTGCGATCACCCAGTCTCCCGACCGGCCTCTTTCCGGTCGGCTACATTGCTGCGACCACATCTTCGGTTAATTTGGCCGGTCTTAACGCGACCTTTCCCTCGTGGTCAGCCAGTGTATCTGACATATGCGGGCTGATTTTCGGCAACCCTTTGGCATTGGACCTCACGCCCGCAGGATGGAACGCTGTGTTTTCGGGAGAGCCAAATGACGCAATCGTCCCGGTAAGCAGCCAGTTGAATGGAACTTCTAGCACACTCATCGTGCCGAGCACTATACATTCAGGGGGCATTGAGAACCTTGATTTCCTCGGGCCTACTGAGTTGGAGACAAGTAGCGGCATACCAGACATGATCGTCAATCTATTGAATGAGGCCACAAGTTGCTCAGATTTTCACTGAAAACTGCTTAGCACGAATGCTTCATCTGCAGGTAGACGCTCGAAGGAGTCAGCTAGACAGCGATGAGAGGAACAAAGTGTGATTATGGGGAATAAGTCCAGATCTCGGTCTTGGCTCCTTTGGCTTGCACCAATACCAGCAGTTGTTCTCGCGGTGTTAAGCGAGTTCTCGATTGAGTGGGGAACGCCTGGCCAGGCGTTCGCGAGATACATGCTGAACCCGCGCGGACTTGAGGACTTCAGTTCCGTGTCACTAACCGCCTTGGGTATTGATTCCGTTCTCTATTGGCTGGCGTTATGGGGAATTATCATCCTTGAAAATCTATGGAATGGTGTTCGCAATCAAGTAGCGGAGCACACAGCCTCAGGTCTTTCCACTGCAGTTCGTGCTAGCACAATCTGCGGTGCAATGCTGTGTGCACTTCCATTAGCGTACCACGCCATGCTTACAACTTCGACATTGTTGTACGGTGGTCATCTGCCTAAAGGAAAGTTGCCACTTGCGGGTTCGATGGTAGCGAGCTTCATCGCTTGTTTTTTGGTGATTTACGGCCTCTATGAACTTGCAATTAGGTTTGTGTTGCGTGGTGCCGCGGCCAAGTGACCGGGCCAAAAAAAACTCAAACGATGTTCTTCGGGCATGTGAACTTTTCCTTGGAAGTGAGAAACAATGATTGAATCGATCAAGCTGCTTGCACAAGCTGCTCTAATCCTTGCAGTTTGTCTTGCTCGTCAGGTCTCCGCCCAGTCACTCCTTCAAATCACATCCCCTGCGGAGGGAGCTACATTCGTGGAGGGACAAGTTTACACGATTACGATCGCCGCCGATCCCGCGGTTCAGAACATTTATGTAATAACACAGCACCCACTTCCTGCGGTTCAATCCACTCCGGATCCACTTCAGTTCACCTTGGCACTTCCGATAAGCATTGCTCCGGGACTTTATCAAATCACCGCGGTTGGTTCTACGGCAAACGAGTATATAGAATCCGTGCCGGTGCACGTCGACGTGGAAAGGCAAGCCGCACCCAAATACCTGGTTGCAAGACCCGCGTCCCTGGCACTCTCCGGCAATGGCGATGCGCTGCCGATCGATGTTGAGGGGATTTACGCCACAGGTGGATCACTTTCGCTCAAGAGATCATTGCTTACAAGCTACACCTCAGCTAACCCTCTAATCGCTACTGTCGACGGGTACGGACTTATAACCGCGGTGGGGCCGGGTCAAACCAGCATAGTGGTTCATTACGGTTCACTGTCAACGACGGTCGATGTTGTCGTCTCCCCGGCCCCTCCAGTTGGAACTCCACCCGTGATCAGCGACGTCTCTCCCTCTCTGGGCACGCCGAGTGTGACGCAGGTGACGGTTACCGGATCGAATTTCGGCGCCACCCAGGGAAACGGATTCGTGCAATTGGGCACCCTCAGTGCCACGACCGTGACTTCCTGGAATGACACCGAAATTATCGCGACTGTGCCGCTTGGTTCGATGTCGGGTGTGGCGATTGTGAATCAGAACGGACTGTACAGCAACCAAGTCCCGTTCACAGCCACTGCTCCCTCCATAATGAATCTAAGTCCCGTCAATGGCAACGTCGGAACATCCGTGACGATCACAGGCAGTAGTTTCGGACTTGCTCAGGGTTATAGCACTATTTCTTTCAATGGTGTTGAAGCAGCTCCCTCAAGCTGGAGCGATGGCTCAATCGGTGTTCCGGTTCCACCCGGTGCCAGCAGCGGGAATGTTGTCGTCACAGCTAGTGGGCTCGCCAGCAACGGAGTATTCTTCACTGTCATTCCTCCGCCCAGTATCACCAACACGTCGCCGAATTCGGGGGCGGTGGGTGTTCCCTTGACGGTCCTCGGGACAAATTTTGGAAATAGCCAAGCCGCCAGCACCGTGAAGTTTAACGGTACCACAGCGACGGCTACAGCATGGAGCGATACGTCAATCTCCACGACAGTTCCGGTTGGCGCTACTACAGGGAATGTTGTCGTCACTGTGAATGGTTCCGCTAGTAATGGCGTGTTGTTCACTGTTCTTCCAACTCCGAACATCATTAGTCTATCGCCAACATCCGGTGCAATAGGCGCTCTTGTAACCATAACCGGCACCAACTTCGGTTCGACGCGAGGCAGCAGCACGGCAAGTTTCAATGGAGCCGCGGCGACCAGCTATACCAGTTGGAATGCAACCACGATAAAGGCAACCGTACCCGCCGGAGCTACGACGGGCAATGTCGTTGTGACCGTAAACGGCGTATCCAGCAACGGCGTGCTGTTCACAATCACTCCGCATATTTCAAGCCTTTCGCCGACCAGCGGCGCGGCTGGCATTTTAGTAACAGTGACGGGAACAAATTTCGGGCCTTCGCAGGGTGCCAGCACGGTGAAATTCAACGGCACGGCAGCTACTTCCTATACGAGTTGGAGCGATACCGTCGTCAAGGCGAATGTTCCCCCTGGAGCTACCACCGGGAACGCCACGGTGACAGTAAACGGCGCGGTCAGCAATGGCGTCTCATTCACTGTACTTCCCACACCCAACATCAGCAGTTTGTCACCCACCTCGGGCGCAGTGGGTGCCACCGTCAACATCAACGGCACTAATTTCGGCTCCTCCCGAGGCACAAGCACGGTCAACTTCCATGGGACCGCCGTTACAAGCTATACCAGCTGGAGTGCCACTTTAATAAAAGTTAAGGTTCCGTCCGGCGCAACGACCGGTGATGTCATCGTCACCGTGAATAACGTAGCGAGCAACGGAAAGTCATTCACGGTGAACTAGGACTGGGGGGGCCAAGCCCTCCTTTCCACATTTCGAGAAGTGGCCTTGCGGAGCGCTCTCCTCGTTGACGAACACTGTGCCGCCGAGACTGCCCGGTATTAAGTTTTCCGTTATCACACCGCTCCGTGACGACCATCACATCATCCGGGTCACCACTTATGTCACCCTGAAATTGGTTCGGTGTCTTCACAACGGACACTGCCCACGGCTCCCTTCGCGGGAGCCGTACTTTATTTCGCTCTTTGAAAATCTCACTTGGCATTCGGCGGGCCGTGCGGCCGCACAGCGTCCCGAGATTGCGTCAGAAACCGATTGACGGGCCTAGGTTCAACCTGACTACCGGGCGTTGTCGGAACAGTGGAACAGCGCGTAAAAAGCCTTTGCTTCCAAGATTTTACGTATAAGTCCTTTGTCCGGAAGATTTTACGGACACTCTCCTTTAGAATCAAGATTTTGGGAGGAAAAAAGGGGGAGGGGTACACCCAACTCGCGTCCGCGAAAGCTCCCTGCTCACTAGGACTCATGAAATACTCCTCACCTTCTGCTCCCCCGCCGGCAGTTCTTCTAGCAACTCGCGCACACTCTTCCCCAACACCGGATGCCGTGCCTCCGGTGCAATCTCTGCCAGCGGCTCGAGAACGAACCTCCGCCGATTCATCTCCGAATGCGGCACATCCAGTTCTGGCGTATGAATTACCTCATTTCCGAACAACAATATGTCGATATCGATATTCCGCGGCCCTTTATCGCTTCCGCGAACTCTGCCCATCTGCCGCTCGATGCCGAGCAGCGCCGACAGCAACTCCTCTGCGTCGAGTTCCGTTTCAAGCGCCACCGCACAGTTGACGAACCACGGCTGCTCCGTCACATCCACCGGCTCCGTCTCATACAACGACGACACCTTCACGACGGTTCCCAATCCGCCTAGGCGTGAGATCGCGTCCCGCAAATTTCCGGCCCGATCGCCGATATTCGAACCCATCGATAGGTATGCCAACACTAGCGTTTTCCCGAATCGCGGAACTACTACCATGTTCCAAGGGGACAGTAACCTCGGTCACCTTCCAGCCTCATAGGCCAGCACGTAGCATACAGGCATCATGCCCTTGGAATCGCTCCTCCTCAGCCGCGACCCGGAAGTGATCCGGATTCTCCGGCCGACGCTGGAAAAACTTGCTATCGATCTGGAGGTCTGCAGGGGCATCTCGTCCGGAACCGAGATCCTTTCCAATGAGAAGTTTGACGCGGTGATCGTCGATTGCGACGACCTCCAAGGTGGACTCGACGTTCTCGCTGGTTTGCGCAAAGGCTCCAGCAATAAGAATTCTGTCGCCTTCGCCATCCTGAACGGTACAACCACCACCCAGCAGGCTTTCGATAGGGGCGCGAACTTCGTCATGCAAAAGCCGATCACGCCTCTGAATGCGACCCGCTGTTTCGGCGCCGCACTCGGATTCATGGCGAGAGAACGCCGTCGATATTTCCGTCAAAAAGTGGATATGCCTGTGATTCTTCGACTGAACAACGGGCAGGAAGTGAAGGCGACAGCTACTAATCTCAGCGAAGGTGGAATGGCGGTTCGTGTGCGAACAAAGTTGAAGGGCGGAATCGCCAAAGTAGCTTTCACACTCCCAGGAACCAAGAATTCGATGGAGCCCAAGGCCGAACTCGCCTGGGCCGATGACAACGGACGCGCCGGCATACGTTTTCTCGATGTACCCCAGATTTCCCGCGAACAACTCGAAGGCTGGATCGCCGAACAGATGCAGGCTGCCGAAAAATAGCTCCTTCCCGGGTATTCAGCTTAGAACTTGTCTGGATCGCGCAGCTATCACACGCTTATAGGGACAACCCTCACTCAGAGAGCCCTATGCTTCCATTGAATATCCAGATTGACCGCACGGAACGGCTTTTGCGCCGTCTCGAAGAAGATGCCCCGCTCATGGCAGTTCGCATTTCCCAGCTTGCCCCTGAACACCAACGCGCTGCCAAGGCGCACGTCGCTGAACTCGCCGCCAAGGCTCGCGCTGAGCTCCAAAAGTTGATTGACGAAATTTCCATGTGGGACTCGAACGATCCCACGCCCCAGGCCGCCGACTAGGAGGTCACTTTACGCTGGTTGATGCACCGGAGCCGGCAGAGGTGCGAACGCCGCTGGGGCTTCATCCTCGAGGGTCGTTTCTTCCCAAAGCGCGCTGTCGCGGAGAATGCGAGACACGAGTGCCGTGTGCATGGCGTGACCGGCCCGGTCCGCTACGACCGTCCCTAAAATCCTTTTCCCCAGCAGCGCCAGGTCTCCGATCAGGTCCAGCACCTTGTGGCGCACGAACTCGTCGTCAAAACGAAGCGGCGGGTTCATGACTCCATCTTTGGTCAGAACGATGGCGTTATCCGACGAGGCCCCGCGAATCAGTCCTTGCTGCCGCATAGCCTCAGCTTCATGGAAAAATCCGAAAGTCCGTGCGGACGCGATTTCGGAAACGTACTTGCCATCGGAGAGATCGACTGAGAATCTTTCTTTCCCGATCAATGGATGTGGGAAATCAATGGAGTATTCGACCGAATAGGTGTCTGCCGGATAAACTGCGATGAACTTGGCACCTTCGCGCAGCTCCAGCTCGCGCCGCATTCGCAGATAGGTTCGTGGTCGCCGATGCTTACGCGTTCCGGCTTTGCGAATCAGTTCCACAAACGGCCGGGCGCTGCCGTCAAGAATCGGAAGCTCGAGATTGTCGAGCTCGACGATTGCGTTGTCGATGCCGCACCCAATAAAAGCGGATAGTAAGTGCTCAGTAGTGGAAATGAGCACGCCCTTTTTCATCAGGCTTGTGGCGTAACTGACACGCGCAACGTTTCGGCTAACCGCTTCAACCTCGAAGCCGTCAAGATCAACGCGCCGGAAGACGATTCCGGATCCCGCCGCCGCCGGCAAGATTCGAAGCTGAACCGGAGCTCCACTATGAAGCCCCACGCCGCTGCACTCTACCGCCGTGCGGATTGTCTGTTCCAATATCAGAATCTGGGCCTTTTTCTCTAAGTCTTAGATTACAGAAGGTCTCCAGAGTATGTATGTGGCAAATTAGCCACAATTCGTGGCAGGTCAGTGAACCTGCTGCGGGATAGTCCTTCGTAACACCTTCCCACGCAATACTTTCTGCTTCGAGTCTGAAAGTGTTCAGTCCCGAAAGGTGTTGGCTATCTGATTACCTGATGCGGGAATGTTTTTTAGCTACTTCTTGTTCGGGGGTTTTGTGGAAACTGTGGCATCGAACAGGGACTCACTCACATTCTGATTGATCGTGATCGACGTCAGGAACCGCTGGTTATCCATGTCGCCATTGTAGAAACGCGTAACGCTGAACGGCGCCATAACTCCTTGCACCGGACGGTAGCTGTCGTAAACCTCGTCTTCTGTATTGCGCTGCTTGTCTATGGGATCACGCCACGTGTATGACTTCTTGACTGGCAAATGGGTGCTGGAGTCAAGGTAGAGCGTAACGCCTTCATTGCTGGCGTTCATGATCGTGACCTGCTCGACCGGCTTTTGTTCCGCAACCGTGGGCCCCTCGTAGAACAGCGCAACCCCCGGCTCTTTCAGCCACTTTCGTAGTACCCAATCCAATGAGAAATGACGCCGCCGGAGATAATCCGCGATTTCCTTCGGGTCCTGCTTGCGCGTTCCTTTGTAGGTGATCTCGTATCCCTGGTCACCATTGAAGATCAGAATGATGTCACGCTTCTTGGTGACCTCTATTCGCTCTTTGTCGGGGAACTTGTAGAAGCGCCAGAGCAACGTTCCGACGCTGTTCGGCTGCCCCATGTGAAAACTGTAGGATCGCCCTTCCTGCGAAATGTCCTGAATGTTCAGATACGCTTGGCCACCCAGTGCCTGGATGGCCTGATCGATAGCTCCTTGGGCCTTGCGCGCATTTTCCTGATCGACCGGAATGGATTGGCTCGATGTTGCCGGCTCATTTCCCTGCGCAACAACGGTACCAAGTAGAAGAAGGAGTACGAATAGCTGCTTCATCGCCAATATTGAGTTAGACGCTGCCCTGCCAATTGTAGCTGCTTTGCCGCACGATGGATTGAACCTACCAAGAGCTGTCATCCTTAAGAGATGTCATCCCGAGCGGAGCGCAGGCGAAGCCAAGTGTAGTCGAGAGCCTGCCCTGAGCAACTGAGCAAAGCGAAGGCGTCGAATGGGGACCATTTGTTTTAGTCATTCCCCGACACTGGGCTTCGCTCTCCCCCGAACGATAAATTACTTTCTCAATTTCTCCAGCATCTTCCGGTTGAATTCCTCCGACTTTCCCCGTGGAACGCTCAAGGTATTCCATTCGCTCGAACGTAGATGCTTCGCCACAAACACAATCTGCCCCACGTGGTACGCGTAATGCGCGAGTTGCCGGTTCAACGCTTGCAGCACAGTATGGGGTTCGTGGCGAATCGTCACGTTGCGCATCAAATCCTCCGGGGTCAAGCCCGCAATCGCGTTGAATACAATGCCCCAGCCCGCTTCCCAGGTTTGCATCAAGTCCGAGCGCAACTTCAATCCATCCATCTCGAATTCCTGATCTCGATGCCGGTCAGGCTTCTCACCATCTGTCGTCAGAAAATCAGTGAAGCGCGAGCGCATGTTCCCGGCTAAATGCTTAACGATGATTGCAATAGAATTCGATTCCGCATCGATCGCGACGAAGAGGTCCTCATCTCTCACTTGCGCGATAGCACCTTCGCCCAGGCGCTTGTGACCGCGAAACTGACGCTCGACTTCCTCTAAGTAATGTTTGGATAGCTCCATAAATCCCTTTGCGTGATGTTTGTTTGAGGACCGTCCTCTGCTTAATCGGATGCGAGCACAAGAGAATGAATTCGGAAAAACGAGATGCCCTCTGTCAATTCTCGGTAATTTTACCGACCCCACCTCCGCCAGGACTCTCCACCCGCACCCGTTCTCCCTTCCGCAAACGCACGCTGAACTTGCCTGCGCGCTCTTCCACTGTTCCGTCGTTGCGAATCACGGTGGCTTTTCCAACGGCGCCGCTGTTCCCACCCTGTAGGCCATAAGGACCATTCTTTCGCCGATCCGCCAACAAAGTAACTTCCGCGTCGGTGAGCACTTCAATTTCACGAACAATTCCATCGCCGCCATTGAAAGCACCCGAACCTCCGCTGTTCTTGCGGAGCGAATATCTACGCACCCGCAAGGGATACGCATACTCCAAAGCCTCCGCAGGTGTATTCAGCGAATTGGTCATGTGCGTGTGCACGCCTGACACTCCGTGCTTCCCTGGGCGCGCTCCCATTCCACCAGCAAGCGTTTCGTAGTAGGCGAACGGTTCCTTTATCTGTGGGTCCATCCCGCCGATCGTCAAATTGTTCATCGTTCCCGACGCCGCGGCAGGAATACGATTCGGGACCGCTTGCGCCATTGCGCGCAAAAGCACGTCGACAATGCGCTGCGAGGTTTCGACATTTCCTCCCGCCACCGCGGCGGGTGGCCGCGCATTCACAATCGTTCCCGTGGGAGCGATTACCTTGATCGGCCTCATCAATCCCGCCGTCGCGGGAATGTCCTCGGCCAGTAGGCACCGGAATACGTAGAAGCACGCGGAGTACGTAATCGCCTCCACAGCGTTGATACTGCCTTCCACCTGGGAGTCACTGCCTGCGAAGTCAACCTCAACCGCCTCCCCGCCTTTCTTTCTTGAGATCTTGATGGTGACAGCGATCTTCACCGGCTTTTCACTGACGCCGTCATTGTCGAGAAAATCTTCCGCGCGATACACGCCTGTGGGCACCTCATCCAGAAACGCCCGCATGATTTCTTCCGAGTACTTCAACAACTCCTTCGCGGCTGCCTTGGTTCGTGGCAATCCGTAGCGTACACAAACCTCCCGCAGTCGCTCGGCTCCCGTGTGACAAGCGGCAATCTGTGCTCCCAGGTCGCCTTCTCGTTCACCCGGAGTCCGCACATTGTTCAAAAGCAGCGACAGGATGTCGCGATCCATCTTTCCTCGGCGCATGAGCTTCACCGGCGGAATGCGAATTCCTTCCTGGTAAATCTCGCGGCAAGGCCCCATCGATCCCGCAAAGCAACCGCCTACATCCGCGTGATGCGCTCGTGATGCGACAAAAAAATCCGGGGCGGAACTGCGTCGTGAGAAATAAAACGGCGCGACCAGAGTGATATCAGGCAAATGCGTTCCGCCCCGAAACGGATCGTTCAGCATCACCACGTCGCCGGACTCAAGTTTGAAACTATCGACGGCAGCCTGTACCGACATGGGCATCGAGCCCAGGTGCACTGGCATGTGATCGCCCATCGCGATCACTTCTCCCGCAGCGTCGAAAACCGCGCACGAGTAATCGCGG
Organism: Terriglobales bacterium; assembly: GCA_036558645.1. GTDB lineage: Bacteria > Acidobacteriota > Terriglobia > Terriglobales > Acidobacteriaceae > DATBFG01. Next base: position 95,611 of record DATBFG010000026.1, read on the forward strand.
CGTTCCTTAATGTTTGGGGAAAAGGCCGTTCTACGCAGGGCTGCGCCCATTTCTTCCGCGATCGAGTGATAGATGTTCTTGAAGATTTCCAGTTCGATGGAACGCGTTCGCATGGGGTCTGGAAGCAGTTTACGCCGTTTCCCGCTGGCTGGGTTCCAGCTTCACGCGAGCGTTCTACTGCAGATTTTTGTTGACATTGCTATTAATACTCATCAATATCTTGGGGTAGGATATGCAGCCATGCTATGAATTGGGCTTGCATAGCGTAAGAATGGGCCCCGTTGTTCAACCCATGCAAGGGAAAATCGTTCACGGAGGAAACTTCATGCCAGCAAAGAAAAAGGCAGCGAAGAAGAAGAAGAAACACTAAAACCGGTGCGAGACATGTTCTCGCAGATTCGAAGTTTTCGCCTCTCGAGAGAAGCACCTCACGAGGGGCTTTTTAATTTCTACTCCGCGACTTTGCCAGTTCCCCAGCCAGCCCTCTAAAATCAATGTTGTCCATAGGGATCAGATCGTGCTAGAAACGCAGGGAGCGTGCCGGTCCTTTCACCTACGGATGCCGCTCCTCGGACTGCATGAGCCCCCGCGCAAAAGCGAACGCGAAGTCGGTTAAGACGACCGAGATCGTCATTCCCGAAAAGCTTTACTTCCGCATTGGTGAAGTGGCTCGGTTGTGCCGGCTTCCTGCTTACGTGCTTCGTTTCTGGGAGACCGAGTTTCCCCAGTTAAAGCCAGTCAAGAGCAGCACTGGTCAGCGCATGTATCGCCGCAAGGACGTCGAGAACGTCCTCCGCATTAAGAAGTTGCTGTACGAAGAAGGATTCACGATCGCGGGAGCGCGGCAGCAGTTACGTACGGACACCAAGACTGACAAGAAGCAGACGCCTTTGCCATTTCCAGGACACGGCAACACGGACCTGAAGCATATTCGCCAGGGATTGCGCGACATCCTCACCATGTTGTCGGCTCGATCCTGAAGGTCTGCAGCAGACACTCCTGGAGGCTAAAGCTTTAGCTCCACCACCGTCGCTCCGCCCCCGCCTTCGTTTTGTGGAGGCTCGCTCACATTAGCGACGTGAGGATGCTTTTGCAGCGACTGCCGAAGTGCCTTTCGTAGGATCCCCATACCACTGCCGTGCACTACGCGTACTCGTGGCAATCCCGCCAGGAACGCTCGATCCACGAAACGTTCCACTTCTTGTGTAGCATCGTCGACCGTCCGCCCGATCACATTGATCTCTGACGGAGCGCTGGTGCTTTCCGACTGCAGCGAGACGGAGATTCCCCGTGCTCGTGCCGCTTTTACCGGAGACTCTGCCGCTCTTACCATCACTTCTGCGATGTCGTCGCGTGCGATGCGCATTTTCATTGCGCCCACCTCGACCTCGAAGTGATTGTCGTCGAGCTTCCTCGTGATTAGGCCTGGTCTCCCCACGGACTTTACCTTCACCGTGTCACCTTCCGACACGTGCTTCACTACCTGGGGTTGCGCATGCGGATCTCCCTGATCGGCCCCGGTGCTATGTGCCACCACCGTCGAATCAAACTGCTCTCGAAACTCCCGGCGCAGCTTAGCAATTCGTCGCTCGGCTTCCTTCGAGAGTTTCTGCGCTGCAGCGCGATCCTGGATCGCATTCACCGCCTCTCGCGCGTGGTATTCGAAATCGCGTAGCACGCTCTCCAGTTTCTTCTCCATCTCGCGGATCTTTGCCTGCTGCTCCTTATGGCCTTCCGACGCCAGATGAGCCCGCTCCCGGTCCAGTTCCTCCTCACGCCCTCGCAACTTCAGGCGTTCGGCTTCTGCCTCGCGCAACTGTTGGTGCAGCCGGTCCAGAAACTGCGCCACATCTCGTGCCTGGCTGCCCAGGCGCGAGCGCGCGGAGTCGATGATCGAGGAAGTCAGTCCCAGGCGCTTTGCGATGTTGATGCCTGCCGACGCCCCCGGTGTGCCCACCTTCAACTCATATGTCGGTTGCAGGGTGGCCTCATCGAAGCCGACCGAAGCGTTCACAACTCCTGGGGTGTTTGCACCGTACACTTTCAACGACGTGTGATGAGTGGAAATGACAGTCACGCAGCCGAGTTGGTGAAAGTGTTCGGCGATTGCTACGGCCAGCGCGGCGCCTTCTTCTGGATCGGTAGCCGATCCCAGTTCATCGAGCAAAACGAGGGATTGTCGCGTGGCGGTTCGCGAGATGAAATCGATATTTGTGACGTGCGCCGAAAAAGTCGACAGGTTCTGCTCGATCGATTGATAGTCGCCGATATCTGCTAACACCGCATCGAACACCGGCAATTCGGCGCGATCCGCCGGAACGGGAACGCCGGATTGCGCGATCAGGGCTAGTAGCCCGATGGTCTTAAGGGTCACCGTCTTTCCACCCGTGTTGGGTCCGGTAATGATGAACTCGCGGCGCTCGCCTTCGAGTTCAATGCTGACGGGCACGACGCGTCCTTTTTTCGCCTTTAGATTTCTCTCTAGTAGCGGGTGGCGGGTATTACGCAGAACGACACCCTCTTCGCGGAAGCTGACCGGAACACAGTCATAGTCAGCCGCGAACCGTGCCTTCGCAAATTGCAGCTCCAATTCAGCCAACGTGTCGGCTGCCGCCCGGATGTCTGCTGCTTTTTCCCCGACTCGCCTCGACATCTCGAGCAAAATGCGATGAATTTCCGCTTGTTCCTCGTCCATCAAACGCACGAGTTCATTGTTCTGCTCGATCGTTTCAAGCGGTTCGACGTACACAGTCTGCCCACTGGAACTCGCGCCATGCACCACGCCCTGAACTCTTCGCTTCTGCTCAACCTTCACGGGAATCACGAAGCGTTCTCCGCGAATCGTTACCAGCTCTTCCTGCAGGGTGCCACCCTCAGAGAGTTTTCTCAGATAACGCTGCAGAGACTCTTGAATCTCCCGCCGCTGCTTCTCGATCTCACGCCGAATGCGGGCCAGCTCCGCAGACGCGCGATCCTCCAGCGTGCCGTCAGGGGAGATCTTGTTGCGGAAGAACCTCAGGAACTCCGTGAAGTCGACAATCTCAGACGACAGCTGTGATACCGCGTCCCAGCCCGATCGCATCGCGTCTGGCGGCTTCAGAGAAATCTCGCGCCATTCCGCAGCGCGGTCCACCAGCATGATCACATCGCGCAGTTCTGTGACCTCCAGTGCAGCTCCAGCAATGCGCCCTTTTTCCAGAGACTGCGACAGGTCCAGCAGGCCCGAGAACTCAAACCCTCCGCCCACGCGCCGGAACTCCCGAATTTCACTCGTGAGTTGTTGCTGGTTCTCGATCCATGCTCGATCGGTCGACGGTGCGAGCTGTGCCGCCCTGGCATGGCCCAGCGGCGAGGAAAAGTAGCCGCGCAACAGGTCTCGAAATAAGTCGAGTTCCAGTACGCGTGCGCTGCTATGACGTAATTCCGGGGCCATGCAGATTCATGGTACACGACGGAATTAGGCCAGGTTCAGGGGAACACTACGCAGTTGAATGAGCCTTTGCGGCCTCGACTTCTTTCACTCGCGATTGCAAGCAGAGCGCCGGAAAACGCATGGCGAATACCGCTCCGCCTTCCGGCTTGTTGTAGCAGGAGATCTGTCCGCCATGATCTTGCACCACACCATACGTGGCGCTCAGGCCCAGGCCCGTGCCTTTCCCAATGACCTTGGTAGTGTAGAAGGGATCAAACACTTTCTTGGGATCGAGAATTCCCGGGCCGGAGTCAGAGAATTCCACCACCAGTTCGCGACTCTCTTCGCGCAAGCTGACCTGTAAAGTTCCGCCGCCCACTTCCTCGAGGGCATCCACGGCGTTGTCAATAATCTGCACGCAACACTGGAACAGTTGATTTGCGTTTCCAAAAACAGATGCCGACGTGTTACCGAGAGCGGCTTCCACTCTGATCTTGCGGGTCTCCAGGTTCAAAGCTTCCATTTTCAAGGCCCGCCGAACGAGTGCGCCCATGTCGACGGCCACTTTCTCCCCGGGCGCTTGTTGTGCGAAGCTCAGCAGGCCAGCGACCAGATCGCGAGTACGACGCGCCTGCTGCCCGATCTTGTTCGCCATCGCGGTCTGCTCGCTGCTCAGCGAGGGATTCTCAGCCAGCAACTCTGAAAACCCCAGAATTGCTGCCAGCGGATTGTTGATCTCGTGCGCAGCGCCGGCAACCAACTGTCCCAGCGATGCCAGCTTCTCTTTCTGGACTAGTTGGCTCTGCAGGCGCTGTAAGTTTTCCAGGCTACGATGCGAAGACTCCAGCAGCCTGATCAGCTGACGGTCCAGAAGATACTGTCTCAGGAAGAGGCATGCTCCGAGCACAAGCATCGCGACCAGGGTTACCATCAACCGGAAATAACGGATGCGATCCGGAGCCCGGTCCACAAACACTGCCCAATATCCCATGATCGGCAGCGACAATATGGCAGTCATGGCGAGCCGTGGCGCAACAGCTCTCCAGCGGCCGCTTGACTGCATTGGTTCCTCATAGGTCAGTTCCGAATTCCATGCCTGCACCGGAACCAGAATCACCGCACATACGGACGCTACAAAGAGAATGTCGTAGTAGCTGCCCGAGAAGTAAGCGCCATGAGCGATGGCCATGTTCATCGTTTCTGACGTCAGCGCATACAGGCTGCAGGCAATGAATAGAGTGCGGTAAATTGCCTTCCAACCCTTACTCGTGTTCAGGGCGAACACAGCCAGCGTGACAACCAGCACCAGGTTCTCGACCAGGTAGAGCAGGTCGTAGTTGGTGCTGTAAACAATCGAATTCAGAATGACGTACTCATCCGGGAAGACGATGAATGCATAAAGAAAGACCCACCAAATCAAGAGCATTACAAAATTCAGCGTCGCGAAGTACAGTTTTTGCTCTTCGGGGCGCCGATGCGGCCGCAACGCAACGGCAGCCATGAACGGCACGATATGCACGAACAGAATGACGTCGCCAACAAAGGGATCCGGCACATCGCGGCGCAGGAAGACTTCATGGTACGTCCACAGTCCCTGGTTGACTGTCCACAGAAAACATCCGGAGGCGAGCAGGCTCCAAAATAGCCTGGTCTGGCCGCGGTTGCCGATGGCACTGGCCGTCATCGCACACGTGGCGAGCGCCAGCGCCAGCAAGGACACAAGATCGCCGACAGCCGTCACCGCCAACCCACGCGGCAACACCATGAGGACCCCGGCGAAGACCACAAGGACAGCGCCGGCAATAACCAGGAAGCGACTCGGGTGGAGGGCCATGACTCACTTGCATTCTAGTGCCGAAGGTCGTATGCCGATAGGTATCTCGAGATAGGCGTGGTTACTTCGGTACTCAATGCTGTTGCTTTTGACAGCGTGACGGTCTCGCGATCCCACCATTGCTAAGAGCCGATCCTCGAGCGTCTCAACTTGATTTCGGCTGGCGAACTATGTCAGACTCCGCTCCCGAATTTTTTGCCGTGCCCGGTTTCCCCCTCCCCGATCTCGTGCACTGCGTAAAGTGCCTGCCCCAACTCAAAATCGTGTTCGGGCACTACGGAAGGAGACATCATGAGAAGCAGGAAACAGGCCACATGCCTGTTACTGGTTGCGGCAAGCACATTGTGCGCCGCGCAAGTGCAAGATGTCTTGTGGCGTTTCAATGGGGACGATGGAAAAGCGGCCACCAGCGCTTTGATCATGGACGGCGCTCACAACCTTTATGGAACCACCAGAGGTAGCGTGGATAAACCTCGCTGTCATGCCGAACACGAAGAGACCTACTGCGGGACGATTTACCAGCTTTCTCCCCCAGCCCAGGATGGGAGCCCCTGGCAGGAAACCATCATCCACAGGTTTGCCGGAGTTCCCGACGGGGCCTTCCCAAGTGGAGAATTGGCCACCGATCAAGCCGGGAACATTTACGGAGTAACATCCTTCGGCGGGAGTCCGGAGGGCTTCGGAATCGTTTACCAGCTGTCCCCGCCCATTGCTCCCGGAGATCCCTGGACCGAAACCGTTCTCCACACATTCACTGGAACTGATGGCAACGAGCCCGCTGGAGTAAGTCTGGATGACGCTGGAAATCTATTTGGCACCACATCCCAAGGGGGATGCGGGAACGTCGGAACTGTCTTTGAGTTGTCTCCTCCTTCTCCTCCCGGCAGCCAGTGGACTTTTCAATCTCTCTACGGCTTTCATTGTGACAATCAGCATGCCAAAGACGGGTATATTCCAGGTGCTCCCCCCATCAGAGGCCCCGGCGGAAATTTGTATGGCACCACCGCTTACGGCGGCGATTTCACCGACGGTACCGTTTACAAGCTCATGCCGCCGTTGCCGGGCCACTCCGCCTGGCGATACAAGACGATTCACTCATTTGATTACCAAATAACTGGGGCGAATCCTTGGTCGTTACTCACAGCTTTCCAGGGTCATCTGTATGGCACCGCCTCCGAGGGGGGACAGACGTCTACTGGATTGTGTCAGGATCTGGGTGGATGCGGAACGGTCTTCCGACTGTCTCCTCCCAACGCGCAGGATGACGATTGGACCTTCGAGACGATCTACGCCTTTAGCGGAACTGATGGGGCATCCCCCCTCGCTGGAGTTTCCTTCGATAAGCAAGCCCGACTCTACGGCACTACTGATATCGGCGGAGATCCCACGTGCGTAAGCGCATTTTCTGATGGTTGCGGTGTGGTCTTTCTGCTCACTCCTCCGATGAATCCGGGGAGTTCCTGGACCAACACGACGCTGCATGCCTTTACAGGCCTGACCGATGGCGCCTTCCCCGTCTTTGAGGTACTTGTAGGCAGAGCGGGAGCAATCTACGGCACTGCATGGGCAGGTGGCGATCACCATTGCAGCATCAGCGCACGGAACAACGGCTGCGGCGTGGTCTTCAAGATAATTCCCTGAGGGAGGGAAGGACAGCGGCTTCTGCCTACGGCTGGATGTAGTTACGAAGCCCTGAAATTCGTAGCGGAATGACATTTTGTGCTCTGGTAGACTTTTGGTAGCGGGTATTCCTCCGCTTTGTATGGCATTTCCCGTGACACGCCTCCGCCGTCTGCGCCGCACCGAACAGTTCCGCTCCATTGTTCGGGAGACGCGGCTCGCCCCGGAAAACTTCGTCTATCCCATGTTTGTCTGCCCTGGGGAAGGCATCCGCAAGGAAGTACGATCGATGCCGGGCGTTTTCAATTTATCCGTGGACGAAGCCGTGCGTGAGGCGGCTGAGACCCACTCTTTAGGCGTTCCATCTATCATCTTATTCGGCCTGCCCGAGAAGAAAGATGAAGTAGCGACTGGCGCCTGGGCGGATGACGGCATCGTGCAGCAGGCCACACGCGCTATCAAGAGTGAGGTGCCCGACCTCGTTATTATGGGCGACGTTTGCCTGTGCGAGTACATGTCGCACGGACACTGTGGCGTCGTGAAAGCCACTCCGACACCGCAATCGCTAGGTGCCGCTGCCCGCACCGCAATGAAAGCTGCGGCTGTAATTTCTGTGAAAAACGGAAAGGACAAGCATCAGGCTATCGACAAGCTGGCTGCCGCTGCCGCGCGTGCCGCCCAGCAGGAATTCGAAATTCTCAATGATCCCAGCTTGGAGCTGTTGGCGCGCACCTCTGTGTCGCTCGCCCAAGCCGGAGTCGACATCATCGCGCCATCCGACATGATGGATGGCCGCGTTGCCGCCATCCGCAAGGGCCTCGACGAGGCCGGTTTTATTAACACGCCCATTCTTTCTTATGCCGCCAAGTTCGCCTCCGGATTCTACGGACCGTTCCGCGAGGCGGCTGACTCGGCCCCGCAGTTTGGTGACCGCCGCTCTTACCAGATGGATGGCGCCAACATCCGCGAGGCCATGCGTGAGATAGAACTCGACGTCGAAGAGGGAGCCGACATGATCATGGTCAAGCCGGCGATGCCCTATCTTGACGTCATCGCGGCAGCCCGCGAGCGCTTCGACCTTCCCCTGGCCGCCTACCAGGTCTCGGGTGAATACGCGATGATCGAAGCTGCCGCCCGCAACAACTGGATTGATCGCGAGCGTGTCATGATGGAATCGCTGGTCTCCATCCGCCGCGCCGGTGCTAGCATCATCCTGACCTACTACGCGAAAGAAGCGGCGAAGCTATTGGGATAAGCGAAGTTCGTAAGGTGGCGGGTCGCCTGTCTAACCGTGCTCTATTCCGAGAATCCAACAAATCCCATCGCAATTGTCACGCCACGTGCGACTTTCCGCAGTGTGGCTTCACTCAAAACTCGAAGTCTCTGATTCGGTTCTAGAAGGCTTGCCTTTCGCACCGTCGAGATATCCTCTGCTCGAATCGTAGACACGGATGACAGCCCTGTCTCCCCTGGGCTGAGTTCGATATGACTGGGTGCGCGAGCGGGAGTGGTACTCAGCGGAACAACCAGGACGGTGTTTGCCCGTTCGCTCATGTTCCGAGCGTCAATCGAAACGATAACCACGGGTCGAGGATTTTTATCAGGCGGATCAGTCGGGAATTTGATAAACCAAATTTCACCACGACGGGGTTGTCGCATTTGGTTGCTTTACCTATCCCTCCGGATCAGAAAGTTCCGATTCACCAAAGGCCCCCCATGCTTCGCTTTCCTCAAGTTCGGCGGGTTGCAGGGAGTCATAATAAGCACGAGTTTGGGCTGCCAATTTCTCTTGCTCTTCCCGATCTCTGCGCTCCCGAATCATTGCTTCGACCGCTCCTGACAGCGACCCTTCTTTCCTTTTGTGCCGATAGGATTCGAGATAGGCAACCGCATCGTGCGACAAGGAGAATGTCCTGCGGGATTTGTTCCGTGTATTCTTCATACCATTGTATGACTATAGTATGATAGCAATCATACGACCAGAGATCAATCGTCAATTCTTGCGCGCGAGCCTCCGTTTTGTCCATTCCCCGGTTCCTGTTCTAGAATCAACCCTTTGCCTTCCATCATCTGATCCAACTGAGAGGATTGACTTTGCCAGACACCATCTACGACATCGCCATTATCGGCAGCGGGCCGGCCGGATACACCGCCGCGATCCGCGCCGGGCAATATGGCCTGAAAACCGCGCTCATCGAAAAAGACAACGTGCTCGGCGGTACCTGCCTGCAAATGGGCTGCATTCCGACCAAGGCGCTGTTGTTCAACGCCGAGCTCTGGGATCACCTGAAGGAAGCGAAGGAATTCGGCATCGATGGCGTGGACGCGCGCAAGTTGAACTGGGCCGCCATTCAGGATCGCAAGACGAAGATCGTCACCAAGCACACCAAGGGTCTCGACTTCCTGATGAAGAAAAATAAGGTTGAGGTCGTTCGTGGTTACGGACGACTCACCGGCCCGGCTCAAAACGGCGTTCATACCGTCGAAGTCAATAATGCCGGCGCGGTCACCAAACTGAAAGCCAGGAACGTGATTCTTTCGACTGGATCGGAAGCCCGTATGCTGCCCGGCATGCAAACCGATGATCGAATTTTGAGCAACATCGAAATCTTGAGCCTGAAAGAGATTCCCAAGTCGCTGGTCATCATCGGGGCCGGAGCTGTGGGAGTTGAGTTCGCCTCGATCTACCGTTCGTTCGATTGTGAAGTGACCATCATCGAGATGCTGCCTCGTCTTGTTCCCGTCGAGGATGAGGAGGTCTCCAAGGAATTGGCACGAGTCTTTCGCAAGCGGGGCATCAACTTCCATACCAGCGCCAAAGTCGACAAAGTTGAGAAGGCGAAGTCAGGTGTTTCCGTGTCGTTTTCCGTCGAGGGCAAATCGCAGACCATCCAGGCCGACAAAATATTGATCGCGGTGGGACGCAAGCCGCGCACCGAGGATATCGGCTTGGAACGCACAAAGATTAAGCCGGACCGCGGATTCATCAAGACCGATAGCTGGATGCAGACCGCAGAGCCTGGCGTCTATGCCATCGGCGACATCGTTCTTGGCACGCCTCAACTCGCTCACGTCGGTGCGATGGAAGGCATCGTTGCAGTCACCAAGATTGCCGGCAAGAAGGGCAAGCCGATTAATCCAGAGCACATTCCCGGTGCCACTTACTGCCATCCCGAGATCGGCAGCGTAGGCCTGACCGAAACCAAGGCCAAAGAAGCCGGGTACAACGTGAAAGTCGGGAAGTTCCCCTTCACGGCAAACTCCCGCGCTTCAATCGTCGGACAGCACGAAGGGTTCATCAAGATCGTCTCCGACGAAGAACACGGCGAAATTCTTGGTGTTCACATCATCGGGCCGCAGGCTACAGAGTTGATCGCCGAAGCCGTGGCTGCGATGGAACTGGAAGCCACTGCGGAAGATCTGGTCTGGACAATTCACGCGCATCCAACGCTTGCTGAAGCCATGCTCGACGCGGCGAACAGCGTGTACGGAATGGCGATCAACATGTAGAGGATTGGGTAAGTTACACGAGCACTCACTTACCAATTACAAATGATCTCCGTTCTCCAACTCGGCACCATCGACTACGCTACCGGCCTCCGCCTACAGGAGCGGCTGGTCGAGTTGCGCAAGAACGGACAGATCGGCGACGTTCTCCTGCTGCTTGAACACTCTCCAGTAATCACTCTCGGGCGCAATGCTAAGGCTTCGAACGTAATTGCCTCGCCAGAGTTGCTTGTGCAGCGTGGCGTCGAAGTTTTCGACTGCGATCGCGGCGGGGACGTAACGTTCCACGGTCCCGGCCAGATCGTTGGCTACCCGATCTTTGATCTCCGCGCGTTCCCGTCCAGCGATACCAAGCGCAAAACGCTGGGAGTTATCGAATATGTACGTCGGCTGGAAGAAGTCCTGATCCGAACCTGCGCCAACTTCGGTATCGCCACCAAACGCATCCCGGACTTAACGGGCGTATGGACAGATGGCGCGACGAAGGAAGCCAAAATCGCTGCCCTCGGTGTACATATCTCCCGCGGCGTGACTTCCCACGGTCTCGCTCTCAACGTCAACACGGATCTCAGTTTCTTTGACCTCATTATCCCGTGCGGCATAACCAGCAAACCCGTGACATCCATGTCGAAAGAACTCGGCCGCGACCTCTCGCTCGAAGATGTGGTCAACAGCATTTCGCGCAACTTTGGACAGGTCTTCGGAAGCCAGATCCTCTGGCTCGAAACACTCGATTCACTGCTCGGAAATTCTGTCGGCGTCCCGATGACCATTCCTTCGGAACTGCGCCGCATACATCGCGAAGAAGATACGTTCCTCGCCTGAACCAGAAATTGTTTGTAGCGCCGGCATCCTGCCGGCTCACTCAGAAGCCGCCGGGACGCGGCGCTACATCTCGCTCACGTTTGTCCAAATTCTCCATCCGGGTTAGCATCGAGAGGGCAAAAGCCGCATTCCTCATGGCCAAGAAGCACAAGACTCCGCCGGTGACTTCAAAATCGGGCTCCAACGGCAGTAAGCGAAATCAACTTACAAGTTCGCTTCGCACCTACGAAATTCGCGACTACCGTCTCGAGAAGCCGAGTTTTGCGGTGCGGCAGGTTCGGCAGGGCGATGAAGTACGTTACGAGGTCAAGGGCGATCTCAGCGCCCCAGTGCCGCCGATCCGCGAGTCGAAGTATCTCTCCAAGCAGCAATCGATCGAGATCTATCGCTGGATGCTGCTCAACCGCAAAATGGAGACCGCTCTTGAAAATCTCTACAAGCAGGGCAAGGTTGTCGGCGGTGTCTACTTTGGACTGGGCCAGGAAGGCTGCTCCTGCGCTTCGGCGTACGCGCTCAAACCCGACGAGTGGCTTGGACCGCTGATTCGTAATCAAGGATCGCTGCTGGTGCGCGGCTTTCCAGCTCGCGACATCATGATGCAATACATGGCCAAAGCCGGCTCTCCCACCAAGGGACGCGATGCCTCTTCGCATTTCGGAGATCACCAGCAACGCAACGTTGTCTCGCCAATCTCGACTTTGGGCGATCTCATCCCGGTGCTGGCCGGGGTGGCACTAGGAGCTCGCCTGCAAGGCAAGAACATCGCAGTCATGACCTATATCGGCGATGGCGGCCAATCGACGGGTGTTACCTACGAGGGCCTCAACTTCGCCGCCGTGCAGAATCTCGGGCTGGTGCTTTTCGTCGAAAACAATCTCTGGGGATACTCCACTCCAGCGGACATGCAATTCCGGGTGAAGGATCTCGCTGAGCGCGCCATTGCCTATGGCATTCCCGGCGTGATTGTCGATGGCACCGATCCCTGCCAGGTTTACGACGCAGCACATGAGGCCTGCGAGCGCGCCCGCCGTGGTGAAGGGCCCACGCTGATCGAAGCCAAGATGATGCGTATGAAAGGCCACGCCATTCATGATGCCGCCGAGTACGTTCCGAAACCTCTATTCGAATATTGGAAGAAACGGGATTGCATCGCGCGTTTTGAGAACTATCTAGTCAATCAGAGGAAGTGGCTCACGAAAGACGAAAACGCGAAGCTGATTTCAGATGTTGATCGCCAACTCGAAGCCGACCGCGATTTCGCAGTAGCATCACCGATGCCGGAACCGGCAAGCGCCGCCGGAGGCACATACTGCGAAGCAGGTTGCCATGATGTCAAGGCAAAGTACGGTACTCCGAAAGTGAGCGTAACCAAATCGCCCTCTGTCACTCCTAAGAATAGTGAAGCGGCAGTGCACTTGAAGTGAGATTGGTCACATAAGCGAACCGTATGCACCTTACCTATCTCGAAGCCATCCGCCAGGGAATCTGGGAAGAAATGGAACGCGACCCGACCGTCTTCTGCATCGGCGAAGACATCGGCATTTATGGCGGCGCTTTTAAGGTCACCGACGGCTTTATCGATCGCTTTGGCCCCGAGCGCGTGATCGACACTCCCATTGCCGAGTCGGCAATTGTTGGCGCGGCATTTGGCGCTGCACTGACCGGTATGCGCCCCGTCGCCGAGTTCCAGTTCATGGACTTCATCGGCTGCGCTTTCAACCAGATCGTCAACATGGTCGCAAAGTCGCATTACCGCTGGGGCGCGCCTGCTCCCATGGTCATCCGTGGGCCGAGTGGCGGCAACGTGCACGGCGGTCCGTTCCACTCACAGAATCCTGAGATGTGGTTCGTGCACGCGCCCGGGCTTAAAGTGGTCTGTCCGTCGAGCGCTTACGATGCAAAGGGGCTGATCAAAGCTTCGATTCGCGACAATAACCCCGTCATCTTCTTCGAGCACAAGTATCTCTACCGCCGGATCAAAGAAGAAGTACCCGAAGGAGATTACATCGTGCCTCTCGGCAAGGCGCGCATCGCTCGCGAAGGCCGCGATCTCAGCATCATCACGTACGCTGCAATGGTGCATCTGGCGCTTGAAGCAGCTGGCGTCCTCGCAAAAGATGGAATCGAAGTAGAGGTCATCGATCTGCGCACGGTCTCACCGCTCGATCGCGAAGCCATCGCGTCGACCGTACGTAAAACCAACAAAGTCATCCTGCTTCATGAAGATGTGCGCACAGGCGGACTAGCCGGCGAAATAGCCGCGATCATCAACGAAGAAGCATTCGACGATCTCGATGGGCCGATCGTGCGCATCACGTCGCAGGATTCTGCGGTTCCGTTCTCACCGCCCCAGGAAGAGTATTTCATGCCACAACTGAAGGATGTGGTTGGCGAGGCGCGCCGCTTGAAAGCCTATTAAGAGAGCAGTATCCTCAAGCCCTTCGTTGAATCGGCCCGCAGCAGGCCACTTGACCGGAATTCCCGAGCGGACACGTTGCATCGTTGCCGCTCTTTGCCGTCAATGGATGTGCAGGAGGCGAAATGCGGAGCTTCATCTTTGGAGTGGTGGTAACGCTCGTGGTCCTCGTTCTCGGAGGAATTGCGTTCCTTTTTCTCGGCCTGATGCCCACGCATGCTGACGCGACTCCATCCGCAGCCGAACAGAGTATTGCCATGCGCGCGCTGGACGCTTCTATGGAGCGCAGAGCGCCGCGCGTTAACAATCCCGTGACGCCGACCGACGAAAATCTTATCGATGGCATGAAGCTCTACACGATGAACTGTGCCCTCTGTCACGGCAATCTAGACATGAAGCCGAGCACATTCAAGGACTCGTTCTACCCACCACCTCCGCAGTTGATTGTTGATCCGATTGATGATCCAGAGTGGCATATCTTCTATGCCATTCGCACCGGCGTCCGCTACTCGGCCATGCCAGCCTGGAGCAAGAATCTCTCCGAGCAGGACATGTGGAAGATCACAGGGTTCTTGTCTCGCATTGAAAAGCTATCCCCCGCTGTACTGGACTATTGGAAAAAGTCGTTCGGAGCTGCTCGTGAGCCTGGCGGCGCGGAAGGAGAAAAGCACGAGCATCACTGATTGGCGCGCCGAATAGAGTCACTGCGCGGCCTCGGTAGTTCGATATGGCCGCAAAATATATAATAAAAAATTGCGCTCAGGCCGGAGACTCATTCCGGGGATGCGCGGAAGGGAATTATGCCGACTGATATCGTCATGCCCCAGATGGGCGAATCCATTTTCGAGGGCACAATCACCAAATGGCTGAAGAAGCCTGGCGACAAAGTGCAGCGGGATGAACCGCTGTTCGAAATCTCTACCGACAAGGTAGACGCAGAAATTCCCGCACCAGCTTCCGGCGTCCTGCAGGACATCAAGATCGGCGAAGGCACCACGGTGCAGGTGAACACCGTCGTCGGAACGATTTCGGCAGATGGCGAGTCAGCCCCTGCCGCGGCAAAACCTGCAGCTCCCGCCGCTGCTCCGCCAAAACAGGAGGCTGCTCCCACGCCACAAGCTTCAGTCTCGGAGCCGACAGAAGCGGCGGAAGCGACGGAAGACGAAGGAACCGACATCGCACGCTCCTCACCTTTGGTGAGAAAGATTGCGCGCGAAAATAACGTGGATCTCTCCAAAGTCTCCGGCACCGGACTCGGCGGACGCATTACCAAACAAGACATCATGGCTTTCCTCGAGAAGCCGCAGCCCGCGGCGGCGACCTCCGCTCCAACCCCTGCCGCTCAAAAAGGCAAGCCGGCTCCGGCAGCACCTCCAGCCGCAATTCCCGGCGATCTGGTACCGATGACGCAAATGCGCAAGATCATTGCGCAACGCATGATCGAATCGCGCCGGACCAGCGCTCACGTTCACTGCATGTTCGAGGTGGACCTGACCCGCATCGTGAACCTGCGCAATAAAACAAAGAAAGGGTTCGAACAACGCAACGGAGCTCGGCTTACCTTCATGCCATTCTTCGTCCGCGCGGCGATCATCGCCCTGCAGCAATTTCCGATCGTCAATGCATCGCTTGAGAACGAAAGCATCCGTTATCACCGGCACGTAAATGTAGGAATTGCCGTAGCGCTCGATTGGGGATTGATCGTTCCGGTGCTGAAGAATGCGGATGAGTTGAATTTCCTCGGCTTGCAGCGCGGCATCTCGGATCTAGGTGAGCGCTCGCGTTCGAAGAAGCTCGTACCGAATGAAGTGGAAGGGTCAACTTTCACGGTGACGAACCCGGGCCAGTTTGGTGCGGTGTTTGGTCTCCCGATCATCAATCAGCCGAATGCTGCCATCATGGGCGTCGGGGGGATCACCAAGGCTCCCGTCGTTGTTACTGATGAAGACGGAAACGACTCGATCGCCATCCGTTCGCTTGTCCACCTCACGCTAGGTTACGACCATCGCATCATTGATGGCGCGGTCGCCGACCAGTTCATGGCCCTTGTGAAGAAGAATCTCGAGAACTGGGGAGAAGAAGTCGGATAGGAAATACAATCGTCAGTCATCAGCGAGAGGAAGCCGATGACTGACGACGAGGCGAACTATCGTGCTTTCGCCCAAATCGAGGCATTGAGACAGTCCACAGTTCCATCGATTACTTTTGCCAATCCCTGGCTGAACTTGTCGTTGTCCACGATGTCCTTCGCCGCGATTGCCTCACCCATCGAAAGTGCAGACTCGATAAACGAAAGAGCGGCCTGCTTCTTGTCGTTGCCGGCACGGCTTCCGAACAAGCCCTCTATCCCATGGACAACCGCTGGTACAAATGCGATCCCTTGAAGCAGTTTGGAAAGAAAATTCATCTTTAGTTTCTCCTGAATGATTTGTTCGAGCTGAAACTTGGAGTAGACGGAAAATCAACGAATGCCGAAATGGTCGTGCATCGCGATGGCGGCGCTGATGGCAACGGTGATTGCCGCATTGACTAGACGATCAAAGACACTACGCCGGATGTCGTTCTTTTCGAGCGCCCGAATGCGGTCCTCCGCCAGCTTCATGCGTCCCGGTTGCGTGCCGCCAACCAGCATTTCCATCATGGCTTCCAATCTGCCAAGCTTCGCAAGGACACATTGCTGAAAATCGGCATCGGTAACGCGCAACACGAGCGGTTGTTTCCCCGCCGAGTGTGTGGTCCTTCCTAAGATTTCCTCGTCAATCGTCGTCATAAGGGGTAGTCCAGATGGAGGGCCGTCGAAAATCTTGAATAACGCACCGGGCTCGATCCTCCATATTGCCGAAGGTAATAATCCTGTACTCGTGCTAAACGCGGCACGGTGAACGTACGGGTAGCAAAGCGGCCCACCAAGTTCCGGTCATTGTCCTTGCCCCAGCCGAGATCCGTGCGTCGTACCTCAATACCGCCGTCCTCCGGCGGAATCACGCCCGAATCGATACCCACAGTCGTTGAACTTACATCGGTGATTTCAGCTGAGACTAGTTCATCCAGAAATTGCGTGCCTATCTGCGTCACCGTGCTGGTGGCAACCTCAGAGAGGTCGAAAACATGTCCATCCTGGAACACAAAACCAAGCGACTCCGCGGCATCGTCCGCAAAGTGAATGTCATACACGCTGTGGTCCTCTGCCAGGCTTTTGACGTCGATCCGGACCTCGCGCACAATACCGCGAAATGTTGTGGTGCGCGACGGTATGTTCAGATCGAGCGCATCGCCGGGAAAAATGTCCTGAGCCTTGCCCGGGAGGAAGTCGCTCCAGGTTTGATAATCGCCGCTCCAGGCAACACCGGTAGCGTCGTCAAGGAGTGCCAGCGCAGCGTGTTCGCAATCAGTTGAAGAACGTGGTGGCGGCGATTCTATGTCACGCACAACGCCTCGCACGCCGTCATCATCGCCAAGTTTCTTGCTCGCAACACTCGCCGGGTCGATAACGCGTGCCAAGGCACGCGCAAGGCCGCGGTAACGCACTTCGATCAATTCGTTCGGTCCGGGCACATATTCGGGGAAGAATTGCAGGGCATCCTGCGTAATCAGGCATTCCGCGCCATCTGCAAGAGAGCCCGTCAGGCGCGTTCGATACGACTCTCCCGGGAGAGCGCTTCGCACCTCTGCATCCATGGCCTGCAGAAACCGGGTGAAAGTCAGGGAGCAGTGGAGATCCGTCGCATTCACCAACGCGTACATGACGAAGCCCGGAGCATTCGAGATCACGCCGTCATATAGAACAATCGAGGGTTCGATGTAAGAGCCAGGATCGCTTGGGTCGACATCGTGTACCTCAAGCACGACCCGCAAACATGCACCGATCGCCGCTCCGCCAACCTGCTTGCCGGCCGGATGTTTCGAAGAATGAAAGCATTGCTCGCTGCGATAGATTTCCGTAGCGAACAGACGCGTGGTAAAAGCGTAGCGATGCCCGCCTACAGTGTTGATGGAAGGACCTGTTGCTACTCCGTTGACAAGGCCCTGAATGCGAGAGCCCGTGCCGCTGGGCTGCAGCCTGAAGCCTGCGAGGCAGCCGTTTTGTCTGATGGCTCCGGCATAGAGTCCGCCCAACACTCCCTCTGATGGACTGTCGAACGTGGTGTCGCCATGCTGAAGCACCACCGCTCCGCCCAGCTCCACCTTGTCGCCAAAGCAAACCGTAGTCTGTCCATCCTGATCATTTCCGCCGCTCACATGAAGCTTGCCGCCCGTCACCGAGATCACATGCTTCGGGTCGGTAACCAGCCAGCGAGTGGAATCGAGCGCCGTGCCTGCGTACTCCTCTTCCATGATGATTCGACTGCTACGCGTGAAGGGAGATTGCGAGAGATAGAATCGAGTGCTTAGACCGTCACCGACGAAATAGGCCTTCACGTGAGTGCTGGGCTCCATTCGGCCGATCACAGTAACGTCATTAATCAACGCTTCTCTGCTCTGCAGCTTTAACCTTTCCGGCGAGAAGTCATCATCCGCTTCTGAGAGCGAGTAGTGATTCGTTCCCACAGGAGCAAAGATCAGGGCTGTATCGAGGGTTCTATAACTAGCGCGTGATCGCAAGGCAAGTGCCCCCGCGTGTTCTGACCACTTCTTCTGCGGAGTTGGCGAGTACCAGGGCAGCACATCGAGATCGGTTACTTCCGTGGTATCGAAGGTGCCAGGGAGAATGTCCTCGGTAAGTTGCCTGAGCGCATCGCCAGCACTCCGAATAACGAAAGGAGAACGGTCCGGCAGGCGCTTGCGATCGAGTAGAATTTCATCGCTTACGGCGCGCAGGCTGTAGCGATGTGCGGGCCCGGCTTCTCCCCAACCCATGTACTCGAACGTAGGTGATTCGGCAACGTATCCTGAGAACAGGACCAGACCGGTTTGCTTGCTGAACTGCACGCGCGCGCCCAAGGGCGGCACAATAAATGCAGGACTATCCCCAATAAGGCCAAACCGCAGTTCCGAAGCCTGATTCAAGCGCCGGACAATCTGCGGCAGATTGGCTGCGTCGAGCGCATGTGTGTAGTCACAAGCGCCGAAGCCATCGAAATTATCGATTTCCAGTTTCATAGTTTGGCAAGTTCGGATGCCCAAGTCATTGAGGGCTTTGCGATATTGAGAGAGCGGAGAAAGCGTTAACTCACAAGGCCACGAAGGTTCACAAAGGAACGGAATCGGGCAAGACTACGCGTCAGAGTGTTCCATGTATTCCTCTGTGGACTCTGGCCTTCGTGGTTAGTTCTTTTCAGTACACGGCTGCCATCGGAGCCGGGAAATAGCTGCGATAACAGACCACAACCTGGCCGTCGTTATCATCGGTGTAAGGCAGCGCCAGGAAACTTGCGCGCAGCGCCATGGATGACAGCGGTTCCGCGATCTCGACAAATTGCTCGCGTTGAATCTCTGATTTCAATGCGCCGGTAGCAGTGAGTCGCGGATAGTAGAAGCAAACTCGTCCTCCTGAGTCTTCCTCAGCGATGAAGAGCGCCGACCACTCCTGAAAGAACGAACCTCCCTCGCGATCAACGAATGCCGTGACTTTTTGTGCGCTCGCGCCCAGTGCCGGCGCGCCCCCAGGCAGCGGCTGGCCTAGAACGGCCGCGGTGACGGTCTTTTCCGCGATCCTACCAACGTTGAATGTAACCCTTCGGACGAAATTAGAGTCGTGTTTCACATCTGCGGGATCCTGTACATAGGCTGCGGCAATTCCGGTTCCGACGTAACCGGTTTCCTGTTCGTAATCGACATCGATGGCGAGAATGTCTCCTACCGAAAAGCTGTCGATGGCACCGACGCCGAAGACGATCTCGATAGCCGTCGATTCCGGTAGAACGGCAACTCCAGGCACGGGATTTCCACCCGAAGGTTTGGGTGACACCTCGGCGCGAGTGGCGAGCACGTTGATGTGTTCTGATCCGCAGGCCAAAGCCATTTGCAACTTGCCCCACTGGCGAAAGTTGAATTCAAGTCGGGCGTTCAGATCGGCGCGAAATTGGCCGCTGACAACGCCTCTGGTTCCGCTGCGGAGGAGCTCGGTCTTCGTTCCGGACAGTCGTTCAAAGTTGTCGATCCATCCCAGGTCGAGCCAAGGTGCGGGAGGCGCATCCAGCAGAAACATGCCTTGTGCCGGATCGAAGATCGCAGGCGAGCCGCTCTGGCGGTCCATGGGAGCGAAGTACGCGCGCATACGCCGAGAGACAGGCGTCATGGCAGGGCGTGAGGTTGCATTCATAGTCCCACCTCGGGAAAGAAGAAGACTCTTACCGTTGCCTTACGTTCCAATCTCACATCCATGCTGCCGCCGTTTCTGCCCTCGCTGCCTGAAATGTCTCCAAAGAACGGACCGAGCCAGAAGATGCTGGTGCCGAGATCCACACTCGGCGATGTGGTGTAGTCGCGCTTGGCGGTGTGTGCGACCTGGCAGATGCTCAACAGTTCGCTATCGAGTGCTGCCAGCGTACGGCCCCGATCGATGGCGCTATCGCAGGTCCCGAATGTGTGATGGGAGATGGTGCAAGCCATCTCCATGAGCGGAGGATATCCGCAGTGATGCGCGACCGCCTTCGCTGCGCCCCACTCGAGATAGAATGCATCCGGCAGGGGCTCGATCGGTATGACGAGTTCATTCTCGGCGACGATAACAGCCGGACGCGTCGCTCCACTCAGTGTGACGGTGCGGTTCGGGTTCAGAGCCGCCAGGCGATCCCTCAGCGCCATGTAGAAACTGTCTTTCGCAAATTGCATAGATTCCTCTGCCAGGTCTCCGATAGATGCGCCTATTCGACAGCAGTGACCCGGTATAGATAGGTTGTGCCGGCGAAGCACTCGCCGCACACGTCTTCCACATGAAAGACCTCGCCGTTGTGCAATATTCCCAGCGCGCCGTCGAGTAGTACCTGCGCCGAGGCGACGCCGCGCGCCGCAAGTTCGTCGGCGACAGCCCCAGCCGGCACAAGGAACTCGACGCGCCGCCGGGGGCCGTTAGCCTGGGTGGGGAGATTTCGAACGACCACCGGTGCGAGCCTGACCTGCTCGATGCCCGGATCAACGAGTCCGAGTTGTGCGCTGGGATCGTCCGGCATTCCCACCTGCGGGAGAAGAAGGAAGATCTCTGCGCCGCCGAGAGCACGCAACATGGCCGTGGCCGCTCGCGTCGCGGCCATGCCATAACCGGTTATCTGACTCTCTGCTGGGGTCACGGTCAGCCAACTTTCTGCGCCACGTACGGCGCTAGCAACGAACGAACCGTTGTGTCTGCCAGACTGTCGGAGAAATATTCCAGATGCATGCGATCGAGACTGCTGGCACGGACATTAAGCGCGGGAGTGGCCTGTGCGTTACGCACGATCTGGGCACAAGCCGATTTCACAGCTGAGGGCAAGGGATCAACTCCGGCCGTGTAAACGATTTCGACCTCGCTGAAGCCGAAGCCCAGGGCGTTGCTCGGCAGCGTGAGTTCGCCGGTGTGAGTGTCAAAGTCGATGCTGGCGGGATCCATCGCCACCCACACGCCAGGCAGTCCGAACGCAGTCGATACATCCGCACTCAGTTCTGCGAGAGGCGATTCCCCACGACGAGGAAGTGAATACCGCCCCATCACGGAAATAATCGGAGTTGTTGCCGGCGCGACATTTGTTAACGGCAGGTAAGTGACGCGAACCGTATTGCGATCCGGCATCATGCGCAGCCGCTCGTCGTACTGTGCGACCGCCAGGGTTGCCCGGCGGCAGTGCGCGTCGATGATGGCGGACGCAGCGGTGATCCAGGCCACTGCGGTATCGGGTTCGAGGCCATAACTTTCGAATTCCGTCGGAGAGAGATAGTTCATAGGAGGTCTCAAAAAAAGTCCGGGTTCTCAGTTCACACTTGCACTCACGTACCATGACAAGCACCGAGAACTGAGAACCGGGAAAATGGTCTAACGATTTACTTTGACTTCGGTGTGAGCGTAGAGAGCGCCCTTTACCACGACCCCGCCGAACTTCACCACTGCCATTTGCGAGGCCAGCGATCCGGTCATGCCGAGCTGGAATGCCCGCGGATTCGGATCGGTCAGCCAGTGGTACTCGATCATGTCTTCGCTGACGATGTAGCAGGGAAGAACCGCGGTTCCGGAGCCGGGTGTACCCGTATAGCCCAGGGCCCATTCTGGAATCAGCGGCAGGTTGCCGGCTTGGGTGGAGAGCGTCTTCACAACCAGTCCGCCAGCGACTTCAGTCGTCGCGAGAACGGTGTTATATGCGCTCTTCATTTCACGATCGATCAAGTCGAGCAACACCGGGTTGCCATAGATCGCGGTGGGCCGAACTTCGTAAGAAGAGTTGGCGACCATCTGGGCGATGATTGCCTTCAGGCTGTCGACGATGTTGTCGCTGGTCGCGATGGTGTGAGTGTTACTGCCCGCCGCAATCTGCGCTGCCGCCCCGTAGTACTGTGGAGTGGTCGGTGTGCTCAGCGAGGTGTCATTCCCATTCCACAGCGCGACATCGTGAGTGCGCATCAGGCCTTCTACAGCGTCCGCCAGGTCTTTGGCCTGGAGAAACGCGAACTGGCTCTGCTGCGCTCCGACTTCGACATCGAACAGGTTGTAGTTGATTTGCGATACCAACGCCTTCAGCGGAACGCTGCGCTCCACACGGGTTGGACCGGTCAGCGTGGGCAGCGAGATACCGCGGGGATCGACGAAGCCTTGGGCGGCAGTAGGCGAGACGATCGCCGTCTGCTCGAAAAAGCGCGATGGATGCCCGGTTGCGGGAACCTGGCGAATGCGCTGCCCGAACACGCCCCTGCGCCTCACGATATCGGTAATTTCGTTCTGGTAACGGTTGACTTCGACTGCGCCGGGCCCGAGGAAATCCGCGGCCGCGTGCAGGTCAAGGAATTGTGCTTTCATGGTTTCTCCTGAAAATAGATTTCCGTTCGAATTGCTCCCGGTAATTACCGGATCCAACAAAACTCGAGCAAAAAATAAGGGCGCGAATGTCGCGCCCTAAACGCAGAAACTGGGTACTCGAAACTAGAAACTGCCGGTCTACTCAATCATTCCGGCGCGAGCCATTTCGGCCTTCACCGCGATCCTCTGCTCGACGCTCAACATCTGCAGGACCTTGTCGAGGATGGAGGATTCGATCCGCTCTCCGCCTTCAAAGTTGTTCTTGCCCAGTAGAGCGGTGATGACGGGAGGAAGCGTCTTGCGCGCCATGCGCGTTGCCTGTGCTTTGAGGTCCTGATTGGACTTTTCAAGCTCGTCCAGTCGCTTCTTCAGCTGAGAAGCTTCTTCCTCCGTCGCATGTTCCTCTTCACCGCTGTTGGAGGTATGCTCTTCCACGGCCGCCACAATGCGGTCTACCTTTGCGTTCAACGCCTGCTGTTGCGCATCGAGTTTCTCCAGCACGCGATTCAGACTTTCCGCCGCACTGGCGAGGCGGTCCGCCGTTGCCGAGAGTTGTTGGTTCATCTCGTCATTCATTCGTTCTTCTCCTTATTTAGCGTTGCCGCCTTTAAATTGTCGCGGCGAAGTATTTCAAGAACCTACGCAAGTTCGATCCAGGCCTCGCGATACGCGGCTTTCTCGCGGCGCAGAATGGCGGCACCGGTGAAGGTCACGCTGGTGAGCGTCCAAACAGAGGCGCGCATATCGGCAACTGTGACATTGGTGACCTCGTAAGACATGCCCAGGCTCGTTGCACCCGCGCCGCCTGGGCGATTGCCGCGCCGCTTGCCCGCCTTCGCAACCTCCTCAACGATCTCAGGAAAGTCCCTTGCGTACAGGAACCCGCCCAACTGAAGTTGCCTGCCGACGATCTCGGCGCGAGTGATGAAGCCTACTTTTCGGCGAGTGTCGTGACGGTCGAGAGCTGGAGCATAATCGAGTGCCATTCCCAGCAGCGAGGGGATGGCATCCTCGGCGGCGGCGCGCGAAAGCAGCACACGATGGCCACGCGCTCCAGCCGGTGGCTTGTCGGAAGGAACGTCGACCAGCGTGAGGACGCCACGGAACGGCTCGCGATTCGGATGCCCCTCTACCTCCGGCATCACGATCGCCATCGATTCGAGTTCAATGTTCATGTCATTGTGTCCTTGAGAAAAGCAGGTCCGACGCGAGCCGGTGAAATTTGAAGATGAAAACTATGAAGTTGAGCCCTACAGTTCCGCTAGCCCACGCATCCGCCGCACCTCGTTCACGGTAAGCACGCCGTTGCGCAGCAGGATCTCCTGGATCTTCGCTTCTTCCATTTCGTTCCGAGCGTCGACATCGGTGAACACGAATTCCAGATCGTGCCAGCCCAGCTTTTTCCCTATGGCGTCACGGGTCAGGTGCTCGGCGAATAGGCGTGCCGTGGGAACGATGGCTTGGCGAAAGGCCGCCTCGTTCATCTCCGATGCGGTGGAGCGATTGACATCCCGCTCCACTCCCAGGAATTGCGGGGGGAGGTCAAAAGCATCCGCAATTACCCGCAAGAGAAACTCCTGCCACTGCAGTCGAAGATCGGCGTCGGTGCCACCACCAAAGCGCAGCACTTCGGGCTTGTTTTCGACCGAGAGAATCGGCACGCGGCCGGTGCCTTCAATCTCGTCCTGCCACCAGCGGATGAGCCGCTCATGATGCTCCGGGGTCAGGCCCTGGAGCCAGAGCGCGTATTCGACAACTGAATTCGACGCCAGCCGCGACGCGTAACGATGCGCACCAAGGAACGAATTGATGGTCTCGAACGCCACTTCCAATCGGCCGAGACCGAACGGTGTATGGGAACGTGCATTCAGGCGGATGTAAATCAGTTCGTCGTCATTCAGAATGATGTTGCCGTCAGCCCCGGCGCGCCCTGTAGCCTGCACATAGCGCGGCGAGCCGGGCATTCCATCCCAATCCGGCTTCATGCGAATGGTGGCGCCGTCCGCGGGCCACAGAACGAGTGGATGCTGTGAGTCACTCGTAGCCTGCACTTCGATTGCGCCAAATCCACCGACAATGACATCCTCGAGTACCTGCTCCGCCAGCGAGCGAAAGGAATCATCGGGATTCGGCGTCTCGAAGTTATTGATCAGGACCTGGATTCGCGCTTCCCCCTCAGGGATTTCGCTGATGGTGCGCCCATGGCGCGGCTGCACGCGCCAGCGCATTCCGGCGACGCGATCTTTCACTGTATTGATTGCTTTGCGCGCCACCGGGGTCTCAGCGAATCGACGCAGATTGGCTGGAGTCGGCTTCGGCATGGCATCCCCGCGCGTGGCGTAGTTGTTGAAGATGGACGGCATCGCCGCCGTCCGCCGCTTGTCCCCCGCCAGGGCGGAGTCCACCGACACTCCCGCGATCCGGCGCATGGCGCCGCGTAACCTCTCAGTGATGTTCATAATTTTCTTTGTGCGTGAGCGGACACTATCGTCCGCAATCTCAGAAATAAAAATGGCAGCCAAGTGGCTGCCGTGAACTGCCCCATTTGGTTGGCGTTACGAACCGCCAGCCTTTAATAACGAAATCGCCCCGCCAATCATCAACGCGATCTCGAACATGAAAGACCTAAAGTCATGAAAGCTTCGGATGAACGGTCGTCGCCGCAAACGAAACCACAGCGAGGAAATGCCGATAGCCTCCATGATCAAACCGACGACCAAAGCTTGATTCTTGGGAGACAACCGCTGCCACCAGTGCGAACTTATCACGCTGTCGTAGCTGAGCTGAATCAGCCACGCAACACCGGCAATGACCGCCAGGGCCGCAACTATGAGTATCGCAGGCAGTCCGTACTCGCCCCACCATCCGGTGCCGTGAAGATGCCAGTATCGCCGCCAGCGCTCTTGGGTTGTTTCCTCTCGCAGTTGTCGTGCCCTCGATGTTCGGTGCATTTTACGACGATCGCACCTGCAGGTCAGGCGAAACAACTAGGCGCGTAGCTCCACCCTGGCGTTTTCGGCGATTCTCGGCATCTCTGACGCAAACGCCACCTGCACTCGATTCTCTTCCAATACCCCAAAGGCGAAGGCGATGTCTTGCTCGTTCAAGTCGAGTCCATCATCCACGACGGCTGTCAACAATGCTTGGGCCTTCTCGGTGCGCAGCATGCCTTCGGCAATTTTCGGAAAGCGGTACGCCAGCGTCACCGCCTGGTCCACGTTCGTTTTCAGCGAAATGCCGTGAAACATCTTAAAGATATCGTTCAGCGGATAGGCGAAGTCAATCTTGAGCGGATCACCTGTCCTGGTGTATTTCTCAACTGCGAAGTCCTGGTGTAGAAGTCCCAGCACTCCGGCGTCTTTGAATGCATTTCGCATCACGCGCACAATCTGCTGCCGCGCAGACGGTGTACTGCCCAGCGAACGATGCGGACTCTCCAGGTATGTCTTGGCCAAATCCGCGATCTCCTGCGCCGGTTCTTCTGAAATGCAGGCCTTCAAGGGCGAGATCTGGATCACATTCGAGAACGAATCCTGCAATCGCTTCATCAAGGCTGCGCGATCCTCGGCAACCGGCAACTGCTTACGAATCTCGCGCTCCAGAGCTTCGAGGATTTCAATGTCCGCATTGGGGTCTACGCAGTGCAAGCGTCGCCAATCGCGGGCAAAACGCACGTCTGTGAATCCGCCATCGACGCCGGGCTCGATCATCACCAGGCCGATGTTTACGAACTCCTCCTTGATCGCGTCCGGCATGTAACGCAGCACGAAGAATTCGAGTTGTTTCTTCTTCGACATAAGCTTTCCGTCGTCAGCTCTTAGCGATTCGCCAATGGCTTCGCCAACGACCAATGCCGACAACTAAGCATCATCTTTCCACTCCGGAAATGGTCTTCGCGGCGACATGCGAAATGCGGTAATCAATTCGCGAACTCGATTTCTGCGATCGAGCAGTTCCAAGACTAGTTTCTCCAGCGTTTCCCACGCGCAACCATACCATTCCGGCGGTATTTCGCCTGCGGCCGCCCACACGGCGTCTTCCTTCATATTTTCGATTTCAGAAAGCCACGGCTCGAACGACTGCCAACCACGCACCGAAGCGTAGACCTCATTTCGCGCATAAACGCCCCGCAAGGGATAATCCGGAAACGACCACTCTCCCGCATTAAAGCAATAGCCCTGGTCGATGAAGCTGACCGTGTACTTGCGCTCGCGCAGCTTGCGCCAGAAGGCAGCCTGACGGCCGTTCGCATTCCCGGTCCACTTATCCAACGCAAGAATGCCGGCGAATGTTTCCAGGTTGCGTACACGCTCAAGCATCTCCATTGGGAGATAGTCGAACACCTGCCCCTCCAGCGGACTTACCACGTAGCGCGATCCAAACTGCAGGCCTGGCTCGCAGGGAATCGTGGTATTCGCGAGCTGAATGTTCAGCTCGGGCGTATGCCGAATTAACCAGTCGCCGACATCTACCACTTCGGCTGCAGCGACAGGCAAGTGAGCCAGATCCGCCAGCTTCGTTGCCAGAAACTCATTCGCTAAGACTCGCAAGTGCTGGGGGTTATTGCGAAATTTCACAACATAAAAACGTCCATCGGAGCAGCGCATCAAGTGTCCTTGGGCGCCGCCTCGCATTCTGCGAACGTGTTGAACTGCGACAACTGGCAACGAGCGATTGTCTCCGGCGTTCGCGTGTTACGAGCCGGAGCAATTCAAGCTCGTACGACGGGCGAAACGGTCAAATGAACTAACGATCCATCTTATAAACACCGTTCACGCCCGTCTGTGATCCGTGAACATCGGGGATAGGCATATGCGTCATGTTGGTTCTATCCGCCCCTCGACACGCTAGCCACTTCGAGCTTACGGGACTGCTTGGTGTCGCCGGCGATGTCTCGCCTCGCGGCCAGGGCAATAGCCATCGCCATCACACAATCGTCATAGGCGCCGGAAATCGCACCTGAACTGCCATCAGCATGTCGCACAAACGTCCGGCACTCCTGCAGCAACCGCGAACTATGAAATAACAATGGTTCTGACACCAGGCTTGCCGCCAAATTCTCGATCATCGACGGACGGCTTACCGCCGAAGTGAGCCAGCCGTCGCGACCTTTCTCGGAATAGATGTGCGAAAAGTTCTGCTCTCGCAGATGAGCCAGAACTCCATGACCGTGATTATTCCGTTCGACTACGACCAGGGCGTCGTTATACCGTTTGCTCAGCGCAATCAATTTCAGCGCCAGATCTCGCAGAGGAAAATGCCCGCGCAATTCAGCGCACTGCATCCCAGTCTGCCGATCGATGATTTCCGCGCAAGAGTAATCGCCGCCTGTTCCGCCACCCGCCGGGTCAACGCCGATGATGTATTCCTTCCCGCCTTGCTGCGGAAGCCATATCATCAGACGCTTATTTTCGTCCGTTTCCAACGGTTCGCCGCCTGCAGCAGCAATCTCATCGATCACCGTCAAATCAAACACGCACTCTCCTGAAACGCGGAAGCAAGACACGGGATCTTCGGCATATTCTTGCGCAGCGAGGTCTCGCATTTCGGAGTGCTTCGTCCTGCGCCATGCGATCTGGCCCTCGTTCAACCCGAATTTCCGAACCAGATCCACTTCCTCGTCGGTCAGCGTGCCTAGCGTCGACACCAGGACTGAGCTGTACTGATCGTCATACCACCAAGGGAAGAAATGACGTGTGTAACTAGTTTCATCTGCTCGTTGCCACTCGTCGTAGAAAGTGCCGCCGGCTCCATTTGGAGTGGACTCAAGAACCACTTGTCCCTCCGCCGGCACGGCCTCTCGCAGGGACGCCAGCACCTCCTCGCCATTTCCGAGCCAGCGCGCCACCTCCGAACAGTGCAGGTTGTGGATGGTTACGCCCCGGCCCGCGTTCGGATCGCCCGCCGTAGCGATGCGGTACTCGCTATCGAGAGACGGAAAAGCGATCTGGCGAACGTTATTGTGCGAGGTGACTAGCGCCCCTGTACGCGTCGCTTCGGGCAAGTTCTCCCAGAAGCGATGAACAATCCGAAAAATATCTTCCGCGGAATCCTGGTTGTGCGCCACCTGCACAGTAAGGGTCCCGGGGCGAACAATCGTTTCGATAAAGAAACGGGCCGCAACATACGTGGTGATGCCAAGCTGGCGCGCTTTCAGCACAATGTTGCGCGTGCTGTATGCCCGTGAAAACTCCAGTTGTGCGCGGTTCAATTGCAGCGGCACTAATCCACGCTTCTTGCTGCGAATCATCAACAGCCCGGCAATCAGTTGATCGCGCAGTGTCGGAGGTATATCTAACTCGCTGCCCGCTGCCAGCGCAGCTCTACCGATTCGCATGCGCGTGTCCAGATCTCTTGCAAACCTACTCAACAACAATAAATCGGGGGTCACAACGGCCTTTCAGGAAATCAGCGCTCTACCTCGTGTTCACTTCCTGCACGCAGTTGATGGTGATTGAAAGCCGATCTCGATTTGGATGCCTCCTTTGAGTCATGAGGTAGGGAAATATTCGGGAGCTCGTTCTGCTATGACGTGCCGGTTCCCGATAGATTGATCACGTGAGGGTTGCCGTTCGCGTTATCCAACACTGTGATGGCTCCACTGCGTGTGCCTGAAACGGTTGGCGTGAATACGACAAGAATCGTGCAGCTTTCGCCAGCATCCAGGTCCGATCCGCAATTCCCGCTTCTAGAGAAATCTCCGCTGGTTGTGACCGCGTTGATCATGACGGTTGCTGCGCCGGTATTTGTCAGCGTAATCGTCTTTGCGGGACTGCTCGTCCCAACCTGCTGGGCTGTGAATGTCAGCGCACTCGGATTGATCGACAGTGTGGGAATTCCTCCGTCATCGCCATAGTCGTCCGGAGACAACGGATTTGTCGGGAAGCTATCTTTGAGGCTGACGGGAGCGCGTGATCCAATCGTGAGCCTTCCAGCCTGTGAAGTGTCGAACGGTGCAAAGTTGATGCTACTCAGGTCCGCGGTCGGAGTGTAATCGTCAGCCGCAGGATTGCGGAACTGCGGGTTGATGTTATCGACCGAACCCGCATCTTCTCCCGTAGCAGCTTGCCACGCGCTTACGCCACTGTAGCAGTTGTATGCGACACCGCAAGCCCCCACTCCGCAGGAGTAATTCGTACAGGTGGCGAACATGGGAGTCTGCCCTGTTTTATACCACCATAGGTTGTGATCGAGCGCGAAGCGCGAAGTACAGGCAACCGGATTGTGTGCATCGTCAAAGCATCCCCAATTGCCGGGCTTCTGTTGTGCGTATGCCCCTTGCCACCATGAGACGATATTGTTCTGAAAGGTGAACGAATGTGCGTTGTTCCCGCCACGCTTCAGCACAACCTTCACTTGCGACTTGTTGCTGCCGCAGGCGGCAAGGACGTTGTTAGAGAACAGGTTCCATTGCTCATAGGTGTCAGAAGTTCGGTCGCTGAGATTGTTGAACAGGCATGAATCCGCCGTCCGATAGATAAGGTTGTTTCGCACATCGTTGGCCGAGGTCCCCTGGTCGTTGTAGATCCCGATACCGTTGTAGCCGTCACCCGGCGTAGATGAAGTATCGTGAACGATGTCGTGAATCACGTTTCCCACGATGTGATTGCAATAGGTGTTCACAGGGGTCAGCTGCGGCTGCCCTTGCGTCGGACAATTCGGCGAGAGAGATGTCGCTGAATAGACTCCGCCGAAGTCGTTCGTCACACCGAGTCCAATGTCGTGAATCAGGTTGTAGGTGATCCAGTTGTCGTGGGTGTAGCTGGTGCTGGACCCCGTCTGCACCCGTCCCAACTTGAACCCATTACCAATCGCGCCTGAATACGCATGATGAAGTTCGTTGTGCGTGACCGTAACGTGATGAGCGTTTCCAATCCACACCACTGACCCGATGCCGCTCGCGTCATATTGTCCGGTGTGTGCGATCTCGTTGTTCTGGATCAGGATGTTCTGCGGAACCTTGGCATCGGTATCGCCGCTCGCGGGACTCATGCCGATGCGGACGCCGCCGGCCCCAATGTCGTAGGCGAGCGAATCCACAAACCGGTTGCCGGACGTTGAGCCCGAACCTGTCGTTACGAATTCCAGCCCCCACCCCTGCGTATGAGAGATGTAGGAGGAATCCACAACAACGTTCTTGCTGTTTGCAAAGTGAAGCGCTGCCGGGACCAAGGGCAGTCCCTGTCTTTCTCCAAGCCCATATTGTCCGACGATGTAGTTATCGTGACTAAACGTCAACCCCGAGAATGTGACATATTGCAATCCGGTGGCGTCGATAATCTGCTCGAGTTGCGGGACGATCACCTCATCGTTGTTCGGGTTTTCTCCGGTTGCGGCAAGATAGTAAAGACGCCAGGTGCTGGCGGGGGTTGTGGCGTCGTAAGCACATCCCGGGCAGCGATCCAGATACCACTGCCCGGAAGTAAGAACAGCCACGGAATCCTTTGGAGAAATGTTCTCCACCAGGAAACGGTGTCCGGCGAGAAATCCTTGATTGGTACTGGTGACAGCCGGCCCGCTGAGCGTCGCGACACCACTGGCTGCTGACTGTAACCGCAACCTGCTGACTGTCCACTTCTCGAAATTGATGATTTCGACATCACCGAGGCCCAATCCGTGCGGAGCCGAAGGCACGTCGCTTCCCGGGTAGCGAAACTTGTTGAAGCACATGTACGTGGATCCACTCGCGTTACACATCCAGTCGGGAGTGTTGGCATTCTGGCTGAGCGCACAGTTTTCCAACCCGCCATCGCCGTCGTAGTCCAATCCGCTTGAGGGACACCCGCACGCGACATTTGCCTGCGCCATCGTCGACGCCACGACGCAAGCGGCCCCACTCTGGTCCTGGATCGCTTGATTGGCGTTATAACGGTAAGAGGTTGAATTGGTCGTGCGAATCCGCGGTTTTCTCGCGCCGTTGTAAAACAACGCTTCGAAATTCACATACTGACTGGCGTTCAGGTCGATGTAGTATGCGCGACAATCGGAGCCGCAGTTGATGGTGCCATCGACGGTCCACGTACCCGAGATTTTCTTGCCAGCGCTGATGACCGGGCTCTCGCCAGGGTAGGACTTATAGGTAATCCTAACCGCGTCACTGGATCCGCTGTTTGTGTTGTTGAACGACCATGGCGCGGTGAGGAAATAATAGCCATTTCGAAAGACTACCGTTTGGCCTGGTTTTGCCAGTGAAGTTGCATATTGAGGTGTCAGACACGGCAAGTCGATCGTGCAATCGTTGTCATCATCGCCCCCCAAGGCTGCAGGAGCGACATACAGGGAGTCATCGTGGGCGACATTCGCATATGTAGCCGTTCCGTTGCTGGAGGCAGTCCCGGAATAAACGGACTGCCCCCAGGCAGCAGCGGCCGCCAATAAAACGCAGAATAATTTCATAGGAAAAAGAGAACGAAATCGTCTTTCTTTAAGAGGAGGACATGGACTGTGACTGTGCTTGCCTACTTTTCGATTGAACCCACAACTAGTGAACTACCATCACGAACAGTCCGGTAGGTGGATAAGCATAGGCGCCCATCTCCCAGCCAGTGCCCATCCACGACTGATCCACGCCAAGGAGATCGAACCTGAAACCGCTGCCCATGTCCGCACCCGCGTTCACAACCGGCGAAGATGCCGTCGGCCGGAAGCCAGGTTCGGGCCCGGTAGCTGGCGACACAAAGTTGGTCGTCCCGGCAACGCTACCTTGCCCATTGAGCCACGTGATGAGCTGCGTGTTGGTCATGAGAGTTGCCCCATGGGCTTGTAGTGCATCGAGCAAATTGCCGACTTCCGTTGGAGAGAGCTCATCCTTGTGCCAGAAGATGCCGTAAGGGGCGCCCCATACTGAACTCTTCCAGATCAGTGACGCAATCTGCGCATCCATTTGCTGGGCAGTAAGGTGTTGCAGCGCAGGATTGGCTCCAAAGCTTGTAATGTTCTGGATGTTCACACCGCGGCCATAGACGTCACGCGTTCCCAAGTCCATCGTGAAGGCGCCCCGTGCCCCGGCATATCCCGCGGCGGCTGCCCAACCCTGTGTCAGTGAGTCTTCGACTCCACCCGGATAGACATACACGCGTGCCGCCGGCAGGCCCGTCAGGTTAGCCGTCATCCATGCTTTCGACGCAGAGAATTCGTCCGGCATAAGACGATCCTTCTGCAGCAATGACAGGTAGGAAGATGTCTTTATGTTCTGCGCGCTGACGTCGGCCAATCCGATCGAGTGCACAGCTCCGTGGCAGTTGACGTCCATTGTGGCGGTGTACACACCACGACCGACCAAGGTAGCGACCAGTTCGGAGATGGTGTCGTAGGCGGGATTAGCGAGATCGATGTCTACGTTCTCTCCGCCCGGCCCTCCGGTGATCGCAGTGGTCAGATGATTTCCCGCGATGCTCATGGTCGCTGCAGTTCCAGTTCCTGTGTACTGCACTGAAAACGCATTCAGGTTATTGAAGTATTGATGCGACCACGAGTGCGAATTGATATCGCGGCCTGCATTGATCCATTGCTGAAACTTAGGGATAGTGCTCATGGATAACGCATACCCCGTTACGATCGCGACGCTCAGTTGCACCCCGTGTGAATCAAAGACCGGCAGAATGCTATCCACGTAAGCGTCGGCTCCATCGATCATTCCAGGATCGTCCACGGTGATCGTGATCCGACCTGGGTAGCGCTGGAAACTGGCCACCTGCGGCGCAGTGTAGGGCGGCAGGTTGTTGCCGCCATCAGTTCCGCCACCCCAATCAGTCGAGGTGACAACTCCTAGGCCGTTTCCATAAAAGTGACAGTACGAAAAGTTCGACGCACCGGTGTTGTCCTGTATGCCCTTGTCGCGGTTGCCATAGGCTCGACAGTTCTTTACCCGGATTGTGGTAGCACTGCCGTCGAATCTGAATCCGTCGTAGTTGCGGTAGGCATCCACGTTATAGAAATTGATATCCGCCGGGGCGGGGCTCGCACTTACATAGAATCCGTGCGGCATGGTTCCTGCAGGGATGACACCATCGGTGACAACGTTCGCGATCGTGATGTGATCCGACGCTCCGCCAATGCGTATGCCATATCCGTCGTAGTACGTGAGCCTGAGATGCTGAAACTGGAGCCAGCTTTTTGCGTTCACATAGATAAGTTGCTGGTTCGTCATGAGCATCGCTGCAACTGAGCCGTAGAAAGTTGCCGGGTTGCCCACAGAAAACACATAGAGGACGTTCGAAGCGAAATAGAAATCGTATGGAGCGACGCACGCCGACTTCCCGTTCGTGTGCTTCAACCCCCAGATGCTTCCACCGAAAAGAATGTAATTAAACGAACTGGAAGTGATGCTGGCTTTCCAGATGTTTCCCGAATCAAGCGTCCAGTTCGCCGCCGGAACATCCAAATAGCCGGTCAATGTTGGCGCCTCACCCGAACCATACGCGTCAAAGACAATGGGATTACCCGTCGCTCCGCTGGATGGAGGAGCCAGACTTTCCCGCCACACCTCCCCGCGCTTGAACAGGATCTGATCACCGGCCACAAACGATGCAGCATTCACCTTCGCGACTGTTTTCCACGCCGTGGATAAGCTTTGCCCATCCTTACTGTCGTCGCCGCCTGTCGCATCTACGTAGTACGTCGTCGCACCGGCCGCGGTCAGCAAGACACACGCCAGTACTCCGCAAAATATCTGCGGTATCTTCATTCCAACCTCACTTGTCAGGAAATCAAAGAAGGGAATTGCTCGGTGTCGACTTTGGCACTCTCGCTAGTCAACGGTGTACTTGACGACTACGTTCATGCGATGCAGGCCCGCACCGGCCGAAACTGTTGCGTGGTTAATTTTCTGTCCAAGAGTGACTGCATCCTTGCCGCTGACAAACGATGCCGACGCCGCGCCACTCGTCGAGCAAGCCAGGTCCGAACTCAAGATGTTGGCGCCAGACGATTGCAGATTGATGCTCGCAGTTCCGGCATCGATCTCGCAATATACCTCTACGAGATGAATGGGAGTCGCACGGTTCACGTAGATCGAGGGCACCTGCAGCGACATAGTCAGCGGGTTATTGGGATCAAAGAAGGTATACGTAAACTCCTGCGGTACCTTCTTGGCAATCTCTGTTACAGGGCCGGCATTCTCGGAAACCGATAGCCTTCCATTCCCGCCGAATCCCAGCTTTGAGTTGTTCGCCGCGGCCGCGGTCATGCTTCCGTATGCCCCTTCTACACTCCATGCGCCTGTGCCGGTTGACTGGAAGGAGTTTGCAACCACCTTCCCCGAGACTGTCAGATCGCCGGTGAAAGATTGCGGTAGTTGCGAGCCAGGCACTCTACCGGTCGCGTCGAGCGAAGCGTAGCCATTGGCCACGCCCTTGTTTGTGCTCGCTTCTGCTCCAGTAACTTGTGCAACCGTGTAAT
The DNA here is from genome assembly GCA_036558645.1 of Terriglobales bacterium. Lineage (GTDB taxonomy): Bacteria > Acidobacteriota > Terriglobia > Terriglobales > Acidobacteriaceae > DATBFG01. The sequence continues at coordinate 130,547 of DATBFG010000026.1, forward strand.
CGCCGCTCTGGGCAACGACAACTCCTGTGCGCCCAAACACAGAGGTCACCGCACCACCGCCACCGGTCGATGAGATGGTCACACCGCCGGCGCCGTCATCCGCAAGGGTTACATTCGATCCAGCTTTCAGGTTCAAGATCGATTGTGATCCGTTGTTTACACCATTCGTCTTCAACGTGATCGATCCACCGCCGCCGCAACCCGTGCATGTTCCGGTCACCGTCAGGTTCCCGTTGATCGTAACTGGGACATTGAAGGTCTTAGCCGCTGCCGTAAGACGCTCTTTCCAGTTCGTGCCATCGCCTACGTTTCCGATGTAATTCGACAGCGACTTCGGCGCTCCCAACGCTATTCCAATGTTGGCCGGACCTCCATCTCCCTGGTCGTAACCGATGAAGGCATCGTTAATGTCATTGGTTGGGCGATTGTTTGCCGTGGCAATGGTCTTTTGGAAGTTTGAATCCGACAGCGTGATGATGTGTCCAGGCGCGGTGCCGAGCGTCGCAAAATTCAGCCGGCCCTTCATGTTCGTTTTTTGACCACCGTCACTATTCGGCTTTACCGCTAAGAGTAGTGATCCCTGCTCGTAGAAAGTAGTAGGCGCCATCGACGTGAAGCAACTGAACCACGCTGCAGTCCAGTTTGAGAGGGCGTCGCAACTGTTGGCGATCAGCGCCGGGGCCTGCGTTCCTTGCGTTGCGACCACATTGTTGACCGCGCGATCCATGCGGGCGACAGCTGTCGTCAATACGCTGTTCGAATCCTGACTCGCGCTTAAGACCAGATTGCCGGGCCAGTAGTCGAGAAGCGGGAAGTACGTCGGGGTCGGAACTGTAAAGGCTTGCAAAGCCACTTGTGGATCTGTAAACGTACAGACACCCGCCGTACACGCAGCGGCTCGGTTTACTCCAGTGAGGACGGCGTAGTTTCCGTTGCCATAAGGCGCCTGCTCGCGCGATCCCGCCGCTGGGGTCACGCGAAGTAGGTCGAATGTTGCGGCTCCAGCGATGTCCGGAGTAGTGACTGTGATATTTCCGGTTCCGCTCGTCAGCGCCTTCCCGGCATACAGAGCATTCGAGGGCCCGTAAGTCGCATGCCGCGCGATCACGTAGTAGCGATAGTCGGTACTTCCGGTGTTTGCGAACAACGGTACCGTGCCGTTCGGCGCTTCACCGCTCTCGATCTTGATGGTATTCCCCTGCGCGATGACGCCGGCTTGACCGATATTGCCTGCGGGATTCGTACAGTTTCCGACCTCTTCATAGACATTGGTCAGATCCATGCCGCCATAGCCGCCTCGGCGATTTCCACCGCGCACACCATATTGCGCATAACCCTGAATAACGCTATCGGAGATTCGGAGTGTGTTTCCACTTTGCCAGTCCACTCCATTGCCGTGACACTGCATTGAGATATTAAGGTTCTTGAGCCATCCTACGGCGGCGTAAGTGTTGAAGGGCCCGGGTGCATAAACCACCGGATTACATACGCTGGCGTCGCACCGCACTCCGTAGTTCGATCCGGTGCCGCCGAGGACTGTGGTCAATCCGTCCAAAAGGAAGGCTTGGTCATCGTCGATTTGAACGTAGCTGCTGAAGTAGGCACCGCTGGCACTATTTCTGGTAGCCACGTTGAACAGCCGCGTCTTCTGGGCGTTCACCTCGATGAACGGTTTGGCTCCATTCACGACCATGGCCCGGCCTCGAGGATTGATCACCGTAATCTCAGAAAAGAGGTTTGCATTGCTCGGATCTCCGATGAACAGGCAAGTATCAGCCACATAACATTCGAGAATCGATCCGGAGAAATCGAGCGTAAGGTTCGAAGAGCGAACCGAAACGCGCGCATACGCACGAAACTCGTTCGGCGGCGCAATCACTTTGCCCGCTTGTGCGCTGCCTGTAGGATTTGTCGGCACCATGCGCGCAGCAATCAGTGCCTCCTGCAGCCCGCTGGAGGCGCTCGAGATCGTATAGCCCG
>DATBFG010000027.1:0-50556 GCA_036558645.1 Terriglobales bacterium
ATTGGGGCGAATGGCGTCGTACATGCATCCGACACTTCAGATGCCAGTTGCAGAATCGCGCTCTCAACATAGACAACTGCTTGATGTGCCGCCCCAAAGCTATTCGCGGGCTGCTAACGACCATCATGCAAGGGCGTCAAATTTGGTGAACGCAACAATCTGCGTGGAACTTTTCAGAAAACTGAATCGTACTAAGTAGGGTTAGTGGGGATAGGGACTGCAGCAAGGTCCCTCATTGCAGAAAAATTTTCAGGGGTTCAGGGACTGTTCTCAATCTCGGTTTGGCGGCCCAGGTGAGCACAATCCTTAAGCACAGGCGCGAAGCCTTACGGCAATCGCCCTTTACCGCTGAACCCCGAGGCAACATTGTAGGCCTTTCGTGGCAAGACGCAAGCTCTTGCGAAAGGTATTCTCCAGGCCGCCCCAACCGGTTCCCGACGACTTTCGGGAAAGAAAAAGGAGTGGCGTGAAAATCTCGAACATGTTCAAGGGCTTGCTTCTGGGACTCGCAGTACTGATGGCAACAGCTGCGTTCGCAGCCAATAAGGGATCTCTCCAGGTTAGCGATGCAGTCACCGTCAGCGGCACACAGTTGGTGCCCGGCGAGTACAAGGTCACTTGGGAAGGAAATGGCCCGAATGTCGATCTGAAGATCAGCAAGGGCAAAGATGTAGTAGCTACTGTTCCAGCTCACATGGTAGACCTGAATCGTCCGGCGTATGACAACGCTGCCGTTGTCAATAACAACAGTGACGGCACTCGTTCGATTTCGGAGATTCGGCTTGCCGGTAAGAAATTCGCGTTCGCCATTGGCGGCGAGTCGGCGAAGGTTCAAAACAGCACCAATTCGAATCAGTAGTTGACCTAAAAAACTCACCGGGATGGGCTCTCCTCACCCATCCCGGCGTTTTCCTCAATTTGACGCCAGCACGTCGTCGTAATAATTGAGCATGGCGCGTTTCGGTGCGTCCTTCACGCCTTTCAGCGGGACCTTTTGTTCGACCGAAGTATTGCCTTTCAATCGTGCCCTTCCGAGCATCACGGCTCGTCCGTCTCCGAGATCAACATATATTGGGACCAACATGCGGAACGAGTCATCCACATTCATCTGGTTCACCTTGAAGCTGAATAGCACGTCTCCTTCGGGAGTTTTGTCGAATGAATAGTCGAACTTGTAGGTCGGCAGCGCTGTACCGTACACATATTGGTTAAAGAACCAATCCAGCCTGTGATTTCCATCCAAGTCCATTTCTGCTGTCATGTGTTTTTCCAGCATGGCCTTGAAGTCCTCGGTAGTAGCCGCGCGACCGGAATACGTGGTCACGAAATCGTGCATGGTCGCCTTGAAGTCCTGATCGCCGGTCTTGCGATCCCACATCATCATGCGGACCATGTGCAGGATGTAGGCGCCTTTGGGATAGATCAATCGCCGCGTCGCGCCGCCTGTTCGCGAATTACTCATGCGATATCCCATAGTGACTGGCCCTACATCGATGGCCCGAAATCCCATTGCGTCGCGCTCGAGCAACAGATCCCGTTCATCGTTCCAGAATTCCAGGAACTTCTTGGGATTTTTTTCAATCAGTTGGACGAAGAGCGACGCCGACATATCCGCAAAGCCCTCGCTCATCCACTGATCACGATAAGAATTAAAACCAACGGTATGTCCCCACCACTGATGTGCGACTTCATGAGGTGTCACGATCTTCCAATATCCGCGATCGCCGAAGTCCATGCCCAGGCTGTGGCGAACCGTGGTATCGAAGAAGTAGCACATGGGTATCCAGACCAAACCCGGCCAAGCTTGCCCGAATCCGCAACTCGTCTGTTGAGTGAGCGCCACTCGCTTGAAAGGTGGAGTGCCAAAATAATCGTTGTAAAGCTCGACTGAGAGTTCACCGTCTGCCAGCGCTTTCTTGATTAGGCCTGTCGTGTTCATGTTTCCCAACGCCACGCCTGGCATTTCGCGTGGTGCCTGTGTCGGTAGATCATCATTCACCTCATGTTGGAGCCCAGTGACCCAGCTTGGCGGCTCCTGATTGGCAAATGACTGGACGAGGTATTCCGGTTTGGTGAGCTTAGCCTCTTCGACTTTGAATTTCCCAAAATTAAATCCTGCGACGGTCTGTGGAACTACACTCTTCCAAACGGTGACATTCTGTCCGCCGTCGTTACTCTCGCTTACCATGGTCCCGGTAGCAGCTATCTTCATGCCCTTTGGGATCCGGAAGGTCATGTCGTAGGACACATATTGACCAAGAGATCCATTTGCGTGGTTCGGATACCAGCTGTCGCGAGCGATAGGAAAGTAATTGCCTCCTCCTTCGTTGCTGACGGCGTCTTTCCCCGTATAACTGGTTGTGATCGTGTATTTCTCGCCTTGCGCTAACCCCTTTGGCAGGATGACATACAAGTCGGCATCATCCTTCTTGTCTTCCTGGACAAACTGGAGCGGCTGTCCGTCTGTCCCTGTCACACTCTGCACCCTCAATGTACTGTAAAGATTGAGTGGAACCACGCGCAGGCCAGTACTTCGCGACGCGAAAGTTGTTGCAGCCTTGCCAGTCAGGTTCGCATTCTTTTCGATCGTGGTATCGAGTTGCTGATGCTCGATTTGAATCGCGCCATTCGTTTCGGTGCCGGTGGCGGTACCGTTCTTGTATTCGGCTGAAAAGTGGAATGCTGTCCAGGTCCCAAGCTTATTTTCATCGTACGTAATTAGCTCCACTTCCTCCGGAGCAACAGTGTGGATGAGCGGCGGCGCTCCATGCGGATCGATCGCGAAGATTTCCTTATCGTTGTATCGCTTGCCATGAACAAAGGCCAGAAAAAATCCCCCAGGTTCGCCGCCTAGAACGTCCTGCAGGATTCGTGCATCCAGGTTCCACTTCAGCATGTGATCGTGCCGCATGGCATTCTGACTCTCGCGAAGAGCGGCAGGATCGCAACCACCCGACGAGGTCCCGCCGACCTTCTTGATTTCTTCGTATGTCTTGTCCGTAAAGCGGAGCACCATCTGGTTGAAGTTTTCGCTGAACTCATCCTCCTTGGTTAACAACTTCAAACTGGCGCGCTCTATCGGCAACGGAGGTGTAAGGACCATGTTTCCATCTCCGATGAACACGGCACCCGTGACCTTACCTTGCACAGGAGACAGGAAGCAAACTGTGCCCGATCGAAGATGGAAAGTGGCAGCATCCCGCTTCAGGTCGAAATTATTGATCGAAACTGCTTCTCCACCTAAACCGATATTACGGAGTTGCTGATAAGTAGGATCAGAGTTTGGAGCGATACCCTGGCCGAAAGCCATTGAAGCTAACAACATCAGACACACGAATGCCGTGGCACGCAAAGTGCGCCATAGAAGTGGCATGAAATCTCCCGTGGGGGGAAGAGTGGAATGCGACATTATGACGGGAATTAGAAAAAAAGCAAGATGACTTCTTAATGAAGCATAGAGGACGACGAAGGTTGGCCGACTAACCGCAAGCTAGTACAGGTTCGCGTCCTCTGTGGCATCTCTTAGTACTTCGGCATCTTAGGATCGACACGATCCGCCCAAGCCAAAATTCCGCCGGCTAGATTCGTGACTTTCTTGAATCCTGCCTGTTGCAGGAACACTACTGCCTTTGCGCTACGCACGCCAGAGCGGCAGTGCGCCACGATCTCACGGCTGGAATCCAGCTCATGTACGCGGTTCGCTAGATCACCCAGGGGAATCAGGTGACCGCCGATGTTGCAGATCTGATATTCGTGCGGTTCGCGCACATCGAGCACATATAGATCATCGCCCGCATCCAGCCGCCGTTTGAGTTCTTCTACTTGTATCTCAGGAACGCCCGCTTCCACTGGTTTCTCCTCGCCTCGGATTCCACAAAACTCGTTGTAGTCTATCAGTTTTGTAATCGTCCGATGCGTACCGCAAGCCGGGCAGTCGGGATTCTTTCGCAACTTCAACTCGCGGAACTTCATTCCCAGAGCGTCGACTAACAGCAATCGGCCCACGAGCGGGTCGCCTTTGCCAAGGATGAGCTTGATCACTTCCGTCGCCTGCATCACGCCCACAAGCCCAGGCAAAATTCCAAGCACTCCGCCTTCCGCGCAGGAAGGAACCAGCCCGGGCGGTGGGGGCTCGGGATACAAGCACCGATAGCACGGTCCATCTTCTGTAGCAAACACACTGGCCTGTCCCTCAAAGCGGAAGATCGATCCGTAGACATTTGGTTTGCCAGTCAGCACACATGCGTCATTCACCAGGTAACGGGTCGGGAAATTATCAGTTCCGTCAGCGATCACATCGAAACCTCGGAAGATTTCTAGTGCGTTTGCGCTGCTCAACCGCGTGTCGAATGGCACCACTTCCACAAAAGGGTTGATTGCCTTCAGGCTCGCCGTTGCGGATTCCAGCTTCTTGCGGCCGACGTCCTCGGTGGAGTGGATGATCTGTCGCTGCAGGTTGGTGTAGTCCACCACGTCGAAGTCCACAATTCCGAGTGTGCCGACCCCTGCCGCCGCCAAGTACAAAGCAAGCGGGGAACCCAGGCCGCCGGCGCCGATACACAGAACCCGGGCCGCCTTCAGCTTGAGCTGACCTTCCATGCCGACCTCCGGCATGATCAGGTGGCGCGAGTAGCGCAGGATCTCGTCATTGTTTAACGTGACTGCCTCGGGTCTAACTTCGGTTGTGGTGGCCATATGAACCTCTTATTTTTGAATTGCCAAATTTTTAAGATTTACGAATTTAAATACAGCCGAGGACTAACAGCAGCAGAAGCGACAACAGCAGTTTGTGCAGGGGTGGTTCAATTTGGCAATCCGTAAATCTTTCAATTCGTCAATTTCTATATCCGTCAATTCGACAATTCTAGGATTCTTCACTTCCTCCGGCAATGGAGGGCACGATGGAAATGGTATCACTATCGCTCACTGGGGTGGCTTCTTTTTCCAGGTACCGCACGTCTTCATCGTTGAGATAAACATTCACAAAGGCCCGCAGTTTGCCGTCCTCTGTGTAAAGGTGCTTGCGCAAGTCGGGGTGCTGTAAAACCAGTCCTGACAACGCTTCGCCTACGGTGGAGGCCTTGAGCTCGACCGAGGGCTGCTTGTTGGAATACTGCCGCAACGGCGTGGGGAGCAGAATTTTCATAGACTTAGTTGGGCGCCGTGAACACACGGCGTGTATCTACTTAAAGATGCCGGTGGCTAGACGGAGGATTCAGCTTCCATAGCCTCAGGCCTACCCACGGGTCGAAAAAGTGGATCGCCATCGTTTGAGTATGGACCTCTCGGTTAAAGCGCTTGATTCTACTTGGTAATCCGAATCTCTTCCGGATCGAGATGCTTATCGTGCTCATCGGTCCCGTCGAGCAGGAATGAATTGGTCGCCACAGCCTTTCCCTTCTCCACGCTGGTGATGATGTAGGAACACCCGAACCAATGAGCCTCGGCGAGATCTGTCTTCGACCAGTGCGCCGGATGATCGGGATGCGAATGATAGAACCCCAATATGTCCTCGCCGCGCTCGCGCCCCTCACGCTGTATGCGTACCAGTTCTCTCGGATCGATGTCATAACGGTTGTGGGGCGAATCGGTGCGCGTGTTCGTGCATCGTGCCGCTGATGTGACGATCCGATCCTCGCCATTCATCGTACCGAGCAAAACTCCACAACACTCGTGCGGATACGTCTCCTCGCCATGCTGGCGAATTTGGTCATAAATAGGCTGGGAAAGGGTGATCATAAACTTGCAAAACTTAGGATTTCAAAATTTTTAGAATTTCTGAATTTTCGGATTGTTGAATTTTAGAATTGCCGAATTGGGACTTCCCAATGTTGACTATTGTCAAAACTTCCGAGTAAGTGACGGTGTTCAATCCGTCAATTCGAAAATCCTGAAATCCTCCAATTTGACAGCTATTTCTCTTCCCAAAACCTCTCGCTCAAATACTTGTCCCCCGAGTCGCACAAGATCGTCACAAACACTGCCGCCTGATTCTTCTTCAACGCTCGCGCAATTTGCAGGCATCCCACAACTGCTGCCGCCGCTGAGATTCCCAGCAGCAGGCCCTCCTCCGGCGCCAGCCGCTTTGCCATCGCATACGATTCTTCTGTCGAAATTCCCAGGTCTTCATCCGCCAGTGACGCGTCGTAAATCTTGGGCACGATTGCGCTGGCCATGTGCTTGGCGCCCTCAATACCGTGGAACGGCGAGTCAGGTTGCAGCGAGATGCACTTGATGTTCGGATTCAGCTCTTTCAGCCGCCGCGCGGTCCCGACAAAGGTTCCGCTGGTTCCCAGCATGGAAACGAAATGCGTGATACGCCCTTCCGTCTGTTGCCAGATTTCGTTGGCTGTGCCATGGTAGTGAGCCTGCCAGTTGGCGTCGTTGGAATACTGGTCGGCGTAGTAATAAAGGTCAGGATGCTTGCTGGCGAGCTCGCGGGCGGTACGGAGCGCGCCGTCAGAGCCCTCGCCCGGATCGGTATAAATAATGTTGGCGCCGTATGCATGCAGAATGCGCTTGCGCTCGACAGAAACATTTTCCGGCATGCAGAGTGTGACTGGAAAACCTTGCGCCGCGCCAAGCATGGCATATGCAATTCCAGTATTGCCGCTGGTTGAGTCGAGCAGAATTTTGCCAGGCGTGAGTTTCCCCTGGCGTCGAGCTTCGGCGACAATGTTCGCCGCGGCACGATCTTTGACCGAGCCTCCGGGATTGAGCCACTCCGCCTTGCCGAGCAACTCGACATGAGGAAGCTCGATCGCAATGCGTTCGAAGCGAATCAGCGGAGTGTTCCCAATTCGCTCCAGCGTATGCTGACCCAGACGTGAGGAATGACGCACATGTTCTGTCGTGTCAGCAACTTGAGCGTGCTGTGCGTGCAGTTGTCGCATACGTGAGGGCAAGTCATCCATGACCATCGTAATGGACGAATACGACGAATCCTGTAATACCGAACTCGAAATTAGATTATAAGAGAACGGAGTTTGATCCAGAGTATGTGCGAGACCGCACTTTTTGGTGCAAGCCGCATCTAATATTTTGTTCCTGGGAACAGAGGTAGCCACGATGTCTAAGGTTTTGGAACAGCGCACCTACGAAGACGCAGTCAGCTGGTTGCGCGATAACGGTTTCGATTTGATTGAAGCTCCAGGCACGCAAGGCCGGGTGTTCCTGAAGAAGTACACCTGTTCCGCCGCCATCCAGAAAGATGGCGACGGAGTGAAGATCTTCGCCTACCCCGGCTACATGATCGGGAGCGAAATCTCCAAGCTGGTCAATAAGGGGTATCAGCAATTCCTGAAGACCTCCAAGAATGAAGTCCCCGCAACCGCTGATCACTTGAAAGCGTTGCACAAGTTTACCGAAGAGCTGAAAGAAGCACTCAATCTTCCAAGTCTCTACAACGAATCGCTTGGAACCGTGAGCGAATCGTATCAATACGACCGTATTGTGGATCGCGACAAGCCCAAGACTGAGCGTCCGAAGCGGCCCTGGGAAGTTGTGAAACTGGCCAAAGCAAAGTCGCGAGCCTGACAAAGTATCCCCGTTAACTGTTTCGTCAGCAGTCGATGGCTACTTCCATCTATACTGGCTGACGCATGAGCGCCCAGCAGCCTTTGCCAGGCGTGGCCTGGTACAACATCCCTGACCCCTCGTCTCCCGATCTCGACGAACTCGCCACTCGGTTTCATCTCCACGAATTGCAGATTGAGGACACTCGGCACCGGCCGCAGCGTGCCAAGACCGATGAATACGGCAACTACATCTTCTCTATCCTCAAACATGTACATTTGGGTAAGAACACAGTCCACTTCGATGACCTCGATGTCTTCCTGGGCCGCGATTTCCTGATCACTGTCCATAAGTCGGACTGCGCGGTCATCGCCCGGGTTCAACAGCTTGCGCAACAAAATCAGATCACGCGCCTCGATCAGATCTTTTATCGCCTGCTCGATTTGGCCGTCGACGACTATCTCACCATGCTTGATCGTGTCGGCGAGCACGTTGGCGATCTGGAATCGGACGTTCTCGAACATCCCGGCCCCGAGATTTTGCGGGAAATTTTTCGACTTAAACGCAAGCTGATTGAATTTCGCCGCAACGCGGCTGACATGCGCGAGGTAGTCAACACCCTGGTGCGCCGCGAACGCGGCCTCATCGGAGATGATCTCGATCCCTACCTGCGCGATGTTTACGATCACCTGTTGCGTGTAGTCGACTTGCTCGAAACCTACCGCGACCTTCTTACTGGTTCGCTCGATATTTACCTGTCAGCGGTTGCAAATCGCACGAACGAAGTGATGAAGATCTTGACCATCTGGGGCACTGTCGCTCTGCCGCTGGTCGTCATCACGGGATTTTTTGGCATGAACCTGCCGCTGCCATGGGCGACACGTCCGCATGGGACCCTGTTTGCCGTAGCCGTAATGGCGGCTTCCACCATGCTCGTGCTTTTGTACTTCAAGCGTAAACATTGGTTTTGAGAGGCATTACGAATGACCAAGTCAATCGTGCTGATGATGTGCTGCCTGGCTACTTTGTTTCTAACTTTCCCGGCTCACGCGTCCGACGAAGTTCAAGTAGCTGTTCGCGCCGTATTACAGCAGCAGCAAGCCGCATGGAACCGGCACGACCTCGACGCCTTCATGCTTGGCTACTGGAATTCTCCTGACCTCACGTTCTTTTCGGGAACGAATCGCACGTCGGGATGGCAACCAACGCTCGACCGCTACCGCAAGAGTTATCAGAGCGAGGGGCACGAGATGGGACAACTGGAATTTTCAGATCTGGATATCCAGCCCCTCGCTAAGGACGCGGCTTTTGTTCGGGGAGCCTGGAAGCTGACTCTCTCCGACGGAAAGACACCGCACGGTATCTTTACATTGATCTTTAAAAAATTCCCCGACGGATGGAAAATCGTGCACGACCATACCTCCGGGGAGTAAGAAGGTTAGGGTAAGAAGGTTAGCAATAACCCTTCCTATATTGCTCCATTAGAATGTAACTAGTCGACTCGCTTGCATTTGGCGAACTTACTGGACTATCCTTACCGCCTCCACCCGGGCCCTTTTGTACCTACCTGAGGAGACACTCATGAGGAAGCACCCTCTGCCAGCTTTTGCGCCATGCACGATTCTCGCAGCCTTGATTCTTCTGGCTTTCTGCCTGGAGTTTCCTGCTTATGCCCAGAATGGCTTCATCTCGTTCGACGTTCCCACGGCTCGCAACACCATGCCAAAGGCCGTCAGTGAGACCGGATGGATCGGCGGTAACTGGTCCGACGCCGGAGGCGTAACCCACGGCTTCTTGCGCAAGAGAAATGGGCAATACGTAACAATCGATCAGCCAGGCTCGAGCTTCACGGAAGTTCTGGATGTGAATGCCAGCGGCGCGGCAGTCGGCGAATCGCCAGGCTTTTTGCGCAACGCGCACGGAAATGTTCGGAACATCACCATTCCCGGCATCGAGTCCACGATCGCGCGATCCATCAATGATTCCGGCCAAGTGGTGGGTAGCGCAATCAGCAATCTCACAGGTCATGGTTTTCTTTGGGATTTCTCCGGCACTTCCATTTTGATCGATGTGCCTGGTGCCACCCAGGTAACAACCGCTAATGCCATCAATGCCGCTGGGGAAATCACCGGATTCTTTTCTGACGACTCGGCTACGCATGGGTACATACGTGAGCCCGACGGGACCCTAATCATCTTTGACGCCGCTCCGGGAACCACCAGCATGACCCAGCCTATGGCTATCAATAATCTCGGCCAGGTCACAGGCGCGTTCTACGATGACCTCGGTGTCCTCGCCGGCTTCTTCCGCGATACGGATGGCACCATCAATCTTTTCAAGAGTGATGGCAGTACTGGCAACGTAGGGCTCGCCATCAACGACTCCGGCGTCATCGTCGGCTATGCCAATGTTGGTCCCGGGTCCGCTGCATTTCAACGAGACGCAGACGGAACACTTGAGTACGTCCAGATTCCGTTCTCGAATGGCGGGAGTGTGGCCACCGGTATCACCAACGGCGGACATGTGGTTGGGAACTATGTCGGAACAGACCACCGCTTGCACGGATGGGCCAATTAGGTCGATGCGAGTGACGTCGAGAACTTTCTGACAAGTAATCGAGGGTGCAGCAAGGGCGGATTACCGTTTCACTCGAACCTGCACCCGTGTTCCTTCCGGCAGCGTCGCGTCAGATAGTTCGATCACTCCGTTACGCACGACACCTTCAAACTCCTTAAGCTGTGCGGACGACGTCTGATCGCTACGACTCGTGAAAGGCCGGCCCATTCCCTTATCCATGGCTTCGTTCGCCAGCCGGTCTGCATCTCGGTTCTTTCCCCGAAGGACATGCTGGATATTGAACCAGTTCAATTGCCGGATCAGTTGTCTGGCGCGCCCGTGAAGGTCCTTGAGCGTCGGGTTATTGACCTTGTACTCTCCGCGAATCTGCTTTACCAGAAGCTCGGAATCGCTAATCACCTTTAACGCCTTGAACTCATGGTCGGCCGCATATTCTAGCGCCGCAATCAGGCCCTGATACTCGGCAACGTTGTTGGTCTGGTGTCCGAGATACTGGCTAAGCTGAGCGACCTTGCGTCCGCTTTCATCCTGGATCACCACACCATAGCCGGCAGGCCCGGGATTTCCTCGCGCCCCTCCATCGCTGTAGGCAATCAAATAATGATCCGGACGAGTTCCGTCCCTCGCGCCGAACAACTCACCTGAAGAAGCGTTCATCCCCGAAGTTTACCTCCAAGATCAGAGCACATGGGTACACAGGAAACCTGGTTGCAGCTCACGCTACCTCGGAGACCTCAGGATATGATCAAGCGAACTCCGCAAGTCCGGATACCAAAACGAAAATCCATTCGCGATCAGCTTGGCAGGTTCTACGCGCTGGCTAGCCAATAACAATTCGTCCCCCATTTGTCCGAATGCCAAGCGAACCGCGAACGATGGCACAGGAAATATCGCCGGACGCGAGAGTGCCGAACCTAGAACTTTTGTGAATTCCGCGTTCGTAACCGGCTTCGGTCCCGCCAAATTGATTGCTCCCTGTATGGCGTTATTCTGCAGGACGTGATGAATAGCCCCAATATGGTCCTCGACATCGATCCAGCTCCACCACTGGCGGCCGTCGCCCATTGGACCGCCAAGCCCCAGCCGGAACGGTGTCAGCATCTTCGGTAACGCCCCGCCAGATTTCGATAGCACCAGCCCCGTTCGTATGTGCACCGTGCGAATACCAGCATCTTCGGCCGACCGAGTCGCGTGCTCCCATTCACGGCAAACCTCGGCCAGGAATCCCGTACCGGAGGCGCTGTCTTCACCTAGCAATTCGTCTCCGCGATCACCGTAGTATCCGATTGCCGATCCTGAAACGAATACTCGAGGACGCTGCGCCGCTCGCGAAAGGGCTTCCGACAGATGCCGTGTGCCTTTGGACCGACTTTCCCTGATCTGCCGCTTCTTGCTCTCAGTCCACCGCCCGACAATCGACTCTCCGGCAAGGTGAATGACAGCATCGAAGCCTGACACCTTGGCTGGATCGAGCGGCTGCATGGGATCCCATGTCACCTGATCGTTGCCCGCGGCTCCACGTACCAGCCTTGTGACCTGATATCCAGCAGATCGAAGCGAGGGCAAGAGAGCTGATCCGATCGGCCCCGAAGCTCCGCTGACCAGCACTCGACCCATATCCATTGCCATAAAACAAATTTAGCAGAAGGCTCGTCTGGACAGGCACTCTGGATGCCGAGTAGCAGAACTGTACCGGCCGTCGCATCTAACTCTTCGACGCTATAATCAAGGTACCGGGGAATCCTGCGCTGCTCCGTCTGCCCGGCAGTCGCCTCCCTCATGGTTTTCCGGATCAAAGGCATATGGCGACCCTGCGTCAACAGATCGCAACCACAGCTCTCACCGTCACCAAATTTCGAGAGCTGATGAAAAAGATGCGGACGAATCGTCCTGCTGACGATCTGGGAATCATCCGCAAGGCCTACGACTACTCCCAGAAGCATCATGCCGGGCAAACCCGCGCATCCGGGGAGCCTTACCTGGTTCATCCCCTGGGAGTGGCGCTCGTACTCGCCGAAATGAAGATGGATCCGGTCGCCATCGCCGCGGGTCTTCTTCACGACTCGGTCGAAGATACCTCTGTCACGGTCACTGACATCCGCAAGGAATTCGGCGAGCAGGTGGCGCATATCGTCGAGGGTGTCACCAAGATCAGTGCTATCGATTTTGCCTCACGCGAAGAGCAGCAAGCCGAAAACCTTCGCAAGATGATGCTGGCCATGGTCGATGATATCCGCGTCGTCCTCATCAAGCTGGCCGATCGTCTCCATAACATGCGGACGCTCGAACACTTGCCCCCCGAACGCCAGCAGAAGATTGCCCGCGAGACGCTGGAAATCTATGCGCCCATCGCGCATCGCCTGGGGATGGGCAAAATTCGCGGCGAACTGGAGGATCTCGGCTTTCGCTACGTTGATCCCATCGGTTATCAGCAGGTACAAGAAGCAGTCGAGTCGCGTCGTAAAACGGGTGAGGCTTTCCTCGCTCGCGTCAGCCAGGTCATACGCGACAAGCTAAAAGAGGCAGGCATCACCGCTACAGTGGAGAGCCGCGTCAAGCGTGTCTACAGCGTCCATAAGAAACTAGTCCGGCAGCGCATCAGCGTGGACCAGGTTTACGACCTGTTCGCCATGCGCATCATCACCACGTCCTTGCAGGACTGCTACGCCGTACTCGGCATCATCCACAACCTGTGGCGCCCCGTTCCGGGACGCATCAAAGACTTCATCGCTATGCCGCGGCCGAATTTTTACCAGTCGCTGCACACCTCGGTGATTACGGACGAAGGCACGCCTTTCGAAGTCCAGATTCGCACCGAAGAGATGCACAAGATGGCCGAGGAAGGCATCGCTGCGCACTGGAAGTACAAGGATGGCCCAGTCTCGGCGCAAGATGAACAGCGCCTCGCGTGGTTGCGCCAGGTGGTCGAATGGCAGCGCGATGTATCCGATCCCAATGAATTTCTTTCCACGCTGAAAATCGACCTCTATCCAGAAGAGGTCTACACGTTCACGCCGAAAGGCAAAGTCGTCGTGCTGCCACGCGATTCCACGCCAATTGATTTCGCTTATTCCATTCACACTGAAGTAGGGCACAGCTGCGTCGGCGCCAAGGTCAACGGCCGCATGGTGCCCCTGCGTCATCGCCTGCATAGTGGCGACATCGTCGAAATTCTGACCCAAACTGGACATAAGCCCAGCCGCGATTGGCTCGCCATCGTCAAGTCCTCGCGTTCGCGCAACAAGATCAAGCACTGGCTAAACGTCCATCAGCGCGAGCGCGCCATTGAAATCGGACGGAAGCTCATCGAGAAAGAAGCTCGCAAGTACCGGATTGCGCTTAAGGAAGTAAAGGACGAGGAACTTACCAAGATCGCGTCAGATTATGGCCTCGGCCGTCCGGATGACCTGATGGCTGGCATCGGCTATGGCAAGTATTCAGCGCGACAGGTGCTCGCAAAGTTGATTCCAGCCGGCAGCGAGCCGATGGGTGAAGCCGAGGGGGACAAATCGAGCGGCATTGCCAGCGTCGTACGCCGGGTCTTCGGCAGCGACAACAACAACAACGCAATACGAGTGAAAGGCCACGGTGACTTGCTGGTTTACCGCGCGCGTTGCTGCAATCCCATTCGCGGTGAAGTCATCGTGGGTTACGTGACACGCGGCAAGGGCGTAGCCGTACACGCGCAGAATTGCCCTAATGTCATGAACCTGCTGTACGAACCTGAGCGCCGCATTGACGTGGAGTGGGCTCGAGATGACAGCACACCCGCCTCATATCCGGTAAAACTAACGGTATTTTGCGATGACCGTTTCGGCATGCTGAAGTCTATTACTGCCGTGATCAGCGACAGCAAGACGAACATCCGCAACATCGAAGCGCGCACCTCAAATGGCCAGGCAAATATCGACATCGTGCTCGATATCGCAGATTTGAAGCACCTCGAGAACATCTTGGGCGGCGTTCGAAAGATTGCCGGCGTGCACGACGTCCAACGCCTGCAAAAAATCTAGCCTTGTGTGGTGATCGCGTAGGGGTTCGCTCTCGTCGCCTAGCGCTACTCCTGATCCGCCAATTCCTGGACGCGGCCTAGCATTTTGTCCAGATCCTGTCGTGAGTACAAGTTCCCATCAACAATGACGGCAAAGATTTTCCGCGTATTACGAATATCTTCAAGTGGATTTTCATTCAGCAGAACCAGGTCAGCGACATGGTTCTCCTGGACAATGCCGTACTGATCGAGGTTGACGAGAAACAGGGCAGCGTTAAATGTTGCGGCCTGTAGAGCCTGCAGATTCGTGAGGCCCCCTTTTACCAGGAGTTCCATCTCGTCGTGCAAGCTGAATCCCGGGAAAACATAAGGTGCCGGCGCATCTGTTCCGGCTAGGAATTGCACTCCAGCGCGATGCATGGATCGTACCAATTCCAGGCTGCGCGCGGCCTGGGCCTTCAGTTCCAACAGGCGCTGCGGATTTACCTGCGCTAGTAGTCCCTCCGGACGCCACTGTTGCCGCACTGCGGGAGAAACATACAACAACCGGGGATCGCGGGTTAAAGTCGGCCGGTCGATGTCAGCCGCGGCTTGTGTCCACACGAGCGCAGGCACCTGCCAGGTGGCATTATTCGATATTTGGACGAAACGATCCCACGCCTTCGCCGGATCATAGGTCTCGTATGCCTTCATTCCGACTGCCCAGTAACCGTCAAGATCGCGATTAGCCGAGGCCTGGGATCTTTCCTCCTTCAGCTCTTCTTCCTGCGATGAACAAGCGACCAGCTCGGCGTTAAGGTGTTCCATACTGAATTCCAGTCGTGCGTGGGGAGGAACAAAGTATCCACTCGCGCTGGCTTGCCGGAATCCGGCATTAGCTCCGCTGACTGACGTGGCCAACGAGAGTCGGAGTCCATCGATCGCTCGATGTCCTGCAAGCGCGGTGTGATCGGCATTTTCGAAGGCTGCAAGGGCAAGGGGTTCGCCGGCATCGCTGATGTTCAGAAAATGAGCTGCGTTCGCCCTCTTCGCCAGCGCCGGACCAACCACCAGGTGCGGACCGACAATGTCGCCTCGCTCAATCCTTTCCTGCCTCTCTTTCAGACTGTCCTGATCGAGACTCATATCGCGCACGCCGGTCACCCCGTTGGCGATAAACAGCGGAAAGAGCGCTTTGTCATCCCATGATTTGCCTAAGTCGCCGGTATGAACATGCATATCCCAAAATCCCGGGATCAGGTACTTGCCTCCAGCATTCACTACCTGGATCCCGCGGGTATCGATGAGGCCGACCTTGGCAACTGCCTTGATGCGGCCATGCCGGATGACTACGGTGCGGCCGCGCAAGATATTCCCTTCCAGCGTATCGATTACGTTGACATTGGTAATGACGAGGTCGCCGGGCGAATGCCGCGGCTTCCACTCAGCTGACAGAAAAGAGGTCAACAGCAGAACGACGACGAATGGTCCCCTCATGCCCCAGCTCCGACGTACGAGAGAACATCACCGACCGCTAGCGCGCGGCGGCCGCGTCAAATAAGCGGAGGAACTGTAGCTTTTTTTCCGGAGAAAGAAAAGATGCTTCGAAAGAATTTCTTGCAATTTCCCTAAGATGCTCCTCGGTGAAGCCGAAAGCATCCTGGGCAAGGTGGTACTCACGAGAGAGCGAGGTCGCGAAGAGGCCTGGGTCGTCCGTATTGAGGGTGATCATGATCCCCTCGTCGAAATAGTTCTTCGCCGGATGGTCGGCCAGGGCGGCACAGCATCCCGTCCGCAGATTGCTGGTCAAACAAATCTCCACTGGAATCTGCCGAGTAGCAAGCTCTTCCACGAGTTCGAGATCCTGCCAGGCGCTAAGGCCATGGCCAATGCGCTCCGCCTTCAGGTTCAGCGCCCCCCATATCGAGTCGGGGCCGGTGGTCTCCCCGGCATGGGCGGTCAGTCGAAGACCCTCACGGGCTGCGTATTCATAGATTTCCCTGAACAACTCAGGAGCGGCTCGGCGCTCGTCACCCCCGATGCCGAATCCGACCACCGCCTCGCTCTTCAATCTAACTGCCAGTTCCGCAACCTTCCGGGCCGCCTCCTCACCAAAATGCCGGACGGCATCGAAGATCCATACCAGGGATATCCCGAAGTCACGTTCTCCGCGCTCGCGTCCCCGTTCTAATCCCTCGAATATGGCTTCAAAGTCCTGGTTGCGAAACAGGCATACGCCCACCGAAACATATACCTCGGCATGCAGCACATTCTCCGCCTTTAGCCTTTCCATCATTCGGTAGGTAATGAATTCGTAGTCGTTCGGCTCTTTCAGGTCTTCCGTGATGGCTTTGAACGCCATAAGAAAGCCGGTGAAGTCGTGATATCGATACAATTCCTCGACCTCAACCAGTGTCCCCTTTCGGCCGTGACGGTCCCGCAGTTCCAGCAGAGTGGCTGGATCGATCGAGCCTTCGAGATGCAAATGCAGCTCAGCCTTGGGTAAGGACTGTGCAAAGCGGCTGGCCGATGAGAGCGTGCGGGAAGTCATGTTCGAATCATGAGTTACGGATGAGGATCACCCGGCTACAGAATGGCGGGAAGGGGCAGAGAACGCCGGCTCCGCCAAGCTGACGAAGGAACGCTGCGTTCACGAAGGTTTCGCCCCAAGCCTTCGGTCAATCTGCAATCAAGGATCTTCGATCTGAGGTCTGCCTCTGACCTCAGCGATTTGCGAACTCACTATGATGCCGGCTGTAGAAGACGTAGATGCAAAGTCCCAGGAAGAGCCAAACGATAAAACGAATCCAAGTAATGACAGTGAGGCCGGTCATTAACCCGACGCACAAGATGACTGAAATCAATGGGAACCAGGGAACCATCGGAACGCGGAACGCCCGCGGACGGTCCGGCTGCTTCCTTCTCAGGAAAATTACGCCCAAGGAAACCAGGGCAAACGCGAACAAGGTTCCAATATTCGACAAGTCGGCGGCATCTCCGATATCCACCAACCCTGCAGGGATTCCGACCGCGAAACAGGCGATCCATGTGGACCAGTGCGGGGTCTTGAACTTGGGATGCACGGCTGAGAACAGCTTGGGCAACAAACCGTCCCGTGACATGGCATACCAGATTCGCGCCTGGCCGTACTGGAACACCAGCAACGACGAGATCATTCCCGTCAGCGCTCCCACCACGATCATCGACCGGAAAAACGGGTGCGCTCCCAGTTCCTTCAACGCGTAAGCCACCGGGGCTTCAGCTGCCGGTCCTGAAACAAAAGTCGTGTACTTCATCATCCCTAGCAGCACTATGGCTACCCCGATGTAGAGCACGGTACAGACCACAAGGGAAGTAATGATTCCAAAAGGCAGGTCTCGCTGTGGGTTTTTGCATTCCTCAGCAGCGGTCGATACCGAATCAAATCCTATGTAGGTGAAAAATACAATCGCACCACCCGTGATGATTCCGGCAAACCCAGAAGGCGCAAATGGAACCCAATTCGCCGGCTTCACCAGCATCCCGCCGACAACGAGAAAAGTAAGGATGGCGCCGATCTTGACCACCACCATGATGTTGTTGGCTTCGGCAGATTCTCTTACTCCTCGGACGAGCAATAACGTCAGTATGAATACGATCAAGAATCCCGGAACATTAAAGTAAGCGCCCGTCCAATGCCCGGCAGCAAAGACAGGACTAGCCCATTTGTCCGGAAGTATCACTCCGAAGGCCGCTAATTGGGCTTTACTGTACCCGCTGAAGCCAACCGCAACCGCTACGTTACTGACAACGTATTCCAGGATCAGGTCCCACCCGATGATCCAGGCAAAAATCTCACCAAGCGTCGCGTACGAATATGTGTACGCGCTGCCGGCAATCGGGATCATCGACGCAAGTTCCGCATAACACAATCCGGCAAAGCTGCACGCTATGGCGACCAGGAGAAACGAAATCGCGATCGATGGGCCCGCAGGAGGACGCCCATGCAGCAGCGCTCCCGACGTGCTGCCCGTACTCAACAGCGTGCTCACCAGGTCGAGTACCTGCGCATGCAGGATCGAGGGAGCCTCAAAGTGTTCTCCGGCCGCGGCCGTTCCGGTCAGAACAAAGATGCCTGATCCAATGATGGCACCAATGCCCAACGCGGTGAGCGACCATGGTCCGAGAGACTTCTTCAGCTCTTTGCCCGGTTCGTGGGCATCCGAGATCAGCTTGTCGATGGACTTACAACAAAGAAGCTGACTACTTGAACCAGAGGAGCTTGGTGTAGTGGCTGTTTGTCCCAAAGGGGCTTGTCTCCTGAATAGCCTGAGCGAATGGACCTGAAACCATCCGGCCCTCTCCGCTCAAACTGACGGTCTTTGCACGGCTCTTTACCGCTTCGACGCGCCGCGTACCATCTTCTTCATCTTGCGCTTCGTCGATCCGCGAGGCGTAGTCCGCTTCGGTCGCGGTTTTTCCGTCCGCTGCTTCTTGCGCGACGCCCGCTTTGCTTTCTTACGTTCTTCTTTGCTCAAACTCTTCGTATTTGCCATGAATGAAATCGTTCCTCTTTACAATTTTTCAAAGTGCTTGTGGCTAACGACCAAGGACTAAAGACCGGTTTTCACGCCTTCTCCAACTGCGCGTACTTCTCCACCAGCTTCTTCAGGCCGTAGCGAGGGAATTGTACCGTAAGCTTGGCTTCTTCCCCATCACCTTCCCGCTGATAGACCGTTCCCTCGCCATATTTCGGGTGACGAACCTTCTGCCCCGGCCGGAAGCCCTTCTTTCCCTTCGGCTCCTCTACAGGCACCTTCGGCACAGAGAACTTCCTCCCCCTCGAGGCGAAAAACTCGGCAATATTGTCGATGGAGTTGTAGGTCCTCGTGGGACTTTGCTGCTTCTTCTCCTTGTTTGTCCAACTGGCACTCTGGTCCTCATCCTCGTAGGCGTAGTGAGAATCCTCATAGTCCGCCCGACGTGATGTCGTCGCGTGTCGCGTCGAAGCTGAGACACCTGTCCGTCCCTCGTACGTCCCGGTGCTGCGACGCCTTGTGCCGAGCTCCTCGATCAACTGCGGCGGAACTTCCTCCAGAAACCGCGACGGCACGCTCGCCTCCGGCAAGTCCGTGCCATATCGCCTCCGATACACCGCGCGGCTCAGGATTAGGGTATCCATCGCGCGCGTCATACCGACGTAACACAACCGCCGCTCTTCTTCGATCTCGTCGGGCTGCAGAAACGTGCGAGAGTGAGGGAAAAGACCTTCTTCCATCCCGCACAAGAAGACCAGGGGAAATTCGAGCCCTTTCGCGGCGTGCAGCGTCATCAGCGTAATCTGAGCCCGCTCATCGTAGGCATCGGCATCACTCACCAGGGCCGCATGATCGAGAAACTGGTCCAGTGTCTCGCCACGATCCTTCGAGTCCATGGCTGCATTCACCAATTCCCGCAAGTTCTCGATTCGTGAAAACGACTCGGGAGTGTCTTCCTCCTCCAGCAGCTTGATGTATCCCGTGCGGTCGATCAGGAACTTCAACAACTCCGCCGTATGCGCCGCCTCGCCAGGAGTTCGGAACCCGGATTCCGCTGGCGTCTCACCTTTGCCCGCATTTTCTGTAATGTCATTCCCATCTACCGCGTCATCCCCGAAATCGAACGACAGCGGATCGAATTGAGTTTCATCTTCCGGACGTTCAATCGCCGCTGGCGGAGTCGCCAGTCCATCCCCAGCAACTGTGCCTTCCTGTGGCGACTCGCCTGCTGTCTGCTCCAAGTGCTCAACATACGTGCCAGCGGCCATCGCCCGAGCGTCCTGTATCAAATCACGAAACGACTTCAGCGCCGCCAGCGCTCGTGGAGGCAGCAACTGCCGTTTGATGACTTCGCCGATCGCTCCCCATAGAGACGTCCCCGTCTCGAGCGCCACCCGCTCCACAGTCTCCATTGTGGTCTTACCGACGCCGCGCGTCGGCGTATTAATCACACGAAGGAGCGAAATTGAATCGTCCGGATTTAGAACCACTTTTAGATACGAGATTAGATCTTTGATTTCCGCCCGCTCATAAAACGAGAACCCACCTACCACGTGATACTTGAGCTGGTATCGCCGCATCGCCTCTTCAAACAATCGCGACTGGGAGTTGATGCGATACAAAACAGCGGCTCGCCCGTTTTCACCGCGTTCAAGCGCCTCGCGCATATACCGCGCAATGTAGTCCGCGGCAAACAGCGCTTCGTTCTCCCCGTCCGGAGCCTCGTAGTAACCGATCTTCGATCCACCTTGTCGCGACGTCCAAAGGTTCTTACCTTTACGCTTGATATTGTTCGCAACTACTGCCGACGCGCCCTGCAGAATGTTTTGCGTTGAACGGTAGTTCTGTTCCAGCCGAACAATCTTCGCCTCTGGAAAGTCCTGCTCGAACTCGAGAATGTTCCGGATGTCCGCGCCGCGCCACGAATAGATCGACTGATCCTCATCTCCGACGGCACACACGTTGTGGTGCAGCGCTGCTAGCGTCCGCATCAGCTCGTACTGAGGCCGGTTCGTGTCCTGGTATTCATCCACCAGGATGTATTCAAAGCGCTTGTTGTAGTAGTCGCGGACTTTCTCCGAGACCTTCAGCAGGCGGACGGTTTCTAGCAGCAGATCGTCAAAGTCGAGCGCATTCGCCTTGCGCAAGTCCTTCCGATACTGCTCGTAGATGTGCGCAACGCGCTCCGTCTTCGGATCGCCGGAGTTGAGATAGACCTCCTGCGGGTCCAGCATGTGATTCTTGGCCCAGGAAATATGTCCCAGCACGCTGCGCGGCGTGACTTCCTTGTCGTCCACGCCCAGCCGCTTCATGATCGACTTCACTACCTGCTGTTGGTCGGCTTCGTCATAGATGACGAACTTCTTCGTATGTCCAATCGGCGGTTTGCCTGGCACGTTTGACGGAATCTGCAAGGCCTCGATGTCGCGCCGCAACACCCGTACGCAGAACGAGTGAAATGTCGAAATCACCGGCTTCGCAATCGACAACCCGCCCACCAGCTTCTCTACCCGTTCGCCCATTTCGGCCGCGGCCTTGTTGGTAAAGGTCATCGCCAGAATGGACTCCGGCCGCACGCCCTTGTGTTCGATCAGATGAGCGATCCGGTAGGTGATGACGCGAGTCTTTCCGCTCCCGGCTCCAGCCAGGATCAACACCGGCCCTTCGGTGGTTTCTACAGCTTCGCGCTGTTCAGGATTCAGTTGGTCGAGAAAAGACAAAAGTGGGGCTGCTCCAAGGATTCTCTTAGATTGATTTTACAGGAGGTAGGGGAGCTGCAAGGACCACGTAAACTCCAAAGCCGCGACTTGCCCTGGGGTACTCAAAACCCCAGCGCTCGCGGGCAAGCTCGCACCTTCACTGCAATTGGAAACGCAGGCTCACGCTGGCACTTACAGGAATTTTCCCTAGCGCCACAGATCCATCATCAATGCCGTTCGCCGCTCCGCCAATTTCCTGGATGACGTTTTGCGATTGGTAGGATGAACGATGATACCCACAGCAACCGTAGGAAAAGCTACCTCCTCCGTAGCTGTAGGCACTGATGCTAATCGGCTTGCTGTCAACGTGAAGTCCGGCTGTTGTTGCCATATCATTCGCCTTCTCAATAGCCGCTTTCACAGCGAGGGACCGGGCCTGATCGCGGTATTTGCGCAGCTCCGAAGTGCTGAACTCGACTTCGTAAACATGGTTTGCTCCTGCCTGAAA
Source organism: Terriglobales bacterium (assembly GCA_036558645.1). GTDB lineage: Bacteria > Acidobacteriota > Terriglobia > Terriglobales > Acidobacteriaceae > DATBFG01. Next base: position 21,787 of record DATBFG010000027.1, read on the forward strand.
AATCGCCTTCAGAAGGGGTTCGAACTTGCTGACGTCTCGCAGATAAATGTCCACACCTTTGGAAACAGAGTAGTAGCTGACCAAAGTGTTGTCGTGTTCGTCGTAGGCCAAGTCGACATGGACATAGTCGGTCTGCATGTCATCGGAAGCGACCTGGAATTGGCGGCCAACTCCCAATACGCGCCGTACTATTGCGTCATTCTGTGTGGTGGCGGTTTCAAGATCCTTGTTTCGCGTTTCGACTCCCAAGCTTAAGCGAACTCGATCTGGAACAACCTTGATGACAGCGTCACCACTGACATCGATTGTGTTCTGTGACGTCGCGTATTGCGCGACTGAAGGAACGCAGAAGAGAGCGATCAGAATGATGGCAAGAAAGCGCATGCTGCACCTCCTGCCGACTTATAGTGCAATCGTGCAGCGGACTCGATAGCAATATTGGTACTTAGTATGCAACCGTTACGAAGTCGCTGCTCTCGCCGCCTTGCACTCTTCGCAAGGACACACGTCGCGCAGAAAGGCCCAAGAATATATCCCCAACTCGTGCCCATCGTTCCAATTGAACCGGATGGCGTACTTACCCACACCTTCCGCGCTCAAGGGCTTGGCAGCCGCCTTGAACATAGGGAGACTTCCCGGCGTCGCTTTCGGAGGCTCACCCGGCTCGCGGTCGGTCTTACCCCGTTCCTCATCGCACAGCGCACATGGGCAGGCATCTCGCAGAAAAGTGAAGGAGTAGTGAGATTTGTGGCCGTCACCCCACTCAATATCCACGCCTGTACCGGTAGTCAGGTTGACTTTAACGGACTTGGGATCCGCGGAAACCACCATAAATTCAGTATCGCACAGGGTTGCCGATCTACATTCAAGTCCAAACACCAGGCTCAAATGATCAGGTAGTTCGAAGCCAGATCTTCCGTGTCCCTTTGTGTCCTCTGCGGTTCAAGCTTTCTAGCTTGTGTGGCAAGGCTCCCTCACCTTGGCGAAATCGCTCAAATCCGGTAAAATTTATGTTTTACCTGAACAGTTAACAACCTACCTGGAGTAGTCATGGCACAAGTTTGCGATATCTGCGGCAAGGGACCGCAATTTGGAAATACCGTCAGCCACGCCCACAACGTGAGCCGCCGCCGCTGGAATGTGAACCTGCGTCCGGTTCACGCCAAGGTGAAGGGCGCCAACAAGCGCATTCGCGTCTGCACCGCCTGCCTGCGCAGCGGCAAAGTCGTCAAGGCGTAGTCGGAGCCTGTAGCGCGGACATTCCTGTCCGCGCAAGCTGTCACTTTCCTCTCAGCAAGCTCAGAATTTTCGATTTTGTGATACAGGCGAGTAGGTCGGGCGGGCATCTCTGCCCGCCTCACACCTGGGTTTCTACTTCACATCCAGCAGTTCTACATCGAAGATCAGAGTAGCGTTGGGAGGGATGACGCCTGGATATCCTCGACTGCCATAGGCCAAGTCCCCGGGAATGCGAAGCTGGCGCTTGCCACCAACTTTCATTCCCACGATTCCTTCATTCCATCCCTTGATCACCGGGGCATTGCCCAGGTTCTCCACCTCGAAGGGTCCGCGACCGATGGAGCTGTCGAACTTTTTCCCGTCCGTGAGCCATCCCGTGTAATTAACGACCGCGGTCTTTCCCTTCTCAGCGACTTTTCCCGTCCCTTCCTTGATGTCCCAGTACTGCAGGCCATCGGGAAGCTTGGTGCCATCGCCAGTCACCTTGGTTGGTCCGCTGCTGGAGCCTGCTGTGTCTTTCTTCTGCGCTACCATCGCGATGCTCATCAGCGCCAGCATTGCGATCAGGAACATTGTCTTCTGCATGAATCCTCCGGTAATTATTTTTCTTCCGAAATCAAGCTAAAGCGATCACATCGATTTCGACGAGCACGTCCTTCGGCAGACGTGCGACTTCAACCGTCGATCGAGCCGGTGGCGCCGAGGTAAAGTGACGGCCGTAAACTTCGTTCATCGCCGCAAAATCATTCATGTTTTTCAGGAAGACGGTCGACCGGACAACTTTTTCTAGCCCGCTGCCTGCGGCCTTCAGGATCCCTTCCAGGTTCTTCAGGACGCGTTCTGTCTGCGCCGCCACATCCCCGGAGATCACTTGTTGATTCGAGGGATCAATCGCCACCTGCCCAGAAACGAAGACGAATCCGTTTGCCCGGATCGCCTGCGAATACGGACCGATAGCCTGGGGACCGTCCTTAGTAGCAATCACTTCGCGCATTGGGCCTCCTGGAGACCGACCCCAGATTATATTAGGGAGTAGCATCCGTGGGAATCTTCCGAGGATTGCTGATTGAAGATTTCAGATTGAAGATTGTGTCGAATTGGACAAATTCCGGCACCTGAGATTGTAAGATTCTGCAATCTAAAATCATCAATCTAGAATTTCTCCATGTCCCAACACATCGGCATCGTTGCTTGCAGCGCGGAAGGAGCCGCGCTCTGCTACCGCACCATCTGTCTGGAAGGCTCCCAGTTGCTCGGGACACACGCTCACCCGGAAGTCTCGATGCACACTCATTCGCTCGCGCAATACATGAATTGCATTTACGCGAATGACTGGGCTGGGGTCGCCGAATTGATGCTGTCCTCCGCCGAGAAGCTGGCAAAAGCTGGCGCTGATTTCATGATTTGTCCCGACAACACCGTCCACCAGCCTTTCGATCTCGTAAAGAACCGCTCCCCACGTCCATGGCTGCACATTGCCGAGGAGGTCGGACGCGAGGCGCAGCGAGCAAATCACAAGCGCCTGGGAGTGCTCGGGACGAAGTACCTGATGGAAGGTCCCGTCTATCCCGAAAAGCTACAGGCAGCGGGCCTTGAACATCGAATTCCTGGATCCAAAGAGCGGGAGAAGTTGAACCAGATCATCTTCGACGAGTTAGTCAACGGCATCTTCACTCCGCGCTCGCTGGCTTACTACGTGGAAGTGATTCGAAGCTTAAAGGACGAAGGTTGCGACGCTGTTGTCCTCGGCTGTACCGAGATCCCGCTGCTGGTCACGCCCGAAGCCTCGCCCCTGCCGACGCTGGATTCAACGCGTCTGTTGGCCAGAGCTGCGTTGAAGAAGGCCGTGTCTTGAGAATGCAGATTTAAGATTGTAGATTGCAGAACTTTCCATATCTCGCAAGAATTGTCGGGGCGATACTCAAATTCTGCAATCTAGAATCATCAATCTGAAAATCCTGAATTACTCATGTCATCTCTACGCTTTTCTCGAATCCCCGGTGAGTTCGCAGTTTGCCAGCTTCCAAGCGATGCGAACCTCCCTGCATGGGCGCAGCCGTTCTTCAGCGTCACTCGTACCATCGACGAACTATCCATTGTTTGCCTAGCGCAACAGGTGCCAATCGATGTGAAATCCGAACGCGGCTGGGCTTGCTTCAAACTCGAAGGCCCCTTCCCATTCACAATGACCGGTGTTCTGGCATCGTTTCTTCAACCGTTGGCCCAGGCACAGATTTCGATTTTTGCACTATCGACTTTTGACACGGACTATGTTCTGGTAAAGGAGCACGCAATGGTCGCAGCAGTTGAAGCTCTGCGCCACGCGGGGCACGTATTCATTGAAAATGCGGCTTGAGCGATCACATGCGGCGACGCAAATGACTTCGAGAGCCAAGAAAATCACCGTGCGAATTGTGACGGGGCTAGTACTCCTCTGGATCATATTCGCCGGGTTCGTTTGGTGGGCCATGCGTCAGAGTCCGGAGACCTTTGGCCGCGTCATGTCACGCATGCCCGAGTTCGCGTATGTTCTCGTTCCATTCGAAACCATGTGGGTACGCGCCCGAGCGGGCAGCCTCCAGCCCGGTGATGCGGCTCCCGACTTCAATCTCGAGAAGCTTGATAAGACCGACGCTGTCCGCTTGGCCTCGTTCAGCGGAAAACAGCCCGTGGTTCTGATTTTTGGCAGTTATACCTGACCTCCTTTTCGGCAGGAGGTGCCTGCCCTGAACAAGCTTTACGACGATTACGGAAAAGGCGTCGCCTTCCTCGCGGTTTACATTCTCGAAGCCCACCCCAGCGATGTCTGGCAATCCGAAAGCAACGTCAAAGAACACCTGGTCTTCTCCAGTCCGGCAAATTTTGACGAGCGCGCGAGCTTGGCGGGAACTTGCGTTCGCAAACTGGGCGTCAAGTTTCCAGCTGTGATCGACGGATTCGACAACTCGACCGAGAAGGCATATAACGGTTGGCCCGACCGCATCTACGTAATCGACTCCAGCGGAAGAATCGCCTACAAGAGCAAGCCTGGACCGTTCGGATTCAAGGCAGACGAACTGAGGCAAGAGTTGCAAAAGATCGTGCCGAAGACCATCGCGTCAAACTAGGCCAATCCAATGCGCATTACCAAAATTCAGGACGCACAATCTGGAACATGCGGATGCCTCCTCAATTCCTCCGTTTAGCCTCTTGAATTCCCCGAATACTGTTGGAAATGACGCACTTGCCGCGCTGCTATGTTCTAATAACAAGATTAGATTCATGCCATCCAGCCGTACACTACTGCGCCGTCGTATCAAGAGCGCTCACCGCAAACTGCGGGGCGCTCGTGAAATGTTCCGCGCATTAGCCTCGACCGAACAGCCTCTGCTGGCACACATTATTCCTGTGCGCCGTTGCAATCTGGCTTGCAAGTACTGCAACGAATTCGACGATTTCTCAAAGCCCGTACCGACTGAAACTATGTTCCAGCGGATCGACAAGCTCGCCTCGCTGGGCACTTCAGTCATCACCATCAGCGGTGGGGAGCCTTTGCTTCATCCTGAACTCGACGACATCATCCGCCGCATCCGCAAGCGCGGGATGATCGCTGGCCTCATCACCAACGGATACCTTCTGACCGCAGAACGCATTCAACGCCTGAACAAGGCCGGCCTCGAGTGGTTGCAGATTTCAATCGACAACGTCACGCCCGACGATGTTTCGAAGAAGAGCCTCAAGGTTCTCGACAAAAAGCTGCAGCTCATGGCTGAGCACGCCGACTTTCACGTAAACATCAACTCAGTCGTGGGCGGCGGCGTCAGCAACCCCCAAGATGCACTCACCATTGGCAAGCGAGCCCTCGATCTCGGGTTCAGTTCAACCGTGGGAATCATCCATGACGGGGATGGCCAGCTACAACCGCTCGGGGATGAAGAGCGCCGCGTTTATCACGAGATGAAGGCGCTCGAGAAGCGCAGCTTCACCCGCATCAATTCTTTTCAGGACAACATCGCCCTCGGACGCCCGAATCAATGGCGATGCCGCGCCGGCGCGCGCTATTTATACATTTGTGAGGACGGCCTGGTTCATTACTGCTCGCAGCAGCGCGGATACCCTGGTATTCCCCTTGAGAAATATTCAGTCGAAGACGTCCGCCGCGAATATCTGACAGAGAAGGGTTGCGCCCCCCACTGCACGGTTTCGTGTGTTCACCAGGTCTCGATCTTCGATTCCTGGCGCGCCCCCCAGCATCCTGCCCCAGCCTCCACTACCGCTGGAGACTTGGTACAGATCCAATAAACAGTTTCAAAGTCTCAAGGTTTCGGACGGGCAGGTTTCAAGATTTCGCAGAGGCAAGTCTCAAGGTTTCGCATTTTAGATCGCAACCTTCTCCACTTTCCTGCTTCACTGTCATCCTGAGCGAAGCGAAGGACCTGCTTTGCTTCCGAATTCCCGCTTTATGCGAAGTTGAAACTTTGAAACCTTTGAAACCTGCTCTTCTCACTTCTTCGCCGTCGGCGGCAGCAATCCATTGAGCCGCAGATACATGGCCGCGGCGCTGTAGTGGTCAGCCCAGTCGTTGGTAAGCGCGAAATAAGCTACGACACGCGGGCCTTGCCGACCGCCATATAGATCAACCGTATCTCCCAGCTTGGAGTCGCTGGCTCGTCCGATGGCAGCGTTACAAAATTCGAATGATTTCTTCAGCCCATCAACCAGCTTGTCTTTCCCATCCGTTTCCTGAGGCTGATGCATAGGCGGTGGCGACATGTCTCCAACCTTCGCACAAAGCTCAACGTTCGCTTCGATCATGTGGGCGACCAGCTTGCCGAATGTCATCTGTGGCGGCGTAGGCTTGTACGAAAATTTTTCTGCGGGCATCTCTTCCACCGCCGCGATCAGGTTCTTCTGCTGGCGCGGCAGGATCTCCTTCAACGTTGATGTAACGGGGTTCTTGTCCTGAGCACCGGCAACACCCGTGATCGCGAATAGGACGACAATCAAGACTCGCTTCATAACGCCTCCTGAGGATATCGGCAACACCGGGCACGCAGTTGAGTTCATTTCCTTTGGTTCTTTCTCACGAAAACATCGCTCCGAGCGATGCAAAAAACAGTGTGACTGCCAAGTACCAGCCAAAGAGCACAATAAGCGATGTGGAGCGTTTGACCTTGGTAACACAGGAGTAGCCGATCGCTGTAATGATCAGGCTCCAGATCATGAACACATCCACTGCCGACAAGATGCCGAAGAGAAACGGCGAATCTGCCTGGCTCAAGAAATAACCGGGATTCGTTGCTACGGGATTCTGCAGCACGAACGATTCCGGATTTGCTCCCGCCGCCATCGAGACCATCGCCAGGAGCGTTTTCAATACCTGCGGGAGAGCTCCGTACACCACCACGGCAAGCGAGACCTTGAATTTAAGATCGGCACCGAGTCCGAACTTGAAGGTTGCGAGGTAGAGCCCGGCAAAAATAGCGTAGAGGATCAGCAGAATAATCGGGAATGCGTAGGAGACGTACTTGGTGCCTACGGCCTGAGCATTGATTGTCCGTGCACGTTGATCAGATGGCATTTGTTCCATCCGCTGCGTTGCCTTGGGCGATGCCGCATTCTGGTTCTCTGCCACCTGACGAAAGGTAATCTTCGTATCGACCACGTAGGCAAACGCTACGGTGACAACCGCAATGATCAGGAACGGCAACCACCAACTGGCACTGCGTTTCAAGTCAGTGAAAGTCTTACTGGGCGCAATGAACGTGTCGATGATGCGCTCGCCTTGGGAAAGCGGTTTCGCCTCTGGGGCAGGCGTCACTTGAGTCGTATCCATATCCCTCCCTCAAACAATCTCGCGCCCGGATTGTAGTCGCGTAATAGTAGGAGAAACAAGGCCGCCCACTGCTGAGCTCAGGCCACAATCTCGGGCGTGGCTTCGAGAAGTTTCTTTGTGTAAGGGTGCGCTGGAGCTGTTGTGATCTGCTCGGTCGGTCCAGCCTCCACAATCTTCCCTCGATACATCACCGCAATCCGTGTCGCCAGATAATGGATAACAGGCATCGAATGCGAGATGAACAGATACGTCAACCCGAACTCCCGCTGAAGTTGCGCCAGCAGATTGACGATCTGCGCTCCCACACTGACGTCAAGCGCCGATACCGGTTCGTCGGCCACAATGAACTTGGGTTTCAAAGCCAGAGCACGGGCGATTACAATTCGCTGCCGCTGCCCTCCGCTGAACTCGTGGGGATATCGCCTCGCCGCGGACTGATCCAACCCAACCACGCGAAGCAATTCAGCCACGCGGGCCTGCCGCGATTCTGAATCGAGTTTTTCGTGAATCACCAGAGGCTCCGCGATGATGTCCTCGATCCTCATCCGTGGATCCAACGATCCGAAAGGGTCCTGAAAGATGATCTGCATGTCGCGGCGCAACGCGCGTAGTTCGCGGGCCGGCATCGAGACCAGGTCCCGTCCGTTGAATCGCACGCTTCCCGAGGTTGGCTCGATAAGCCTGAGCACCAGTCGGCCCAGCGTGCTCTTGCCCGACCCCGATTCGCCGATCAGCCCCAGCGTCTCTCCCGGATGGATGTCGAGAGAAACATCATCGACCGCCCGAATTTCGCCGTGAGATCGCCCACCGAAAATGGATTCACCTACAGGGAAGACCTTGGTCAGGTTTCGGATTTCGACTAGAGTCATTTGTGGTTGTCGTTGATCCAAGAATAATCGAAGTTCGCACTTGCTCCATATTGTGAGATATGGATCGCAATCGCCCGCTAGTGCTTCGCGATCAACGGTACCGCCGCCAATGCCGTCAGGATGCCCACCGCCTTCCAGCGCGTAAAGTGCTCCTTCAACACAAAGCGCGCCAAAAGCACCGTTACCACGGGATAAAGAGACGTCAGCATCACCGCGGAATCAAGCCTTCCAGTCTGGTCAGCCCGGATGAAGAGCAGCGTCCCCGTCGAATCCAGGGCACCCGCAAATAATCCGATGGCAGCGGATTTCCAGGCAAGGTCTGCGGCACGGCGTCGTACCACGATGATCGCTCCTACCATGACGATCGATGCAAAACGTGAATAGACAGCGGACCACAGCCCAGACGCGTTACCCGTGCGATCGATGCAAATGAAAAAACCGGCAAAGCCAACACCCGCGACTACCGCCAGCAGCAATCCATCGTGCCCCCCGCTTGAGTCAGGACGGGAGAGCAGCCAGATCCCAAATCCGGCCAGCACAAACCCAATTACGGGCACGGCGCCCGGGAACCCCTGCACCGCAATGCCGAACAACGTTGGAATTCCTGCTCCCAATATCGAAGCCAGCGGCGCTGCCACACCCATGCGACCCGAGCCGAGCGCGCTGTAGAACAGCGCAAGACCTGATCCGCCGAGAGCCCCCGCCGCCAGCGCCCACAGTTGCTCCTCACTCGTGGGAATGCTTGCATGATTGAGGACGGTCAGCGCCAACATGAGGGAAAAGCCTGACACGTGTGCTGTAAGCGTCACCAGAAAGGCGTCCGACTTACGCGAAGCAAGCCCGCCCAGAAAGTCGCTGACACCCCAGCACGCTACCGCGATCAGGCTGAACGCTGTCGGTATGAATTCCGGTGGCATAGGGGAGCGATGAGATTAGCATGGACGCACTGCACACTGGAAAGAGAGACCCGCAAGAGCAGAACTGTCCGCGAAAGAATAAGTGTTTACGACAGAAGAATTCAGCCCTGCAGTTTCTTCGTCAACAGTTCATTGATCAATTGCGGATTCGCCTGGCCTTTAGACGCCTTCATGACCTGTCCGACGAAAAATCCTATGACAGTCGTCTTGCCCGCACGATACTGCTCCACCTGCTTGGGATTTGCGGCCATCAAGTCGTCAATAATCTTCTCGAAGGCTGACGTATCCCGCGACTGCTCCGGCCTGCCCTCTTCTTCATAAACGATCGGAAAATCCTTGCCTCGGTCAAAACTGAGGTCGTAAAGATCCTTGAGCATCTTGCCTGAGATCGCGCCGCTCTCCACTAGATCTGCCGACATCGCGACACCCTGCATCGAAATCGGCGACTGCCCAATTTCAAGCCCCTTCGCCTTTAACCGTCCTTGCAATTCGCTCTGCACGAGGTTCGCCACGCGCTTCGGATTTTTCGCCGCCCTTGCGGCTGCTTCAAACTGGTCCGCGAACGCCTTCGTCGTGGTAAGCACGACAGCATCTTTCTCCGAGATCCCATAATCCGCCATCATGCGCCGACGGCGAGCCTCAGGAAGCTCAGGTAAAGTACGACGGATCTCGGCCTGATATTTTTCATCGACCACCAGTGGGAGCAGGTCTGGCTCAGGGAAGTACCGGTAGTCATGCGCCTCTTCCTTCGAGCGCATGCTGTACGTCTTTCCCTCGTTCGAGTTGTAAAGGCGAGTCTCTTGAACGATCGTGCCGCCGGATTCCAGGATTTCAATATGGCGCTGCACCTCAAATTCCAGTGCCTCGCGAATAAAGCGGAACGAGTTCACGTTCTTTACTTCCGCCTTGATGCCAAGCTCCTTCTGCCCAGCAGGACGCACGCTGACATTCGCATCGCACCGCAACGAGCCTTCTTCCATGTTGCAGTCGCTAACCCCGGTGTAGAGGATGATCTCCTTCAGCCGCGTCAGGTATTCGTAAGCTTCCTCTGGAGAGGACATGTCAGGCTCGCTGACAATTTCAATCAGCGGCACGCCCGTCCGGTTGAGATCTATCCCGGTCGACTCATCTGCTCCAGGAAAGCCGTCATGCAAACTCTTGCCCGCATCTTCTTCCAGGTGAACACGCGTGATACCGATTTTCTTGACGCCCGATCCGGAAGGAACTTCAATCGCGCCGAACTCTGCCAACGGCTTGTCGTATTGCGAAATCTGGTATCCCTTGGGAAGGTCGGGATAGAAGTAATTCTTGCGGGCAAAACTCGACGTCTCGTTGATGCGGCATCCCAGCGCCATCGCCGCGCGCACTGCGTACTCTACAGCTTTTCGATTCAAAACCGGGAGCGCTCCGGGAAGCCCCAGGCACACGGGACACACCTGGCTGTTGGGAGGGGCTCCAAACTGCGTCGAGCACGAACAAAAAATCTTGCTCACCGTCAGCAGTTGGACGTGAACTTCAAGTCCAATGACAGTTTCGTAACGCGTCCGCACAGTAGCATCACTGACTGCCATGGAAAGCATTATATCGGGCGACCGGCGTGCAAAAGTGGCGTGATCTGACGCCAGCTACAGAGTCAACGCCTCAATCTTGCATTGACATCCCGAGCGCAGCGCGAACGAAGTCACGTGCAATCAAAGACGACTTTATGCAACTTCGCACGCCCCCAAATCTGCCGCTATAATCCCGCCAATGGCTTCGCCGCTTTTGCCGGATCAGATCCTTCGCATTCACTGCGTGAAGGTCTTCGTCCGCGATCAGGAGCAGAGTTTAAGGTTCTACTTGGACCAACTCGGCTTTCGATTGGTAGCGGACACCCTGCTTCAATCCGGTGAACGCTGGCTGGCCGTCTCTCCTCCCGATGGGGACACCGTGCTCGCCCTCGTCGCTCCTAAACCTGACTCAAAGCAGTCTGAACTGATTGGCCGCCCCACGGAAGTCGTTTTCGTAACGGACGACGTGCTGGCCCGCTATCGGGAATGGTCACGTAATGGAGTTAAGTTCTTGTCCACGCCGAAACTGAGGCGAGTTAAATCCACCAGCAGAACCTCGAATCCGGGCGGGATCGAGGCACCGGTTTGGGGCGGAGTGTTCACCCATTTCAAGGATCTCGACGGCAATTCATTTTCCCTCGTGAGCTTTGACGAGATAACGCGTGCCATTGAGGCGGAGCGGCGCAGCGCGGCGGAACGGGCCGAATCCGAGCGCCGCGTTGCCCAGGAACTCGAGATCGCAAAGCAAGTACAAGCTGGACTCTTTCCTCAAGATTTGCCGCTACTCAGGACCCTGGAATATGCCGGAGCATGTCAGCAGGCTCGTCAAGTGGGGGGAGACTACTATGATTTTCTTGCCACCGGTCGGGAACGGCTTTGCCTGGTAATCGGCGATGTCGCTGGTAAAGGAATCGGCGCCGCTTTACTCATGGCGAACCTTCAGGCCAATCTTCGCAGCCAGTGCGCCATCGGACTGGACGAACCCGCACAGCTCATGCAAAGCGTCAATCGGCTGTTCTGTGAAAACACTCCCGAAAACGCCTACGCGACGTTCTTCTTCTCCGAATACAACGATCAAACCGGGCGCTTGCGTTATGCCAACTGCGGACACTTGCCGGCGCTCCTCGTCCGCGGTACCGGCGAGCTGGAGCGTTTGGAATCAACTGCCACCATACTCGGGCGCTTCTCCTGCTGGGATTGTTCCATTGGAGAAACGAGTCTTTTAGCGGGAGACACATTGGCACTTTATACAGATGGAGTGACTGAGGCCGGCGGTGAGCACGGTGAGGACTTTGGTGAACAACGCCTGCTGGACTGTCTTAAGCTCCATCGACACCTTCCATCCAGCGACTTGGTTTCCGCCGTCATCGACGAAGTGCGCCGCTACAGTCCTCACGAGCAGCAGGACGATATCACCCTCATCGTTGCTAAGTGCCGTGGAGATCAGAGTGGTGAGCAAATGGGCTTGAACTATGAACGTTTCGTCTGACCTGGACTAAGCTCCGCAGAAAAGGTAGCGGTGTCCGAGCTATGCCACTTTTTTCGAGATGAGGACCAGCATTCGCGTCCTCTCCGTATATGAGTGAAGTGACGTGCGGAGTTCGTTCATGATTTCATCCAGCTCCGGCGATTCGGGGGTGGCAATAGCTCTGGCACAAAGCTCAGCGATGTGTTCTTCGAGCGTCTTGGGGAGGCCAGGCGCCAAAGATTCTCCATTGCCAGAGTTAATTTCACATTACCAAATGCTCCTACACTTCTCCGATACAGAACATACTGTAATCGCTTGGATCTCAACACTGACCAGCCACCTCAAGAACCATACCATCGGGTAAATACTGTATGCGGAAAAGATGTCACGTGGCGTGTCAGATTTTCTCGACCGCCTCCAAAATTGCGCTACCCCAACGGCCTCAATTCAATGTATCTCTTACAAAAAACATTTCTTACTTTTGGCAGATCCGTTGCTCTTATCGTTGGCCGGAGGCCTGTATGCTCACGATTAACACCGAGCGGATCGGCGACATGGCAATTGTCGAGTGCGATGGGCGCATTGTGCGCAGCGATGCAGCAGTTCGGCTTCGGGCCGCTGTAACCTCCCAAGAAGGAGCGGAGATTGTCGTCTTGGATTTTTCCGAAGTATCAACGGTCGAAGGCGGGGGGCTCGGGATGCTCAGGTTTCTGCAGCGGTGGGCACATGATAGCCGAGTTCAGCTAAAAATCTTTAACCCTTCGTCCTCGGTGTACTATCGCTTGCAACAGGCGAGCCCTGTGGACAAGTTTGAAATCCCGAGCCTACCCGAGATGATGGCCCTGCTCGCTCAAGCTGAAGATCAGCAGAAAGCAAGGGCCCAAGACGCGACGCCTCTGGCGGCCTGAAAGGCGACAGTGGAACACTTGTCGTTTTCAGAGTTGACGTAACATCCTCGTTAAACTCATCGTCACACGGCTAGGGCGCGGACACATCGCTTGTCGGAACCGCAGATAACCACGAAGAATCCATGATTTCGCCATTGGTATTGAAATTCGGACAAGAATCAGCGTAAAGTACCGCCCAATATGACCCTTCCGAATCCGTAATCTGAAATACTGCCATCAATCTTGCGCCTCCCTGGATTCAATGTTTGAGGAAGGGAGTGGAGCTTTGAATGAAAACAGGACATTGGATTTACTTCTCAATGGTGCTGCTCGCCGTCGCTTTGCTTCGCGCTACATCCCCAGGCCAAACTTTCAGCGTCTTGTATTCCTTCAAGGGGAAACCTGACGGCAATGCTCCATCCGCGGGTGTCACTTTGGACTCGTATGGCAATCTTTACGGCACCACCTTAGAAGGCGGTGACTCAGATTGCGGTACTGTCTTTCAAATCGATCCTTCCGGAACCGAGACGGTACTTTACAGCTTCCCGTGCGATGACTTTATGCATCCTGAGTCAGGGCTGATCTTGGACGGAGCGGGCGACATTTTCGGTACCTCTTATGGCAATTGGGAAATTCCGTATGGTGGAGTTTTTAAGCTGGACCGGGCACACGGCAAGGTGGCCCTGCATCATTTCACAGCTAACGGCGGCCATAATCCAATAGGAGGTGTGGTTCGCGATCCCGACGGCAACGTTTACGGTACGACATCGCTCGCGGGAGGAGGGAGCAGAGGAACGGTTTTCAAACTTTCTCCTTCTGGGAAAGAGACTGTACTTTACGATTTTACGGGTAACGCTGATCCAGCGGCAGCTGCGGGACCCTTGGTTCTCGATCGTAACGGCAACTTGTTTGGGACTTCTCTTGAAGGAGGAAGATTTTTCTATGGCACGGTTTTCAAATTAGACCCGCAGGGGCTCCTAACAATACTGCACGATTTTGCTGCCAATGGTAACGGAGCCATCTGGCCTGAGAGTGGCTTAGTTATGGACCAGTCAGGTACGCTCTATGGCACGACGCTTACTGGGGGCGATTTCGGCCAGGGCACTATCTTCAAGATCGATCCAGCAGGCAACTATTCTGTGCTGCACAGCTTCTCGCGCAATGAATGGCCAAATCCAGCCGCAGGTCTGTGTTTGGGAAAAAATGGAAATCTCTACGGCATCACTAACTCCTGGGATTCTGCTCGCGCTACGGTTTTTGAAGCGAATGTTAACGGCGCATTTCGGATCGTGCATCGTTTCACCGGCACAGACGGCATAAGTCCGCGCGGCGCTTTGTATCGTGATGGAGCGGGCAATCTCTACGGCACAACTAAGTTCGGTGGCGTATACGGGGCCGGAACAGTCTTCAAGATTACGTTCTAATAAGTTACACGCAATGTCGAAGATCGAGGTTGGCAGTCGTAGTTGAGAAGCATCGTGACTACACTCATTACTCATTGACCTTGCGTTCCCTTGGGGACCAACAGTAACAATGAGTGCTATCACCTATTTTCGACAGTCATCGCGGCTGATTGACAAGTCAGGCCGAGTGACATGGTAGGCTTCTGGCCTTGGCAGTATCACCTCAACGTGACGAGACGAGCAGGAGTCCTATGGCGCGGCAGATCGTCTTTACATCTAAGGCTGCAAAACCATCACCGACATATAGCCAGGCGGTCAAGGCAGGAGGTCTCGTTTTCATGTCGGGAACAGCGCCCACAGACCCCGAGACCGGGCAAATCAAAGGGACCTCTATTCAAGAGCAGACCCGACAAAGCCTGACCAACATAGCCGCCATTCTAGAAGAAGCTGGGACATCGATGGACAAGATTGCCAGTGCCACGGTCATTCTGGCGGACGAGGATGATTTTGCTGGCATGAACGAGGAGTGGGTGCGATGGTTTCCCACGAATCCGCCGGCACGCCAAGGTGCCAAGCTTCCGGCGCGCATTCCAGGCCTCAAAGTATCCATCGCCGCAATTGCTGAAGCCTAACAAGAATATTGATTTGACCTGCTCGTCGCGGAGGCCCAAATCATCGAGGCTCTGCGAATGTTTCACGCCAAGCATCAGTTGGTGAAAAATGTCCGATTACGCTCGTAACCGAGTCAGTCTGAATCCGAGAGCTACAATTCCTGCATGGAACCGTCCCCTTCGCGCTTGCAGTTGCGTCTGGTCGCAGCATGTTATGCGATTGTTGTTGTCGTCTCGGTTCTACTGGTCTATCAGCGTTACCTGATCTATGTCCATAACCCGCAAGATGTGGCGGCAGCTGGCGGCATGTACGCGGGCGGTGATCTGCTGTTAGAAATCTTCATCTGCTGCCTTTTTCTTTTGCCTACGGCGGCTCTGGTGTTCGTTATCAGGAAATCTGAATCGTTCTACACGGCCTATGCGAAAGTGCTCCTAGGCTTGAGTTTGACTGCTCCGCTTTCGCTCGGCTTACTTATCGTCCCCGTCCTCAACCAGTGGTACTGGGGCGATGCCATTGTCTTCCGATTGTTTGCCGTCCCCATACTGGTCGTCGTTCTGTTTTTCAGCCGGTGGTTGACTCGCTTTGCGCGTGCTCGCCGACTGATTTCCTATGCCCTGCTGATTGAAGGGCTGACCTTCGTCATCGTTATTACCGCCTTATTTCTCTCCTTCAAGAGCCGCCAAGGCTGAGATAAACCAGCTGGCGATAAATCGCGATCTCACTGATTGACCGTGACCCTTCGTCCCCGACACTCCGCAGACGATCTCTGCGAATGCTTGTCAAATACAATGATCCCTGGCCATGACTCTCACGTCATTTGCTGTCGTTGCCACCATTGCTGGCTTTCTCGTCCTGATCCGCAGGGTGCGGCGGCCTGTGCAGCGCAGCCGGACAGAGGTCATCCACTTTATCGAATGCGCTCTTAAAACAGGAGGGGATTCCAATTGGGATGACTTTGTGTCAGTACGAATCGCCGATCCAGAATTAGAGACCATCCGCCTGAAATGCTTGGATGTCAACTTCGCTCCCGAGGCTCAGTTCAACGCGACACTTCAGAGTATTCTCTCGGAACTCAAAGCGAGTTGATCTCCCCCGACAGCCAGTTGTTGCAAAATCGCGATAGCACTCATTGATGAAATGGGGGCGATTTTATGTCAAACACCACCGGCTCGGCACTACCTACGCAATCAGAACAGACTGGCAACCTATGCTGCCGGCCTGATTTCGCTCGTGTTCACAACGCCTTTCTTACCGAGCACATTTAAGGCTAGTGGAACTGTGGTGAGGCCACCCACAATAGCCAGAGCCAGTCCTGCTGCTTTGCGTTCACTGTGGCTTAATTTGCCGGAAAGCAATAGGCCGACTCCGACACCTAAAGCGAACCGGGTTCCGGCGATCAATATGATTTCTGCAAGGGTAAGCTGCCGTTCAACCATCATTGTTTTGCCTTTCTCCCGCAGCACAGCGGAGCGGGAAAATACACACTCATTTCGATGCGCTTCATGAAAAGGAAGTAACCAGTTTTCCCGGGGATTGATCGTTTGGCGCACTCTCCCAGAACATCAAACCCCCATGGGAGTGATTCCGTAGCAGCGGGCGAGGTCATTGATATTTGCCCGTAAGGCCGCCCAATAGCGTTGAGGCTGCGTGCCATAATTGCCGCGTGTCATGACTTGGTTAACGCGTCGCGCGTCGTCCATGACCTGTTCCATCTGGGCTCGGGTTTCCAGGTAATTGGAGGTCGGATCGAACTTGCGACGCAGCCGGTTTGTTGATCGGTTCAGATCATCCAAAGCGTCTTCCAAATCATCCTTCGTTTGCCTTGCTTGATCTTGCCGGGCTTGCGTGTTGGAGGGATTGGTCTGACGACGTCGCGTTGCTGTCCCGCTGTTCTGTGCCGATTGCACCCTCGAGGTAGCGTCGTCACCTCGGTTATCCAGGTAATCCCGGAATTCGTCCACACCGTCTTCTACTTTGCGGATCCGGTCCGCTACCTGCGGTTTCGTGAACGTTTGAGCATTGGCAAGTCTTGCACCAAAAGTTGCAAACAGGAGGCAGGCCAATACCTTAATGACTTTTGCTTTCATTGCAGTCCTCCAAGCTGGCGCCTCATTGGAAGAAATCATGAGGCGCTGCGACGCGGGTTGATTACAAGTGGTGCAACCAGCATGTGAGAACTGCGAAAAATGACAGTAGAAGTACCTCCGTACGTTGGATTTCGAGCTCATCCTGGCGAATCACACTTAACCGCTGGTGAGCAATCCCTATGGTCTGGCCTCCTCAGCCCAACTCCTCCCGAATCCCTATCAACATTTCGTGGATGTTTGGCTCATTTCTCCCACAGTTGTCGCATTAGTAAGTGAGAGCAGCATGGCAGGACCTCAATAATCAGCGTTTCGCCTCTAGATGGCTGATTTTCCAGCACACGAAGCGGCTAACGCTCGCGGCCGTAGGATGAAAAAGAACAACATAATTCCGCTTAGGCGCAAGAGCACACGAGATCGTGACGCCTGTTTGGGGTTGGAGTCGCTTGCGCGATTGGAGCACGACCCGTTGGCTATCACTCGCGGCGTACTGTGGACACTGGCCGCTGCCCTGGCGTTCTGGGGCCTCCTCATTTGGGTGCTCTCAAGTTAGTCGTTAAAGCATTGGCGGTTGGTGATAAATCCCGATTCCCTCATCGCCTTCAGGACAACGAGTGTCTTGCTCCCCACCCTTCTTACTTCACACCCGGCGCGCTTAGATACTTCTCCAGCGGAATCTCAAAATACATCAGCTCATTTCCCGCCGAATCCCTCACTCCGGTCAAATAGAAATGTGCCCCTGCCAACGGATCAGAAATGCCTCCCGTTTCGAAGAACATGAATCCCGCCTGGCTCGTGTGTGGTTCGACCGCGCGGGCCGCAAACTGCGAATTCTGTAGCTCGTCTTGTGTCTTCTTATCGACCGTACCCTTCACTTTCTTCGAGGGCCACGGCAGCGGATTTGGTTTCCCGCTTGCCGATGGACGCGAAAGTCTCCGGTACAGGTCTTCCACGCTCGCCGGAAACAGCTTCGAACGGTTCACGGTTAGTAATTGAGCCTTCATGTCGGAGAGAGCCACCGGCTGATCGCCATCGTTGGTGATGACGACGAAAATGGGCATGTACCCCACATCCTCGTAGCGGACGGAAAAGATGCTGGCTTTGTCCGCCATGTCGTAAGGATCGACCGCCACGGAAACCTTCTCCGTCGGATGCTCATCGTGTGCCGGATAACTCTTGGCAGGCTGCGGCGTAGGCATCACAAAGTCTTTTGCCGCGAGACAAACCACAGGTAGCGCCGCAATAGCTAGGGTGAGCAACACAATTCTGGGAGTAAAAAACTTTCTCGGCATGGTCCAGATTATAGGATGCGGGCTGTTCACTGATTGGTGCCTTGCTGCGCTCGGACCATCAACGCGTAAAATGTCTCGTCCCAATGTATCTAGCCTACAGCGCGCTGCTGGCCCTCTGGCTGCTGGTGAGTTTTCCATACTGGCTTCTGCAGATGCTACGGCACGGCAAGTATCGAGCGGGACTGGGCGAACGCTTTGGCAGGTTTCCGAAGAGAATCGTACCTGGCGCATCTCCCGTCATATGGATTCATGCCGTCTCAGTAGGTGAAGTGCTAGCTGTGAGCGGCCTCGTGGAAAACATGCGAAAGCGTCTTCCCGGCTACCAGATTTTCGTGTCAACGACTACCGACACCGGACAGAAACTTGCACGCAAGCGCTTTGGCGATGACCACGTGTTCTACTTCCCAATAGATTTTCGCTGGGCCATCCGGCCATACCTGGAGAAGCTAAGACCCCAGCTTGTGGTAATTGCGGAGACAGAATTTTGGCCTAACTTCTTGCGTCTTGCGCACGCAAGTGGGGCCTCGATTGCTATCGTGAACGCGCGCATCTCCGACTCTTCGTGGCCCGGATACCGCCGTTTCCGCAGCTTGTTGCGAAAAATTCTTAGCCAGATCGATATCTTTCTCGCGCAAACCGACGAAGACCGAAAACGCCTTATCGATCTTGGAGCACCGGCCGAGCGCGTGGAAGTGAGCGGAAATCTGAAATTCGACATCGAGCTGCCGGCAGTTCCGCCCATCGTGGCGAGCTTGCGTGCGGCTTTCGCCAGAGACCAGGCAGGCCCAATCATTGTTTGCGGCAGCACGGTCGAAGGCGAAGAGCCGCTTCTCATGCGAGCTTTTGAAAATGTTCTGGCCAGCCATCCACGGGCAGTGTTGATCCTTGCTCCCCGGCATCCGGAGCGATTCAATGCCGTCGACGCGATGCTGAAGCAACTCGGGGTACGCTTTTGGCGGCGCTCACTTTGGAGCGGCGAATCACTCGCCGGTGGGGTATTGCTCGTAGATACGATCGGCGAACTGGCGGCCCTCTATGGAGTTGCCGATTTAGCCTTCGTCGGCGGAAGCCTGGTCCCGCGCGGTGGCCACAACATTATCGAACCCGCGCAGCACGGAGTTCCAATTGTCGTGGGCAACCACACTGAAAACTTTCGCGACATCGTCGGTCTCTTTCAGAGCCGCAACGCTGTTCGCATCGTCGGACCGGCGGAACTGCCCCTGGTCTTTCTCGAGCTCTCCTCCGACGAGGCCTTGCGAAAAACTTCGGGCATTCGCGCTGCCGAAACACTTCGCTCGCAGGCCGGAGCCACGACCAGGACGTTGAATCGGCTAAGTACCTTGTTGGAGTCTCGCGACCGTCCCTCATGAACTTGCTTGCCACAACTTTCGGTCTCGGAGTACGCACCCGCAACGCGCTATATGATCGCGGGATACTCCCCTCGCGGCGCCTCGCCGGACCCGTCATCAGTGTCGGCAACCTCTCCGTAGGCGGTTCTGGAAAAACTCCCTTCGTGCTCATGCTGGGAGAAATCCTGAAGTCTCGCAACATAACCTTCGACATCCTCTCGCGTGGCTATGGCCGCCAGACCAGGGGAATCGCTCTTGTGGACTCCAACGGGGATGCCAGAACCTTCGGCGACGAACCGTTGCTGATGGCGCGCCGCTTGGGAGTTACCGTTATTGTCGGCGAAGATCGCTACCAGGCCGGCCAGTTCGCTGAAGCCCGGTTCGGTCCACGCTTGCATCTTCTCGACGATGGTTTCCAGCATCGCGCTCTCGCCCGCGATTTCGATATTGTGCTCGTCACGCCCGAAGACCTACGCGATTCGTTACTTCCCGTAGGGCGTCTCCGCGAACCTCTCGCCTCTCTCGATAGAGCAGATGCAATTGTCCTGGCCAGCGGCGCGACTGCGGATTCCCTCGCCACAAAGGACAAGCTCATTTGGCGCGCTCGCCGCGGCATCTCGCCGAAGAACGTTCCCGAACGGCCAGTGGTCTTTTGTGGAATCGCGCGGCCCAAGAATTTTCTTCTTCAATTGCGTATCGCCGGTATCGAACCCGTGGCCGAAGCCCTTTACCGCGACCATCATTCTTATAGCGAACGCGACATCACTGACCTGTTGCAGCTGAAGCAAAAGAGCGAAGCTGGGGGCTTCGTGACCACGGAAAAAGACGCCATGAATCTTGGCGACTCTCTCGCCAGGCTTCAACCGGTCGCCGTGGTGCCTGTCAAGATGGAACTTATCGACTCCGCTAACGCCGTGGATACCATGTTGCGCATCATCAACGAGCGAAAGCCGCGGGCGTGAGACAATCGTTTTTGCTGCTTTCATGAGCAAGCACTCAAAAGAGATCGATCGTCTCAACAAGATTGTGCAGTCGTTCCCCAAGGTAACGGTTGCCGTTATCGGAGACCTCGTTGCCGACGAGTTTGTGACCGGCGCAATCTCGCGCGTGTCGCGGGAGGCGCCCGTCTTGATCCTCAAGCACCAGGAACGCCGGATCGTTCCCGGCGGAGGCGCCAACGCCATCAACAATCTCGCCGATCTCGGCCTGAATGTTCTGCCTGTCGGTGCCCTGGGCGATGATGAGCCCGGAAGGCTGCTGCTCAAGCATTTCCGCCACAAGCGAATTCCCATCAGTGGAGTTCTCAAAGATAAGAGTTATACGACCGTCACCAAGACCCGCATTCTGGCAGGGATGTCGCACAATGCGCCGCAACAGGTAGTCCGCGTCGATCGCGAGCCTGAGGCCGAACCGAATCAGCACCTGAAGCGGGAACTGGTTCTTGCCGCCCGCGAGTATGTTCGCGCATCGGACGCTCTGTTAGTGTCCGACTACGGTTACGGATCGGCGACACCAGGAATCCTGAAAGCCATTGGCGAAAAGGGGAGATTGAACCGCATTCCGGTGATTCTCGACTCGCGGCATCGCTTACTTGAATACTCAGGCGTGACCGCCGCGACACCCAACGAACCCGAAGTTGAAGAGGCCTTGCGGATCAAGATCGGTGACGACTGGGAACGGCTCTGTGCCGCGGCACAGGCAGTTTTGTCCCGTATGAAACTCGGATCGCTGGTCATCACTCGAGGCCGCGACGGCATGGTGGCGTTCGAACGCAAGCGCAAAGCCGTCGACATCCCCATTTTCGGTTCTGATGAAGTCGCGGATGTTACCGGAGCCGGCGACACCGTGATCGCCACCTTTACCGCCGCGATGGCTGCGGGAGCGTCCACAGAGGAAGCCGCGCACCTGGCCAACTACGCTGGCGGCATTGTCGTAATGAAGCGTGGCACCGCGACAGTCTCGCAACAGGAATTGCTGGAGGCGCTCGAAAAATCGCCACCCGCGACCAGACCGCATTGAGCACAACGCAGACAAAAATCTTCAGTCGGGAGCAACTGCGCCAACGCGTCGACGAATGGCGTCGCACCGGGGAACAAATCATCCTGGCGAACGGATGCTTCGACCTCCTCCACGTAGGGCACATTCGCTATCTCCACGGCGCAAAAAGTCTCGGCGGACGCCTCATCGTCGCTGTCAACTCTGATGACTCTGTGCGATCACTTAAGGGAGCGGGCCGCCCTATCATTCCCGCCGAAGAGCGCGCCGAAATTCTCGCCGCTCTCAGCGATGTCGATGCCGTCGTAATCTTCAGCGAACCTGACGTGCGAGCTCTGATCCGCGAGTTGCACCCTGATATCCAGGCGAAGGGTACTGACTATACCGCCGACACGGTCCCCGAACGAGACGTCGTTACTGCTTGCGGTGGAAAGGTCGAGATTGTCGGCGATCCGAAAGATCATTCCGCTACCGAGATCATTCGTTCCCGGCTGGGGCCAACGCGGAAGTGAACACGCCCACAGGAATTACGAGTCTGCTGATCGTTCGCCTCAGCGCCATGGGAGACATCATTCACACTCTTCCGGCAGCCTCCGCGTTACGGGATGCTTTCCCGGAAGCCGTCATCGGATGGGTTGTCGAGGAGCGCTGGGCCGAACTGCTATGCAGCATGCGTGTTCCACGCTCCGGACCTCGCTCACCACAACGTCCGTTGGCCGACAAGATTCATACCGCCAATACCGCAGTATGGCGCTCTTCACTGACATCTACGCGGACTTGGGAACAGATTGCTGCGGGACTAAGCGATTTGCGCGCTGCCAGATATCAGGTTGCCGTCGACTTTCAGGGCGCGGTGAGATCCGCTCTCGTCGCCCGCTGGTCGGGAGCACAAACGTTGTTTGGTGTGGCGCAGCCTCGCGAAAATGCCGCCAGCATGTTTTACACGCGCCAGATTATTGCGAAGGGAACTCACATTGTTGAGCAAAATTTTTCCTTGGCAGAAGCCGTCGTCGGCCACGCAATGGATTACCCTCAAGTTGAGTTTCCCTTTGACGAATCCGCTGAACATTCGATTAATCGAGAACTCACGGCGCGCAGCATCAGAGAATTCGCAATCCTGAATCCTGGCGCCGGATGGGGGGCCAAACAGTGGCCACCGGCGCGCTTCGGTCTTGTCGCCCGCGACCTTGCTAAAGATGGTATTCGATCGCTCATAAACTTCGGTCCGGGTGAAGAAGATCTCGTTCGCGAAGCCGAGGCAAGTAGTGACGGAGCGGCGCAGGGAATAGCCTGTTCCATCAGCGAACTCATTTCATACACGCGCCGTGCCCGGCTCTTTGTTGGTGGCGATACCGGTCCCATGCACCTGGCAGCAGCATTAGGTGTCCCTGTGGTCGGAATTTTCGGACCCACCAACCCCGCGCGAAACGGACCATTTGGAACACGAAGCATCGTGTTACGCAGTCCTTCGAGCACCACCACCCATGCACGCCACAAGCAGCCAGAAGAAGGCCTGCTCGAAATCACCGTCGATGACGTACTCATCGCCGCTCGACGCCTGCTGGGGAGGACGAGTGGCTAGCTGGTCGAAGATTGCACGTCGAATTCGCGTACCCTTGGGCTTCGCTTTCGCAGCTCTTTATCTATGGCTGGCGAATCCGGGTCTGACATCACTTGCACTCGGATCGCTATTTGTGGTCCCAGGTCTCATGCTTCGTGCTATTGCCTCTGGTCATGTAACTAAGAACGAACAACTCACAACCTCCGGACCCTACGCATACACGCGCAATCCTCTCTATCTGGGCTCATTCGTTCTAGCCATCGGATTCGCTGTCGCAGCCAGAAGCTGGGTCATTGCCGTCGTAATGATCGCCATGTTTCTCGCCATCTATATGCCCGTCATACGCTCGGAGGAAGAGTATCTGCTCGCGCATTTTTCTGAGTTCAAAGACTACTCAGCTCACGTACCACGGCTTCTTCCTCGCCTGACTGCTCATTCGCACGAGCACGGAGCCTTTTCTTGGAGCCTTTATCTGAAACATCGCGAGTACAATGCTCTTCTTGGAGCTCTGGCGATCATGGGCGTGCTGGCACTTAAAATGTGGTGGATCTCACGTGGAAGGTGAGTAGATGCATCCTGGGACCCGACGTCAAGCGTCTCACCAGTAACCGATGAACTTATTGTCCGCACTCGCCCGCATCCTCCTGTCCCTCGCTGTGCTTGCTGCCCCGTGGGCGAATACCGCGGCAACACAAGACCATCCGCCGGCTGGAAGCGATCACCAGGAATCCGTCAGCGCCGCCCCGCAAGGAAAGATTCTTCCGCCGCGCCAGGGATACCGTTTCCCCCTCGGCCAGACTTACGTCTTTGGAGTCGAGTGGCATTTGATCAACGCCGGAACCGCCACGCTCGGCATGGAAGCCGCCGGCGAACATCATCGCGTCTCGGTTCATGCTGATTCTTCTGGCGTCGTCAATCTTCTTTACAAAGTTCGAGATCAGTTCGCGGCTCTGATTGATCCTCAAACCTTCTGTTCCGCTCACCTTTTCAAGCACACCGAAGAGGGATCGCGAAAACGCGAAACGAACATCACTTACGACTACGCCCGCCACAAGAGCGTTCTCGATGAAAAGAACCTGAAGAAGAATGAGAGCAAGCACCTTGAGAATGACATCCCAGAGTGCGTGTCCGACGTGGTCAGCGGCTTCTACTACGTGGCGTCGCTTCCGCTAGAACCCGGCAGCACGATGACGTTCCCCATCAACGACGGAAAGACAACTCTCGTCCAGGCCGTCGTCGAAAAACGCGAACAAGTAAAAGTGCCCGCAGGGACCTTTCAAACGGTACTTGTTTCAGCCGAGGCCATCTCCGGCCCGCTCAAGGGAAAAGGAAATGTCGAGATGTGGTTCAGCGACGATGCCAATCACGTCCCCGTACAGATGAAATCCAAGTTAGGCTGGGGATCGCTACTGTTCAGGCTTCAGAGGATCGACAAAGCAACAGCCGCTCCTCAATCTCAATAAAAGCAGGTTAGGATCGCCCAAGGTCCCCAGCGACTGACAACTGTAACTTCTGTCATCCCCGAGCGTAGCGCACACAAAGGGAAGAGCGGTCGAGGGCCCTTTGTTTTCTCATTCGACGGACTCCCTCCTACCTCCCCATTCTCGCTTCGGCCGATTGCACCGATTCCGCTTTCTTCAACTCCGGACGTTCCGATCCGGATCCCGCACACACCTTCACCACCAGCGCATAATAGCTGGTTGCTTTAATAGCGTTCCCTGCTTGTTCAGCCGCCTGCGCAGCGCCATAAAGCCCATCAAACCGGTTTGGTTGCGACCTCAAGTCCGCTTCGTATTCCGTCAACGCTTCCTGTGGGCGCTTCATCCCCAGCAGCATATCGGCGAGCATTTCGCGCGCGGGAATACCGACATCGGACCTGGAGCCTTCCGCATCTTCCTCATCCGCAACAGCCCGCATGGCTGTCAACGCCTGCTCTTGTTTTCCTGTGGCGAAATCGATCCATGCTTGTGCTTGCTTGCGATCCTGTTCCACTGCCTCTTTGGCATGGTTATTCTGCCCTTTGTTGACCTTCTCTTGTATCGCTTCAATCTCGCGAACGTCGGATCTCGCTTGCTCTACCTTTCCGCTGCGTGAAGCTCCGATGGCACGCGCCCAGTATGTCACCGAGTTGTCCGAGGGGTCCGCTCCCGGGACAGGCTCCAGCGCCGCCGCCTCGCTCCAGTGATGCAACTCAAGATCGTAGCGCGCCTCAGAAACCACAAGGGCGTATATGCGCATATCGACGTCGTGGTAGTCGTGATCTTTCATCTCCGGCATGGCTTTGATTTCATCAATCAGCTTCTGCCCTTCGGCCTCGCGCCCGCTCTGCAAGTAGGCATACAAGAGGAAGTCCATCGCGTGAAACTGATGCCCCTCGCCGCCCATGTGCATCGCCGCCGTCTTTCGAGTAGCAGCAATCGACGCCACGTTTGAATCGATGTCATCCTGCCATAGCCCCAGGCGTGCAAAGATGTGCGAAGGCATGTGCAGAGCATGCGGAGCCGCGGGTGCTATCTGCGCGTATCGCCGTGCGGCTGGAAGCCCCAATTCCGCAAGCTGCGGCTTGTCATAGCTGTGGATCAGATAGTGTGCGACGCCCGGATGATTTGGCTCTTCGACGAACAACTTTTCCAGGATGGCGCCCGCCTTCTTGCGCGCCGCGAACGTCTTGTCGTCATCAGGTTCGCTCGCCAGAAGCGACAGTGCATAAAAGGCCGCGGCTTCACGATCGTCCGGGTAAGCCTGATACACGTGCTCCATCGCCTTCGAATACGCATCCGGGCGCTCCTCTCTGCTCTTGGTGTTGTAGAAGGCGCTCATGGCCGCGATGTAATCGCGCTCCCGGTCGGTCTTCGGACCGAGCTTCTTCGCCTGCTTCACCTCCGTCTTCCCGCGCTTCGTGGTCGCATCACTAGGGAAATCCCATAGCTGATGCCACAAGCTCATGGCAACTCCCCAGTGGGCCATCGCGCACGCAGGATCATCCTTGACGATCTGCTGAAATTCTTTTTCGGATTCTTCGTACCAGAAGGAATGCAGCAGAGCCACGCCGCGCTCAAACGGCTTCTGAACCTTGGCGGAGCAGGAAACCGGAAAGTGCACTGTCCCAAGCTGGTCGGGCGTCAATTCTTCGTGATGATGACCTTCATCTGCGCATATCGGCAGCGTAAACAGACACAGCACACAAAGAGCGAAGCAGAGTCGTGACATAAGCCTCCCGTTGACACCGGAAGTCTAGCCACATGGGTATTTGCGGTCAAATCGAAGGTAGTCGTTGGTCAGGAAATGGATGACAAGTTGCTGTACCCTTCTACGCTCCATCTTCATTGTCATCCTGAGCGAAGCGAAGGACCTGTTCTTGTTTATCGCTCCCAAAACTGCGGCTTGGGACGTTCGATGAGACGGGAGGCAAGCTGTCGAGGACTATTGCAGCTAATCGCCAACGACTAACGACCATCGACCAACGACGGTTTTCCCCACGACTGCCTTATAATTCCCCCATCAAGGCGAAGCCAAAACGTAAAGCTACCAGGAGTGTTCCGGCCGAGAAGGCCGATGCTCGCCTGGGACGCATCATCCGCCTCTTGATGGGCAATGCCACTATCGTTGTCAGCGGCACCAAGGTCGCGCAGGAAATTGGAACCACGCGATCCGAGGTGTGGAGGCTGGTACAGGAACTGCGTCATCTCGGGGTCGATATTGCCGGACACCCTGCAACCGGATATCGTCTAAAAGCTATGCCAGATCTGCTCTTGCCCGACATGCTCGCGCCACTCGTCAAGGGCACGATCTTCGACAAGAATATTCATCACTTCTATAAGATCGGTTCGACCAATACCACCGCGCTAGAGGCTGCCGCCGCCGGCGCCCCAGAAGGCAGCGTCTTCCTCGCCGAGCAACAGACCTCCGGCCGCGGTCGCGGATCGAACACTTGGCACTCTGCCGAGTCCACCGGCATCTACTGCTCGGTCATTCTTCGTCCCGCTGTGCCGCCTTCCGAGATTCTGGTGCTAACCCTCGCCATCGGACTTGCAGTTCACGCTGCTGTCAAGGAGATCGATCCCACCGCTCCTGCAGATTTGAAATGGCCCAATGACGTGTTGATGGATGGCAGGAAGTTCTGTGGCATTCTTGCCGAGATGCAGGCGGAAGCTACGCGCGTTCGACACATCGTCGCCGGCATCGGCGTGAACGTGAATCAGACCGGTTTTCCTGCAGACCTGAAAGAGATTGCCACATCCCTGAGGATTGCAACCGGCACCGAGTGGTCGCGGCTCGACCTCTGCGCCGCGCTGCTAAAATCACTAGACCGTGAATACCGCAACTTGCTGGAGAAGTCGGACGCTCGCGATTCGATTCTGCGGCGTTTTGAAGAGCGGTCGTCGCTGGTCCGCGGCCGCCGCATCCATGTCGACGCCGACGGAGGCTACGAAGGTGTAACCGAAGGCCTCGATCCACGCGGGTTCCTGCAGGTCCGCACTCCGCAAGGACTACGCGTAGTGCTGAGCGGAGTGACGACGGCAAGGTAATGCAGTGCGCAGTTGTTTACTTTGCTGAAGACTGACGACTGCTTTTCGCTGACTACTGTCTTTAGCTGAAGACTGACGACTGCTTTTCGCTGACTACTGTTTTTCGGCCAATGACCAACGACTAACGACCAACGACTGATGTTACTAGTTCTAGACGTAGGCAATACCAACACGGTGCTTGGGGTGTTCGATAAAACAGCGAAGAGCCCCAGCGAAGCTTCG
This sequence comes from Terriglobales bacterium, assembly GCA_036558645.1. GTDB lineage: Bacteria > Acidobacteriota > Terriglobia > Terriglobales > Acidobacteriaceae > DATBFG01. The sequence goes on from DATBFG010000027.1 coordinate 49,579, forward strand.
GCGGATGGCACATCCCCGAAGTACGATCTCCTTGTCGCCAACTGGCGTGTCGCAACCAATGCCACACAGACTGTTGACGAGTACGGGGTCCTCTTCCAAAACCTGTTCGCCATGGATAGCCTCGAAGTCTCCGGCGTTCACGGGATCGTAATTTCTTCTGTCGTTCCGCCTCTCGACTCCACACTGCGCCAGGTCTGCGAACGGTACTTCAAAACGAAGCCTCTGTTCATCGAGCCCGGCGTGAAGACCGGAATGCCGGTGCTGTATGAGAACCCCGCCGAAGTCGGCGCCGATCGGATTGTTAACTCGGTCGCGGCGTTCGAGAAGTACGGCGGTCCTTGCATCTCGGTGGATTTTGGAACTGCCACCACTTTCGACTGCGTTTCTGCTCGCGGGGAGTACATGGGCGGCGTCATCTGCCCCGGCATTGGCATTTCCGCAGAAGCCCTCTTCGGACGCACCGCCCGCCTGCAGCGTGTCGACATCAAGAAGCCAGCGCGCGTCATCGGCACCAACACCGTAGCTAGCATGCAATCCGGCCTCTACTACGGATACCTCGGCCTCGTCGATGGAATCCTGGAACTCTTGTTGAAAGAGATGGGCAGCGAAACGAAAGTAGTCGCCACCGGCGGTCTCGCGAGTCTGATGGGCGGAGGATCGAAATACATCAAGACTGTGGATGACCTTCTCACTCTCGAAGGTCTGCGCATCATCTGGGAGCGGAATGCTGTCGCGAGGCCCGCCCGCGATACCGCCGCAAAAGCACAAAAGCCCGCCGAGAAGCCGCCTTCCAAGCCGTGGCCGGTCAGCAAGACCAAGGCCCCCCGCTAACTCGTCGTGGAAAACTACTTCAACTACTTCACCGAAATCGAAGAGCACTTTCAGCGCCGCCGCGGCGGAATCCTGTTGCTCTCCACTCTCGATTGGGCCCTGATCGAGACTTGGAAAGACGCAGGCATCCCACTCGAAGCCGTACTG
>DATBFG010000028.1:0-98955 GCA_036558645.1 Terriglobales bacterium
CCTGTGCCTGCGGCGCCGCACGTCCGGCGTCTCGCTCGCGAACTGGGCGTCGACATCCACGACGTAAAGGGCACCGGCCCGGGTGGCCGGATTAGCGAAGATGATGTCAAGGCGTTCTCCAAGTCACTGCTCGCAACTGCAGCCGCGGCTATTCAGGCTCCGGGCGGTCGGTCCTTCGGCACACCTGAACTGCCGGATTTCTCCAAGTGGGGAACGATTCAGCGCGTCTCGATTCGCGGTGTGCGTCGAAAAACTGCCGAGCACCTTTGGGAGGCATGGACGACGGTTCCTCATGTCACTCAGCAGGACAAAGCAGATATCACCGAGCTTGAGCAGTTACGCGCGCGCTTCGCGCCCAAAGCTGAAGAGGCTGGCGGGAAGATGACCGTCACCGCTATCGCGCTGAAGGTCTGCGCTTCTGCGCTGAAAGTGTTTCCCCAGTTCAATGCCAGTATCGACATGGCAAACGATGAGATTGTGTACAAGCAGTACATCAACATCGGCGTTGCCGTCGATACAGACCGAGGCCTGCTTGTTCCGGTTATTCGTGATGTCGACAAAAAGAACATCGTAGAGCTTGCGGCGGAACTCACGCAGCTTTCCAAGAAAGCCCGCGATAAGAAACTAACGCCCGCCGAAATGGAGGGCGGCACATTCACAATCACGAATCTGGGTGGAATCGGGGGAACAGGTTTTTCGCCGATCGTGAATCATCCCGAGGTCGCAATTCTCGGTTTGTCGCGGTCGAGCATGGAGCCGGTTTGGATCAATGGAAAGTTCGAACCACGACTGGTGTTGCCATTGTCGCTTTCTTACGATCATCGGCTGATCGACGGCGCGGACGCAGCGCGATTCCTGCGCTGGATTGCGGAAGCATTTGAGCAGCCATTCTTGTTGTCGGTACAGGGATGAGAAGTTTGAATGGCAAAGGTTAGAAGAGTCCACAGAGTTCTGATCGGAATCCAGCGTTCTTGATTTGTAACCTTGTCTCTGCAGTTAAGAAATCCGGATGACAGAAATATCGAATCTTCACATCGCGGTTGTGGGCGGCGGACCGGGTGGCTACGCCGCAGCTTTTCTCGCTGCTGATCTCGGAATGAAAGTCACGCTGATTGACCAGGAACCAAATCCTGGTGGCGTGTGCTTGTATCGCGGATGCATTCCCTCAAAAGCCCTGCTACATGTCGCCAAGCTGATTGATGAATCCCGTCATGCAAAGAACTGGGGTGTTGAATTCAACGACCCTAAGATTGATGTCGCTCGCCTGCGTGGTTGGAAGGAAGGCGTTGTCAAGAAGCTGACCGGCGGCCTGGGACAATTGGCGAAACAGCGCGCCGTGCAGTACATCCAGGGACGCGCCGCATTCGAAAATTCAACGACTTTGCGAGTTGTTAAGACAACCGGTGGCGATGAAGTACTCTCCTTCGACCGCATCGTCCTTGCTACCGGCTCTCGTCCTGCGATCATTCCAACGCTGAAGCTGGACAGTGCACGCGTGTTGGATTCAACCGGCGCGCTGGATTTATCTGATGTTCCAGGGAAACTCCTCGTGATTGGTGGCGGGTACATCGGGCTCGAACTCGGCACGGTGTACGCGGCTTTAGGGACGAAAGTCTCGGTGGTCGAAATGTTGCCCGGCTTACTTCCCGGAGCAGACCGCGATTTGGTTCTGCCTCTGCATAAGAGGCTGGAGAAGGCGTTCAGTGCGATCATGCTGAATACAACTGTCGCGGGGATAAAGGAAGACGCAGAGGGAATACGTGTAACCTTCGCCGCCGCACCCGGACAGTCCCAGGTTCCATGGCCGAGTGAGCAAGTATTCGATAAGGTTTTGGTTTCTGTCGGACGCAAACCTAACTCTGAAATTCAGGGCATTGAGAATACAAAAGTGAAGGTCGGGCACCGCGGCTTCATCGAGGTAAACAAGCAACTACAAACCGACGATCCCGCAATTTACGCAATCGGGGATGTGGTCGGAGAGCCCATGCTGGCCCACAAAGCCTCGCACGAAGGCCGAGTCGCAGTTGAGGCAATCGCCGGACACAAAGTTGCCTTTGAACCAAACGCAATCCCAGCAGTTGTCTTCACCGATCCCGAAATCGCGTGGTGTGGCGTCACGGAAACTCAGGCACAGAAAGATGGCCGCGAGATCAAGGTCGCGAAATTTCCGTGGGGCGCTTCCGGCCGAGCTATGACCCTTGATCGGACCGAAGGCATGACGAAACTTCTCATCGATCCACAAAATGAACGTGTCTTGGGTGTGGGAATCGTTGGCTCTGGCGCAGGCGAACTGATCGCCGAGGGAGTCCTGGCCGTTGAAATGGGCGCCCTTGCCAGCGACCTAGCACTGAGCATTCATCCACATCCGACATTGTCAGAGACTGTAATGGAGTCGGCGGAGGTTTTCTTCGGTACCTCCACGCATGTATATCGCCCGAAGCGGGGATAGCCAGCCGTCACCGCTTCTGTTTTACCTCAGAGGGTATACTGGGCCGCTCTTAAATTGATATGGAGGAATCCGCGTGCGCCAGACCTTCGCAACATTGGTATTTCTCATCCTAATAACGATATCTCTCATCGCGCAGGAGCCTGCAATGTCCAGTTCGAGTGCCGCATCCATTCAGCCCGCATGGCTGAAGGATTCAAACACCAAGTTGGAAAAAGAACTCGTCTCCAAGTACGGCGAAGCCCAGCGTGCGCGTGCCCAAAAAGGGCTGCACCAGGTAAGTGAGTTCTGGCGTACCGACGATGGAGACGCCAAGGCCTACGAAGATTTCGTTGCGACTAATTTCGCTGGTGATCAGCCGGCACTCGACACTATGTTCAATCGTTTCGAGCATCTGCTGGAACAACTAGACGGACACATGCATGAAATCGGCCGCGAGTTTCGCCAACAGACTGACCTTGATCTGGGCCCAGTGCTTCCCTTCGACGAAGTATTTGGCGGATACGACCCGTCTGCACACATAACCGATGACTTCTTCCAAAATAAGCTTGCCTTTACGGTACTGCTGAATTTCCCACTCTCCACGCTCGATCAACGTCTCAAAGATGGAGCGAACTGGAACCGCCGGCAATGGGCCGAAACGCGCCTTGCAGAGCGATTCTCCAAGCGTATTCCTGCCGAGGTGAACCTGGCGATTGCGAAGGCTGCCGGAGAGTCGGACCAGTACATCGCCCAATACAACATTTGGATGTATCACTTGCTCGATCAGAGCGGGCAACGACTCTTCCCTCCCAAGATGCGACTTCTAAGCCACTGGAATTTGCGTGATGAGATCAAGGCCGACTACGCCGACAAGCAGAGCGGAATGGCCAAGCAGCGGATGATCCAGCAAGTAATGGAGCGCATTGTCACGCAAAGCATTCCAAAGGCTGTGATTAACAATCCTGCAGTGGATTGGAATCCTTACAACAACGAAGTAAAACCCGCCGCCGCTAAGGATTCGGATACTGCCACCGCTACCAATGTAACCAACACACGCGAGCCCGATACTCGTTACGAGATGTTGTTGAAGGATTACCTCGCGGTGCGAAAGGCTGATCCGTATTCCCCGACTGCACCTTCTCTCATCGCTCGCAGATTTGATGAAGATCGCGAGATTCCTGAAGAGCGCGTCAAGGCGATGCTGGAGCAGGTATTGACTTCTCCCGTCGTGCCGCAAGTTGCAAAACTGATGGAGAAGCGCCTTGGCCGTCCCCTGGAACCCTTCGATGTCTGGTACAACGGCTTCCGCCCTGGCAGCAACTATACCGAAGCTGAACTCGATGCGATCGTAGCTAAGAAATATCCGACGCCCGAGGCATATCAGAAAGACATTCCAAATCTGCTGGTAAAGCTGGGCTTTTCACCGGAACGCGCGAAATATGTCGCCAACCACATCGTAGTTGATCCTGCCCGCGGATCAGGCCATGCCATGGGTGCTGAGATGCGCGCCGAAAAGGCGCACTTGCGAACTCGCGTCGAGAAAACCGGCATGAACTACAAAGGTTTCAATATTGCCGTCCACGAGATGGGACACAATGTTGAACAAACGTTTTCGTTGAATGATGTGGACCATACCCTGCTGAAAGGCGTGCCCAACACGGCATTCACGGAGGCCTTGGCATTCGTGTTCCAGGGACATGATCTCGAACTTCTCGGATTGCCGGCGCCAGATCAAAAGAGCCTTGCTGAGAAGACACTAAATGATTTCTGGGGAACCTATGAGATCGCAGGCGTCGGTCTCGTTGACACAGCGGTATGGCACTGGATGTATGACCACCCGCAGGCCACACCGAAGCAACTAAATGACGCGACGGTGCAGATCGCAAAAGATGTCTGGAATCGCTACTACGCGCCTGTGTTCAACAAGAAGGATGTCGTTTTGCTGGGCATTTATTCGCACGTGATTGACTCGTTCCTCTATCTGCCGGACTATTCGATTGGGCATCTTATCGCTCACCAGATTGAAGAGCAGATGAAAAAAACTGGAAACATAGGCTCCGAATTCGAGCGCATGGCAAAGATGGGAGACGTAACTCCAGACCTATGGATGATCAATGCGACAGGTCATCCGGTTGGTCCCGATGCGCTTCTGCAAGCGACACAGGGGGCCTTGACCGTGGTCCAATGAGAGTCGGCCGCAACTTCAAACCAAGGTCGGCACTGAGTAAGGAACTGCAAGAAAACACTGATTTTATGCGGTTTTCTTATTACCTACGTAACTTGATGGGCCTCACCGCCGTACCTACGATAGCTTGGTATGAGTTACCAAGCGCTTCTTTTCTGCCCCGATGAAAAGACGGCTCGCGTAGTCACGCAAGTCCTCACCGAACTTGATTTCATGGTCGAGCCCTGCAACGAGACCTTCGCAGCGGTCAAGAAGCTCATGGCGCAGCACTTTGATGCTGTCGTGGTCGATTGCGATAACGAGCAGAACGCAACCTTATTGTTCAAGAGCGCTCGAAACTCAGCTCCGAATCAGAATTCGTTATCGGTTGCGGTAGTGGAGGGGCAAAGCGGAGTCGCAAAGGCTTTCCGCATCGGGGCTAACCTGGTGCTTACGAAGCCGATCAATGTAGAACAATCAAAAGGTACCTTGCGTGTGGCCCGAGGTCTGTTGCGAAAAGCTGACGCGACAAAACCTGCGAGCCCATTCGCTTTTCCGATGCCGCCCGTTAGCGCTACTGTTGAGCACCCCCCGGCAAGTTCACCTCTTACGGCGAGACCAATTTCGCCCTTGCCAGTGAGGCAAGCCACACCCCCTCCGCAGGCTGCCGATTCAGCATTTGAGGTGGAACGAGAGGAAGAGCCAAAGCCAGAAGCTACTGAAGCTGCACTCCTCGAGTCTATGCCTGATCCAATGGGGGCAGCGAAGACTCAACTTTCGCCAACTTTCGGCTCGAAAGAATTACCTTGGCAACCTGTTGCCGCAACGCCAAGCGTGGAGTCGGCCGTAGCACCGATTAAACACGATAGGCTACCGGAGCCCCTGAGCTTTGGTGGCACAAAGATCGACTCGGCCGGTCCGGCGTTCGGCTTGGGTGCGGCCGCAGCGCCTGCACCCGCCAAAGAACCATCGTTCGCGACTAGCACGCCAGCGCCTCAACCTTTATTTGGGGCCTCCTCGGAGGAAGATGCGAAGTCGTCTAGCGGAAACGGCAAGAACGTTGTATTTGCAGCCGTCGCAGCCCTGATTCTTGCCGCGGCTGGATATTACGGCTGGCCACATCTGCGAAAGGCGAGTTCGACCTCGGCGTCTAACGGTGTTGCGATTGAACAACCCACTGCCGCCCCCCAAGCTGCGCAAACTATGGCGCAAACGGAAGCCGCTGGTGCTCCAGTAGAATCTTCCAACGCCACAACCGTGCCCGCGACTCACGAACAGGTCATTGCGCCGGACACAACCCATGCAGTGCAGGGCAGCCAAGCGTCGCCTGTGTCAAGCAAGCCGTCACCAGTGACCAAGATTTCGGCTGAGGACTCCGTTTCAGAACCGAAATCAGAGACGCCAGCGCTGACACCGGCGCCGATCGTCGTCAAGAACGAACAACACGCACCGGCTAAGCCTCCTGTGGCGGACACGACACAACCCGCCGCCCCAGCATTGGGGATCGCTTCTACCCCCAATGACAAGGCGATCGCTGGTCTGTTGACTTCGACACCCGCGCGTGTTCCAAAACCTGCAACAGAAACTCTGAAGGTATCGCAAGGTGTGTCACAAGGCTTGTTGGTACGAAGAGTACAACCGACCTACCCACCACAGGCCCTTCAGATGCGGGTCCAGGGAGCTGTGATTCTAGATGCTACTATCGGGAAAGATGGCAGCATCGTCAACGTGAAGCAGGTCAGCGGCGAGCCAGTTCTCGTCAGAGCAGCGGTTGATGCCGTCAAACAGTGGAAATACAAGCCCTATTATCTCAACGGTGAGCCAGTCGAAATCACCACGCAGATAACAGTCAACTTTCGACTTCCCTAATATTCGGGCGGTTGCGGCGCTCATTGGACATGCGCCTGATTCTCTTGGATTGTTCTTCCTCGCAGTAATCGTTTAATCTTCACGCAATTGATCTCAATATTGGAAAATTTTCACCCCAAGAGCACCTTTTCGACCCGCGTTATAATGAAGAGATACTCACGCCGTAAGATTCATTTCTGTGAGGCCCGCGACAGATTCCGATGGACTTCAAAATTGTTAGCGACTACAAGCCCAAGGGAGATCAGGCTAAGGCCATTGAATCTCTGACCAGAGGTGTTCTTGATCGCGAACAGCACCAGGTGCTGCTTGGCGTTACCGGATCTGGCAAGACGTTCACCATGGCCAAAGTGATCGAGGCGGTAAACCGTCCCACGATCGTGATGGCTCACAACAAGACGCTTGCAGCACAGCTTTATCACGAGTTCAAGAGCTTTTTCCCTCACAATGCAGTGGAATACTTCGTCTCTTATTACGACTACTATCAACCTGAAGCCTACGTTCCGGCAGCAGATCTTTATATCGAGAAAGAAGCAACCATCAATGATGAATTAGATAAGCTGCGGCTTTCAGCCACGCGCTCTCTATTTGAGAGGCGCGATTGCCTGATTGTTGCCTCGGTAAGCTGCATCTACGGTCTTGGGTCTCCAGAAGCTTATTACGGGATGCTGCTGTTCCTGGACAAAGGACAGAAGATTAAGCGCGAGGACATTACTCGGAAACTGGTAGACATTCTCTACGAGCGCACAGATGGAGATTTTCGACGGGGAACGTTTCGTGTTCGCGGCGACGTAATCGAGATCTTCCCAACGTATGACGACATGGCTTATCGCGTCGAACTTTGGGGCGACGAGGTAGAGTCGCTTTCACAGATCGATCCACTGTTTGGAACTGTTCGCCAGCGCTATATGCGCCTGCCGATTTATCCCAAGACTCACTATGTGATGAAGCCCGAGACAAGATCCAAAGCTGTGGATTCGATCAAAGCTGAATTGGCATGGTGGGAAGTCGAATTGGAAAAGCAGGGAAGACTAGTCGAAGCGCAGCGCGTACACCAGCGGACGATGTTCGATCTCGAGATGATCAAGTCGGTCGGATATTGCCACGGCATCGAAAATTATTCACGCCACTTCACCGGCCGCCTTCCCGGAGAACCGCCTCCTACCTTGCTCGATTACTTCTCGCGTGACTATCTGATGGTCATCGACGAATCGCACCAGACTGTGCCGCAATTGCACGGCATGTATCACGGGGATCGCTCTCGGAAGGAGAATCTCGTCGAGTATGGCTTTCGCCTGCCGTCTGCTCTCGACAACCGCCCTCTTACGTTTGAAGAATTCGAACATCGCATGAATCAGATGGTTTATGTGTCGGCGACGCCGGGGCCGTACGAGCTGACGAAATCTGCGGGGGTTGTCGTGGAACAGATCATTCGTCCCACTGGACTCGTCGATCCTCCGGTTGAGATAAGACCCGTCAAAGGCCAGATTGACGACCTCTTGCACGAAATTCGGGAAAGAGCTACTCGTGGAGAGCGTGTACTGGTGACAACTCTGACCAAGCGAATGGCCGAGGATCTTGCTGAGTACTACAGCGAAGTTGGTGTCAAATGCCGATACATGCACTCAGAGATAGAGACGCTTGAACGCGTAAAAATACTGCGTGACCTCCGCAGAGGAGAATTCGACGTGCTGATCGGCATCAACTTGTTGCGCGAGGGCTTGGACCTGCCTGAGGTTTCTCTCGTAGCCGTCCTTGATGCAGACAAGGAAGGTTTCCTACGCTCCACGGGTTCACTTATCCAGACGATCGGACGATGCGCGCGCAATCTGAACGGTAGAGCCCTTCTTTACGCCGACAAAATGACCGACTCAATGAGCAAAGCACTGAATGAGACCGAGCGCAGGCGTGCCATCCAGCATGCATATAACGAAGAGAATGGAATTACGCCGGAATCGATTGTTCGGCCTCTGGACATGTCGCTGGCGAGTATCGTTGAAGCTGACTATGTGGATGTTACCGAGCAGAATATCGAGGGCGTGCCCGACTTCAAGTCGCAGGAGGAATTGGAAGCCTACATCGCAAAGCTTGAGAACGAAATGCGTGAGGCGGCGAAGCGGTTTGAATTCGAGAAAGCTGCCCAACTGCGCGATGCCATTAAGGAGATGCGAACCAAGGAATTTCTCTTCGCCTGAATAAGGATTACCGGCCGACTGCCGCCGTTGCAGCTCTCGGCTTCCGATGGATCACATAGCTGACACTCTTCACCGGCTGGAAGGTAGTTTCGCAAGCTGGCAGTTTTTCTCCCTCTCCGAGAAACAGAAAGCCGCCGGGCTCCAGGTACAGGTGCAGCCTCTGTATCAATGCAGTACGGTGACTTAACGAAAACCGAGACAGAACATTCATACAAAAAATGCAATGGAAGCGGCCGATGTAGCCAGGATCGACCAGATTCATGAAGGTAAATGTCACTAGGTTGCGCAGCCGGGGCTTAGCGAGAAAGTGCTGCCCAACCTTCGCGAAGTAGGCTTGCACTAGTCGTCGCGGAACACGGCCAAATGCGGATTCCGGGTAGAGCCCCCGTTCGGCAACCCCTAACGCATTTCGACGAATGTCCGTGCCGACAATACGGATGTTCCAGTTCCCAGCGCCGCCGTTCAGGGCTTCACAAAGAGAAATCGCGATGGAATACGGCTCTTCTCCAGTAGCGCAACCAGCGCTCAAGAAACGTAGAGAGCGGACACCGGGTTCAGTTGAATTCAAATTCCGCGTTAATTCCGGCAGGGCGACGTTCGTGAGTGCATCGAATGCTTCGGGTACCGCGAAGAAGCCGGGAGTACCGTCGAGAAGGGGCTCGACAAAGTTTTCGCACTCCGTGTTCGACGCTTGCAGACGTTCGAGAAGTTCTGCGGGACTGTTGAGATGGAGTTCGTCCATCTTCTCGGCAATCAAGCTGGAAAGCTGGTCGTCCGTCGCATCGAGCAGAATGCCCGTCTTGCGTTCGACGACCATTCGAAGCTCGGAAATTTCGTGTCCCAAAACTGCAAAGCTGGTCGAGACTTTATGCATGGTTCAACACCACAACGGGCTCTATCAGAAACTGCTGCCCACACTCGGGGGAGTTGAACTCAATAATTCTATTGAACTGCGCCGGCTCCTCGTGCGGCCATCTCACTCTCTATTTCTGAGGGCCTCTCTAGCGCGCTGAATTCCTTGTCGATCGAACTGAAGCGCGCAAGGATCTCGTGAATGCGAACCGCCATGCTGCGAACCGTTTCAATTTGCGCGCGAGATCCAGCGGGAAGAGCTCGGGGTTCCAGTAACATCAGCTCCGCGTTGCCCAGAATCGAGGTCAACGCATTATTCATCGTGTGCCGCATTTCGAGCATGTAACTCCCCAGCGCAGCATGCCGGCTGAGCATCGCGGTCGCCTCTTCGGCTTGGCGCAACCGTGCCATTGCCGATTGCCGTTTCAATATCTCGCGCGCGATTGCAAACAGTGCGCCCTGCCAGCCTTCCCGCTGCACCAGCGTTAGCACCTGGGGGTGACCGTCCTGCACGCGTTCCAAATCCGCCTCTGGTTCATTTACGAGCAACACGGGTTTTTCCGCTGAAGAGAGCGCTATTACGATGGACGCGAGATTAGCGTGTTGAACTCCTCCAATCACGGCGATTGCGAAAGCATCGACGTCGAGATCCCTGCACAAATCGCTTCCCAGCAAGGTAAACGTCGGCACGTATATCTCGTTCTGCCAGCATGCCTTCACTCGCTGTGCGAAGGCGGCATCGTCGGAAACAATCAAAATTGACGTTGGTTCCAAGTTCGTTCCCTCTTACTATTTCTCGTCGTGCTTGGACTCACCCCAGTCCCCGCTAGGAGCAGCAACCTCAAATTCGGGTGCATCCTGAGTTTTGCTCGAAAACTTTGCGCCTGCCGTCGCAGCTCGCGCCCTTGTGGTTGAATTTCCATTTTCCTTCTTCGCGCTTCGCACCAGAGCGTTGTCGACTACAGCCCGCAGATCGACGAGCATGCGCAAGGGCTGTCCAGACGAGTATTCGGCGTGGAACATGACCTTCCATGATTGGCAGATCATTCGCAACCAGACTGTCAGTTCCTCTGCCGAGAATTGTGCGCGTCTGCAATCGAGCATGGCGACGCCTCGAGCTTCCAACTCCCGCAGGCCATCCAGTATGGCATTGAGGTCCTGATGCATGAGGCGAAAGAAGACTCTTCGCATGAGAAAGCTGAAGCGCGTGAAGGCCACCATCGCGATCGGCAAGAAGTATTTGTCGCCGCACTCAGTCTTGAGCTTTCTTCCCTTTTCCAGAATCCCGCCCGACAGCAGGTCGCGAAGTGTCAAGCACTGGTTGGCGGTTTGAATAATCTCCTCCAGCGGCTTCAGCCAATCTGGCAGAGTTGTGTCAATGGAACCCAATACTGATTCGAGCGTTTGAGAAACATAGTCAAGATCAACATCGGCATCTTCGAGCCGTGACGGGGCGCAGTGGGAAAAGTATTGCACTAACAGGAAGTCCAGCTTGTCACGGTCATTCGCAGAGCGACTGCCCTTCTCCAGATAATGCACCAGAAGGTTTCGCAGGCCCTCATCATTGGCAATGTTTGTCGTCTGCAGGAACTGTCTCAGCTGGTACACCTGGATGCGATCATCCACTTCGAGAAACCAGTTGCGGGCCAGCAGAATGGACTCCTGCGGAGGAGCATCCACCCCGCTCTCCAAATCGCTGCACGATGGAAGGTCAATCACGAACTCCCGCGCTAGCGCCGCATAAAGTGGATACAGCAAGCGCGCGGTACGCCATTCGAGGACCAAATCATTCAGTTGTGTCGTTTGAGTCATGGCTTCACAATCCAGTTCGGAACCTCCTCAGTGAAACGAGCAGCAACAGCAGTGCGACCGTGGTCGTATTGCACCGCTACAACACAGGCTTCAGCGTTAAGTGTACCGTCGGAGTTTTTCACGCGAAGCAGGTCGGCAAATTCCAGCGGAAGTGTCGAGGCAAAAAGTACTTCTCGCGATGTTCCAAATTCAATAACGGTGCTTTCGCTTGCCGCGTTGCTGCCGGCGGTAAGCGTCAATTGAACTGGAATGCGCACAGGGGTGGCATCGGGGAAAAAGCGCGCAAGCTTGCCAATGGAGCTCTCGCGCGGGGTTCGCGATCGCCCTGTTGCCTGTTGGGGCACCAGAAATCCCTCAACTCAACGGGTATGGGAATCACGGCCCGGCTCCTAGTAAGCCGGTTAGCATTACGCGACCCGGACCGCACGCTAGAACTAAGTGCACGCAGCGGTCCAACTTTGGGGTCCTCGTGAGCGCTGGTGGGTATTGTTACAAAGAACGTTTTTGCAACGACTTACGAGGAACACAAAAAATACAAGTGTGCCAAGATGAGGGCTCTTTCATCTCACTGTGAGACAAGGGTCTCATTCTTAGACGGAGTTAAGCCAGAACTGGCTCGTTCACTGCAAGGCTGCGCGAGTTGCCGTCGGAAGCATCGGCCTGGTTCCAATCTTGTAGCGCTTTAACTTCCGGTAAAGAGTGGCTCGGCTGATCCCCAGCATTTTACCAGCCAAGGCCTTGTCTCCCTTTACTTGCTCAAAGACTCTCTGAATCGTAACGCGCTCAATGTCTTCGAGATCAGTCGATGGGAGAGTGGTCATGAGCGGTAAAGTTCCAGATTCGAGCCCTGTAGAGACCGCTGCGACATTATGTGGAAGATCCGGGAGGTCGATCACCCGCCGGTCGCCTAAGGCTACGGCATGCTCAAGGTAGTTTTCCAATTCACGCACATTGCTTGGCTATTCATATTGGAGCATGCACTTCATCGCGGCGTTCGTGACCTGGATGCTTTCCCCCGGCGCGTTTCGATCCAGAAACCAATGAATCAGCATGGGGATGTCTGAACGCCGCTCCCGCAATGCGGGCAGGTGGACAGTCACAACGTTGAGGCGGAAAAAGAGATCTTTGCGGAACGATCCACTCCGATACTCCACTTCTAGATCACGATTGGTAGCGGCAATCACGCGAACATCCACTTTCGTCCTCGAATTGCTGCCCACCGGACGTACTTCCTTCTCCTGCAATACACGCAAAAGCTTCGCTTGCATTTCCAGCGGAAGTTCACCGATCTCATCGAGAAAAATCGTGCCTCCGCTCGCCGATTGGAAGAGTCCAATCTTGGCCTTCGTGGCTCCCGTAAAGGCGCCCTTTTCGTATCCGAAAAGCTCGCTTTCGATGAGTGTCGGGACTAGAGATCCACAATCGACTGCCACAAATGGACGGTTAGCTAACGAGCCTCGGAAATGAATCGCACGCGCAACCAACTCCTTTCCTGTGCCGCTCTCCCCCGCAATCAAGACAGGGGTACGCGTATCCTTGAGACGCGAGATCATTCTCAAGACATCCTGAATCTTCGCTGACGACCCCACAATTCCGTGAAGGTTGGTTTCAGTATCCATGCGCTCACGGAGAAACCGATTTTCCTCCACCAGTCGGATCTTTTCAGCCATGCGCCTCAGGAAGAGACGAAGTTCCTCTAATGGAGAGAACGGCTTACCGATATAATCGTAAGCGCCCAACTTCATCGCCTGAACCGCGGTCTCGACAGAGCTATGTCCCGTCATTACGGCAACCTCGGTTCGCGGCAGCATCTTCTTGACCTGCTCCAGGAATTCGAGGCCCGACATCTTGGGCATGACCATGTCGGTCAGAATCATGTGAGCGGGCTGCTCTTCGAGCAGGGCCAATGCGGATTCGCCGCTATCAGCCTCCATGCAGATGAAACCGAGAGCCTCCCCGACCGTACAGCAGAGTTTTCGGATGCTCTGTTCGTCATCGACAACTAGAAGACGGATGCTTATGTCGTCAATGTTCACAATGCCTTCCCCATCGTGGACTCGATAACTCCAATAAATTGTTGGACCCGAAACGGCTTCTCGACACAGGGGGCGCCGGTTCTGCGCAGCGTAGCAACCGTTTCTTCATTCGCGATATCGCCAGTGATAAAGACGATTCGGGAAGCCAGGTGCGGACGATTCTCTGCGATCCAGGCATGCACTGCAGCACCGTTCACCCCTCCCGGAGTCACCATGTCAGAGACGACTCCGCGAAAGTCGCCGGTCTGTAACCGCTCCAACCCTTCCGCTCCCGACCTGGCGCAAACCACTGGATATCCGCTCCGCTCGAGAGTAGTGCGCACGAAGTCCATCACGCCGGGCTCATCCTCGATAAGCAACACCGGCAAAACCTTTTCCGCCACGACGCTCATGGCGCGCCTCCAGCGGCGATTCCCAGGTGACCGGCGTCTGACTCTTTGGGAAGGCGCACGACAAAAGTAGCGCCTTCGGCATCTTCATTGTTATGACAGACGATCTCGCCACCATGCTCATGCACTATGCCGTAGCAGATGCTAAGCCCGAGTCCTGTTCCCTTCCCTACTTCCTTGGTCGTGAAAAAAGGATCAAAGATTCGATCAGGATAGGAGATACCGTATCCGTTGTCGCGAAACGCAATTTCTACAAATTCGTCCCGCGACTGCGTAGTTATCGCAATCCGCGCCGGACGCCCCGTCTCCCTAACAGCGTCATAGGCATTATTCAAAATATTCAAGAAGACTTGCTGTAGTTGATGGGCATCGCCGACGACCGATGGGAGATCCACATCAAGTTGTTCGACTACTTCGACGCCATGGCTATGAAAGTCGTAAGCGCGCAATTGCACCGTGCGGTGCAGAATTTGGTTCAACTGGACGGGCTTTCTCTGTGGAGGCATCTGCCGTGCAAAGCTCAGAAGATTCTGCACAATAAGCTTGGTACGCTGAGCCTCTTGCAAGATCACGCGGAGATCCTTACGCACGATCTCGGGCAAATCAGTGTTCTCCATGAGCAAATCGGCAAAGCCTAGAATGGCAGTCAAAGGATTATTGACTTCATGGGCTACTCCGGAGACCAACTGGCCGACGGCAGCGAGCTTTTCCGCATGGACCAGTTTCGCTTGCAAAATGGCGGAGTCGGTTACATCGGTCATAACCACGACCAAGCTTGTCACTTCAGCTTGCTCATCTCGCATCGGACCCAAGTTGACCGAGAAGTGTCCGATCCGACCGTCGCGATACAGGATTTGCAGATCCAGATTGTCGACCTGTCGACCTGCCAACGTGGCACTGAAAGCTTCATGAAAGGCATCGCGACGAGTCGGTGAAACCAAGTTGACCAGTGGCGCTCCGATCAGTTGGTCTTGCTCATACCCCATCTCCAACCAGCGACGGTTGGCGTAGCTCACCAGACCAGCGGTATCGACCACAAGAATGAGGCTCTGAGTATTGTTGAGGATCCGTCCGGAAAAATCGCGCTCGCGCTGTAGTTCCGACTGGTAGGACTTCAGATCGGTGATGTCGAGCATCAACCCACGATACTGTGTTACCCGTCCCTGGCTATCGTGAATGGCAAACGCATTGATTAGGACATGGATCGGAGTGCCATCCTTGCGGCGAAGTGTGGCTTCGTAGTTACGCAGAGCATGATGATCTCGAATCTCAGCCATGGCGCGAGCACGATGCTCGGGCGAAAGGTAGAGTTCTGCACCTACATCTGTCTGCAACAATTCCTCTCGGCTTTCGTAACCAAGCATCCGCACTAAAGCGTCGTTCACCTCGATAAAATGACCGTCCTCTGTGGAGAAGAACAATCCCTCCTGGATATTGTCGAAGAGTTCGCGGTAGCGCCGTTCCGCCTCGCGCCTGTCAGTAATATCTTTCAGAACGTGAATGGTTTGCATTGCTTCGGTGTTCGCGCCATGAACGCGCGAAGTCGACACCAGGTAGGTCCGTTCCAGCACCGGATGCACGTATTCATCGGGTGAATTCGCAGCGGTGAGACAAAAAGGACAGAACTGGCGCGGTGAATCCTGTCCCATAGCAAGAAGAGCCTGCATGTTGACGCCGATGAGTTGTTGCGGGCGAACTCCGATAAACTCTGCGAGAGAACGATTTACGCGAAGCACGTTTCCGGAGTTGTCATGTACGACAATGAAGTCTGTGATCGCGTCGAATATTTCGATCCAGTGCCGATTCGCGTGATCCATGCGCGTAAATAGGCGCGCATTCTCCAGGGCTACCGACGCATGACCAGCAATTGCCTGCAGTAACTGAGCGTCCTCTTGGGTTAAAGAAGTTGTCCGGTCCGCGAGACATAACACCCCTACGAGATCCCCCGAAGGTGACCGCAAGCGGACGAGCGTGCAATCCTGCCACCCGAGCGAACTGATTAATCCTGGGCCGAATAGTTCCTGGGCAGTGGCGGAAATGATTGGATCGCTTCGCTTCGACATTACCTCCGTCAGAGAGCGACCCAGGCGTCGCAAGAGCGAGGGTCCAGTATCGGCAACACCCTGCAAAGCGACCACATCCAGACCGGAGTCCAGTGTCACCGCCAAAGCGGCGGCACGCGCCCGCATCATGTCAATTGCCCGGCGCGTAAAGCTGCTGGCGAACTCTGGCAGGTGAAGGGACGAATTCAGTTCCAGCGCTAGTTCCATCAGGGATTCAGCACGATGCCGATGTTGCTCGGATAAATGGAGATTATGGGTTACTTCAAGCACCACGGCAGCTTGCCCCCCAAGTACACGCGCCCGTCGGATGTCCTCAGGAGTAATCCCACACTTGTCCAGCCGATCCAGTACACCGAACATCCCGAGTACTTGACCATTGCTGCCGAGCAGAGGCACTGCCAACAACTGCCGGATGTTGAATGCGGAGATGAGGTCGAGATTGGCTCCAGGTATTTGGCTTGGGTCGTTCGACCAGAAGACCTCTCGATTTAGCAAGGCCTGGGTTGCTATTCCAGGCGGAAGCACCATGTTCACCGAGATTGTCTTGCCGTTGTCGGATGCCCACCGAACGTGGAAATCGCCATTCTCATCAACCAATCCGATCACAGCTCGCCCAAAACCAAGGAAGTCTCCTGCTCGAAGCGAGAACTGTTGCATGAACTCATCTAGGCGCCCGATCGACCCAAGATCCGAGGATAATTCCAGTAACTGGTGCAGTTCGTGCGCCTGGGAACGGGCAATTAGGCACAGCTCGGCATTGGCCACGGCGACAGCGCCAAAGCTAGTGATCGCCGCGGCGAGAGACTTCTCATCGGCAGTGAATATGCTATGGGCTCGGGGATAAACCAGTACTGCCCCTTCGGTCCGGGACGTCCGAAAAGGAGCTATGATCAGGACGCCAGATGAAGTTAGTTCCCCCAATGCGTGATTGGCAGGGTCGATCGCGACGCTGACAGGCTCTCCAGCAGCGAGCGCCCGGATGCAAAGATCCGTAATGAAATTCAGGGCCCGGCGATCGTGACGCGCCCGGACGGATGACGCCAATTGGTAAGACTCGGCAGACACCGACTGTAACGCAAAGCCATCTCCCTGGCGACACGCAATGCAAACAAGCGGTGAACGGAGCTGCAATCGCGTTCTCTCGGCCAAAGCTTCAAGGACGGTTGCTGGATCCGCGATTCCATGCAAAGCCTGCGCTACCTGCGCCAGGATCTCCGCGCGCCGGTGGTCCTCCCGTGAGGCTTGGTTCAGTCGCCCGGCTTCTAACAGGCTTCCCAGCTGTCCTGCCAAGATGGTGGCTTTTGCCGCATGATCCTCCCCAAAAAAATTTGGCTGGGAGTCATGGATGAAAACCGCAGCACCAATCACCTCATTGGACACCATCAAAGGCGCAGCCATCATTGACCTGGCGTGAAACTCCGCTGCTTTCGGATATCGAAGGGCATCAAGGTTGTTTGCATATACCGTTTTGCGCTTTCGAATGGATTCGGTTGCGACATCGCTATCGCTCGTCCGCATACGGGAACCACGAAAACGCTCAGCATTCAAACCATCAGCTTCGCTTCCAACCAACTCGTCGGAAGAAGCACACTGCCAGAAGTAAGTGCCACCAACTTGGAAAAATTCACGAGTGGCGCGGCAAAAAAGTTGAATCAATTCGTCGCTGGTGGTGCCCCTTGCAGCAGCGGCTGAGAACTGAAGTAACAGCTTTTGAAACGCCTCGTCTGGTCGCGGGCTTAGACCGTCAATCAGCGCCGAGTTTCCCGCGTGCATGGTCAGTAGGGCACCATCGAAACGTATCAGTTACTCCAAGTAATTGAATATAGAGGAAAAATAGTCTTCAATCTCATTTTGAGTCAAGAAAAAATCGGGGCAGGTGCCGATTTGTGAAATCCCGTCGGTCGCGTCCCGCACCGCCTCTCACCGTGAGATTTGAGCCATCCATCGGCTCCGCAAGAGGCCATGGCCGATCGTAAGCTGGCCCAAGGTAAGACGCTATTCCACAATGGATTAGCCCTTTTTTCCAAGAGCTCTATCAGGGGCAGAAAACAGTTGGTAACGGCATTGCGGTTACGTAACAGGTAATACTTCCCCGGCTAGGAGAAAGACATCCGTGAAACGGTTCTTGCGAGTAACCACGATCGTGCTGTACCTGCTACTCGGAACTGGGACGATTTCTGCTGTCCTCACCCCCGTCGACGCGTTCGCACAGGAAGAGCTGTCACGCAAGGTGAAGAACAAGGTGCCGCCAATCTACCCCGATATCGCGCGGCGGATGAACATCAGTGGGACCGTGAGAGTGTCAGTAGTGGTGACACAAAACGGAACGGTCCGGAGCACCAAGGTCCTAGGTGGCCATCCGTTGCTGATTGGCGCAGCCACCGAGGCGCTCAAGAAGTGGAAGTTTGAGCCGGCCACAGAAGAGAGCACCGGCGTCGTGGAATTCAAGTTCGCACCCCAAGATTAAAGCGGTCAGACCAGAACATGTGCGCGGGTAAGTACCAGCCCCGCAGGCATTGGTAGGCAAAGGAGCAGCGATGACGATCGGCAAGAAACTCTACGTCAACTTTGGAGCCGTCCTTGCGATGGTCTTGGTGTTGTTCCTGGTTAACCTGATTGCCGTACAGCGCGAGCACAGTGCCAAGGCGGCCGCTGCTCAGTCGCTCGAACTTGCCGATGCTACAGACAAACTACGCTTTCAGATGATGCAAAACCGACTTTACCTGAGCAACTACCTTCTGAGCGGTGATACCCGTGAACTGGATCGCATGAATGACGGAATCCGCCAGCTGAACGAAAAGACCGAGCGTGCTCAGGCCTTAACCAACTCTGATCAACAGAAAGCGGCTCTTGAAAAGGTACAAGAGAGCGAAGGTAACTGGGCAAAAGAGTTTGCGGCATCTCTGGCCGAAAAGCGGAAACAGGTCGATTCCGGCAATGCAACCGTCGCAGAGCTGCAGATCTTCTATCTGCAGAAGGACGCCGCGTCGTGGGTCAAGTCGGCTACAGAGTACCTCGACATCGCTGATCAGGAAAACCGAAAGATGGTTAGCGAGCGCAGAAAATCGGACGACTCAGCGGCGGCCGCGACCGTGATCTTGGCGTTGGTGAGTACGATCCTCGCATTGGGACTCGGTGTCGTCATCGCTTATAGCACTGCCAAGTCAATCACGGGACCACTCAACGCCCTGATGAAGGTGACGCAACAAATTGGTGATGCCGGTGACCTAGAACATGAAATTGATATTCAACGGAAGGATGAGATCGGTGAACTGGCTCGAACCTTCGCCAAAATGGTCGTTTACCTAAAGGAGATGGCCGCAATCTCCGAGGCAATCGCGGGAGGCAATTTGGCGGTATCCGTTCAACCGCGGTCCAAGAACGATACGCTCGGCAATGCTTTCTCTCGGATGGTCGAAGGCTTGCGAAACCTGGTTCGCAACGTTCGCGACACGGCCTCCCAGGTTGCGAGTGCATCGGGACAGGTGGCCGGCGCTTCTGATGAGTCAGCGAAGATCAGCCTGCAGACCTCCTCTGCGATCGACGAAGTCACCAGCACAATGCACGAAATGAGTGTCAACGTGCAGAACATGGTGAAAAGTACACAGGTTCAAGCGTCCAGCGTCAGTGAGACATCCGCCTCGATTGATCAAATGGTGGCCTCGATCCAGCGGGTGGCAGACACAGCCAAGGTGCTGCTCGACATCTCGAACAGATCCCGCGAAGAGGTACACAGCGGTATCACCACAATGGACAAAGCCACCGATGGCCTTAACAAAATCAACACCACGATTCGGTCATCCGGCGAAATCATCGATGTCCTGGGACAGAGGGCCGACGATATTGGAAAAATCATCGAGGTCATTGACGACCTTGCAGAGCAAACCAACCTCCTTGCGCTGAACGCCGCGATCGAGGCAGCACGCGCGGGTGAGCACGGCCTCGGGTTCGCCGTAGTGGCAGATGAAGTCCGCAAACTTGCAGAAAAGTCTGCTCAATCCACCAAAGAAATTTCTGAGCTGATCGAAAGTATCCAGAAAGAAGCACGTAAAGCTGTCGAAAACATGGATCGCAGCACTGGCATTGTCAACGAAGGTCTGGGCCTGGGACAGGAGTTGAACGGAGCTCTGCGAAAGATTTCGAACGTCGTCACGGAAGTTTACAAATTCGCGCAGGAGATTGGCGCTGCCACTAACGAGCAATCGCATGGTTCCTCACAGATTGCCCGGGCGACTACTCGTTTGAACGAGATCACTCATGAGATCAACTCCGCAGTCGAGGAACAGGCCTCGGGGGCACAAGCCGTGGTCAAGGCGATGGAACGGATGCGCGAACTGGTGCAGCAAACCACCTCTGGTTCCACGGAACTGGCGGCCTCAGCGGAGCAGATGTCAAAGATGTCGCGAGACATGTTGGGATCGATGGACCGCTTTAGCCTGGAGCAAGGCGAAGGCGCACGCTCACAGGATCGACCCGCGGCACGTTACGCCGCCACGGGACGCAACTGAGCAACACAATGACCCGGGACCTGCACATCGTCGGCTTCCGCGTGGGGCGTGAAACGTATGGTGTTCCCATTACCAGCCTGCACGAGATTGTGCGCGTTCCAGAGATTACCTCTGTTCCCGATGCTCCCGACTACATGGAAGGAGTCATCAACCTGCGTGGAAGGATCGTGTCCGTCATCGACTTACGCAAGCGGTTCGGAGAAAAGGAAATTCGCACACACCGCCAGAATCGGATCTTGGTAGTCGAGCACAACGGGCGCCTCTCTGGACTGATCGTCGATTCGGCGACGGAAGTGCTAAAAATCCCGGCTGCTGATGTAGAGGCATCCCCGGCCGGATTTGAAGAAGGCAATTTGAATTGTGTAAGCGGACTGGGTAAGTACGGTGGCAGACTCATCGTGCTCCTAGAAATGGCAACCCTGCTCGAGTTCAGCAGGTCAATTCGCGGGAACCGAGAGAAGGAAAGCGCCGGCACCAGCCAGAGCCCAGAGTCTGTAAAGCAGGCGACGGCGGCGGGGAAACCGTAGGACGCACGGTACAGAGGACCCGATTCTCATGAGTGTATCCAGCCCATTGACGCAGTTTACCGAGGCAGAGCTGAAATTGCTCCAGGCCCTGGTGTATCAGGAGTGCGGGATGCACTTCGATGAACGCCGTAGCCATTTTCTGCAAGACCGTTTGCATCGCCGGTTAAAAGAATGCCAGCTTGATTCTTTCTACAGCTACTACCGCCTGCTCATCAGCCCTCAGGGCAAGGAAGAACTTGCGCGCTTACTGGAAAACCTGACTGTCAACGAAACCAGCTTTTTTCGGAACAA
The DNA here is from genome assembly GCA_036558645.1 of Terriglobales bacterium. Lineage (GTDB taxonomy): Bacteria > Acidobacteriota > Terriglobia > Terriglobales > Acidobacteriaceae > DATBFG01. The sequence goes on from DATBFG010000028.1 coordinate 21,132, forward strand.
AGCTCAGCTCGATCTCTTCCACAAATACATTTTGGACGACCTCTTGCACCGAAAGCAGTGTCGTCGCGACTATACGATCCGCTTATGGAGTGCGGGGTGCTCTACCGGGCAAGAACCTTACACACTAGCCATGCTGGTAGCCGATGCTCTCGCTTATTACTACCTGCGAAATCCCGTGCCGTACGAAATGCCGACACCGAAGCCGCTCGTGCCTCCGCCATGGAAAGTAGAAATATTGGCAAGCGACATCAGCTATTCGGCATTGCGTGCGGCACAAGATGGCACCTACGGCGAGTCGCAGATGGGCTCTGTCGACTACAGCTACCGACTGCGTTACTTCGACAAGATTGGCGAGCGGTATGCGGTCAAGAAGTCGGTCAAGGAGCTTGTGCACTTCGATTTTCACAACCTGAAAACCGAGTTCCTCCCGCAACGAAACGACATGATTTTTTGCCGCAACGTGATGATGTACTTCGATGAGCCGGAACAGCGGAGGTTGATCGACAAATTCGCGCGCTGTTTAAACGCGGAGGGCTATCTCTTCGTTGGTCATGCGGAAAGTCTGCTAGGACTAACCGACAAGTTCGCGATGGTGCATCGCAACAATGGCACTGCGTATCAGAGGATCGAGGTGAGGGCGTGAGCCAGTCGTCGGATGAACGCGGCGCTGAAATGAGAGAGCTTTTTTTTGAGACCTCTCAGGAGCTACTGCAAGCGCTCAACGAGGAGGCGCTCAAACTGGAAAAGCGCCCAGAAGATGCGGAGGCGATCCGCAGCTTGCGACGCATTGTGCATACGTTGAAGGGGGACGCCGCCGCCTGCGGATACAGCGAATTGAGTGAACTCGCCCATGAGTTCGAGGATGCGCTCGCACTGGACGCGGTCTCGGGAAAGAAAACGCTGGCCGAAGTGGCATTTGCCGTGGCCGATGCCTTCGCCAGCATGCTGGCCGCATACCGCCGCCGGGGAAAAGTCCCTACCGGGGAAGCTTCGCGAAAGATGATTCGCGAACTGGCCACAACATCACCGGCAAGGAAGGGCCGCAAGAAGAAGAAAGGTACAGAGCCGGCATCACCCTCGACATGGACGGAATACGAGAAACTGGCGATTCAAAAAGCGCATAACGACCGCAAGAATGTTTATCACATCGTAGCTCATGTCGATCGAAACTGCGCAATGCCGATCGCTGCGCGCCAGCTATTGACCAATGCTTTGAGTGCTTGTGGTGAGATATTGGCATCGCGACCGCAAGATTTGTCAGCGGCGGCGATCCAACGACTCGAGATCATTCTTTCTAGTGACAAACTGGCGGAGCATATCGCAGCGAAATGCCGCATTCCGACGATCATCGCTACAGCTGAAGTAAAGTCCCTCGAGCCAACAGGTGTCCCGTCACCCTCTGCAGGAACTGCAGCCGAGACCCGGCCCCCTACAGACGCTGTCGCAACAACACCTTCGCCAGAAGCAGAAACCAAGGTCCACGGGTTGACTGCTGCCGACAATATTTTGCGGGTTGATGCCGAGCGCATCGATAACGTGATGAACCTGGTTGGTGAGTTGATCATTGCGAAATCCATGTTCCAGCAGGCGCTCACTGAATTTGCCAAACTCCATCCCAAGGATGCCTCACGCGGACGTTTTTCAGACGCCATCGCCTTTCAAGCCCGCGTTCTGAACGATCTGCAAAGGTCGGTAATGAAGATTCGCATGGTTCCAGTGGATCAACTGTTCCGACGTTTCCCGCGCATGCTGCGGGATACGGCGAAGGCTTGCGAAAAAGAAGTGGATCTGGCAATCACTGGCGAGGACACCGACCTCGACAAGAGTCTCTTGGATGCACTCGCTGAACCACTGACTCACCTGGTGCGCAACGCAGTCAGCCATGGCATTGAAAAACCGCAGGAGCGCGCCTCTGCTGGAAAATCACCCCGGGGGACGGTGCGCCTGAATGCCTACCATCAGGGTAACCAGGTGATCGTCGAAATCAGCGATGACGGTCGGGGAATCGATGTCCAAAGGGTTCGAACCAAGGCTGTAGAACAGCGTGTATTTACTCCAGATGAGGCGGTACGCCAGAGTGACGCCGCTATTCTTGAACTGGTCTTTCGACCAGGTTTCAGCACTGCGGAGGAGGTCACGGAAATCTCCGGGCGCGGCGTAGGACTCGACGTTGTTCAGTCAGTTCTGCAACGGCTCAAAGGAACGATCGAAATCGATACCCATGTTGGCCAAGGGACTACTTTTCGTCTGAAGTTGCCCCTGACACTCGCGATCATCAAGGCATTGCTTTTTTCCGTGAACCACCGGCTCTATGCACTGCCTTTGAATGCAGTAGCGGAAATTACACGTACGCGGGAATCCGAAGTTCACAGGGTTGGAAACAACGAAATTCTGCGGATGCGGAACGAGGTCCTGCCCCTGGTGCGGTTGGGCTTGACAAGTTCGTCCGACCAACCCGAAAACATGAAACTCTTCGTACTCGTCATTCGTTCCGGTGAGCGAAAGCTTGGCTTGATTGTCGATTCCCTCGCTGGCGAAGACGAACTGGTGATTAAGGCGTTGGACGATCAGACTGTCGCGACTGATCTCGTTAGCGGAGCTTCAATTCTTGGAGATGGGCGTGTCGTACTGATTCTGAATCTTGCCGCGGTTGTGGATCGCTTCACCAAGACGCGGCTCAACGAAGACGGTATGACTGGCGGTTTGCTTCTTTCGCGCGCCGACCGCGCTATGTCGGCGGCTGCCGGGGGTGGCGTGTAATGGGTCCGATTCGAGTACTGGTCGTCGATGATTCGGCACTAATGAGAAAGCTCATCCCGCAGATCCTGCAATCGGAGAGTTCGATCCAGGTGGTAGGAACTGCGATGGACGGAAACTTCGGCCTGAAGAAGATCGAAGAATTGCGGCCGGAGGTCGTCACCCTTGACCTGGAAATGCCGGGAATGGGCGGCCTGGAAATGCTGAAAGAAATCATGCGCCGGCATCGGGTACCGGTGATCGTGGTCAGTTCGCACAGCACCGAAGGGGCTTCCGTAACGCTCAAGGCATTGGCTCTGGGCGCGTTCGATTTTGTTGCGAAACCGCATGATGTCTGGGCTCGTATGCCCGAGGTGACTTCCGACCTGATTGCGAAGATCAAGGCGGCAGCACAGAGCCAGGGTGTAAGGCCCGCGCCCATGGCTAATCCCCAGCCCCGAAGTGAGAAAGCGGTTCTTACGCCAAAGAGCCAGCCATCACGCATCGTTGCTATCGGCGTTTCGACGGGCGGACCAAATGCGATGCAGTACTTGCTTTCACAGCTGCCGCGCGATTTTCCAGGAAGCATCGTCGTCGTCCAGCACATGCCGGAAGGGTTTACCGAAATGTTTGCGCGGCGGTTGGACGAGATTTGTTCCATCTCCGTAAAGGAGGCGCAGTCCGGCGACTTGTTGTTAGCCGGACGCGCATTGATTTGTCCCGGAAGCCGTCACCTCAAGGTGAAAAAGCTTCCTCTGGGTGATGTTGCCATATTGAGCGACGAGCCTCGTGTCAACGGCCATCGTCCTTCGGTGGACGTTCTCTTCAGGAGTGTTGCCGAGGAATTTGGCACACGGGGCCTCGCCGTTTTGATGACCGGGATGGGGGACGATGGCGCTCAGGGAATGGGAGCCGTACGGGAAGCGGGTGGTATGACGATCGCGCAGAGCGAAGAGTCATGTGTGGTCTTCGGAATGCCGAAAGCCGCAATCGAACGGGGGTATGCCACGCGAGTGGTTGCCCTGGATGGATTAGCGCACACCCTTCTGGCGCAGTGTACAAGTGATCGGAAGGATGGGCTGGGAGAAATGAGCCGAGGTACTGGCGCGGGAGACTAGTTCGCAGGAGGAGGGTCCAATGGAGCAGTTTGCAGCAATTAAACGCAGCAAGGATGGGCAACCTGTCCGCTACCTTGTGGTAGACGACTCGGTGTTCGCCCGTAAGAATCTGGCGAGGATGATCGAGACTTTTGGTGGACAAATCGCAGGCGAAGCCGGCGACGGAATGACTGCCATCAGTGAATACGACCGCACGAACCCTGACATCGTGCTCATGGACATCACCATGCCGCAGATGGAAGGCATCGAAGCAGCCGAAAAGATCGTCCTAGGCCACCCCGACGCACGCATCGTCATGGTGTCTTCGGTGGGGTACCAGGAAAACATAGTCGCCGCTTTGCAACGTGGAGCACGACACTTTGTGCAGAAGCCGGTGAAGGCCGAGGTTCTTTACGAAGTCATCAAGTACGTGCTGGGTGAAGACGGCGCGGTTGCGAACGCTGCGGGCGCAGGAGCCTGATCATGAAGATGGAGTTGATTCAGCCTTTTATCAATGCGGCGGATGCCGTCTTGGCACAAGGTCTGCAGAGCCCCACGACGATTGGGAACCTCACAATGGAAGAGGAAGCCTATCGCCGTAAGGGAGTAGCAGCACTTGTAGCTGTTACGGGGGATATTGAAGGCCGAATGATCGTGGACCTCGATCCACAAACCGCGGTTAAGGTGGCCAGCCACTTCGCCGGCAGTGAACTGCCCGAATCGGATACGCTGGTTCGCGAGACCGTGTGTGAATTAGCAAATCAGGTCGTGGGAAATGCGATCACGGCGCTGAATGATCAAGGCTTTCATTTTCGGGTGCATCCGCCGGAGTTTCACACGTCTGAGCAAGGTGGACGCAGCAGCGAGGACACTGAAGCTGTAGTGATCTGTTTTGAAACCAGCAGTGGCACGGTTTTTATGAACATAGCGCTTCGCTACAACATGCGCCGCCAGGCAGAACGCGCGGCAAGAAGCGGCAATTAGTCATGAAGACAGAACAACCATTCGTAGTTCAGAAGACGACGAGACGATCAAGGCCCAACCAGTACGAACACTGGGTTCTGCGTTGGTGGTTGGCCTCCCGCGGGTTGTTGGGGCGGGAAAGCACTCAACGGCGTATCGATTCCGGCGTTCGCCCCGACGCCAACACCGTTCAGCGACACCAGGTTGTCCGACCCTGATACGGTATTGATCACTGCAACATTCCCAGAATCGCATTTTCCTACATAGACTCTTGAGCTGTCGTTCGCGGCCGCTACCGATAGGCGAAACCTTGCCACAGGCATACCCGCTGTATTGGTCGTGCAGCCAGTGGGATTTCGTGTATCCACCCACGTCGTACCAAGCGGGATGCTCGTCTTAGTGCTGTTATCGGCAGCATTCACGACCGCGACATTCGAAGAAATCCCGCCGCACGGATTCAGGTCGCTCGAATCGTAAGGATTACAAGGCGGCGCCAATGTGACCAACTGATAGGTCGCAACATACAGTCGCGTATCGTCGGGCAACATTGCAAGAGAAACAGGCGAGCATCCGGATGGGCACGGAGCATTCGGGCCGGCGCTCAAATCAATCGTCGCCAACGGAATGGGAATATCGCTGGAGACATTGAACGATCTCACGACTGTAGTGGTCGGATTTGTCACATAAAGGCGGTTTCCGTGCTGGTCGTAGAACATGAAGTTCGCGCCGGGATCGACCGCAACGCTATTGAGAACAGTGTCCGAGGATGTATCAATCGTCGAGATCATGCCGCTACCGGAACTCAACACATAGGCTCGAGCGCTGTCGGATCGGACAACAACCCAGACCGGAGCAATGATGTTCGGATCCGTAATCGTTGTTCGAACCGTCTTGTCCCCAGGATTGATGCTGGTTACCGTATTGTTGCCCTGGTTTGCGACGTACAAACGCTTCGCGTCCGGTGTCTCGGCCAATGCCATGGGAACGGGATCGATCGGGCATGGCGTGGCGAACGGAGTAAGGCAAATCGTGTCGGTGATCACATTGTTGGCAGCCGAAATCGCAACCACTGTTCCATTGCCCGAATTGGCCACGTAGACGGTACTGCTCTCTGTTGTCCCAACGAAACTGGGTAACGAACCTGCCGGCAGGCTGGTGGTCGTCAATAGCGTTTGGCTGGTGGGAACATATGAAGAAACCGAATTTTCGACAGCATTGGCGATGTAAACCCGGCTGCTGTTTGGCAGTAGCGCCGCGTGCGCCGGGCCAACACCAATCGTGGCAACACCAACATTGGTGTCTCCAGAGACGTCTACCCGGGTGCTGCCGCCGGGATTTCCAGGTCCATTCGTGCTGATAGCAAGCACGTAGTGGAATCCCCCTGGATCGGGCGGCTTGGGCGGAAGCGGGATGGCCACCGGGCGGAATGTGTCCCCACAGCTCAAACAGACTAGAAACAAAATAGCGATAGTCGCGATTCGGCTCGCGCGCCAAACAGTCATCGGCACTCCGACTTCATCGATGGGTAGTCTCAAGAGAATTTTCTATTTTAATGACTAGATGCAATTCGCGCCAGAAGGGGAAGCCTGGAGTCGAGAGGAATGGGGCTATTCTCGCAGGCATCAGACATAGGCGCCGAGCACAGCGCGTCGGAGTTGGCAAAAGAGGTATTGGGGCCTAAAAACTGAGGCTTACGCCTCCGCCCGACCGCGCCTCTTTGCCGTTGCTGGCGCCTGCGCGGTGGTAGCGGCTGGCTTCTTTTTCCCTTCCATTTGCGCCAAACTCTGCTTGAGGGCAGCCATAAGATCGACCACGGGAGCGAGTTTTTTCGGCTTTTCGACTTCGGCGATCTTGCCACCTTCAAGTTTGGTCTGAATGAGGTTTTTCAGATTGTCCTGGAAAGTATCGTGGTATTTCTCCGGATCCCACTCATCGGCCAGAGCTTCAATTAGCTGGTGTGCAACCTTCACCTCAGCTTCCTTTAGATCTACGTCCGGCGCGCCGAAACCCTCGACCTCTCTGACCTCTTCCGCGTAGTACATAGTGTGCAGCATCATTCCGCCCGAATGGGGGCGGAGAAAGACCGTGTATTCACGGTTGTGCATAGTGAGTTTGGCAATGGCAACATACTCACTCTCTTCGAGCGCCTTCGTCAGCAATGCATACGGACGTCGTCCAGCTTCTTCGGGCAGCATGTAATAGGAAGACTCAAAATAAACCGGATCCACGTCTGCCGATTTTACGAATTCGAGGATTTCCATCGTTTTGGCAGTTTTTGGCTCAATTTTCTTGATCTCTTCCGGCTCGATGACGACATATTCGTCCTTCCGGTACTCGTATCCTTTTACGATCTCGCTGCGTTCCACGACCCGGTTGTCGGCAGGACAATACAGCTGCTGCTTGATACGCTGCAGGTCGTCACGATGCAGCATGTGGAAAGAAATGCTCGAGCTGCGGGCGCCGGAAAAAAGTCGGACCGGCATCGAGATAAGACCAAAGGTAAGATATCCAGACCAAACCGAGGCTGCCATGTATTCTCCCCGTAGTGCCAAAGCCAGAGCTGTGCCAGGCTAGGTGAGTTTAGACTACATCGAAGACTTTGATGCACGAACCTAACGCCGGTAATCGAATTAAAAAGCCCGATAAAATGGGGCCAATGCCCAACAACCCCCATTAGTAGTAGTTGTCGAACAGGTTCCCGAATACCCATATGACTGCTGTCCTGAGCGTGCCAAGGCTGCTTTCCGCGGAGTCGATCAATCCGGCCATAGTAACGCCTCTCGTAGTGTCCTGTGGCTTCGCGGTCCTTGCTCGCCTGGTAAGAGGTGTCACCTACTCGGGAGCTATCGTCGGAGCTCTCGTATGTTTTGCACTTTACGCCTCAGCGGGTGCCGGATCGTTTCTCATGCTGGTGGCGTTGTTCGCATTAACTTGGCTGGCGACAAGAATCGGATACCTCCACAAGAAAAGGCTAGGCGCCGCTGAGAACCAGGACGGAAGAAGTGCTTCCCAGGTCTTGGCGAACCTGTCGACCGCTGCCATCTGCATGATTGCCTTCCACGCTACCGGCAAGACTTCCCTGTTGCTCGCGGGCGTTGCTGCGTTGGCGGAAGCTGCAGCGGATACCGTCGCCAGCGAGATGGGCCAATCTCAGGCCGACACTGCGCGGCTGATTACTTCGTGGGAGGTGGTTCCCGCCGGTACCGATGGCGGCATCACGGTGTGGGGAACCCTATCCGGGATGCTCGCAGCCTTCGCGATCGTTTCGTTAGGAGCTGCCGTTGACTTGATCCCCTGGCAAAAGGCTGCCATTCCATTAATTGCAGCCATCATCGGCATGCTCACCGACAGCATCCTCGGTGCGGCACTGGAACGCAGAGGTTGGCTCAACAACGATCTCGTCAATCTTCTCAGCACCTGGGTCGCAGCTGGTCTGGCCTTTCTCTGCGCATAATCGCTTCAAAAGAAAATTTCGCGGATCTCTAAAGCAATCGATTCTCGCAACCCGAACGTCCATGTCCCCATGTTCCTTGTGATACCTGGAGGAGCACCTTGAAAATAGTCTCTACCCTACTGAGATCCACGAGCATCTGAATTATCTTAGGGCGCTCGGCACGGTTCCCTGAGCTAAAGATATAGATATATGAAGGCTAAGACTTTCGTGATCGGCTGTGCGTTCGCACTTGCTCTTTTGCTTTTTGGACAGCACCGTCAAAGTGCATCACCTACGCTGGATTTCCATTCAGTGGTTGACTTGACTCACTCCATCAACGCAAGTGTTCCGACGTATGAATCATCTGCACAACCGGGCTTCCAAACTAAGACAGTCGCAACTATCGAAAAGGATCAATACTTTGCTCGCGAGATTTCTCTCCCGGAACACTTTGGAACCCATCTCGACGCTCCCGCTCACTTCGCTCGGGGAAAGTGGACCGTGGATCAGATCCCGGTTGATCGTTTGATTGCGCCGCTTGTCGTGCTCGACGTCACCGCATTAGTCAAACAGAAACCTGATTACCAGGTCGCCGTGGAAGATGTGGCAAAGTGGGAGCAAGCGAATGGTCAGATTCCACAGGGCGCAGTGGTAATCGCCCGTACGGGATGGGATAGTCGTTGGAAATTAGCGAAAGACTACCGTAACCCTGACAGCACCGGGACCATGCACTTTCCTGGATTTTCACTGGATGCCGCCAAGTTCCTCGTCGAGGGAAGGAACATATATGGCCTGGGCATTGATACTCTCAGCATCGATTACGGACCGTCCCAGGATTTCCCGGTTCACCAATACACACTGGCTCACAGTTTGTATCACCTAGAGGATGTGGCCAACCTTGGTGACGTCCCGGCAAGCGGAGCTATTGTGGTTGTCGCTCCTATGAAGCTTGAAGGCGGCTCCGGTGGACCTGTACGGGTTCTAGCCTTGTTGAAGTGAACTTCACACTGGAAATGATTCATTTGAGAATTCCTGGACCTTTGAAGCTTCTATTCACATCTGATCCATTGTTAGTTTTCTAACCTTTCACAAAACCCAGCGAGGCACAGAATGAGCGATCCGCGCTATCCAATCGGAAAGTTCTCGTTCGAAGGGCCCTTGACCCAAGCACAGCGAAATAGCTTCCTCAACGATATTGAACGCCTCCCTTCCGTGTTTCGATCCGCTATAGAAGGTCTGTCATCCGAACAATTAGACACTCCGTATCGCGAGGGAGGGTGGACAGTCCGCCAGGTGATTCATCATGTCCCTGATAGCCACATGAATGCCTATATCCGGTTCAAACTCGCCCTGACCGAAGACGAGCCCACGATCAAGCCCTATATGGAGGATCGCTGGGCACGATTGGCAGATACAGATAAGACGCCACCAGAGGTCTCCCTGGTCCTGCTAGATCAGCTCCACGACCGCTGGACGCGGTTGCTGCGTTCCATCACACCCGAGCAATGGAAGCGCAGCTTCAGGCATCCGGAAATGGGTTTAGTTTCCCTGGAGAAGAATCTCGCTCTCTACTCGTGGCACGGCAAGCACCATCTGGCGCACGTAACTGAGTTGCGGAAACGCATGGGCTGGTAAGCGTGGAACCTCAGTAGTCGGGCACTAACTCGGGGATAACCGCCAGGCGAGGTAGCTCAACGCCTCCCTATTTACCGCGAGAAAGCGCTGCCACATAGACCGTGGTCGGGAATCGGATCTGGGCGCAACGTAGACCTTGATCCCCTCGTGCTCAAGAAGCTTCCGTATGCGGAAGACGTGGTATTCGTCGCTAACCGCAGTGCACGTTTGCATGTGGTTGGCACGCATGATGACCGCCGTGCGTTCCGCAGACTGCGCAGAGTCTGAACCTTGGGTTTCGGCGATCAGATCTTGCTCGGGAATTCCTCGGTGCATGAGGTAATCGTGCCCGACTTCACCCTCGTTGAACTTTATGTCCGCACCCGAGCCGCCGGTTGTGATTACGACGGGCGCTACCCCCTGCCTGTATAGATCGAAGGCATGATCCAATCGGGCTCGATAAACGGGAGAGGGCCGGCCGGAATATTGTGCCGCGCCGAAGACCACGATCGCGTCCGCGGAATCGACCTGTTGCTTGGAGGCGTCCCTTACTACTCCAATGCTGGTAACGGCTAGGCAGAGCAGGAACATCCCGACAACTGGCGCTGTCAGCCATAAAAGCCAATGGCCTTTCAAGCTCCTGGCTCTAACTTCATTCATCCCTGGGCGAAAAACTCAGAAATCTCCTGGGCGGGAATAGCTCCCACGCGCATCACTTGCCATCGCGTTTCCTCGTCCGTCAGATCAACGATTGTGGATGCGACATCGCGCGGCGACATGCCCCCGTCCACGATTATGGAGATACGTCCTTGCAACTGGTCGCGCACCGCTTCAGCAGTCGTACATTCGGAGGCCCCGCTAAGGTTGGCCGACGTCGCGGTAATGGGGATCGCAGCCGTCTGAATGACTGACAAGGCGATCTTCGAATTCGGGACTCGCAGCGCCACGTTACCCGTGTTCGCGGTAACTTTCAGTGGAAGTCGCGACGCTGCCTTCACAATCAGCGTTAGGGGTCCTGGCCAGAACTTGCGAGCAAGTTCGTAAAACTCCTTGGGTAATGGCCGTGCCAGTTCTTCCGCCTGGTCTACGCTCTCAATCAGCAGCGAAAGCGGCTTATGGCGGGAACGCGATTTGATTTCATAAACACGCTCCACTGCCCGCAGATTGAAGGGGTCGGCGGCTAAACCGTAAAACGTGTCGGTCGGCATGCCCAGAATCTCGCCAGAGCGGATCTGTTCCGCTGCATAGCGAATTAGGGACGCTTCCGGTTTTTCACTGTTGATCTTGACGATTTCAGCTCGCACGAGCCCTTCCCTGACGTCCATTGTAAGTGGCGAAACTACCATACCACGGGGCAGTCCTCGAAGCCGAGACAAACGCGTATCATTTCCACTGCGATGACTAGAGCGGCTGCCAACCTGGGTACGCACCATGGCCGGTTGCGACGCATCGAGGGCCGTCACAACGCCGCCGTAAAGCAGTTGCGCCGCGCCTTTGATCGCGGAGAATTGACCGAAGACGGCTATCTAGCAATCGACGGGCTACGCATCGTGGAAGAGGCTATACGTAGCGGGCTGCGATTCAAGGCAGTGTTTTTCAGCGCTTCAGGCGAGAATAAGGCCGACCGGCTTCTGCCACAGATCGGTGCGCACACCGAAACCCTGCTGCTGAGTGATCAACTTTTCGCATCGGCAGTTTCGGCGGAAGCCCCGCAAGGCGTTGCGGCGCTCGTACGGTTTGCCGAGCTGTCGACCGAAGAAGTGTTGCTGCGGGCGACTCGCGGGCCGCTTCTGGTCCTGGCAGGCGTTCAGGATCCGGGAAATCTCGGAACAATTCTTCGCTCGGCCGAAGCTTTCGGAGCAGCGGGTGTGTTGCTGGGCGAGAATACCGTCAGCCCATTCAATCCCAAAGTTGTACGGGGTTCGGCAGGTTCCATCTTTAGGCTGCCTTTCGCCCGCGACAGGTTGGACAACATCATGTCAGAGCTTCGATCTCGCGGGATGAGGCTGTTCGCAACGTCATCGCACAAGGGTACGCCTCTGCCGGAAGCCAACCTGGGTGAAAATCCGGCCATCTTCATCGGGAATGAAGGTGCTGGCCTGCCGCGAGACTTGATTGCGCAGATGGATGAACTGCTTGCCATCCCTCATTCCGAGAAAGTTGAGTCGCTGAACGCGGGCATTGCCGCCAGCATCGTTTTGTATGAAATAGCCCGACAAAGGAAAAGTTTGTGAGCCTGTTCCAAGCCCTACCGGAGGGCAGCAACATCAACGACCGAACCCGGCCGCTGGCCGATCGCATGCGTCCGCGAACGCTCGATGAGTTTGTTGGGCAAGAGCATTTGGTCGGAGTGGGCAAACCTCTGCGTACGCAAATCGAGCGTGATGACCTGGGATCCATCATTTTTTGGGGACCTCCCGGAACCGGCAAAACCACCCTGGCCCAGATCATTGCCCGCATGACCAAAGCGGAGTTCGTCGAGTATTCCGCCGTGCTGACGGGGATCAAGGAAATCCGGCAAGTAATGGCCGATGCCGAGCGAGCACGCCAATACGGCACGAGAACGATCGTATTTATCGACGAAATCCATCGCTTCAACAAAGCGCAGCAGGATGCCTTCTTACCTCACGTTGAAAAGGGAAATATCCGCCTGATCGGCGCGACAACTGAGAATCCGTCTTTCGAGGTTAACTCGGCCTTGCTGTCACGTTCCCGCGTATACGTTCTGAAGCCACTTTTATCGGAAGAGATCGGCATCATGCTGCAACGGGCTCTGGCAGACGAGGAACGTGGTTTTGGCGCGATGAAGCTGAATGCCTCCGATGAGGCTCTGTTGAAGATCGCAGCCTATTCAAGCGGCGACGGACGCGCCGCCTACAACGTCCTCGAGGTGGCATCGACGCTGGCGCGGCAGCGGCAAGGCATGGAGACCGGGGCCACGATTACCGATGAAATCGTCCAGGACGCCGTACAGAAGCGTATTTTGCTGTACGACAAGGCAGGGGAGGAACACTACAACCTCATCTCGGCGCTCCACAAGTCAGTTCGGAATAGCGACCCCGACGCCGCTCTGTATTGGCTGGGGCGCATGCTGGAGGCCGGCGAAGACCCGCTCTACATTGCTCGCCGAGTCGTGCGGATGTCGGTCGAAGATATCGGCTTGGCGGATTCCGGCGCGCTATCGCTTTGTATGGCCGCCAGAGACGCAGTTGACTTCATTGGTATGCCGGAAGGAAATCTCGCCCTTGCCCAAGCCGTCGTTTACCTGTCCCTGGCACCGAAATCCAACGCACTCTACACCGCATACGGAGCCGTCCAGGAGGATGTGGAGCGAACAGCGGCTGAACCCGTACCATTGCACATCCGGAATGCTCCGACCGGATTGATGAAGGGTCTTGGCTATGGAAAAGGTTATCAGTACGCGCACGACTTGGAAGGTAAGGTGGCTAATATGCAATGCCTTCCCGATAATCTGCGTAACCGAACTTACTATCACCCGACCAAGGAGGGATTTGAAAGGCAGATGAGCGAACGCCTGGAGGAAATCAAGCGTCAACGGGGCCACAAAACACCCAACCGGTCTCCAGAAACAAAATCAGAGTCCTAGATCCAGTAATTATCATCGATATAGCGAAGCAGCCTTATGTTCCGTTCGTCCAGCGGAACAGGAGAACCCATCATGGCCACCGGCTCTTTTATCCCCAGGCTCGAAGCTCCTAGTGCGCGTCCATTTGACCTCCAACAAGTCGAAGACTTGCTCAAGTTGCAAAAAGCCGCGCAGAAGATCACCTCCATCCTTGACCTTGATCAACTCATCGACAAAGTTGTGAATGATGTGGCGCGTTCATTCGGTTGTGTGGAGGCGAATCTTTACATTCACGACGAGGATCGGGGAGAGTTGGTTGTCGCTGGGGTTTGTGGCTGCACCGAATACCATAAGGGTCACACTCTGAAGGTCGGCAAGCAAGGAATGGTCGGATATGTGGCCGCAACCGGCCAAATGCGCTATGCACCGGACGTGCGGAAGGATCCCTATTACTTGCCGTGTGAAGAGTCCACTCTCTCCGAGGTGGCGATTCCACTGCACGTAGGGACTAAGTTAGTTGGCGTCTTCAGTGCTTCTCATCCCGAACTGGATGCATTTCCACCGGAGCAATTACGTCTCCTGCAGGCTCTTTGCAGTCATGTTGCCGTGGCAGTACACAACGCGCGTCTTTATCAACAGGAAAGGCACGCGCGGAAGCGCATGGATTCTGAGGTACAAGAAGCACGGGCAATCCAGCAGGCACTCCTGCCGAAGAGTTCTCCCTACATTCCGGGATTTGCTATCAGCGGGCTCTCCATCCCAGCCGGTGCGGTCGGTGGCGATTGGTATGACTTCATCAAGTTGGACGATGACCGATGGGGGCTGGTCCTTGCCGACGTATCTGGAAAAGGTACGGCTGCGGCATTGTTGATGTCAGCCACTCGCGGGATGTTGCGTTCCCTGGCAGAGGCCGCTTGCAGCCCCAGCGAAGTGCTCACCAAGCTGAACCGCCTCATGGTCGATGATTTCCCGAACGGCAAGTTCGTAACCATGATCTACGCAGTTCTGGATCCGACTCAGCGCACCCTTACGTTTGCAAGCGCAGGGCATCTGCCTCCACTCTTGATCGACGGTGATGGTGGACGCTTTCTCGCAGCCGAGCGAGGGATGCCACTGGGTCTGGTCGGCGGGGACTTCTCCGAAATGACGGTTTCGATCCCAGAAGGTAGCCGGATTGTTTTTTTCAGCGATGGAATCACGGAGGCCGAAGAGCCAACCCAGCAGGACTACTACGGAATGGAACGACTGCAACGTCACGTCATGAGCGACGGTGCAACCGCTGAAAGCCTCCTTGAGGACGTGCGGTCTTTCGCGGACGGAGCCGATCTGCACGACGATGCGACTGTAATCTTCGTCCGAGCGTAGACTGTTGCGCATGGTTGATTACGCAACTGTCTCTATTCCCGCCTTCACACTGGCGGGAATCTCCCGACGTACCTCCAACAACAAGCCCGAAGAGATCGGCGCGTTGTGGCAGAGCTTCTACAAGAACGATATTTCTTCCCAAATCGCGGCCAAGAAATCGGACGCCGTGTATTCGCTGTACATCGATTATGAAGGCGATCACACGAAGCCATACACGCTCGTAATCGGCCATCTGGTTGAACCTGAATTCGCTGCGCCATCAGGATTAGTCGTGAAGACGGTCCCGGCGGCAAAATACGCGGTCTTTTCGGCAAACGGCCCTCAACCTGCCACCCTGATTGCTGCCTGGCAGAGAATCTGGAACCTGAAGTTGCCTCGGACCTATTCGGGCGATTTTGATTTATTCAGCGGAGACCAGGTCACGGTACACGTGGCGATTGATTAATTAACGCAAGCGGGCCCGATGCTCCTGCAAGATGCACCGGTCCATCACAACCAGTATTCCTGCCTTGCGCGCTTTTTCCGCGGCTTTCTCGTGAATCACGTCTTCCTGCATCCAGATCAATGGTACCTTGAGCGCGATGGCCTCGTCGACGACTTCCTCGACAAACTCCGGCCGCCGGAAGATGTTGACGATGTCGATCTTCTCGGGAATGTCTTTCAGGGAAGGATACGATCTTTCACCCAGTGCCTCTTGAATCTGAGGATTGACGGGAATGACGCGATAGCCCTGTGCCTGCATGTACGCCGAAACACCGTGGCTCGGCCGAAGCGGGCTATCGGAGAGTCCTACTACAGCAATGGTTTTGGCGCGTTGCAAGGCCGCAGTGATGGGATCCAAGCGGGAGGAAGAGGACATGAATCGATTTTAACTAGATGTACTAACCGATGCCAGAGGAGGAACGTCACTTGCGATCGACCTGCGAAAAACACTTTCCTGACTTACAGATCTTGCTGGTATGCGTTTAGATTAGAAGCGCGAGGTGGCATCTAAGATGATTGAAATAATCCCTGTCCAGAGAAAACGGCAAGTCGTTCTGATTCTGTTGTCCCTTGCAGTTAGTGTTTTCGGTATTGAGGCTAGAGCGCAGGTTTCATCCCCAACCGCAAAGGAGCGCGTAATGGCGTACCAAGCCAATGGAACTTTCGACGTCAAAATCACTCCGCAAAAGGCGGACAACAAGGTGGCGGAGAGCGCCGGCGTGGGCAGGATGTCGATTCATAAGCAGTTTCATGGAGACCTCGAAGCGACCAGCGACGGTGAAATGCTAACCGTTGGATCTGCCGCAAGTTCCGGCGGGTACGTTGCGATTGAGAAGGTCAGTGGAACACTGAAGGGCCGCACAGGCACCTTTGCCCTTCAACACAGCGGCTTGATGAATCACGGAGAACCGAAACTCAGCATCGCGGTTGTACCCGATTCGGGCACCGGCGACCTCGCCGGTCTTTCAGGAACTTTCAATATCAGGATTGCCGAAGGAAAGCACTTCTACGAATTCAAATACTCAATGCCTGAGCCGGAGAAGTAGGCGGGAAACTTAGTCCACACCCTTTTTCGAGGTATCCGTCTTTGTTTTGAACATCTTTATTGCCAGCTTTCGCACCGTGTCGGA
This sequence comes from Terriglobales bacterium, assembly GCA_036558645.1. Classification (GTDB taxonomy): domain Bacteria; phylum Acidobacteriota; class Terriglobia; order Terriglobales; family Acidobacteriaceae; genus DATBFG01. The sequence continues at coordinate 37,539 of DATBFG010000028.1, forward strand.
GACTTCCTTGTTGCCGGAAAGGTTCTTCAGATCGTGAACCATGATGTTTTTCATCAGGCCGAGGGAAAGATCAAGCGGAGTGCGGGGATTAAAGACAAGATTACGCACCACGTTGTAATTCTTCATAAAACGTCGCTTCAGAGGTATCGCACGGAGCACGGCTTCAAGAACGTTCTTCTGACTGGCGAATTTTTCCACTTCGCCATCGGTAATCTTGGGAGAGTCCAGCACCGCTAACGCGACAATCTTTGTACCATCACGAATCAGGAGTGAACGCTCCTCCTTGTTGCCCTTCATCGCAAGTTGAATCCTCCCTTTGATATCAAGCTTGGAGATTTTCTGAAGTGCACTACCGCGCTCTACTTCTAACCCGGTATGCGGTTTCTTGGTTGCGACAGGCTTGTGAGTAGCAGCTGCAGATACCCCTGTGTTCGCCGGCTCCTTGGGAGCACCCTGCGCCAGAGGCTCTTCCTCGGTGGGCACAAAGTCCTCGTAGAATCCCCCTATGGGCTGAAACGGTTTCTCCCCTTCCGCAGCGATCTCATCAGCCTTCTCGTTCAAATAGGCGATTAGATCTGCGTCGAGTGGTTCCTGCCCCCCAGACGATTCCTGGATCGTCATCTGGGGCAGGATTTCTTCGTTTTCGTTAACGGTTGCTTCGGATTCCAGTAAATGGGTAGCGAGCGACTGCTCTGTGCTCCCCGTCAGTCTTCCCTCGATCTTCGCGGCCTGAGATTCGCTCAAATTGCGGTTTGAACTTAAGGCCCGAGCCAACTTTTCGGAGGCGCTTACTCGAGGACTTGCCAGGATATGGTCCACTACGTCTCGGCCTGCAGAGTGGCAGAGTTGTTCCAATGCGTCTTCTGAGACCGACGGATTCTCCAGAAGGGCCGGAATCAGCGCAGGACGCACATTCCCCGGAGCAATCAAATACTCCAGAACTTCCCTTGGTGTGACCGGATCGCGAGCGGCAGTCAGAGACAGATTCTGATCCCACCCCGCCAAGGTAAGACGCGCCTGTTCACCGAAGATCTTGTGATGCGATAGATAGACTAGGACTTCCAACATCTCAGCAGGAGGAATGGAGAGTGCGCCCTTCGCCGCCGATTGCATCAGAGTGGCTGGCACAGCCGATGCGCGAATCAAGTCAATCATGCGAGGCATGATGCGATAGCCCTACTTCTTCTTGCCCGCGTGCTTCTTCGAACTCACGATAGAAGCCGTGACGACCTCCAATTCATTAACTACACGCTTGAGTTCTTTCGTTAAACGATTCGATCTCTTCCGATCGAATTCCTTAACCAACGCACGATAGTACCAGAGTGTTCCTTCGCGTTTACCCTGGAAGCGTTCCCAAATAGATTCTCCCGACTCGCGATAATCAAGCAGGATTGACCGAGCATTGTGCAGCTTATCGGCCGCGGATACAAGCCGAGTGTCGTCATCATTGCCGCGCAGCCGCTTCAGATATCCCTCTTTGCGCTGTTGCCATGGCGGCTTGGGCGTGACATAAGCGTCCGTACAACCGTCGACCATGCGTGCCACGCGACGACCGAAGCGTCGCCGCACCTCCTTGAGCATCGGCTCCCCACCACAATCTTCCACCACATCATGTAGCAGCGCTGCGATTGCGAGATCCTCATCCCCTCCGGCTTCGAGAACTAGGCCGGCTACGCCAAGTAGGTGGGATACGTAAGGCACGCGAGTCTTCTTGCGAGCCTGTCCTGCGTGCTTGCGGTTGGCAAAAATCAAGGCGCGTTCAAACCGGACGCCTAACTTAGTAACTCCATGATCCGTTCTCACGCGCTCTTCTCGTCGCGGCGCAATCGAAGGTAGCCACTAACAAACGGCTGCAGGTCGCCGTCGAGAATGCGGGCCACGTCCCCAACTTCCACCTTGGTTCTGTGATCTTTCACCATCCGGTAGGGCTGCAGGACATACGATCGAATTTGCGATCCGAAATCTATATCGAGTTTGGAGTCCTCAATCTTCTTGGATGCCGCGCGCTTTTTCTCCATTTCGTACTCATAGAGTTTTGAGCGCAGCATGCTCATAGCCCGTTCACGATTCTTGTGCTGTGAACGTTCGTTCTGGCAGCTCACGACGATTCCAGTTGGAATGTGGGTGATACGGACGGCGGAGTCCGTCGTGTTCACATGCTGGCCGCCCTTGCCACCGGATCGATAGGTATCAACGCGGAGATCCTCTGCCTTGATATCAACCTCGATGCTGTCGTCAATTTCCGGAGAGACAAACACGCTGGCGAACGACGTATGCCGGCGCTTGGCCTGGTCGAATGGTGAAATCCGAACCAAACGGTGAACTCCAATCTCACTCAGCAACATGCCATAGGCGTAGTCGCCACTGACACTGAACGTAGCGGATTTCAAGCCTGCCTCTTCACCCGGTTGATAGTCATTCAGAACGGTTTGGAATCCTTGGCGCTCCGCCCAGCGGAGATACATACGCAGCAGCATGTCTGCCCAGTCCTGCGACTCGGTGCCACCCGCTCCTGGATGAATTGTGACGATCGCATTTAGCGCATCGTTTTCGCCCGAAAGAAGGGTTTCTGTTTCGACGTGATCGACCAAGTCTCGCAAAGCATCGATCTCACGCCGCAGATCCGGAGTCACCTCTTCTCCCTCGCGACCGAGATCGAAGTACGCTCCAATGTCGTCACTCCGGCGCGCGAGATCCTCCTCCGTCGCCAACGCCTTTTCCAGGCGCTTTTTCTCCCGCATTACTTTCTGGGATTCGGACGGCTTGGACCAAAGGTTCGGGTCAGAGGCTTGTTTTTCGATTTCAGCTAGCTGCTGACGCAGGGTTCCGGCGTCAAAGGTACTCCCGGAGGTCGCGAACTTTGTCTTTTAGACCCGAGTATTCTTGCTCTAGTTCGTCCAACATTTAAGGCTGCAACCTCTTGCGGAATAGGATCGGCCATAACAGGCCCAATAACGAGATTATCGCACATAGATAGGCAAACCAATCGCCGTGACGGGTGTAGAAAGTAGTTACGTTCGAAACTGCGTAGGGAGCGCCCAACACCGTGCGAATCTTTCGGGGCACCGCTGCAACAACCCTGCCGTAGGGATCAATGGACGCGGTGACCCCGGTGTTCGTGTCACGCAAAAGCCAGCGCGCATTCTCGACAGCGCGCATCCGAGCCTGCTTGAGGTGCTGCGCGTAGGCACCACTATCGCCGTACCAGCCGTCATTCGAAACATTCACGAAGACCTCAGCGCCTTTGGCAGCCAGCTGCCGAATCTCGTCTGGAAAGATCGACTCATAGCAAATGAAAACCCCGACCTTCCTGTCATCCATTACCAGCGGATCGCGGGATTCTCCGGGCGTGAAGTCTCCTACTTCCTTTGTAAGGCCGGAAGCAAATGCGAATACGCGCCTAAAGGGAACATACTCACCGAACGGGACAAGGTGCATCTTGTCATACCGGTCTACCCAGTCACCTGAAGGATTTACGAACAACGCTGAGTTGAAGGTGCGAGTCGACTGATCTGGAGTCTGATTGGCATTCTGAACTCCGATGCCGCCTGCAAGAATCCAACTCTGCGACTGCCGGGCAAGTTCGCTAAGCGTATTACGAAATATCGGGTCACTGCTGTAGAACGGTGACGGCGACTCCGGCCAGACAATCAAATCGGCACGCCTTGACGAGGAAACAGCGGCATCACCTGGCGGATGCAGGCTGATCCATGTGAGATCGCGAAGCGTCCCGTCAAAGTATGGCCGCGTCCAGTCGGAACCGGGAAGAATCGGAATATTCGGCTGAACCAGCAAGGCAGTGTGATCCGAATCGAGTGGCGGAGCCGGCAGCCATCGGCCCGATTGCAAGACAAGGGCAGCTGCGACCGCAGCAATCAACAATGTCTTGCGCCGCTCGCGATGAACCAGAAACGCCGCTGCCATCGCGGCATTCACGACCATGATTTCGAAAGAGGCTCCGTAGACTCCTGTCACAGTCGTGACGCGTGACAGGGGAATGTTGTCCACTTGCGTGATGCCGAGCAGGTCCCAAGGAAACCCCGTGATTCGCGTTCGCGCCAGCTCAACGGTCACCCATACGACCGGTGCAATTACGAGTACGCGTCGAGTGGAAGATTCATCCTTCGCGAGGAAAGCCACCAGCAGTCCAAACAATCCGTGATACAGACCGAGATAAAGGCAGAAAAGAATCAGGATGACGAGCGCCATGATGGTATTGACGCCGCCATACTGATGCATGGTGTCGTATACCCAGTAGCAGGTTCCCGCGTACCACAGAATTCCGCATAGATACGAAAGCAGGAACCCCTGGAATGGACTCGCCGGCAATAGCCGTGCTGCTCCTTCAAGCTGTAAGGTGTCAGCCTTGCGGGCGCGCAGCAGGGCAATCAGCAGCGGCGCCACCGCTATCCACCCCAGGAAATAAAGATCTGGGAGAGGAAAGATGATGATCTGGAGAGCAGCCGAGAGTAGCACCAGCAACCAGGCGCTCGTTTGTATCTGACGCACAGGTCAGAATAACAAACTGCGATTGACAAGCACCCGTTGCAAGAAACCTCTCTGCGGCAGGTGGTATGTACGGTACTCACTGAATAAGCTAATATCACTCTTTAATGGGACCCCGATCGTCTGCATCCTTCGAGCGCCTGAACGCATATTCCAGGCCGTATGGGTGGAATACGTGAAGTTTCGACCTCCATCGAACCTCGAGGATGATGTCGATGTTTGTGGGATTTCAAGATTTCCTTCGCGAGCAATGACCTCCGCCTGAATGGGCTCTCCACTACAACCCGGCGCATCGCAGCGCGTTCGCATCGTCGTCGCCACTTCGGTGATGCTTACTTTCATCTCCTATTGGCGCGCCGCTGCGATCGTGCTCAATGACTTAGCATCGTCCGCCTTTTACGCCTGTGGCATCGCAGAGCAGGCCATCGGGAAGTCCGCTCCCTGGTTCATTGTCGCGGTCATGTTGTTCTCCTTCACCGTGCGTGCGGTGTATGTCGAGAGCTGTTCCATGTTCGTACGGGGCGGAGTGTACCGAGTCGTCAAAGAGGCCCTGGGGGGCACGCTGGCCAAAATCAGCGTTTCGGCGCTGATGTTCGACTACATTCTGACGGGACCAATTTCAGGCGTTTCGGCCGGCCAGTACATCGCCGGACTCGTAAACGAGATCCTGCTTACCGCCGACACTCACGGCTGGATTCCACGTGCCGTGCACGCGATGTTCTCGGGTACTCCGCACTTCAATGAGAATGCCGTTGCGGTTGTATTCGCGGTCGCGGTAACCGTGTATTACTGGTGGCAGAACACAAAGGGCATCCACGAGTCCAGCGAGAAGGCCTTGCGCGTCATGCAGATTACGACTGTTATGGTCGTGATCCTCCTCGCCTGGTCCGCCATTACGCTCCTGAAAAGCGGGTACCAGCCTGTTCCCTGGCCCACACCGAACAATTTGAAGTTTAGCAATGAGGCCCTAGGGTTCTTGAAGTATTCCTACAAAGATCAAGATCTAGCTAAGCTCTTTGGGCTATTCGGAATCTTGATTGCCTTCGGGCACTCGGTACTGGCAATGAGTGGCGAGGAATCGCTGGCCCAAGTCAACCGCGAACTCGCCCATCCTAAGCTGAAGAACCTCAAGCGAGCCGCAATTGTCATCGCGATCTACAGTTTTGTATTTACCGGCCTTTCCTCCCTGCTGTCGGTAATGCTCATTCCTGACGCTGTCCGGGTTCCGATTTACAAGGACAACCTCATCGCCGGACTCGCCATGTACATGGTGGGGCCACAGTTGTTGCGTCTGGTTTTCCGCGGCTTTGTGGTGGTTGTTGGTTTCCTGATTCTCTCAGGTGCGGTGAATACCGCGATTATCGGTTCGAATGGCGTACTGAACCGAATCTCGGAAGATGGCGTTCTGACCGACTGGTTCCGGCTGCCACACCCTCGCTTCGGCACCACGCATCGGATCATCAACATGGTCGTCTTGCTCCAGTTGTTCACTATTCTGGTGAGCCGAGGCGACGTGTACCTCCTAGGCGAAGCTTATGCATTCGGAGTGATCTGGAGTTTTACCTTCAACGGCCTCGCGATGCTGGTTCTTCGCTTCAAGTACAAGGGCGAGCGTGGCTGGAAGGTACCTCCGAATATCACGATCGGCAAGACCGAGCTCCCGATTGGCCTGGCCGCAGTGTTTTTGGTGTTGTTCTCGACCGCGATCGTGAATCTGTTTACCAAGTCCATCGCAACCGTGGCGGGAATTTCTTTTGCGGCAGTATTTTTTCTGATATTCACGGTCTCCGAGCGAGCCAACCGGAAAAAACATGCCCTGGCCGAGCAACAGATGAAAGAACACTTTCAACTGCTGCAGAGCGACACAGTTGAACGCACTGAGCTGGGCATTCGGCCAGGAAACGTCCTGGTGACGGTTCGCGACTACAACACGCTCAGTCACCTGAAGTGGGCGCTAGAACGCATCGACACCGACGAACAGGACATTGTGGTGATGTCGGCGCGCATTAGTCCCTTCGGCGCCGCGGCTTATGACCTGGCTACCGAACAGATTTTCAGTGATTACGAACAACACCTGTTCACGCGTGCCGTATCTGTCGCGGAGAGCTTCGGAAAGCACATTTCGCTACTTGTAGTGCCTGCCGCTGATGTCTGGTCCGCGATCGTACAGACAGCACTGAACCTGGAGTCGTCAGCAGTCATTACCGGCCTCTCGAGCAAGATGACCTCGCAGGAGCAAGCCTTCCAGTTGGGACGCACTTGGGAAGTGACCCCGGACCCCAAACGTCAGTTTCTGCTCCAGGTGGTTCATCCGGACCAGAAGGTGGATACCTTCCACATCGGACCGCACACGCCGTCCCTTAAGACCGAAGATGTTCACCTTGTACATCGCCTATGGCTGAATATCACCCAGGAGCCAGGTCTCGACAACCTCCACCACCACGACATTCTCACCGCCGCCTTGACCCGCTTCGCACGCGAGTATGCCGGACGTGATCGTGAGCAGATTCTCAAGGATCTGCGCAAGGCTGCAGGTCGCACAGTTACGACTCGTCCAATCGGCGGCGTTCAAGCGGTGCTTCCTCCTCCCAGATCGCAAGAAGACCGGACCACGGTTGACAAAGACGGCCCTCCGAGTCCGCCCATAGTCAGCCCCTAAGCGAGGGACTTGTACAATCCTTTGCATGAAAACGACGCTCGCTCTTCTTGCCCTTCTAATGTCTTCCTTTGCGTTTGCTGCGCCCGCCACCATGCGGCTCGACTATTACCACACTGGAAACGTAAGCCAGGAAATGTTCAGCCTGGATCGTGTGGTGATCGAACCGCTACCATGGCCGGGCGATATGACGAAAACCAGCGACACTTCGAACTTTGGAAACTACTTCTTCGAGGTGGTGGACCAGGCGAGTGGAAAAGTTCAGTATTCGCGCGGATTCAGTTCGATCTACGGGGAGTGGGTTACCACGGATGAGGCGAAAAATACGAATCGAACTGTTTCCGAGTCACTACGCTTTCCAGCGCCTGCCGCTCCCGTGAAGGTCGTTTTAAGGAAGCGCGACGGACAGACTTTCAAGGATGTCTGGACAACAACCATCGATCCGAAAGACAAATTTGTTGACCGGTCGAAACCGGCTTCCCCCGGACCGCTGCTCGCCATTCAGAAGAGTGGTGATCCCGAAACTAAAGTAGACCTCCTTATCTTGGGGGACGGCTATACCGAATCGGAGCGAACAAAGTTTGAAGCTGACGCCCGGCGCTTTACCGGAATGCTATTTGCGACCTCACCCTTCCGCGAGCACAAGGAGGACTTCAATGTGTGGGGTCTCTGTCCTTCGGCGCAAGAGTCTGGAATCGCACGTCCCTCAAGCGGCATCCAGCACCGCAATCCACTTGGCACGACGTATGACACCTTCGACACTGAACGCTACATCCTGACTACTGAGAACCGGACTCTGCGAGACGTCGCATCGTTTGCTCCATACGAATTCATTGAAATTCTGGTAAACGCTAAGACCTACGGTGGAGGTGGCATCTTCAATCTCTACGCGACTGTAGCTGCGGACAGTGAATGGGCGCCGTACGTCTTTGTTCACGAGTTTGGCCATCATTTCGCTGGACTGGCCGATGAGTATTACACCTCCCAGGTCGCATATGCTTCGTCTACAAAGCGGACCGAACCCTGGGAGCCTAATGCAACGGCCCTGCTGAATGTCAACGAATTGAAGTGGAAAGACCTCGTTACTGCAGGCACTCCCCTGCCCACACCCTGGCACAAAGAGGACTTCGAGTCATACGAGCACCACATTCAAAGCCGCCGCCGCGAATTGCGCGCGCAGAACCGCCCAGAAGAAGAAATGAATGCCTTGTTCCGCGAAGAAAAAACCCGTGAAGATCAGTTACTCGCCTCAGAAAAGTATGCGGGACTAGTGGGTGCGTTTGAAGGCGCGAATTATGAAGCCCACGGATATTACCGTCCCGAGGTGAATTGCATCATGTTCACACGTCACGACGCATTCTGCTCAGTTTGCCGACATGCGATCGAGAAAATTATTGCGATGTACGCGCAGTAATGCCTTCCAAAGCCTTGCGCACGAACTCAATCAGCTCCGATGTTACGTAGTGCGGCGGCCGGATATGGAACATCGGTCTCTTTTCAGCCGATTTCAGCGAAACACTTTTCCATGACGGCTTACCGCTAGTGGAATCATGCAGTATCACGCCGTCCGCCAGGTCGAGGAACTGTTGCGCTGATGTCTTGAAATCTACCGTCGCTGGATCGAGCACCGTTAAGTAGAGGTCAGGCCGCAAGAACTTCATGATGCTGTTGGATTCAATGATTGCGTTTTCGGCAGATTTTAGGCGCTCCCGGATGCCAGGCATCGCCTCAGCAAGCCTTCCCTGCTGGGTTCGCACCCACCAGACGCGAACTGCACCCGCGACCAGGAAGCGGGATGTGTCGGACTCACCGGAACGATCATGTTCCTCGGAGATTGCGACCGAATGATCGTCCGTGGCGCACTGGCAGGGTTCGCCGTTCACTGAACAGATGCCATGACCGTGCTGGGTGACCTTGAACGCAGTCCAATGATATTCAGGGAGAGCACAGATCAAACCGGCAACAACGCTGGTTTTTCCTACGCTTCTGGAATGGCCGCCAATCACGACAGTTGCCATGGCTATTTCGTCTCAGTCGTCGCCGCTACTAGGTTCGTCTCTCGATTTTCTTTTCTTTGCAAGATTGGCCAACACGGCAAGTTCCTTCAGGTATTCGCGAATTGGACGTGCCGGCGTTCCCCAGAAAACCACGCCTTTGCCACGAATAATCTTCTTGGTTGGGATGCCGCTTTGCGCGCCGAGGATAGCACCATTCTCAATTCGCACGTGGTCCGCGATTCCGACTTGTCCTCCGATGATGACATTGCTTTCCACCACGGCGCTGCCAGACAGCCCTGTCTGCGCTGCGATCACGACGTCTTCACCGATGTGAACGTTGTGTCCAACATGTACCAGGTTGTCGATCTTCGTGCCGCGGGAAATGTAGGTAGCGTCTAGAGCGCCACGATCCACAGTGGCATTGGCCCCGATTTCTACATCATCCCCAATCTCAAGCCGACCGATCTGCGGAAACTTTTCGTACCGACCCGTGACTGAATCTCTCACATACCCGAACCCATCACTGCCTAGAACGGCTCCGGCGTGGACGATCACGCGATTGCCGAGCCTTGTATTTGGATAGATCGTGACATTTGGATAAATAAGGCAGCCCTGCCCGACTCTTACACATCTTCCGATCACGCTATTAGCGCCGATCCACGTGCCGTCTTCAACCACTGCTTCATCGTCAATCACGACGTTCCTGTCGATGATGACGGAGTTTCCGATACGTGCTTTGGGATGAACGGCTGCCGTAGGCTCGATGGCCGGACGATGCTGCCCATCTTTCATCAACAACCGAGCGGCTCGTGCGAACGCGAGCTTGGGTTGCGAGCAGATTAGCAACGCCTTTCCACCCGCAGAGCGGATTGCAAACTCTCCGGTAATGATGGCTGTTGCGTCGGAGGTTAGGGCCAACTGCAGGTTCTCTTCATTTTCGACGAATATGAGGTCGCCTTGCTTTGCGGAGTGAATGCTGGCGATTGCGCTTACGGAGAAGGTTGGTTCGCCGACTAGCCGAGCTTGCACTGCATCTGCGATCTCTTTGAGTGTACGTTTCATGAAACCCGTTTAATTATACGTTTGTTCGCGAGGGGGTCCCGCGGACTAGAATGCAGGGATGGAACGTAAGGTCTTTTGGATTCTTTTCGTGGGTCTTGGCCTTATAGCAGATTTTGTTCTGCCGATCTGGTGGGCACTGCTCGCAACGATCCCAATTTGCTTCGTGAGCTGGTGGGTTGCATATCGCAGCGACTGGTTTTCCTGGTGAGTTCCCCTCAATAAAGCGGTAACTGTCCCATCGGTCTTGTCTTCCATCGGCGATGTATCCACAGCCACTGATCTGGATAACGTCTCACGTAATTTTCGATAATCTTCGTGAACTGCGCGGTGTTGGCAATCACATCAGACTCATCGTCCCCTGTGTGAACCAGTTGCACAGGCGGATCAAAGCGCAAACGATACTTCCTCAATGCGGGATCCCATATGCTGAAACCAGGAACGACTGCCGCATCCGTCCTCAGCGCGATTCGTGCCATGCCGCTGGCCGTGCAAGCTGGTATGCCGAAAAAGTCCACAAATACGCCTTGCGGCGGAGTCATGTTCGTATCCATGAGAATGCCGACGGTATCGCCGGCCTTCATGGCTGACAGCAAGCCCCTCACGAAATCGTCTTTGTCTACCGTTTGATTGCCGTGCATGGTACGGTAATCGCGCATCATGCGGTCCAGGTAGACATTATCCAGCGCGCGCATGACGATCTTCAGCGGATGTCCGTGCAGAGAATGTGAGAACGAGGACAGCTCCCAACCACCCAGATGTGCGGTAAGAAAGATGACACCTTTTCTTCGTTCCAGCGCTCGCTCGAAGTTTTCGAAACCGTCATACACGACGACCTCAGTTACATTCTCGCGGGTATACCGCGGAAATAGGCAGACCTCGGCGACTTGACGTCCCAGCGACGTGTAAACGCCGCGCAGGATTCTGGCGTGCTCGCGGCGTTTTTCCGGCAGCGCCATTTGCAAATTATGCATGCCGACGCGTCGAAGACGGCCATGGATTAGGTAGACACTCCAGGCGAGCGAAATACCAGCCGCACGAGCTATCGGTCGAGGAAGCGAACCGATGGCTTTGACCAGCAGCCAGACCAGGGCGTACTCCAATCGCTGACGCATGCGGGGGAAACTGGTGACGGTAGCATTCAGAAAAATTCGCGTCAATCTGAATGCTACGAGCTACTGGATTTCTTTACAGAAGATTTGGTGAGACTTCGGAACTACCTCTTGACATTCGCTTTTATTTCGCCCAAAATTCAGCCATGGCCATTACAAAACGCCAGCGGCAAGTGTATGACTTCATCTCTGACTTCGTGCAGAGGAATAGTTATTCACCCTCTTTTGAAGAGATAGCTCAAGGGCTGCAATTAAGTTCGCTGGCAACCGTTCACAAGCACATAACAAATCTCGAACGGAAGGGACTGTTGACTCGGGACTATAACCGCAGCCGTTCCATCGACCTCCTGCCTCCCAAGGGGCGCCTGAAACAGGCCATGTCAGTCAACACGGGAATGGTACTGCCCCTGATGGGCAGAATCGCTGCTGGCCAGCCAATCGAAGCGATGGAAAATCCTGAGAGCATTTCACTTGCGGATTTCGTGCGCTCGAAGGAAGTCTTCGTCCTGGAAGTCAGCGGAGAATCGATGCAGGATGAGCACATAGTCGACGGCGATTTCGTCCTGGTCGAAAGGAGCAAGACCGCTCATAACGGCGACATTGTGGTTGCCTTGGTTGAAGGCAGCGATGCCACCTTGAAGCGTTTCTACCGTGAAGGGGATTTTGTCCGCCTGCAGCCGTCGAATGCCAACATGCAACCAATTCTCCGGCCTGCTGCCGCTGTTCAGATTCAGGGTCGCGTAATCGGGGTTTTGAGAAAGTACTGAAGCGATCCTCAGTTTCTTCCTGCCGAGCAATACCTTTTTTCGGAAATGGGTCTACCCTGCTGACTCCTCTTCCGCTCCATGCCTGCGCAACAACTGCGGTAGATTCTGGGAAAATGCCGATCTTGGCAGGACCATATCGCACCCGACCTCGTGGGCCTTCTGTTTCAAGTCACCCTGGACGTGGGATAGAAATCCGATGATGGATGTTCCCTTCTTGAGCTTGCTCTTCAGCTTCGGGATCAGGCTAAGCGGTTTGGCGTTCGCATTGTTCATGTCAAAAATGATCAACGAAGGCCGCTCTTCGCCATTCTGCTTTACATGATCCATCATGTCCTTTTCGCTTTTGACGAATTCGACCTTGACGTTGAGCTTCCGAGCCGTCTCCTGGATTTTTGCCTGAAAGAACAGGTCGTCCACAAAGGCGAAAATGCGCGAAGTGGCGTCTTCTTTCCTGGGAAGGGGTTCCGGGTCAACCGGCGAATAGGACGGGGCAAAGCCGGGGCGGCCCCGTCGCTGGCCATTATTTTGACCGGCGTTTCGGTAGTTATGGTCCATGGGAGCGGTAAAAATCCCGCTATGTTGCTGACGGCCGCCTGCTCCCCCACGATTGGGTGGACGACGTCCACGCCGTCGTCTACTTCTCCCCCCGCCTCCGGAGGGATGTCCGGGTCCAACGTTCATGTTGTTCTCTTTTTCAGTTCTGTGTTTTATGCCGATTACGACCGATTTCTCATTTGTCTCGTGCTGCCTGTGCACATAGCACTTCGCGTCACGCACCCACACATCGTGCGCGAAGAACCCTAATGCGGCTAGAAGTCACTCGAATGATCTTTTTTCCGTTTGAGCGCCCGGAGCCAGACGGCGCAGAAGGCCAGCCAGGGAGCTTGGCCATTGGGAACAATATGATCGTACTGCCGTGCGCGGATTTCGCGCAAGTCCAAAGTCATGTAATTTTGCACAGGATCAAACTGCATAATGGAGCCGGACTCAATCTCCAACCGCCTTCCGATCAGAGTGCCCCGCTCGCTCGGCCGGCGTCTTCAGACGTTGGCGGTGATTTCTCGGGCCCATTGGAGGGCCTTCCAATAAGCCTCCGAGCATTCATCTGTGCTCAGGTGCAAGAGTTTGCAGAGGCCGATTACCGCGGGCCATTCTCCTGATTCCTGCGCCAGCATCAGCCGATAAATCGTGCGTAAGTGGCTGTGTTCGCCCAAGATGACGTGCTTAATCGCCTTATCGATGGAAATCTTGTCCATCACGCTGACCATGGGCATTTGCAAGATGGAGTCCATCAGAGAAAACAATCCCATCAGGAAAAGGTCAGAGCCCCCGTGAGGAACCTTGTTGTTGAGTAACTCGCAAAACCGGGCACGGACGAGGGCGGTGAATACCATCTCCTCAGATCTTCCCTGGCTCGCACCAAGGGCCGCGACCAATTGTACCCAGCGACGGATTTCAAGGGTTCCCAGCATTGTAAGTGCGTGGCGAATCGAGCGAATTTCAGTACGAAACGCAAAGGCGGCAGAATTCAGGTACCGCAGCAGCCGATAACACAGAGACACCTCACACTTGATCAAGTTTTCGATCTTTCGCAAATCCAATTCCGGCTCATGCACAGCTTGGAGCATGCGTAAGTAATTGGCCTTATGGGCGGGAATGTCGCTGGTAGAGACAACTTCCGGTTTGAAGAAAAAATATCCCTGAAAGTAACGGAAGCCTATTTCCTTGGCAGACTTGAATTCCTCTCTCGTCTCCACCTTCTCCGCCAGAATGCGCTGTTGATGCCCTAGTTTTCGAACGATCTCCGAACAGACCTTAGGACTCGTCTCGCGAACATCTACCTTAACGAAAGCAGTGAACTCCAGCAGCGGTTGCCGCGGATCACCACCGACAAAATCGTCGAGTGCAATCATGTAGCCGCGTTCCTGCAGCCTGCGGCAAGCCCCGATCACCTCCGGGTCGGGCAGCACACTCTCCAGCACTTCGATTACTACGCGGTCTGGAGGCAGCAATGAGGCGAAATCCTGAAGGAGTACATCGCGCGTAAAGTTGAGAAAGGCGAACCGGCCGTTGCAAAGCGTGTCCAGACCCATCAAAAGCGAACTGTCTAAAGTGGACCGCGCTGCCCGATTGCCATCCATCACGGGAAAGTGATTTTCCAGGCTGTCGCGAAATAGCAACTCATAACCAAAGACCTGCTCGTTCGCATCCAGCACCGGTTGGCGGGCAACGAAGCGAAACCCTGACTGGCCTTGTGCCAAAGAAGACACACCATTGCTATCGTCTTCTGGCTGGAAACCTTTACTCGCGTCGGCCTTTCGTGCCGGTGGTTCCGACTTCCCGGGTGCAAGTTGCGATATAGAACTAGCTTCACCTTGCCGATGTATTCAAAGACACTCTCATGTGGAATCTCTGGCCCCCAAACGCTTTCCTCAGAACCACGCGGCCGTTGAACTGCCGAATGCCATTCCCGTCCAACACTGGAAGGAACAAGTAGAAAATGTTCGCCATCATCGGAATCATCGTGGTCTTTGGTGCTGTCGCCGGAGGCTACCTCATGGAGCATGGCAATCTCCGGGTACTGCTCCAGCCCGCCGAGCTTGTCATTATCGGAGGCGCCGCGGCGGGCACGGTTCTTGTGGCGAATCCTCTCCACATTCTCAAGCAAATCGTGGGAGGTATTCTGGGCGCGTTCAAAGGCTCCAAGTTCACCAAGCAAAGATATCTGGAAACGCTAAAGACCATCTACGAGTTGCTCAACAAGGCCCGCCGCGAAGGGTTGATGACTCTCGAGAACGACGTCGAAGAGCCTGATAAGAGTCCTATCCTTTCGAAGAACGCTCACATCGTAGGCGATCACCATGTTCGCGACTTTCTCTGTGACACGTTGCGAATGGCAATCAGTGGCACTGAGGCTTTCGAACTCGATCAGTTGCTGGAATGCGATATGGAAGTGCACCACCACGAAAGCACACTGCCCGTTGCCGCTCTAACCACCATGGCGGACTCTTTACCGGGCTTGGGAATTGTCGCCGCTGTTCTGGGCGTCGTGATTACGATGGGCGCCCTTGGTGGCCCTCCGGAAGAGATCGGTCACAAAGTTGCCGCTGCTCTGGTGGGGACGTTTCTGGGAATCCTGTTGTGCTACGGACTGGTCGGGCCGATCGCCGCAAACATGGCAAAGATCGCTGAGGAGGAGCGCGAATATCTAAACGTCCTTCGCGTGCTCATCATTTCGTTTCTGAAAGGCACGGCTCCCATCATGGCGGTCGAAGTCGCCCGCCGCGCGATCCCGGGCCATGTTCGTCCTTCATTCAAAGAGCTGGAGCAGACTTGTCGCGGAGGTGGTGCCGCTCCAGAAGCTGCGGCAGCGGCCTCCGCCTAGTTCGGCGCAGAAGTTATGACTTCAACTCGTCCCATCGTTATCGTCAAGAAAAAAGCCGCGCATGTAGGTCATCATGGTGGCGCATGGAAGGTTGCATATGCTGATTTCGTAACCGCGATGATGGCCTTGTTCATCGTTCTATGGCTGTTGAACAGCAGCAAGCAGATACAGGTCGCCGTGGGAGGTTATTTCAAGGATCCGACTGGAACCTCCAAAAAGGTCGGCACAAACTTGATGGGCTCAGGAGAGAGTTTTGCGCTCACCAAGGAAAACATGCCTCGATTAAAGGAAGAACTGCAGAAGGCTGTCCGGACGATGACGAATTTCGAGCAGTTCAAAGATCAACTCGAGATGACAGTTACATCCGAAGGATTGCGGATTGAGTTGCTAGAGACCGAATCCGGCACTTTTTTTGAGAGTGGACGGCCAACCCCCAGTCCCAATGGAGTTGAATTACTGGATCGGCTCGCGGAAGAATTGGGGAAGTTGCCTAACAAGGTTTCCATCGAAGGACACACCGATTCCAAGCCATACGCCGAAGAAGGCGACTATGGCAATTGGGAACTCTCGACGGATCGCGCGAATGCAGCCCGCCGCTTGATGCAGGCACATGGATTAGGCTCCGATCAAGTCACCCAAGTCAGAGGTTTCGCGGATCAACATCTGCGCAAACCGGAGCAACCGCTGGACGCCTCCAATCGGCGCATCTCTGTAATCGTTCAGTACATGGTCAAGGAAGATCCGGAGGACTCCTCGCCTAAGCCCGCCGCGCAAGAAGGAAAGCGTGAATAGCAGATCAGAAAAAAGCGGGGCCTGTTTTCACAACACAGGCCCGTCTAGACGAAACTGCATCAGAACGAGACTTTCAGTCCGAGTTGTAGCTGCCGGGGATTAAACGTCCCACCCGCCTGACCGAATGTGTCGCGGTTGAGATTGTTGTTCGTCCCGCCTGAAGCACCAGGCAGCAAGAAGTTGGTGTGGTTAAGAACGTTGAACGCCTCAGCGCGGAACTGGGCATTCACACGTTCCGTAATGCGTATGTTCTTGAACAGCGAACTCTCCCAGGAAACAAATCCAGGGCCAACAAAGGTGTTCCGTCCCAGGCTGCCTACGCAACCGAGACATGGAGTTGAGAAAAATCCGCTGCCCAGCCCGTATTGCGGACCCCATCCATTTGCCCACATACCGTGAGAAACGTCCACGCTGTTGGACATGGCGTTCGGGCGGTCGTTCTTGATGCCATCGAGATTGTAGTCGCCCCCGATATTGAAGCAGTTACCGCCAGCAACGTCAGCAGCAACGCAGGCCGCGCCCGAACCGTCAGCAGCCGTATTCAGGTTCTTGCCTCGGCTGTCAAAAGGTTCCCAGTGAGCGCCAGTCTGACGGGTCAAGATCCCATTGATCTGCCATCCTCCTAGCACGTGGCCCACGAATCCTTGTTGCGACTTGTACCAAGGCAATTCCCAAACATAGTTGAGCACCAACCGTTGACGGATGTCGTAGATCGAATTGCCCCGATCTATATTCGGAATCGTCCAGTCTGTTGTGTAACCTTCACCTGCGCCCGCCCCGTTCGAACTGGTAGCTCCGCTGTGCCAGGTAGAACCCGCATCGATTGAGTGGCTCCAGGTGTAGTTGACATTGAACGACATGCCGTGCGTGGCCTGCTTCTTTAACGAAAGTTGCAATGCGTTGTAGTTGGAATTGACGACGTTGGCCCAGACCCGCAAGGTGCCGAAATCAGGGTTCAAGCGGCCGGCGGGATTGAAGGCATCGGTCGTGCTGCAAAGATTCCGTCCAAAGTTGTCGGTGACACAAGCACCCTCTGGCAAACGTCCACCCGCGATGCGATTGGTGTTTTCCGCGCGGAACAACTTATGTCCCGCCGTACCGACATAGTTCGCTTCCACGATCAGCTTGGGCATGATTTCCCGCTGAACTCCCAAATAGTAGTTGTAAACATAAGGATCTCGGATGTCCTCTGGAACAATGCCGGTTCTTATTGCCAGGTTGGCATTGCTTGGATCCCATCCGGTGAGATTGCCAGTCGCTTGCGCGCCAACACCCATGTTTGGATTGGTCGGTGCACCCGTAAACGTCGGTGTTGCAGCAGTGTCCGGCACGCAGGTCCCGGAAGCGCAGGTGTACGGACCGTAGATCACGGTCTGGACATCCCCCTGCAGGAAGTTGGTCGCGGAGTTGAATGAGTAGTACGGCAGGTTCCAGCGCGAGTTAGAGAGCGGATTGTAAAGTGTGCCTTCGTAAGCAACCCCGAATCCACCGCGCAGAGACGTCTTCGAATCGCCGAATACATCCCATGCAAAACCAACACGAGGGCCAAAGTTGTTGTGATCGCCATTGCCCAGGCTTGATGCCGCGGCAAATCCACCTGGACCGCATGGCGCGACGCCTGCTGGAACCGCAGAAGGAGCCAATTGGGCCACAGCGATCGACGCCGCTGACGTGCAATCGTAAGTAACGCCGCCGATTGTGCCGATGGTCCCTGCGGGCACATTGGTGTTCCTAACCTGCGTAACGGGATCGCTTCCCGGGCCAGCCAGGAACTGCGTGACGAGGCCATCTTCCTCGCTATGCCGCGTAAACAGATCCCATCGCAGCCCGAGATTTAGGGTGAGGGTGCGAGTGACCTTCCAGTCGTCCTGGAAGAACGCACCGACCTCCCAATTACGCCAATGGCGGAAGCTGCTCGCTAACTCTGCCGGCCGTCCGCTCAGAATTCCCGGATCGACGCCAGCCGCTTGAGTGTAGGGACTATCCGCAGCGAAGAATAGCTGATCGAAGAAGTAGTACGACGAGCGAGCAACATTGAATTCGCTGTTCTCGATGTTGCGTCTGACATCCACGCCAGTTTTGAAGTTGTGCTTCCCGTGCGAAATCGAAACCAGGTCCGAGTAGCTGTAGATATTCTCGTGGAACGTCTGAGGATATCCGGCATATGAGCCGAACCCCATCGTGCCGTCGTCAAAACGGATGTCCGGAATGCCAGGCTGAACTGTGGTAACGTCGCCAGTCACGTTCAGTGCATATCCGGCGCGGAATTCGTTCAGCACCGACGGACTGAAGGTATGGATCAGGCTGATCTGTCCATTCGGCGTCTTCGCGATGGCTGGATTCCTAAATGCTGCGCCGCGCCCGTTACTGTTGCTCACGGTATTTGGGAAACCGTAAGAGTCGGTCAGGCGATTCCAGTTCAACTGTGCGAAGAATCTATCTTTCTGACTCATGTTGTAATCGACGCGGGCCGATCCTTCCCAGCCATTGAACAGGTTTCCGGTACCGGTAAAGGTCTGGTTCTGAGAGCCGTTAATGGCAACTGTGTTGAATTGGAAGGGAACGCCGCTTCTTGGAAACGCTCCGGCCTGAATCGCGGGTATGCTGCTGCAACCCAGTGCACCCATCGCGGTCTGATCAGCGGCGGTCACTCCGATCAACGCCTGGAATCTGGAAGCGATAGTGGCGTTTGTGAAGTCCGGACATAAGTAGTGCGCGGTGTCAGTGAATCCAAAGCCTGACGGGCTTGATGCAAGCCAGGTATTAAAGTCCGGGCCGGCAGCTCCCTGAGTCGTCGGCGCGAAATCCCGATACAGCAGCGCTGCAGTTGAACCCGGCAGCGTGTTGATCACCGCTTGACGGAACTCCGGCGACTCGGTGACTACCGGACTCGGAGGCGCCGACTCACGAAAATGATTTCCTTGGTAGGACAAGAAGAAGAACAGCTTGTCCTTGATGATCGGACCGCCGAATACACCACCAAATTGGTTGTAGCGCAGAGCCTGTCGCGGCGTACCGGACTGGTTGGAGAAGAAATCATTGGCATCGAACACATCGTTGCGATTAAATTCCCATGCCGATCCATGAAAGCTGTTGGTTCCGGTCTTGGTGACCAGATTCGTGATCGAGCCCGCGCTGTTGCCGTACTGCGCGGACATGTTCAATGTAAGTTCCTGGAACTCTTGCACGGTATCTTCGATGGGCTGGTTGACAGCATCTCCGCTCAGGCCTTTGTTCGAGGCGCCGTTGATCAGGAAACCGTTGAAATTTTCACGCAAGCCGTTTACGACCGTGTTCTGCCCCTTTTCTGTCATCACGCCCCGAACGTTCACGGCGCCCGCGGATAACTGAATGAGGTCGTAGATATTTCTTCCGTTCAGGGGAAGATTGGCTACCTGAGTCGCGCCAACGGTGGCGGCCAATTTTGAATCCTCCGTATTAACCGCTGTGACTTCCCCGCTTACTTCCACCACCTCACGTGCCTCCCCAAGCTGCAGCTTGAAATCCACGTGTTCGGTGGTGCCTGCGTTTAGTGACACGTCTCTGTTCGTGGCAGTCTTGAAGCCTTGGGCTTCGACCGTGATCAGGTAGGTCCCGACCGGCAATTCCCTGGCTGTGAACGAGCCAGTTGCGTTGCTATTAACAGTCACCGACAGGTTGGTTCCCTGGTTGGTAACAGTGACTTTGGCATTAGCAATGGCCGCGCCCGACGGATCGGTGATCGTTCCCGCCAGTTGCCCGTTTTGTATTTGTGCCATCAAGGTGGATGTGAGGACTACCGTCGTGGCTAGCCACAGGAATGCTCGGACAATGCCGCCAAACACTGCTCGATTCATGGATCCTCTCCCGCTAAGCTTCAATGCTTTTGTTATGGGTGAATGACAACCGCGCATCCTTTGTCAGGGCGCGTTGTTTCGCATTGAGCAGATTGATTGCCTGCCGAAGCGAAGCCACGAATTTCGTGACGAGTAGCCATTTGGCGGTGACGAGGTGCAACTCTTAGGCGGTCAAATTCATTTGCATCGTCACTCCTGAACGTGTGTTCTTTGATTTTTCGTATCTTCTCGCTGGTCACGTATGAGATTTGGAACTGTGCGAAACGGCGGAGTGCAGTAACGCAACTCAGAAAAAAAGATCCCATTCGGGATGACACCTAAGTCCTGACACAGACAATTTGCTGTTTAACAAAAATGCAGTGTTTGAATCGAGGCAAGTGGGACTTCACGGTAATGCGAGAAGTAGTGCATTCATTAGAATGTATCGACTCCAAGACATTCACAAAAGTCGGTCACGAACGTTGTTACCAGATTTTCGTGTTGTTGAATTCGGCCAGTGTTATAGAAAACTTCTCTGCGAGAAGTGATACCGCCACCGTTCCTCCGAACAGAGCTCCGTGTCTATGTGATCTGCGGGAATCCCTGAGTCGAGTTGGTCATCATCTTGCTACCGTTGAATGCATATGTGAGTCAAAGGCATAGGGATTTCTCGAAGGGGAATCTTCCGATAGCGACACACGTTTGAGTGACAAAGCTTTGGGGCGCTCCAATGACCGGCGAAAACATCGAGGCTCAAATGCTGACATCAGAGGCGCAGGAACATCAAATTGTGAATTCTGCGAGGACGAATCACAACACGGAAAATCGGAAGCTCGGGCATTACCCCGAGCGTTTGCTGGTTCGCTCGGCCGGGCGCGTGGTGTTCGTACGCGTGGATGATATTGAGTGGTGCGAGGCCTGCGAGAACTACATTCAACTTCACTCCCGCGACCAGCGGCACCTAATCCGAGCCACGATGACGCATTTGGAATCGCAACTTGATCCCACTCGATATGTTCGCATCAGCCGATCCGCCATCGTTAATCTTGATGTCATCAAAGAGATTCGTTCTATACCTGCTAGAGGCCGGGTGGTCTGCCTGCTTGACGGGACACAAATCAGCGTCGGACGCGAATATCGCTCCAGGCTATTTAAGGTCCTAAGAGACGAAGCCCAGTAAGCGATTTCGCGTCCTGATAGCTAGTCCAAATCAGATTGCTTATCTGACGGCAGAGATTTCAAGAACTCCACCAAGTCACTTTTTTCCCCACCATCCAGCCCCAACTTGAAACAACGATCATAGTGATCGACTACAGCGTTAAGAGTTGGGAAGCGCCCGTCGTGATAAAAACCACCCTTCGTGTGAGTCCACAGTCCGTTTAGAGGCGACGTTCGATAACGCGCGTCCGGTGCACGGTCAGCCTGGAAGTTATCAATGCAGACTTCCGACCCCGTATGCATGTTCCAGCCTGGCTCCGTATAGAGCGGAGGCGTATGGCAACTGGAACACTTGCCCTGGTCAGCGAAAATTGTTTTCCCTCGTTTGGCTGCTCCGTGATCGTAACTGTTTGGGGGTGGAGGCGGGGCCGGGATGGCCAGCTGGAAGACATGGAGCGCCGGAAGTTTCGATGTGATCAGATCCGGAGTCGAATTGACGTGTCCGAACCCCGCCTTCGCCGCCACTGGAAAGCGGTTCGCATCATCCAGCCGAGGATCGTAGAAGGTGCCTTTGCCATGCATTTCGAGGTTAGCAACGAAGGCATTCCAATGTGTCACCGATCCCCAACCCGTCCAGGTGTGCAGATTCACGCCGGCTAGTCCGAATGCTGGAGGGATCAAAGCGGCCGCCGTCCTTCCATCAGGACGAAAGGCTTTGCCGTCCATTGCTAACTCCGCATCGAAATGTCCTGGCCCCCAACTCAGAAAGACCTTTCTTACCGTGTCCTGGTCAAGCCCGAGGAGGTCGGCAAATGGCTTCAAATTCGGAGCCAACGCAACTATGGCGCCTACGTTGAGGTCGCGATTGGCCCAACCATCCAATCGGTGCCCGATGCCGGGCGCTAGCGAATTATCCACCGTGGAGTGACACAATGCGCATTGAATGCCGACAGTCTTCAAGCTTCCGTCTGCGTTTCCAATCCCCTTGACTCCAACAACGGCATTTAGCTTAAGCAAGGCCAAAGTAACTGCGGGGTCATCCAAGTCGACCTGGCCTTGCTTTAGCTGTTCAATCAACGATTGGGGTAATGCATCGACATCAACCCTCAAACCCGCGCCCAATGCGGCGTTTGGGCTGAGCCCTGGACCGACACCTCCAAGCTTCGCTCCCTCAATGGCTTCATGAAGTCGGAGGGTGTCTCCCCAGAACTCTTCATCACCGAAAGTATCGAAACGAAAGATATGGCGTCCGCTGTTAACCATGGCTTGGGCATTCTGATTAATGGTCGAGTCCACCGACGACTGCGGCTGCATTGCATCGGATCGAAAATTATTTCGTTGTGCAAAGACAAAAATGCAACACACAATCGTGACTAAGGCAATCATCAACAAATAGCGGTTCTTCACGGCTTTCTCCTATCTGTTACACATCTTTTTATGCAGCGATTGGAGCGATGACATTCGGTTGATGAGGACGCTCTTGCAGAGCTTCTTGACGAACCTCGGTCATGCGCGCGAGCACAAACGCAGCCAACGCCATTTCCACGTCGCGCACGGCAATGTCGAAGAATGTGCCAGTCGAGACCAGGTTCAAAGCGATGGCTAGTAGCCACGCGGCGGCGACGTAACTTCCCAGTCGGGTCCATTTGGTCAGAATTGCCAAACCGACGATCATTTCGATTACGCCCACGATATGCATGAATGTCTGGGCGCTGAATGGCAGCATTTTCAAAGCCAGGGGGCTGATGTATGCCGTCCAATTCGTCAACAGATTGAAGAATTTATCCAGACCGGCGAGAAACGGCCCAACCCCCAGTCCTATTCGAAGCATCCACCATGCTTGGTCCAGTCGCGAATCGAGTGCTTTATGCATAGTCTGCCTCCTTCACCGGATAGAGTCGGAACAAAGCACTTGGTTACGACGCACCGCATCCGGTGTTTCCGGTAGATTGCCGAAAAAAATCTGTAACCTTCGCTAGGCCGGTGACTCTGTTTTCTGTGGAGGGTTGTATGGTCAGCCAAGCAGCCATCCCGCAAGATCCCCTCGGCGACGAGGAAGTTGTCGCACGAGTATTAGCGGGCGAGACCGGGTTGTTTGAAATCATCATGCGGCGCCACAACCAGCGTCTTTACCGCGTGGCCCGCTCGATCTTGCGCAAGGACGATGAGGCGGAAGATGTGATGCAGGACGCCTACGTGCGAGCCTACGAACACTTGGACCAATTCGAAGGCCGCGCGAAATTTTCTACCTGGCTGACGCGCATCGCTGTTCACGAAGCTTTGGCGCGCCGGCAACGCAGCACTCGATATCAGGAAATAGAACCCGGATCCCAATGGGAGGGAGATCCAATGGATAGGGTCGCTTCTTTGACCTTGAACCCCGAGCAGCAGGCAGCAGATTCGGAGATTCGTGTCTTACTCGAGAAAGCTATCCAAGAATTGCCCGACAAGTACCGCACGATTCTCGTTCTTCGCGATGTGGAAGAGATGAGTACCAGTGATGCGGCGGACGTTCTCGATATCAGCGAGGAAAATGTCAAAGTCCGTCTTCATCGTGCGCGAGCTCTGTTGCGGAAGGGTCTCTTTACGCGTACGGGAATGCACTGCAAACAGGTATTCAACTTTCATGCATCGCGCTGTGACCGCGTAGTTGAGGCAGTTTTCAGGAGAATCCAAGGACCCGGGCTGGGTAGCGTACGGAAGGATCCCCGGCTAGGTTTTACATCCATCCCTCGGACCGAGTAAGCATCGGCGAGGGGTCCGGCTGCTCTGTCGGAAATGGGCTTCGGGGGAAACCTCAGTAACCCCAAGGAGTTACTGGTGGGCGCTATAGGATTCGAACCTATGACTTCCACCGTGTGAAGATGGCACTCTACCGCTGAGTTAAGCGCCCGGATATCGCGACAGCCGCTATATTGTAGCAAACGAAACCACTTTCCGGGGCTCCCGTCCCATGTTAGCCTACCTCTGCTGGCGCTTTCGGGTCGATGCCGCGACCTTGCCAAGCGCCTCTTTCGAGCGGCAGGATGCCCATCAGACCCACAGTCCCGAAAGAGCCTGTAGATTACTCGAAACAGGCAAGTTCCGAAGATAGTTCCGCGCAACTTTCCGGCCAGCCTTGGGTTGAAAATAGTGTGAGCAGCGTTGCCATGGATAGCGGGTTGCTCTCGTTGACGAGTGCTCCCACCTCCCCACAGGCGGATATCGGTTCCGCCCTGCCCATAAATCTGCCGAGCGATGCCGAGATCATGCTCCGCGTCAAGGCGGGCGATGATCCCGCCTTCGAGTACCTGGTGCAGAAGTACCGGCGGCCGATGGTGAGCTTCATGTATCGCATGCTGCACAATTCAGCAGCAGCTGAGGATCTGGCGCAGGAAGTCTTTTTGCGGGTGTATCGCTCCCGCGAAAGCTATGAGGCGAGCGCAAAGTTCACGACTTGGTTGTATCGCATTGCTAGCAATCTTGCGATGAATCACGCGCGAGATACACGGCATGAACGTCCGGAGAACACGGTGAGCCTGGACGAACCCGATGAAAACACCGGCCTGGCGATCGATTTACCCGATGGATCGTTGACGGCCGAGGAATTGCTTGTCCGCCGTGAACGCATGGGCCAAATTCGCAAGCGTGTCCAGGCTTTGCCGGAACGTCAGCGAATCGCGGTAATCATGCATAAGTTTCAACAAATGGACTACCGTCAAATCGCGGAAGTCTTGAAACTGAGTGAATCTGCCACGAAGTCGCTGTTGTTTCGCGCCTACGAAACTTTGCGTGGACAACTGCAGGAGTTTGTGTGAAAGGAACTGCCATGAAGTGCACTGACATTCGCGAACAGCTACCGGACCTGGCCGCCGGTTTGAGCACGACTACTCCAGAAATTGAACAGCATCTTGGCGCATGCTCGGAGTGTTCGATCAAGTTGGAGGAGTTCCGCCAAACCATGGCCGTGCTCGATGAATGGCAAGTTCCTGAACCTTCGCCTTACTTTGATGTTCGGTTGCAGGCGAATTTGCGCGAGGAGATGAACCGCCAACCGGCCTCGGCATGGCTGCGATGGATGCGCAAACCGGCGCTCGCCCTTTCGCTGACGGTACTGATGGTTGCCAGCGTTACGCTGTTCCGAGGTGGTGATCCCGTCGGATCAATGCGCGGGGACAAGCAGTTGGCGGCGAGCATCGAGCCTGGGAGTGCGGTGAGCGACCTGGAGGCACTGGATAAGAACCACGATTTGTATTCTGATTTCGACGTTCTTGACGATCTTCAGGTTCAACAGGATGTAAACGCGACTCCGTAGCAGTTGGCATGAGCAGCGGTTGTGGTTGTTCAGGAGAAAAGTGTGTTCGGCGCAAGTAAAAGAGCGATCATAACGGTGATGTGTGGCATGGGATTGATAATCTCAAGTGCCTCACCCTCTTTCGCGCAGAATCGCCGGAACAATCCGCGGAATAACAACAACCGACCACAACCCCAGCAGGGGCAACCACGGCAGCAACAGGGACAAGCACGCCGTGACGGACATCACGCTGGGGACTGGCTGCGTCAATACCGCGGCCTCCCGCCCGATCAGCAGCAGAAAGCACTGGACAATGATCCCCAGTTCCGCAACCTGCAGCCACAGCAGCAGCAGCAACTGCGCGACCGTCTGCAGAAATTTAATAGCCTGCCTTCAGACCAGCAGGATCGGATCCTGAACCGCATGGAGACGTGGGAGCACCTGACTCCTGATCAAAAAGACAAGGCGCGCGGACTCGCTCAGCAGTTACGTGACGTTCCGCCAGATCGCCGTAAGGTGCTTCAAGGCGCAATCAATGATTTGCGCCAGATGACGCCTGAACAGCGTCAGCAGGCTCTCAACTCTGATCGTTTGAAGAACCAGTTCTCTCCTTCTGAGAGGAATCTGCTTACTGGCGTCTCCGAGTTGCCGCTTGCCCCTAGCGATGGCGTGGAACCATCCCCCGACGATCAATAAACTTCCACTCCAGAAGAATCATCCGATCAACATCCTTTGCCCTTAAACGGGCAGATGTGTCCGTCAGTCGAAGGGTCTCGATCGCGTTTTGTTAGCAGGAGTAGAACCCCGGGGAGCCCATGATCGCGCTCCCGGGGATCTCTCGCACCTTACGGAAGATGATCCAAATAGCAGGCACCCCCAAGGCTCTGTGCTGGTGGCGTTGGCGGTGTGGTCCAGGGTGGATTTACGAAGTCAAAGAACTCAGTCATATCCATTTGCGCCGCGTCGCGTGCTGTCAGGCTTGAAATTCCATATCTCGTCTCGATGAGCTTGAGGATGGCTGTATAGTCTGCCACCGTGTGCGAGACGTAATTCTTTTTCGCAAATGGAGAAACCACGATAAGAGGGACACGGAATCCCGTATAGGTAAAGTCACAGGTCGGCCCTGTCTTGGTGGTGCAAGTGTCTCCCGGTTGCAAGTCAGTGGGAGCGATGTTGTCGGGGCTTACCGACGGTTGCGGTGCCACATGGTCATAGAATCCGCCATGCTCATCGAAGCTAAAGATGAAAATGGAATCCTTCCACGACGGACTTACCATCAGTGCATTGATCAAGGATGAAACATAGTTCGCGCCTGCTTTGATGTTTTGCGGGACATTCGTATCGCTGTCGGATGGGTGCTCGTCGAGCGCGACGCTTGAGGCAGGCTCAATCAAAGCCACCTGCGGCAATGTGCCATTCGCCACATCAGTCAGGTATGTTGAGATGGGTTGCAGATTCTGGGGGAATTGATCACGAATGATCGGCCCGTACGTAAAGTTCTGAATGTAGCTCTGCTTGTAAAGCGATGCTGCATCGGTCAGGCCATCCGGTCCGGGATGAACATAGATCTTCCACGTGATCCCAGCATCCTGGAGAGCTTGGAAGATGATCTTGTCGCTCAACTTGGGACTGTTGGTGGTTTCCAGGGGATATGCATGGCCATGTGATGTGCCTGCTAGCAGATACATGCGGTTCGGCGCCGTGCGGCTCATAATCGGCTGGAACCAGCGATCCGACGTCCCGAACTGGGTAGCCATGTAGTAGTAGTAGTTCAGAATGTTGCCGTCGTAATAGCCCATCGCGCGAATGCCGTCAGTATCAAAAAAGCCGGCGTCACGCGCGTCGTGTCCCGCCGATTTGACAAAACCGTCTAGCGTGGCCGTCCCTGAAACTGGATCTACTAGGTTGAACTGGGTGTGCGATTCATTCCAGCTTGGGCTCGGATTTTCAATACAGATCGTCTGCAACGGATAAGAAGTTACGGTGGGACTGTTGTCAGTCACGACGCATTGATTGGGTGGCGGAAGTGTCGGATCACAGCCCGGGTTCGTTGGAGCTGGTCCCGCCGGGTTGCTGAGAGGAAATTGTGCTAGTCCATCAAATGCCTGGTCGGGATAACCATTGTCTTCCCAGTATTGGCGAAGCGCACCGAAATAGTGGTCAAACGAACGATTCTCCTGGAGCATGAAAACAATGTGATTGATCGAGGTTTGCAGTGTGGGTTGGTTCTCGAGGTTGAATGTCGCAGTAACAGATCGCGCGACGTCGAGCGTCACCGAGCATGCTCCGGTTCCGGTACAGTCTCCCGCCCATCCAGCAAACGTCGAACCCTGTGACGCTGTGGGTGTCAGTTGGACCATCTGTCCCTGGTTAAACAAGAACGTGCACGTCGTCCCACAGTTGATCCCAGCGGGGCTGCTGGTGACGGTACCCGTCCCGGTGCCCGCCAACAGCACGCTCAGCTGCACTCCAGCAACAACGTTAAAAGTCGCGGTCACCGACTGCGCAACATTCATGGTGACCTGACACGAACCCGTTCCCGAACATGCTCCGCCCCATCCAGCGAACACGGAACCCGGGCTGGCGATAGCGGTCAACTGCACCACCGTACCGCTGTCGAAATTGAAACTGCAGGTTTGCCCGCAATTGATGCCGGCCGGATTGCTGGAAACTGTTCCTGTCCCGGTGCCGGAAGGCGTTACGGTAAGCGCAAAACCACTACTGGGGCTGAACGTTGCCGTCACAGATTTCGCGGCGTTAACAGTCACCTGGCAAGCTCCCGTGCCGGAGCAAGCTCCGCTCCATCCCGCGAAAGTCGAATTCCCCGTCGGCGTAGCTGATAATTGAACGACCGTGCCATCGCCAAAACTTGCGCTACAACTCTGACCACAGTTGATTCCTGATGGACTACTGGAAACCGAACCGGCACCACCGCCAGAAAGCGTGACCGTGAGCTGAAAATTCTGGGTCTGCGGGGGTGGATTCCCTCCGCCTGGGCTGGACATTCCTCCCCCACACCCCGTCCATGCAAGAGCCAAGCTCAAGAAACACGTAACGCCTAAAGGCACCCGGATTTCAGATTTCATAAGGAACACACCATGAAAACGGGTGTTCAGATGGCAAATCCCGAGTTGCTGTTGGCCGCAATGAGGCGCAAATTAAGGCGGACCCCGGCTAGCACTTTCGGACTACAGAGATTTCCCGATTCGAAGCGCTACCAAGGAAGTTCGGCGGAAAGTCGGCTGATTCTCAGGACAAGCGACTACTTGCGCAACAGATTCTTCGCGATAAAGAGAACATTGGCGGGCCGCTCAGCGAGGCGACGCATCAGGTACGGATACCATTCTGTTCCAAAGGGGACATACACTCGCGTACGCCATCCATCTCGAATCAGACCGTGCTGCAGGTCGCGACGAATACCGTATAGCATCTGGAATTCAAAGTTGTCTCGCGGGATCTGCTCCTTGATGGCATACTCCTTCGCTTCGTGGATGATATTTTCATCGTGCGTGGCAAGCCCGTTATACACATTGCTCTTCATCAAGATTTTCATGAGATGGATGTAATTCGCATCCACCTCCTCTTTCTTTTGAAAAGCGATCTCGGGTGGCTCCTTATAAGCGCCTTTGCACAGCCGGATCCGGATCCCTTCTTGCAAAAGCCCTCGAACATCATCTTCAGAACGCCTCATATAGGACTGGATGACTGTACCCACCGCGTTCTCATTACCCGGCGTCCGATGCAGTTCGTGCACAAAATCGAGCGTACGCTGGGTATAGCTGGATCCTTCCATATCCACACGCACGAAGTTCGGCGGCGTCATTTGCGCAGCACGGGTCACCAACTCCGTCACCAACGTGCGGGCAAGGTTCTCGTCGACATCGAGGCCCATGTGCGTGAGCTTCAAACTGATGTTCGCATTCAGCTTTCTCTCTGCAATTTGGTCCAGCAGGCGGTGGTACAGCTTGGCACTCTCTCGTGCTTCATCCGCGTTCGTTACGTTTTCCCCGAGATTGTCGATGGACACACTCGGCCCCAGCTGGGTCACCGACTGCGTCACTCGGATCACATCGTCTACTTGGGTACCCGCAACAAAGCGGCCGGAAATTCGCTGGCCGATCGCGGATCGCTCCGCAATATTTCTCAGCGAGCGACTCTCGGAGAGGGAGATGAAGAGCTCTCTTAGCACGTTGCTCCCAAGGAGGCAACTAAGTGGATGGGATTAAGAACGAGCAGCACAGGCATGAAGGTCACAGAATTTTGTATCACATCTAGCCGGGTCTGTTGTGGTGACGAACATCACCCATCGACGAAACAGGCAACCGAATGTGGGAGAATACCAACTGAAAAGTGACGGCCCACCAGCAGAAAGGTCCCGCCGGGAATAGACGCGTCCGAGGCGCACAGTGGACTCAACAAAACGAGTAGTGTATGCAGCAATCGCGGCCAACGTGGGTATTGCCATCAGCAAGTACGTGGCGGCCGCCTTTACCGGCAGCTCCGCCATGCTGGCCGAAGCCTTCCACTCCACAGTTGATAGCGGCAACGAACTACTGCTCTTGGTAGGAATTAAGCGCAGTCAAAAGCCTGCTGATCGGCTTCATCCTTTTGGGCACGGGAAGGAAGTCTATTTCTGGTCTCTACTGGTAGCCATCCTTATTTTTGGAATAGGAGGTGGGTTCTCCACCTACGAAGGGATCATCCGCTTGGCCAACCACGAGCCCGCATCAGATCCGAAGTGGAATTATGTGGTCTTGGCCGTCGCGTTCGTCTTGGAGGGTTATTCCTGGTGGGTATCTCTAAGGGAACTGAGGGAAAAGCAAGAGCCGGATGAGAGCCTCTGGCGTCATATCCGCCGAAGCAAGGATCCCACCGTCTTCACCGTGTTCGTGGAAGACACCGGCGCACTTATAGGTATTGCATTCGCTTTCCTCGGAATCCTTCTGACTCAGATTACGGGAAATCCGGCCTACGACCCCGTCGCATCCATCGCAATTGGAATCCTGCTCGCCACAATCGCCTTATTTCTTGCGGCGGAGAGCCGCGACTTGCTCATCGGGGAAACAGCGTCTCCGGAACAAATTGAGCAAGTGAGGGGAATCATCACGTCAGAACCCGGAGTCGACCAAGTCGGCGAATTACTGACCATGCAACTGGGACCCGATCAGGTCCTTCTGAATGTGGAGATCATGTTCCGTCGAGGTCTTACAGTGCAGGAGCTTGAATCGACTATAGACAACCTGGAACGCAGGATCCGCGAGTGCGAACCAAGCATCAGGCGGATCTTCATCGAGGCAGAATCGCTAAGAGGCCGTGCGCTCGCCGGACCCACGCACTGAGCAAGGCTCCTTCAGCGGATATCCAGAATGAAGTGTCTGCGATCTCAGTGGCCCTGATCTTCCAGGTACTTTTCAACCTCTAGTGCTGCCATGCATCCGCTACCGGCGGCCGTAATTGCCTGCCGGTAACGGCGATCCTGTACGTCTCCACAGGCGAACACACCGGGCACTCTAGTGAAAACGTTGTTCGTAGTCTTCAGATATCCGTCCTGATCCATATCTAGCTGCCCCTCGAACATCTTCGCGTTCGGAATATGTCCGATGCCCAGAAACATCGCGCTAGTTGGGAAATCCCAGACCTTGTCGCTCTTGAGGTCTTTTAGTTTGAGCGCAGTCACTTCCTTTTGGGCAGGATCATGAACATCCTCCACAACGGTATTTGTCAGGAAATGAATTTTCTCGTTTGCTCGCGCGCGATCCAGCATGATCTTGGACGCCCTGAATTGATCGCGCCGGTGGATGAGCGTGACCTTTGTCGCGAATCGCGTCAGAAACATGGCCTCCTCCATCGCCGAATCGCCACCGCCGATTACAGCAATCTCCTTTCCGGAGAAGAAAAAGCCATCGCAGGTTGCGCAGGAAGACACTCCATGTCCGATCAGAGCCTGCTCATTTGGCAAGCCTAGCCAACGCGCAGAAGCACCGCTGGCGATGATCAATGTACGGGTGCGGATCGTTTCCTGGCCCACCTTCAACTCGATTGGGTTCTTGCTCAGATCGGCACTGCTGACATGCGCCAACTTATATTCGGCGCCAAAACGGGATGCCTGTCGGCGCATATTTTCGATCAGTTCCGGCCCCTGAATGCCTTCGGGAAATCCCGGGAAATTCTCGACCAGAGTTGTGAGGGAAAGCTGACCTCCGGGCTCATGCCCTTCGATAACAAGCGGTTGCAGGTTGGCGCGCGCACTGTACAGGGCGGCTGTGTGACCGGCACACCCGGAACCCATGATTACAACGTTGCGAATATCCATATGTTTTGTGAACTCAGGTATTAGATTGCGTAAGTTCCACGCTTGATGCAGAGCTGCTAGGTCCTACTTGGCCTTAGGTTTGGCCGCCGGTTTCGTGATACTTGGATGCTGGGCCGACAAACGACCGAGTTCATCGGGCACAGTCACTTTCGCTCCCAGCAGGCCACGATAATTCGCAATGATGGCAGTTGCGCTTTGGAAAATTGGCTCGTACACACTCTGGTCGGGAGGAGGCGCCCCCTCCGATCCCTGGCAGCGAGCGAGCACGATGGATGACTTCCCGAAACGCTCAAGCTTGATTCGACTGGCTGGTGTGTTCGTCTTGAGCATCGCTGCGGGAGCCGTTACCGCCGAAGCATTGTCCTCGATCGCCAACTGCATCAGATCCTTTGGATCCCGCACGCGAAAAACCATGGTTTCGATCATGTTCTTCTGATCCGTGCTGAACGAGTACTGCACAGTTGAGAACATCGCCTGCACGGAGAATTCATGCCGAATGCGCACCCATGTTGAAACCGGCGCCTCATTTGAAAACTGCGCGCCTTCCCCGGCCTGCAGAAAGGACGGCCGTTCTTCCATGCTTGTGCGCCCGCGTGCCACTTCAAAGTCGGCCGCAAAGAGGGGCTGCTTGGGAATCTTCGCCAGCGCAGCCGTTATTTCTTTCTGTTCCTCGGCCGACGGCGAGCAGACGTTCAACATATTCACTTTCACCTGGGGCTGCGAGGGCTGCTGCTGAGGCTGGTTTTGGGCAATAGCTGTCCCCAAGCCCGCAAGAATGGCCAAAATGATCCGGGTCACGGGGGCATTTTAGCAGCATCGAACCTTTCAGCCACCCTGCTCAGCGCAAATATCGGAGTAGCGCCAAATGTCAGGCAGAGAGATGGCCGCCCAGACCTCTGCCGGGGCTGTAAAATTGATTCATGGCAAACTTGGCATTGGTCTACGGAATGCGCCTGCTCCCCGCCGAAGATCTGGGTGAGGTCGGAGATGCCGTCCTGAAGCTCAAGAATGGACGCGAGGCACGGGTCACCATGCACATGCTGGAGGGCAGCAAAGAGGACATCGAAAAGCAACTGCGCACCAGCCTGGAAGCGTTTTTCGACTTCTATCCGGAGATCTGACGCCTGACCGGATTGCGACAAGTGGCGTCTATAATCGTCCCCTGATTGGCATATGCGACTACCCTTCCGTTATGCGCGAGCGCGGCTAAGCGCGGCCGGACTGCTACCAACGACAAAGCTTGCATGGGCAGCTTCGTACCTGCTTGCTCTCGATCTATTTTTCCTTGTTCTTCGAAAAGTACTCGGCTTGTTCGGTACCACCTACGGAAACAGCCTCGATGGTTGGGTCACATTTCTGACGTTCGTCGTAGTCGTTCTCCTGGTTATTCTGTCGATTAAGTGGATCAAAGTTCGTGCTCTGTGGCGCCTGCGCAACCGACTGATCGTTACCTACATTTTCATCGGAGTTATACCTGCATTCCTGCTGATCACGATGAGTGCAATCTCCGCTTACCTTTTCTCGGGACAGTTTGCCAACTTTGTGGTGACGGCGGAATTTGATTCGCAGCTACGAAGTCTAAAGGCTGTGAACTCAGCTGTGGCCAACGAACTCGCGCAAAGGATCAAGAATGGCGAAAAGCCAGTTGCCGGTTCACTCGCAGGCCTTGAAGAAAACGACCCCCTGTGGAAGGATCGCCAGTCCTGCGCCTGGTACGGGAGCAAACCCCTGGGTATGTGCGCAACGAACGCCAAGAGCGAATCGACCTTGACGCTTCCTCCTTTTGTCCCGTCTGATTTCCAGAAAATTGTTCGCGATCACGATGCTTTGCATCTTCGCGCGTCGACGACGCTTCCAGTCGGAAACGAAAAACTGACGGTCATTTCAAGCCAGCCCCTCACCAAGGGTATGGCGGACAAGATTGCCGCGAACTTGGGCGAGATAACACTTTATCCGGGCGGTATCGACCTGAGTTCTGGGCAGAAGACGCCCTCGCGTGATACCGCTATCCAAGCCGATACGGGTAAGAACGCGGACGGCAATGTCGATACGATTTCCATCAGTCGTGGTGAGAATGGTTATGAGATCACGAACAGCAAGCAGAGGCTGGAACCAGCCTTCACCGCGGGAACTCTTCCTCCTGCCTTGGGATTCTTTGATCGAGAAATCACGTTTGGCGCGCCGCTACCTGTAGTCGACTGGGCTACTGGAAAGGAAAACAAATCCGGTGCCGTCCTGCGGGTGCAAACGCGCCCCTCGGTCCTCTACGCTCGGCTGTTCGCGGCCCTTGGAGACTTTGCGGAAGGTGTGGAATTCATCCTGTTCGGAGTGCTGATCGTCTTTGGCATCATCGAGGTGTTCGCCCTCTTCATTGGCACCCGCCTGAATCGCACAATCACCGGGGCTGTCGCTCAACTCTACGACGCGACGAAGCACATCAATCGCGGAGATTTCCGCCACCGCATCCCCGTGAAATCACAGGATCAATTGGCGGCACTGGCAAATTCATTCAACTCAATGACCGCATCGATCGAGAACCTGATCGAAGAGCAGAAAGAGAAGCAGCGGTTGCAAAATGAGCTCACGATCGCTCAAGAAGTCCAGAAGCAGCTTTTTCCTCAACAGATCACGCAACTAGAATCTCTCGAGGTTTTCGGCTTCTGCCGTCCAGCTCGTACTGTCAGCGGAGACTACTACGACTTCTTGGCCATCAATTCCGAAAAACTCGTCCTTGCTGTTGGCGACGTTAGCGGCAAAGGTATTTCCGCTGCCCTACTGATGGCAACCATCCATTCGGCAGTCCGCGCGTACAGCCAGGAAGGCATCCCGTTCTTACGCGAAGCTGTAGCCGTGGGCGCGGGAAGCGCCTCCGAGATGATGATGGTTTCAACGTTGCGTGGAGCCGAGACCTCCCCGGCGGTGTTGCTGAACCTCCTGAATCATCAGCTTTACCAAAGTACTCCCAGCGAGAAGTACGCGACCCTGTTCCTCGGTATTTACGATGGCAGTTCTCGACAGATCTACTTCAGCAACGGCGGACATCTGCCCCCCATCATCCTCAGCAATGATGGCGCAATTCACCGTCTGGAAAACGGCGGCATGGTAGTCGGACTTTTCGATGATCAGACCTATCAGGAAGGAGCCGCCCGACTCGCCGAAGGGGACATCTTCCTCGCATACAGCGATGGCGTCACCGAGCCCGAAAATGATTTCGGAGAGTTTGGCGAAGATCGGCTTGTGGAGTTAGTTCATGCCAACCGTGAGCTGCCTCTCGCCCGCATTAGTGAGATCGTGACCGCGGCGGTAGATGACTGGATCGGTGCAAAAGAACAGCCGGACGACATCACACTTGTGCTCGCCAGGGCACGGCACTGATCCCGACCCCCTTTCCAATAAAACCGGGGCAGCGCTCGACGGCCTAGTGCTCCAGGTTCTCTGCTAAAACCTGGCACACGTTTCAGCCGGAGCATCTGCCCCGAGGCTCCGCGCACCCGCAAAATTGAGCAGGCACGCCCCGCGCGGAGCAAACTCACAGAAAATTTCTTGCTAACAGGGTGAGTATCTTTCAGGAAAGGAAAGTGACTAGCAGGTCAGCGTACACAACAGGGCGAGTCGCTCCTCGGAACTGGTGGAGCTCAGGATTTCTACGGTTTCTGTGCGCACTTCCAGACGTTGAACTGGGAGCGAAAATACCGCCTGGAAAGCAGCAGTTACCGCCATCATTGCGGGCCGCACCGATATGCGGCTCTTTGCGGAGATTGGTGCTGTCCCTCCATGGCAAGTAAATTCCGGCAGATCCACCTGCGGCAGGACGAGGATCACCGCCACCAGAACCAGCTCGAAAATAAGGAGGAACCACTTCCAGTGCTTCATAGAGCGCACAGCTATTCGGGAAATTTAAGGGTAGCGATGGGGTCCTGTCAAGAGACCTACGTCTCCACACCGATTTTCAATTGCAGCTAGGGTAAAACCTGCTGCAACAGGGGATCTGACTTGTGCCGATGGAAATGACCGTCCCCCAGATAACACGCCTGAATCTGGACAATATGACCATCTATTCCGGGTAAAACCGTGTTTTTCGCGGGCTCTTATCCCCAGATCCCAGCATCTGGCGCCACATGAAGTGTCAGTCTATGAAGGACTTCCCCTGTGAAGCCTCGCACATCTGCAAGTGATACGAGTCACTGCCCATTGCTCATCGGCAATCTTTAATCAGGAGTTGCCGGGAGTGCGTCCGGCGGAATGCGTCGGCCTTCTGCGACCGCCCTTGGCAAGGGTTTTGCATGTTCAGGTTTTTCACATAGGAGGCAACATCGATGAGTACAGGCATCATGAACCCGCCTGAAGTAATTAAGGGCGCGGGCGACTACATCGCAGAAGTCATTACGCGGGTTAAAGCAAAGAATCCCGCGGAACCCGAGTTCCATCAGGCGGTAGAGGAAGTTCTCGAATCCTTACGCCTGGTTCTGCAGCGGCATCCGGAATACAAGGACGCCCGCATTCTCGAACGCCTGGTTGAACCTGAGCGCGTCTTGATGTTCCGCGTTCCTTGGTTCGATGATCGCGGCAATGTCCAAGTTAACCGCGGATTCCGTTTGGAGATGAACAGCGCCATCGGCCCCTATAAGGGTGGGTTACGTTTCCATCCTTCCGTGAACCTGGGAATCTTGAAGTTTCTCGCGTTCGAACAAGTGTTAAAGAATTCGCTCACCACGCTCCCGATGGGCGGCGGCAAAGGCGGTTCGGACTTCGACCCCAAGGGCAAGAGTGATAACGAAGTGATGCGTTTCTGCCAGAGCTTCATGACGGAACTGTTCCGCCACATCGGCGCGAACACCGACGTGCCCGCCGGCGACATCGGCGTGGGGGGACGAGAAATCGGCTTCCTCTTTGGCCAGTACAAGCGTCTGCGCAATGAATTCGTGGGCGTCCTGACCGGCAAGGGCCTGAGCTGGGGCGGTTCACTGATTCGTCCGGAGGCTACCGGTTATGGTTGCGTGTACTTCGCCGCTGAAATGCTGAAGAGCCGCAGGGACAGCCTGGAAGGCAAGACCTGTCTGGTATCTGGCAGTGGCAACGTCGCCCAATACACGATTGAGAAACTATTGGACTTCGGCGCAAAGCCCGTCACGGCCTCCGATTCGAACGGAATTCTCTTCGATCCGGATGGCATCACCCGCGAGAAACTGGCATGGCTGATGGACCTGAAGAACATTCGCCGCGGCCGGATCCAGGAATACGCCGACAAGTTCAAGCGCGCCATCTACACTGCCGCCGATCCCAAAGCGAGCTACAACCCGCTGTGGAACATCAAGGCTGATTGCGCTTTCCCGAGCGCCACGCAGAATGAAATTAACGGCAAGGATGCCGCCAACCTCATTAAGAATGGCGTGAAGGTA
This sequence comes from Terriglobales bacterium, assembly GCA_036558645.1. GTDB lineage: Bacteria > Acidobacteriota > Terriglobia > Terriglobales > Acidobacteriaceae > DATBFG01. The sequence goes on from DATBFG010000028.1 coordinate 74,771, forward strand.
GTAGCGGAAGGGGCGAACATGCCGAGCACACTCGAAGCGACTAAGCTGTTCCTGGACGCGAAAGTCCTTTATGGACCAGCCAAAGCCGCGAATGCCGGTGGTGTAGCAACTTCCGGACTGGAGATGGCACAAAACAGCGCTCGCCTCAATTGGACACGGGAAGAAGTGGACGATCGTCTGCACAAGATCATGATCGCAATCCACGAGAACTGCTACCGAACTGCCGAGGAATATGGAACTCCCGGCAACCTGGTCAACGGTGCGAATATCGCCGGTTTCGTGAAGGTAGCAAACTCGATGCTGGACCAGGGCTTGGTGTAGACACCGATAGCGTGGTGTTGCAAATTTTGTCTGCGAACCCTAACTTTCGGGGTGGAGTGATCCACCCCGCTTTTTTGGCCGAACATCCTCCGTCATCCTCGTGACATAGTTCTCTCGTCCCCGTGACCTCCATCACTGCCCGGCATGACATGGTTTCCGGAGAATGATCCTGGGTACATGCGAGGTCCATGTGTTCAAGATCATTCAGGCAAAATTTATCGCACCGGGCATTAAGCGGTTCATAATCAGCGCCCCGCGCATCGCGCGCAAGCGTAAGCCGGGGCAATTTGTAATTCTTCGCTTATATCCGGAAGGCGAGCGCATTCCTGTCACTATCGAGAACTCCGATCCAGAGCAGGGTTCCATCAACATTGTCGTCCAATCCGCTGGAAAAACCACTAACCTGCTAAATGCGCTTGAGACCGGGGACAGCATCCTCGACGTCGTCGGCCCACTCGGAAAACCATCTGAAATCGAGAATTTCGGCACCGTGGTTGTAATCGGTGGCGGCGTAGGAACCGCCATGGCTTACCCGACTGCTGTCGCGCTGAAGCACGCTGGGAATCGCGTAATTTCGATCGTTGGTGCAAGGACTAAGGACCTCGTCATCCTGGAAGACGAGATGCGCGCAGTAAGCGACTCTCTCATGTTAACCACCGACGACGGCACCTACGCCGACAAAGGTTTTGTAACCGACAAGCTCCGCCAGTTGATCGAAAATGGCACCCGCATCGACCTTGTACTTGCCGTTGGCCCCATCCCCATGATGCGCGCTGTAGCAGAGGTGACGCGTAAAGAACGCATTCGCACGATCGTTAGCCTGAATCCCATCATGATCGACGGCACCGGGATGTGCGGAGGCTGCCGCGTCCTAATCGACGGCAAAAGCGAGTTCGCATGCGTTGATGGCCCGGAATTCGACGCACATCGTGTGGACTTTGGCGTACTCGTGCAACGCAATGCCACTTATCGCGATGCCGAAACGCAGTCGATGACCGAATTTCAACGGAATCCCAAGGCACAAGTGGACCTTGTGCGTGACGAGCAGTGCGAGTGTGCAGCAGTGACCGGAGGCAGACAATGACGACAGCGGCAAGCACCTCCAAAAATCCTCTGCATCTCCGCGATCGCATGAAGATTCCACGGCAGCACATGCTCGAACAGGAACCAGAAGTTCGCGCTCATAATTTCACTGAGGTAAACCTTGGATACTCTCCCGAACTCGCGCGCCAGGAAGCGTTGCGCTGCCTGGAGTGCGCCAAGGCTACCTGCTCTGAAAACTGTCCCGTGGGGGTTAAGATTCCGGAATTTGTCTCGCTGATCGTGGCTGGCGATTACCTGGCAGCTGCAGCAAAGATTCGCGAGGACAACGTTCTGCCGGCCATCACTGGCCGCGTTTGCCCGCAAGAAGATCATTGCGAGGGCCACTGCAAGCTTTGCAAAAAAGCCGATTCGCTTGGCATCGGGTACCTAGAACGCTTTGTCGCCGACTACGAACAGAAGCATCTCGACAAATCGACGATCATCAAGGCTCCAGCGACCGGAAAGAAGGTTGCCATCGTCGGCAGCGGACCCTCGGGGCTTACAGCTGCGGGGGATCTCATCCAGAAAGGCCATGCAGTTCATGTGTTTGAAGCACTGCACGAAATCGGTGGAGTGCTCGTCTATGGCATTCCCGAGTTCCGCCTCCCGAAGCAAATCATTCGCGAACAGGTGGACTACATGCGGGCCATGGGAGTCGAATTCGAGACCAACGTGGTTGTCGGTAGAACCGTCACGATTGATGAACTGATGGAAGAGGAAGGCTACGACGCCGTATTCATCGGAACCGGGGCTGGCTTACCTCACTTTATGGGTATCCCGGGAGAGCACTTCAACGGAGTCTACTCTGCCAACGAATTTCTCACTCGCATCAACCTCATGCATGCATATGAATTTCCGAAATATGACGAACCCATCGTGGATTTCCGCGGAAAGGATGTCGCTGTCATTGGCGGTGGAAATACAGCGCTCGATGCGATTCGCTCCGCACTCCGGCTTGGGGCACGCAAGGCATACGTGATCTACCGGCGGAGCGAAGCCGAGCTTCCAGCGCGAGCGGAAGAAGTCAAGCATGCGCGGCAGGAGGGCATCGAGTTTCAGATGCTCACTGCCCCGATCGAATTTCTGGATGACAAAGGCTGGCTACGCGCAGCGAAATGTATTCGCATGGAACTGGGCGAGCCAGACGCCTCCGGGCGGCGACGTCCAGTTCCTGTGAATGGCTCGGAGTTCGAGCTTCCGCTTGCCGTAGCCGTCATTGCCATAGGTACCAGCGCGAATCCGATCATTCAGAGCACGACTCCGGGTCTTGACACCAACAATCGTGGCTATATCAGCGCCGACTCCGGCACTCAGCGCACATCTCGCAGAGGCGTTTTCGCGGGGGGAGACATTGTCACCGGCACCGCCACGGTAATCCTGGCCATGGGAGCGGGCCGCCGGGCTGCGAAATCAATCCATGAATACCTAACGACCGATGAATGGCAACCAGCCAATGAAACCGCCACGTAGCCGTCTGCATTGTGAGGTACCTCACATGAGCAAGTGCTATGGGTCACTGCCCGATGGCAGCAAGGGGACTGTAATCGAAGTTGGCGCCAGCAATGGCTGCCCGAAAGCAAAACCGGACGTGGAGTGCGGCGATGAAAAATGAAGATCTCCTCAAATGCCCACTGCTTCAGGGGCTCGACGCAATGCATCGGGCGGAACTGCTGGGTCTGATCAACGACAGCAGCCTGCGGGAAAGGCTGGACTGTTGCCTTGGGCGGCTGGCAGACGAGAAACATGAAACCGAGCCTTGTACGAAAGAGCCGCACAAAAGCGGTTACCAGGATGAAGGTCCGCACTGGAATCCTGGCACAAAGCTCTGGCCTGCCGGAGCCAAGGAATAGGACCCTGGCAAGTGCCAGGCTCGCGGAGGTGCGACATGCGCAGCAAGATGACGTTCGCCAGCTTCGACCCATTGTTTCGGGATACTCCGCTGGAGTGCGATGACTGTTCCAGTCCGCCGGCTTTTCATTACGAACTCTTCTGCGAGGCCGAGGAGCAGGAACCCGAGACCGGATTTTGCTGCATGTCTTGCGCTCCGCAGCTGCTGAGAAAGTTAGCTGGGCTCGAATATCAGGCCTGGCGTGAAGAGGAAGCCGCTTTGAAAAAGGAAGGCCTTGACGCTAGCGAACTCCATGATTGGAGAGTGGCGGCTTTCCATCGGTAGACATTTGCTCTTGTAACAACTGGAACCCAAACACCGCGGAGATCGCAGCTTATATCTCCGCGCCTTTTTTTATTCTCTCAAAAACTACTGTTTCACCTTCGGCAAAACCAACACCCTTGCCGTCACGTGTTGTGATCCTTCCATTCCCCCCGCAATCACCAGCCCTTGCGAAGCAACGATCAGGCCCTGATGATCCATGGTCGGATTGGGTGTGTGTTCGTTAATGGTTTCCCACTTTCCGCTCTTTACGTTGAAAGCAAAGGTCATTGCCGAGGGCTCGGAAGGTTTTCCGTCGTAGCCAATGCCGTTGTAGTTGTATGGATTGTCAGTGCCCCCGGAAAAATAAACGCGATCGTCTTTCTCCGAACCGCCAGCGGCAATGCGATAACGAGCATTCCCGGGATGATTCTGCAACTTTGTCCATTGGATCTTGGCTGGGTCATGGTGATCAATCTTTCCCATCCAGCACTCGTCCGACGAGACAAATCTAGGCTGATCTCCCGCAGGATTTCGTTTGGCACCATCAACATAAATAATCGTGTCGTTGGCGATGCCACCCGCGTGACCAAAGACCGGCGTGCCCGGAATGGGCGTGCCCTGCAACCAGCGGTTCTTTTCAGCGTCATATACCTGAACGCTGCGAACAGCTTCCGTCTTAGACCAGCCACCGATCAGGTAGATGTATCGATCGCGAGTCGCGCCAATAACGAAATCATCGACAGGAACTGGAATATCGGCTCCGCGAAACCAGCGTTCGCTCACCGGATCGTACGCATTCACATCGGGTACTGTGGTCTCATGTCCTTGCGCATCGACGACATAGCCTCCAAACAGGAAGGCGTGATCCCGGATGGCAACGGCACCGGCAGCAATTCGGCCCGCCGTACCTGGCACGGGTCGAATTTCGGTCCATTTGCCAGATTCCATATCGAGAACGTAAGCGGCGTTGGTTATCGAGTCCCAAGTCTTCTTGGACCCAATCCCCATGAGAGAAAAGCCGACCAGACGCCCCCGGGTTTTCAGCAGTGCGACGGCATTGTTGGAGACAGATGCCGGCAGTTGCTCGGGCTTCCAATCGGCTGCTAACAACGCAATCGTTGCCGCAATCAACACAAAGAGAGCTGCGAAGACGGACTTACAGACGCGAGACATTGGCATGGGCTATATGATCAAAATATCACGCAACAGGCTGGAATAAGGGGACCAACGCTGCAAATCACTGCAGCGGAGATGCAGGCGATGTTTCTGGAGTCAAGGCGGCAGGTCCGGCCGCTGTAGCTTCCACCGGTGCCGGCTCCGAGATACGCATCTCTGCATAACGCTCGTACCACAAGGTCTCATTTGCGCGCTGCCACAACCGCGTGCCCAGCCAGAATGCAAGCAACACTTCGAACAGAAAAAAGGTAGTACCCGTACGCTGGAAAGGAAGATGGAGCCACATCCACCATGTAGCGCTCAAACCGATCCAGGCGAGAGCACTAATTCGAAAATAAATCCAGAACAACGATCCAAGATTTTGTCGAGTAAGCCGAAATGCACTTATCAGGCTTCGACGCATAGAACGTTCGTTTTCCGCGACAGCGTAAACCTGGGCCATATCGAACCACAGGCGAATGGCCATCAACAGCAATAGCACCAAGAGCATTCCCGCAACTTCTACCCAGAATCCCAGCATCTCCGGCCCGGCGTCCTCTGCTAATTTGTCCGACCACTGGTAGACGCCCGACGCGAAAAGAAACACCGGAGCGAGAACGATCAACAAGAACACGCACAAGCGAAGCCATCTCCAGAAGTACATTCCACAAGCGTGAAAGAACTCAGCAGTAGGAAGCTTGCGATCCGTGCGATAGGTCTCGAGAATTCCTCCGCACAAGAACATCGCGAATGCAAAAAAGATCAGCGAGTACCACAAGCTATCAGCGGTCTTCGACCAAAACCCGACATCTGGATTCGAGGCAAGTTCGACAAATGCGGCGAGGTCGAATCCTTCGATCAGGCGGTGCGATTGGAGACTGTGGTCGGCGACTTTACTCACGCGGCTTGCCATCGGCAAGGCCGAAAACAACGCTAGGGCAAAATTCGCCACGAACATCCACCACAGGACTCGCTGATGCCGCCATACGAGTTTTGCCCCTCGCCGTATCATTGTTCGAGCCAAGAAATTTTCACTCTAAACCAGCCACGCCAGACACTGTGCCAACAACTGGGTAAAGAACAGCCAATACGTCATCAGCTTCGACCTCGCACCTTTGCCGATGTCTTCTTGCGCGTAACTATTATTGAAGAAATCCTTATCGAGCCACACCGCATGTTCAGGGTCAACCTCTGCAGAGATCACCTTGGCCTTTTTTTGATAGGTGTAGCGTACCCAACGGTCTTGCCCATCCCAGTGTTCGCGAACTTGCCCGCCGTCATCGAACTTGATCAAAACATCGACCGGGAAAATGAAATCGCCTTTGCGATGCGCCAGTACCTCTGATCGATAAACGGTCTTTCCCTTCTCCTCTTTTGCTGAGTTTTTTTGGTACCAGTCCACGCGGTCGGAGCGTACTCGGGAAATTTCATAATCCAGCACTTTGGTTCCGAAGACCGCCTGGTCGTAGTACCAGCGCAAGTTTTGGCCGGAAACTTCTTCCACCGTTTTCAGAAAATCCTCGCCCGTGGGGTGCTTGAAGCGGTACCGCTCGAAATACGTACGCAGGGCGCGCTGCATCGTCTCTTCTCCGACTATTTTTTCGAGCGTCGTCAGCACGGTAGCGGTCTTGCCATAAGTAATATCTCCGTACGAACCAAAGCTCATGTAGTTGTAGGCGGCTTTGGCCATGGGATCTTTGTCGGCGGCACCGCGATACTGATAGCGCTCCAAATCATGCATCCCAATTGTTCCGCCTGCGAGATCCGCGAATGCGTGCGGCCCATACAGCTTGGTCATGATCTTGCCCTCGGTGTAGCTGTTGATTCCCTCATCCAGCCAAGCCTCTTCAAATTCGTTGGTGGCCACCATGCCATACCAGTACTGGTGGGCGAACTCGTGCTCCACGACATCTTCGGGCAACCGTAGTCCCTTAGGGACGTACCATGCCGTCTCGGCCGTGAACAGTTGCGGATACTCCATTCCGGCGGCTCGATCACCGCCATGCGGCGGGTCCACAACCGTGATCTGCTTGTATGGATACGGGCCATACCAGCGATCGAACAGGTCCATCGTGCCCTTGAGCGCCTGCATATAACGCGGAGCGCTGTTCATGTGTCCGGGCTGCATGAGCATGCGAATCTTCACCGCTCCCATGCTGCCGGTGAATGAATCCTCCACTACGCGATAGCCCGGTTGAGCTGTCCACGCAAAATCGTGGATATCTTCGCCGTGAAAAGTGAGCGTCTTTGTCCCATCCGCGTTATTCACGCTGGAGAGTTCTTCTCCGCTCGCACCTACAATTTCATTCTGCGGAAGCGTCAACCTAACATCAAAAGTTCCGAAATCGGCGAAGAATTCCGTGCTGGAGTGGAATTGGTGACAGTTCCATTTGCCGTGCCACCAAACACCAGCCTTGGGGAACCACTGCGCACCCATGATGAAGTCACGCTTATACCCAGTTCGCGCAAAAACTTCCCCAAAGTAATCCACGAACGCAATCTTGAACTCCACCGATTCGCCCGGAGGGATTGTGTGCGGAAGCTTGACCTCGAATACGGTGCGATCGTCTGGATTGCCATCATCGGGAGCAATGAACCGCATTTGGCTCGTGAGGTCGCCGATCCCGACAACCTCCAATGACTCTATCTTGATCGAAGCAGCGTACTTGTCCTTCCATTCGAAATCGGACGAATCGCGCCGCACTTCGCGCATGAAAGTTGATGTTGGCTGGAATGCATTCAGATAAAGATGAAATGGAAAGGTGTCCAACGGTTGGCCGGTCAGGTTGCGATACGTCAGAGTCTCCGAGCCCTTGAGGACAAACTTCTGGGCATCGAAACGTGCGTCGATCTGGTAACCCACCACGCGTTCCGAGAGCGGCTTACCGGGCGAGGTAGTCTGCGCCGTGGCAGGCGCTAGCCCAACGGCAAAAACCGCAAGCACCAGGAGTGCAAATTTTCCCATATTTGCGTTCGGGACTAAATGGCGAAGCTTACACCCGATAGGTGCCCCGGCGAAAGTGCTGCCTGTAGCACGCCATGGCATCAGCCGCCAAATTACTTCACAAAAGATTGCCGTACAGCATGAATAAAATCGGTATAAGGCGGCGTGTGGCCCGCGGCGCGGAAGTCCGCTGCGATCTGGCCGCGGTGGTAGGTGCCGTGCATCGCAACATGTATCAATATGTCATCTATGCGGCTCTCCCAACTTTCGCCCTTACTGTTCTTATAGCCGATCGACAGGGCGAGGTCGGCCTCCGCAGCACAGGCAAAGTAATCTTTCCAGACCTCTGCCATCTCCTCGGACAAGACTGTACACTCCGCTAGAGTGAAGTCGGGCCACACCGGAAGCGACTGAGGCTGCAATGTGATGCGCTCCCACCACAACTTCTCTGCCGAAAGAACATGTGCGAGCCAACGCACCGAGCGCGGAAGAGATGTTGGCAACGCGGCGATTCCGGCAAGGATTTCGCGATTTGCCCAGTCGTCGTAAACAAAAAGGCGGCGAACATAATCAAGCATAAGAAGTAGACGCTGTACGCCCTTCTTTGGATGCAACCAAGGACACTCTAGGTGTCGACACCGCACCCTAGGAAGGGGCAGCAAGCTCAGTACTTGCTGCGACAATGTCGCTACCTTAAGTCGCACTTGAAATTACATGAGACATACTAGGTCGATGCATCTCGCTAAAAACTATTTCGCTTCTTCTCTGACTTGGTGATACTTATCAATCTGCAGTCCCGAAACTTGCTGGACGGACCCCGAGGGCCAACGGACTTCGACTGTTACTGCGTCAGGACGCGCTTGCCCCAGCCCAACCAGTGCCCGTTTGTCGTGCGATGAAAGATAGCTCGACCCGCCGGTAATCCATCGCACCAGCTTCTGTTTGCCCACTGTAATTGTGATTTTGGCGCCAATTGCATCGCGGCTGCTCTTTGTGCCTTCGAGTTCGAGGCCCATCCAGTGATTACGCTGTCCCAGGTTGTTGCGGAGCAGCACGGGCTGCGAATTTAAGGAGGTGAAGATGATGTCGGAATCACCGTCATTGTCGAAATCACCGATCGCCAGGCCCCGTCCACTGTAGGTTGCCTTGAACGCAGCTCCGGCTTCCGCTTGCATGTCCTGAAAGACTCCTTGGCCGTTATTGTGAAGGAGCAGTGGACGCTCGCGGTATTTCACGTCGTTGCGAGTGGATTCAATGACCTGGTTGATGTGTCCGTTCACGATCATTAGATCCATGTAGCCGTCGTTATCGTAGTCAAAGAACTTCACGCCCCATCCCACATAGGGCTTCGTGAATTTGGCCAATCCTGAGGCAACGGTTTTGTCCTGGTAGATACCTGAAGGCGAACCCAGAAGCAACGAGTGATACTGATCGTTAAATGTGGTCATGACAAAGTCGGGCAGACCATCTCGATTGACGTCTGCCAGATCGATTCCCATGCCGGCCTTTGCAACCCCGTTTGAGTCGTATGCAACCTCAGCATCCACCGCAGTGTCGCGGAATGTACCGTTGTGCTGGTTGATCAGCAAGAGGTTGGGCGAGGCATCGCGCGAAATAAACAGATCAGGCCAGCCGTCATCGTTGATGTCGGCCGAAACCACACCAAGTGCACGCCCAATAAACTTGTAGAGGCCCGATGCCTGACTTGCGTCGGCGAACGTGCCATTACCATTATTGTGAAATAGCGTAAGCGGCATGCCCTGGTAAGCCACTTGCTCGCAGTAACTGCGCGTGCCATTCACTTCGCACTTGTTTGGATTTTCAAGAGAGAGAAAAACGTAGTTGGTGACTACGAGATCGAGGAGTCCATCACGATCGTAGTCGAACCATGCGGCACCGGCAGCCCACTTGTCAGCGTTCACAACACCGGCTTGCTTGCTAACATCCGTAAAAGTTCCGTTTCGATTGTTGTGAAACAGCATGCTTGCGGGGTATCCAGTAACGTACAAGTCGGGATAGCCATCATTGTCATAGTCGCCGACAGCTACGCCCATTCCATATGACGAGATCCGATCCACCCCGGCACGCATCGCGACATCTTCGAACCTGCCATTGCCCAGATTGCGGTAAAGGGCATTCCGGACCGGAACAGTACTTTTGCCGCGAGGGGTTTCGCCACCATTCACCAAAAAGATATCCAGAAGGCCATCGCCATCGAAATCGAGGAGAGCGACTCCCCCACCCATAGTCTCAATGAGGAGACGGTCGGACGACTCGCCATCAAATTGACGCCATGTGACTCCCGCCTGCCGCGTGATGTCGGTGAAGATTTCAGGCACAGACTCTGCTTGCATACTCACCGAGCAGACCAGAAGACTGAAGAGCACATAGGTTCTTGACACCCTGGACTGGAGAGCCGGAGTCATGATGTGGGCGCAGAAGTATCTTTTAGCTTGTTATATAGATCCATCTCTCGCGCGGCATCGTCCTCGCGTCCTAGGCGCCGGTACGCGCGCGATAGCGCAAAGTGTGTCTCCTGGCTATCGCCGTCTAGCTTTTCGGCTCTTTCAAGGTGCGTCACCGCTTCGGAATTATTTCCGTTCTTCAGGGCAAGATTTCCCAACTGATAATGTGCCTCTGCGAGATCTGGATCGATCTCGACTGCCGACTTGAGCAATTCGGCTGCATGTGCCTCCGCAGGCGCATCGCCAGTCTCAGATTGCTGAACCATGAGCACGCCATAATAAAGCCAGAATCGTGCGTCTTTCGGAAATTGCTTTATCCCGGACTCGAAGTCTGCGATGGCATTCTTCGTCAAACCTGCTGTCGCTTTTGCTCGTGCAACACCCAATGCAGCGTCGGGACTTGAAGGCTCAAGCTGTTGGGCTTGACTGTAGGAAGCCAGGGCATCCGTGAATTGTCCCACCTTCAGTTCCACAGAACCCTTAAACAGAAAGACGCTGGGAGCGCTTGGAAGTGCGTTCGCCGCACGTTTTGCCACCGCCAGCGCAGCTGGATATTTGCGGTTAGCTACAAGGATATTCCCAAGGTCGAGGTAATGCTCCGCCTTTTGCGGTTCAAGGCGAATGGCTTCTTCGAACGCCTGTGTGGCATCCGCCAGTTGATGTGAATCCTGGTAACACCAGCCAAGCAGGTTATAGACGTTCGCACCCCGATGTCCGGACGCGATCAATGCGAGTAGGGTCTGTCGAGCCTCGGCGGAGCGCTGGTCATGGTACTGCACCACTGCCAACCGATACCCGACCGCGCTTAAATGAGAGTCATCAGGCTTGATAGACCGCAAGAGCTGCTCTGCCTTCTCATAGTCGCGAGCCTCGTCGGCAATCTCCGCCCCGAGCAGACCAGCCTGGGGCCCTGCAGGGTGATTACTCAATCCGTCCAAGGTTGCGCGGGCCTTATCTATTTGTTGTAAGCGATAGTACGACCGCGCCAGCGCCGCCACCGCCTCCGGTTGCTGCTGAACAAGAGACGGTACCGCTGACAGACTGCGTGCAGCAGTCGCATAGTCTCCGCTATTTTCAGCGACCATGCCCATCAATAGCAGCGTTGGTGCATCTCCTGGCTTCTGCTTAAGGATGATTTCCAGATTTCGCCGAGCATCGGCGTAACGATGAAGCTGCCATGAATTCGCCGCAAGGTAGCGCCGCATCTGGATATCGGCAGGCTTGATCTTCAGGGCACGTTCCAGCACTGAACTTGACTCTTCCAGCTTTTTCTCCATTGCCAGCACGGTTCCGAGTTCGCCTAAGATGTCAGGATCGTCGGGAGCAAGTTTCGCCGCTTGCCTCAATTCAATCTCAGCTCCAGCAAGGTCACCCTGCTGCGCGAACTGCAATCCACGATCCGCATGTGCTTGTGCGGATGTCTTCTGTGCCACCAATGTGTCTGGAGCGAGGAGTAAGACTGCGACGGCCACGAATTGAAATCCATTCAGCCTCCGAAAAACACAGGACACCGACGGGAGCATTTCGTTTCGCATAGGAGGCGCCACGAGATCCGACTTGGACTGTTCGTGACAAGCAATTGTCGGTGGGCGAGTTGAACTGCTTCTGCTTCGCTCCCGCGGCGATGGAAATGGAGTGATCAATTGGGAGATCAGTGAATCACTGTGGTTTCACTTGGCCTGGGCCACTGAATCTGAAGCCACCCGATTTTAGTTCGTTTGCCAAGTCGGAGCACGATCCGAGGATCACTGACGTGAGAGACAGTCCGCCTCGATCTTTCGCCGCTCGTCCATCGGCGGCGCATCTTGGCACGCGAAAGGCGTAGAAGGGGCCATTGGCATGGCTACCACTGACCCTCTTCATTTGCTAGTTCTACTTGGGATTCTTCTTCCCGAGAAGGCCCCCCAGGGCTCCAGCGCCCTTTGCAGCACCAGTCTTGCCCGACACGGCATTTTGCAACATTCCGCTGGCAACACTGCCCGCCATGCCAGCCACATCAGGAACGAAACTGGGATTCGAGGTTGTTCCTTGGATCGAGAACGGAATCCCCTTGTTAGATCCTCCCAGCGCAGCCTTCTGCATCCCGCCAGCCATCCCACCCTGCAGGTTGGCTAGCATCCGGAAGTCGAGGCCTCCAGCGGGGCTAACCGTACCGGCCCCGGTGATAACACCGATTGCCGGAACAGACAGATTGATTGCATCCGCTTTTGTGCCCTCGGGGGCTACCCGAGCATTCAAGCTTGCATTCTGAATGGTCGTGTCGTGACTCCCGGCGGTTTTTCCGGTGAATGTTGAAAGCGCTCCGAGTTTCGATCCCAGATCGAATCCGGCAAGCTTGCTATTGCTCAGGCGAACAGGGCCTGTGATGACCAGTTTGTCGATTGGACCATTAATGTTCAAATCGGTTGAGAGCGTTCCTCCCTGGAGTTGCGATCCAGAGGGAAGAACCACACCGAAAGCTGGAAGCATCGCCTCCAGTTCATCGACCGGCATGTTCGGCGCATTGAGCTTCAGATTCACTACTTGTGTTTCCCCTTGTGTTTGGAATGCGCCCGTCAGATGAGCGGTGGCCTTACCGATCGCAACATCTCCCTGCGTGATGGTGCCGCTCTGTTTCGCCAGGTCTGCAACTACTGTGTGCTTGACCGTTACTGTCTTCGGTGCGGGAGAACCCTTGGGAGAAACCTTGAGCTTATTGCAGGTCAGCGTCCCCACCGCCTTAGCTTGGTTGCCATTCGAGTTCAACGTCCCGTCAAGATTCACCAATCCTGCAATGCCGCTTGCTGGATCGATGAACCCAGAAGCAGCAACATCCATGTCATCTACTTTCACCTTCGCATCAAACGGAGTCTTGGCAGCGTCTTGTGAATTAATGGGACCCGCCTTTCCAGCGATATTCGCATCCCCTCCGCCAGGCAGGCCTGCCGTGAGCTTGAACGGGAATTGCGATTTGAAGGAGAAGTGCGACACGTTCACGTTCACCTTGTCATAAAGCTGTGGCTTATTTCTTGACCCCACATTGCCGACTGCCAGCTTTCCATTTTTGATCTCCAGTTTGGCAACTGAGAAATCCTGGGTTGACGAAGCTTCCGGCTTTCCGGCTTCAGGTGGTTTGTTGGCAGCGGCGCCACCAATGCTGGAAAAATTCCAGGTCCCGCTCGCCGCTTTCCACAAGTTGATCTGAGGTGAATCCAGGACAATTCCAGTCACATTGATTTCTTTAGAAAAAATGAGCGGCATAATCTCAACGCCGACCTTCAGCGACTTCGCGGTTACAAAAGGAGACTTGCTGAATGCCGGATCGTCTGCAATGCTGATGTTATCCACGCCGACGTTGCCAGTCAGAATCGACAAGCTCAGATTTCCCAGCGCCACCTTGCGGCCAAGGGCTTGAGACACTTCCGCCTCGATTTTTGGACGGAAGCTGTTAACGTCAATGAGAAAAGGTATTGCGATCAGAATGACGAGCAACACCGCAACGACAATTCCGACAATTTTTAACGTACGCTTGTTGATGTTCATGGTTTGCTCCTAACCCCGCACGGTTTGAACTTGAAGATGTTGAAAGATTTTCATGATCAGGAACAACACCCGTGGACACGAAGAGACACGCCGCAATTATTAGAGACCGTTAGGATTAGCTGAAGTACTGCTATTTTTGACAGTGCCATTCCGGGTTTAAGGCAACTTCTAATCATGGCAACTCATTTAGGGTGAACCATGCTTCTTCGCTGTGTAATTTTAGCGCGCATTCGATAACGCCAGCCGGGAATTCGACGAGGTGAATAGCTTGCCGAAGCAAACGATCATCGGGATCCTACTCGCCAGTTTTTTCGCAAGCCATATGGCTGTTAGTCAATCGGCCTCTACCTCCAAGAAAACAGGCACTACGGCTGCCTCAGCCGAAAAGCCGGCCAAAGAGTTCGGCAAATCGTACGACACGTTGCGACCGGAGCAGAAAAAGCTGGTTGACGATTACGTCCGACGCTACAACCAGACCACCGGAAGTAAGATTGTTGCCCACGACGCTTACGACGGGGCACGCGTGTCCGTTAGGACAACATTCGACGCTGTTACGCATGCGCTCATCAAGGCAGATTTAACCAATGCCAAGGGCCAGAGCTTGGGGCGCGCATTCGACCTCGTCGATGCTGTCGACGAGATCATGGGAGAAGAAACCGATGTCGGAGGAGACCGTCAGTTTCGTCTATACGTTTATCTTAAGCCGAAAGCATTTGAGATATTGGGACAGAGTCGCGAGTTCCATCGCGAGCGTGATAACACCGTGTATCACAAAGGATTTCCGGTCTGCTACCGGCTTAAGAACGGCCCGCCATCCATCCAACCTAATTTGGTTGAGGCGAAAAATTCCTATGCGCGAGAATTCCGCCTCGTGAGCGTACCGCCTGACATGGGTCAAGATGAAGAATGTATTGCGATTCCCGACGAAGAAGCCGGTAAGAAAAACAAAGAGAAGTACTATGCGACTGTTGTCCGGGGCATGCAGGGTGAGAGCCGAAACAAAGTGATGTCTCTCCTTTGGTCACAGGAAGGGAAATATTGGAAGATCGTCGCTATTCGCATAGAGGACGGAACCAAAGGGGAAATGGTACCTAAGGCCCTAGCTAAAGTCCCGCCCGTTCAGAAATCCGAACCAGCAAAACTTGCCGAAGACCCAAGTGCAATAAAAGACATCACTGGCTTTTACAGTACGTGGCTGGTTGCACGTAAGCCTGCGGACGCAGTTCGATACGCGTCGACGCGCTCATATAGCTGCGGTCCCGCGGCCAATCAACTGAAGCCGGCCGACCGAATTCGCCTCGGCTTAACACGACCACTCGACAAGATCCCTGCAAAAAAGGACCTCTCTGAAATGATGTTTAGTTCGACCCCGGTAAATGATTTGGTGCGCCCGGTCGAGCACACGAATTCCAAAGCATTCACGATCATGGCGATCCCTGATCAAATGGCTGAAGGGTTTTTGTGTCAGAAGCGAACGACGGAGCCACCCGATATCGAGGCCAAGGACGCAAAATATGGAAAGTATTATCCATCTGCGAGCCAACTAAACCTGGATGGCGAAGAATCCGCAGCTTTGCTGTTGCTTTGGTCACAAGAAAAAACCCAGTGGAAGGTCATCGCCTGGCTAATAGACGCGCCATAGCATTTTTCAGCGGCGCTAAACACACAAATCAATGCGGAAATTCTTAGCCCATCCAGTATCCGCCGGATGATGCTCCAACTGCGCTGGCCCTCCGACGTGATCCGATCGTTGCTGACATTTGGCCGTCGCCGCCTAAATTCGTGGCTGTTGCTCCTGTTCCTGCATTCTCATTATCCAGCTTGACATCAAGGTTGATTCAACCTGGGCGGACATGCGCTGCGTAGAGCCAAGGCTGAACAAGTGCGAGCCAGCTTTCAGCCTTATGCCGAACAAGTTCTTTGACCTTACAAAGCCTTCAATCGGCCGCCATTGTGGCGGCAGCAAGGACAGCATGCTTCTCTTTTGTTTCCCACCTAAGTATTTTGAGATCGAGAACAAAGATGGCGTAGAGCACAGGCACCAATAGCAATGTGATAAACGTCGCCACGCAAAGTCCGCCGATCTGGGTGTAGCAAAGCGGCTGCCATAGTGGCCCACCATGCAGCGCCAGTGGGAATAGAGCAAGAACGGTTGCTCCCACTGTGATCATGACCGGTCGTAAGCGGATGATTCCAGCATCAATGACCGCTTCCTCAAAAGGCTCGCCCTCCTCGTGCTTCTCTTCGATGAAGTCAAACAACACGATCACGTGGCTTACTATCACACCGATCAGGCTTGCGACTCCGAGAAAAGCCATGAAGCCAAAAGGAGTACCCATGATCCAAAGAGCAGCCACCGCACCGACAACCCCATAGGGCGCCGCCGCGAACACGAGAAACGGTTTCACGGCATTGTTGAACTGGAAGACAAGCGCGAGAAAGATCAGGAAAATCGACGCCGCCATGACGATCGCAAGTTCACCGAATCCCCTTTTCTGCTGGTAATAGTCCCCTCCCATGCGAATCTTGTATCCCGGCGGCAGGTTCTTCTCAAACTCCTTGAGTTTTGGCCCAGCAGCATTGAGCACTTCTGAGGAGAGCACACCTCTCTTGGGGAAACACCGCACCGCTATGGTGCGGAAGTGGTCCAGCCGGATGATCCGCTCGGTATCCATGGAATGTTCGATCTTTGCAACGTGCGTGAGGGGAACCTTGGTCGATCCCTCCATTGCATAGACGTACAGATTTTGTAGGTCCGAAAGCTGCGCCCGTTCTTCCATCTTCAAGCGCGCCACTACCGGGATCTCTTTGTTTCCTTCCTGCAAGGTTGTTAGCTGCGCGCCAATCATCGCGGTTGTGGAGGAAGCGGCAACATCCTGGTTGGTGATGCCGGCCAGGTTGGCCCGGTCCGAATCAATCTTCAGCTTTACACCCGAACTTTCCGTATCCCAGTCATCGCGCACGCCAGCCGTATTCGGTAGTGAGAGGAAGATGTCTTGCAGTTGGCGCGAGAGCCGGCGCAAAGTACGGATGTCTTCGGCCGATTGCGCCGCGCTGACGTCGGCGTTGTTGGCGATGTAAATGTCTACTGGGAAGTCAACGGCGGCATATTGCAACTGGCGCACATCAACGCGCGCTCCCGGGATGCTCGCAGACAGGATTGGCTGCAGGTGTCTTACAAACTCGGGGGTAACTTCTTTATCTGTCACTTCGAGGATAACTTGTGCGTAGTTCAATTGCTGCAACTGAGGCGAGACAGAAAACCAGAAGCGCGGTCCGCCCCCACCGACGAATGTGGTGACATATTTGAGTAATTGCTCGGGCTTGCCTTCTTTTCCGGCGTGTTCCTGGGCAAACTTCTCTGCTTCCTGTCGTACAACCTGTTCAACTTTCTGAGCCGTCTCGTTCGTAGCGTCAAGGTTAGTATCGTTCGGCAGCCAGACATCGATGTATGACCAGTACTGCACGTCATCCGGCATGAATGAAGTCTTCAATCTGGACATGAAGAACACGCCCAGGAGAAGGAATGCCAGCGAACCCACGAACACCTTCCAGCGATGATCGATAGCTGCTCGCGCGGTTCGTGCGTACCAACCCGTGAAGCCCGTGGTCCGTCGAACTTCAATGGGCTTCTCTGCTTTCTTGTCAGGCCGCAGCAGGTAGTATCCGAGCAGCGGAACGAATGTCATCGATGCGAGACGCGAAGCAACTAATGCGCAAGTCATTACGATCGGCAGGCTATACATGAATTCGCCCATAGTGCCGGTCAGCAACAGGAACGGAATATATGCCGCGATGTTGGTGATGGTGGCGAACATGATCGCAGCGGCCAGCTTGGTTGGTCCCAGCCACGACGAAATCAAGTTGGGGTGTCCTTCGGCTAGTCCGCGCTTGATGGAATCTCCGGCGACAACGGGGTCATCGACTAGCAATCCCAGCGCGATAATCAGTGTTGCCACCGATACTTGTTGGATATCAATGCCCAGCATGAACATGAAGCCAAATGTCATTGCTAGCGTGATCGGAATCGAGATGGCCATGAGCACCGCTGAGCGCCATTCCCAGAATCCAACCAGCGAAACGATGACCACGAGGAAAATGGCTTCATATAAGGCCCCCATGAACAGGTCGATGTTTTCCTTCACCTGAAGAGGCTGATCCGAGGTGCGGGCAATAATCAGATCATCTGGAAGGTAGTTGCGAACAGCCGCCAGCTTCTCATCCACGCTCTTGCCGAAATCGGCAATCTGCAGTCCATCGCGCATCTGAACCGAGAGGGTGATACCACGGCTGCGATGCCAGGATCCTTGCTTGTCCCGCCATGTGAAATAGTTCAGATACCGGGCCGGGGTTTCGTAGCCGCGGCTGATATCCACAAGGTCGCGCAGGTAAACAGGCGCATTCGAGGCATTCGGAGAGCTACCTACAATTACGTCTCCAATGTCCCGGGCATTCGTAAACTTTCCAGTTGGATCGAGGGTGATGTTCTTGCTGTCCACCTCGAGCATGCCGCCGGGAAGCGTACTGTTTCGCGCCGATAAGATCTTGCTGAGATCTCCGGGCTTTATGCCGTATTCAGCCAGGCGTTGCTGCGAATAATCCAAAAAGACTTTCTCGGCTAAGACGCCACTGCGATCAACCTTTGAAACCTCTGGAGTCCCCTGCAGAGTGCGCTGAATCAGGGCAGTGAAGTCATCCAGCTCCCGGTAGGAATACTTCTCACCTGCAACCTCGGAGAGTCTCGCTTCGGCTTCGTTTGGGTCACGAATGAATGCTGGCCGCCACGAGTCAGGGTGAATTTGAGAGCGATGAAATCGCTCCTGCATGATTCGATTGCCCCACTCACGCAGGGCAGCGTCATCAGATTTTGAGCTGAAATCGAGGCCGATAAATCCTGGGCCCTGAAACATGCGTGGATCACTGAAGGCACCTCGCCTTACGCCAATCTCATCCACCAGCCGAAATGACATCTTTACTTCTTCAGCGGCGATGGATTGAGGAAATGAAACGACAACACTCACGCGCGGCTGCGGAGAGTTGCTCGGTAGTGAACTGCGCACCTGCTCGATAGCCTTCTTGACCGAGCGGGCCCTCAACTGAACGTCGATATCGCTGGCGCGAGGGCTGGCGACGGTCAACATCAAGGCAGCTGTGTCGCCAAAGTTGCTGTTGAACTGAATCGGTCCGGCGCCCTGCGGAAGCTTGTTGCTGAGTTCGTTGAGTCGCAGGTTGATGTCGTTCAGTTCCTTGGCAGTATCCTTAATATTTTCGTCGAGCTGCACGAACACCAGGGCGAAATTGGGGAAGCTCAAGGAGCGCACACCATAATCTGATCCGCTGGGCGGCTTAACGGCCTGGTTCTGCGCCATCGACTGCTCGATGGGACGGGTGATGAGCTGCTCGACTTCTTCGGCAGTTGCACCCGGCCATTTGCACGACGCCACTGCCACCCGGACGGGAATCACCGGATCCTTGCGCTTTGGCATTTTCGAATAGCCATACCATCCCCAGAGAAACGTCCCCAGCAGCAGGACAATCGACACCTGTCGATGCTCCACGAAGAACCTGGCTGTGTTGTGGGTGTGCTGAATGATTTCTGCGTCAGATTTGTGTGCCATGATTTTCTCGATTTATGAATTCAAATTGATGCGCCTGGTGTCGCCTCACTGCATGACCCGAACCTGATCGCCGCTCTTCACCAGTGTTGATCCGGTTGTAACTACTCGTTCTCCCGCCTTTAATCCGTTCAGAACCTGGATCATGTTTCCATAGGCATCACCTAATTCGACGTTCCGGGCCCGCACCGTAGTCGGATCTCCCGCCCCTTCGGCCAGCAAAACCGCGAAGCGGTCAGGATTTGCCGGGTCGCGAATCACCGCGTTGAGGGGAACGGCCAGCACCGAATTGGGTAAGATTTCTCCGGCCAACGAGAGAGACGCAATCATTCCAGACCTAAGCTGATTTTTGGGATTGGAGACCGTTACCTCAACCGAGTACACGCGGCTCTTGGGATCGGCCTCCGGTGAAATTGCCGTAACTCGACCCATGAATTCATCAGGTAGCGAGTCGGTCACGATCGGCTGCTGCTGGCCCAGCTTGATCCGCCCCATTGCATTGTCAGGGACACCGAAAACGGCACGCACCGACTTCGTATCGGCAATGGTGAACCCGGGTACTGAAGGACCGACTAGCGCGCCGACCTCCACGTTCCGCCGAATGACCCATCCGTCGAATGGGGCTCGCAGCAACGAGTCATCCATCGCAGTTTGTGCTTCCGCGAGCGTGGCCTTGGCATTGTTCAGGCCCGCGATTGCGCTCTCTTGTTGAGCTTTTGCCTGATCGTATTCTGGCTTGGTGGCACTTTGTGTCGAATAGAGGCTCGACATTCGGTCAAAATTCAGCTTGGCATGGTCATAGTCGGCCTGAGACCGAGCCAACTGCGCGCGAGCCTGTTCACGCTGGTCCGCGTAATCCTGCTGGCGTACGACTGCGAGCACAGTTCCCTTGCTAACCCAGTCCCCGCTATCGACATTACGCATGCGCCCGTCCGCTCCGCGAACTTGCCGTATTTTTTCCACATATCCGCCTGACTTGAATGCAAGGTCTACCTGGGCATTGGGGACAATGTTGGCGGAGTACCGGGTTTCACTACCGGTGGAGATCGTCGCTACCTGTGCTGTTCGTACCGGTGTATAGGCGACTGGTTCCGAGGCAGCGTGAGTACAACCGGCCTGGATGAATGCGCAGATCGTAACCAGCACCACTCCCAGGAGTTTCGTTTTGTGTATTCGTATTTTCGACATCATTGGTCTCCTCCCATCGCCTTTTCGAAATCAGCTTTGGCCGTCCAGAATCCCAGCAATGCTTGCCGATATTGGTCGAGCGCGCCAGCGGCCGAGGCTTGCTGCCTCAAGACCTCACTGAGCAGGACAGCTTGTTCCTTGTATTGATTTGTAACTTCGTGCAATTTTTGTTGCGATGCTTCCCTTTCGGCTCGTGCCACAGAAATCAGTGATCGGGTTTCTTCCAGCTTGCGGAAACGCTGATTCACATCCATTAAGACCTTCGAGTGAACGTCCCGCAGTTGCGTCCGTGCCTGGTTCTCGACAACCATCTTCTGGTTGACAACATCTTTACGGCGTCCCCATTCCCATGGCTCCCACTTGAACTCGACGCCGAGGCTTGTCATGTTGCTCGGAAGAACGTCGACGTTGAAGTTCGAGGTGTAGTTGAAAGCAACTCCGACCTCAGGGATATAGTCTGCTTTCGCAATTCGCCGTGCGTACTCAGCCTGCTTGACATTCAATTCGGCTTGCTTGATTTCAGGACGCTGATCGAGCGCCATTCGTTGGGCCCGAGCTAATTCGATCTCTTCAAACGAAGCAGCAGGCACCTGCTCGGTGGAGAAATCAGTACTGATATCTCGGCCCAGAAGATCATTCAGATATTCCTTGCGCGACTGGAGAGAGTTTTGCAGTTGGACGAGTTGGTATTGTTCCTGCGCCAGCTTTGCTTTCACCTCCAGACTGTCGGACTGAAGGGCAGCCTCTTGCGAGACACGCTGCAGAACCACTCGATCGAGCTCCATGTATTGCTTGACATTCGCATCCGCCGCATCAAGTGCACTTTCTGATTGCAGGATGGCATAGTAGGCTTCCTTGACTTCCTTAATGACAGCCTGCCGCTGCTCACGGGCTTTTTCGCCGGACAGTTGCCAATTCAATTCCTGCGATCGAATGCCAAGATGAATTTTGTAGAGTTGCGAAAGTGGTTGCGTCGCCTGGCCGGAAATAAAGGCAATCGGACGGCGTGGCGTCGTGACCTTAGTTTCAGTTGAAGGTATTGGACCGATTCCTGGATAGCTCCCGAACGACCCTGCGGGAAAAGTAAAGTCGACTTCATTCAACAGCTGCGATCCGAGAACTGTGGCGCTAAACGAAGGCAGCCGTTGCGTCTTCACTTCAGCGATTTGCCACTTCGACTTATCCATTTCGAGACTGGCAATCTTAAGAGTTCGATTATTGGCGATTGCCAGTTGGATCGCTTCGTCCAGAGTCAACACGCGCGGAGTGCCGGAATTCTGGGCTTTGGCTGTCACAGTTGAGAGAACCGCCATTGCCATCAGAACTCGAACGCCGGCATGACACCTCGCTCCGAAACATCTTGCAGACCTATGAAAACTGAGTATTCGCATAATCATTCCCCAATTTGAGTTACGCAATCGAGTTAATCTCCGGCGAGAGCTGCTTCGCAGGAATTCTCACCAACAAACGATATGAAGTTCACGGCTTCAAATGACTCTGCGTTTTTGTTCAGCGTTCTCGCTGTGCGCACATAAACCCATTCACAAAGCCTGTCGTCAATGTTCAGTAGTAACGAAGTCTCTCGGCGTGAATAACCCTCGATCGCTCTGAGCACGAACACAAAGCGTGCGAGTACATCCTGCATTAGCAGGCCTTCTCGCAGAACACGGGCAGGAAGGCTCAGCGCGACATCCAGATTTGTTTCAAGTGACGCCGCGCTGAGCGGCAATACCGGCAGAGGTTCGTGGGCCAGAAGTGACTTCCAGGGTTGGACGGTATGAATACAGGCCTTGATGATCAGCCGCCGAGCCCAGCTCACCATCCAGCCACGGAACACTTGATCTGCACCTTTCAGGGATTGCTCTAACGCGGCCTCAAGCATCTTTTCACTGAGCCCTTCATCACCAGTAAGCGTGTAGCACAGCCAGTGCAATGGTTCTGACCAGGTGACGAACAACTCGCGGTAGTCGCCTTCGGTGCATTTATTGAGTTTCTGAGTCCTCGTCATCTCTTATTCCTCGCTATTTTGTTTTGCCTTGGTTCCTATCGCGATTTCGTTGTTCCCATGGCCGCTTGTTTCAGCTTCCTCAATCTCTTCAATGAGCGCCGAGACCAAGATTCCACCACCAATCAACTCCGCTCCTGAATGGCGCATGGCAGCAAGAAGTTGATGGCCGGCATCATCGACAAATGAGACATCAAGAAGATCTACAACCAGGTCCCTGTTGTCTTTCTTGGCCGAAAGTGCAACCCAGGCTGTTTCTGCTTCCTGCACCCATTCGTGCGCCAGCTTGCCCTCAAGCTTGAGTCGCGCCATTCCGGGACCGTTCAAAACACTGATTCGGAGCATCCGTTCTCCTATTCCTGTTCGTGTGACAACTGCACGCGCAACGCTCGTACAAGATTCCCCTTCGCCAGCTCACGCTCGGTTACAGAGAGCGCCTGATAAGTCGCGCGCAGCGATTCCAACAACTCACGCGCCTGTTCGCGCGTGCATCTTGTCCTCGGCACGGTTTGCAAAGTTTCGATCGTTGTCGGCATCATGCTCTCTACTTAGGCATCCTCCGTGCCAAACTGCAGAAACGGGAATTGTGCCTCGAAAGCCACTGAATAGGTGAGAGTTGCTGAAGATTGACGCAGAGGAGAAAGCTATCGATGCCGAAAGTTTTGGTGCCGAATCATTCGGCAGAGTGCCGGTTGGGCACGAATTGGGCATTCGTTCGGCATCCCAAACAGCGACGGGTTACCATCGCGATTCCAAGTCAAGCCATTCACTGTTTGTTGATCGCGAATCGAACCAGGCTAGTTCCTAGAGATAGGCTTATCGCATTGTTTGTGTTCACGCCTTCGGCCACCATTCCTCCTGTGTGATCCCGTGCTTCTTCATCTTGTACTGGAGGGTCGTGCGTTTCATGCCGAGGCGCAACGCTGCTCCATTCGGACCAGCAAGCACACCCCTTGTTTCGCGCAACGTCTTCAGAATGAGCGACCTCTCCGCGCCATCCGGTGGTGCTGAGGTCACTATTGTCGCGGCGGATGGCTTCATCTCCGGTAGTGGAACCTGCAACGCGGTGCCGGTCGTCATGATGACAGCTCTCTCTAACAGATTCTCGAGTTCTCTCACATTTCCCGGCCAATGCCACTCCTGCAGACGGCTCATAGTGTCAGACGGAATGGATTCAACCGGTTTCTGCATCTGACGCGCAAATTTCTCCGCGAAGTAACGAACCAAAAGCGGAATGTCTTCCCGGCGCTCGCGTAGCGGCGGAATTCGGATCGGGAACACATTCAGTCGATAGTACAAATCACTTCGAAATTCCCGTGTCTCAGTCATTTTCTCCAAGTCACGATTGGTGGCTGCCACCAGCCTCACATTTACCTTCCTGGTGAAGGTGCTACCTAAGCGCTCGAATTCTCGTTCCTGAAGCGCACGCAGTAGCTTTGGCTGAATGTCCGGAGGTATATCCCCGACCTCATCCAGGAAAAGCGTCCCTTGATCGGCGAGTTCCAGTCGTCCGATCTTTTGAGCGATGGCTCCTGTGAAGGCGCCCTTTTCGTGACCAAATAGCTCACTCTCTAACAACCCAGTGGGGATCGCCGCGCAATTCAGCTTCACAAACGTTCTCGACTTGCGCCGGCTATGTTCGTGAACCGCGCGAGCGATCAACTCTTTGCCGGTTCCCGTTTCTCCCAACAGCAGAACTGTCGAATCACTCGTTGCCACCGTTTCCACCAGTTTC
>DATBFG010000029.1:0-105113 GCA_036558645.1 Terriglobales bacterium
ACCTCATACCGGCGTCGCAATTCGGCGTCGCGCAGCAAGGCGAGAACGCTATCGGCGAATGCTACGGGCTCATCGGCAAGGATCAGGTCTCGTCCGCTCTGAACGTTCAGTCCCTCTGCGCCGATCGTTGTCGAGACCACCGCCTTACCCATCGCCATGGCTTCGTAGATTTTCAATCGAGTACCACCACCTACTCGCAGAGGCACGACAATAACAGTCGCATCCCGAAGGAAATCTGTCACCGAGGGAACGGTGCCTGTGACCGTGATCGATTCCGTTGCGAGCCGTCTTACACGCGTATGAGGACTGCGTCCGATCAATTGAAATTTCGCGTCCGGATAAGCTTTTTTGATCCTTGGCCAGATTTCCTTACAGAAATACTCGGCAGCATCGATGTTCGGCTCCCAATCCATGGTGCCAACAAAGGCGACGCGCGGAGGAGTGCCACTGGTCGGTGGAGAGATTGCAAACTGTTTCGTATCCACTCCGGTTGGAACCACGCTGATGTCGCACGTCGGTTCCATGGCCAACATCTGCTCGCGATCCTGATCTGAAACCGCGATCACATGCCGAAATCGCCTTAATGCCGCCGTCTCATAACGTCTCATTTTTCTCGCTTCGATCTGGTATGCAAGCTTGCGCACTGGACTCGTCTCCGTGACCGCGATCCGTTCCCAAAGCTTGCTTTCGACGTTGTGCTGGAACAGAACCGAAGGGATTGACAGGTGAGAAGGGAAGTTCAGCGAAGCGGACAAGAAATCGCAGACGGCAACGTCGCAGCTTTGCTCATCGAAGAATCTTTTGACAGTCCGGGTGACCTCACGATCCGTGAACTTGCTAACCGAATACGGAGCGTGGTGCCGCAGGTGCCTGAGGTAATGGACGGCTTGCTTCAGTCCGTCGCCGTCAGCAGCTGGCGTATGGATCGTAACTGCTCCGGGAAATTCCTTGTCGATAGCAGCTGCATAATTTTCATCGCGCGAACCGCCATAGTAGGTAAGCAACGTTACCGGATGCTTTTGGGCAAGATGTCGCAGCAGGTTATGGGAACGGATCTTTCCTCCGCTGTCCACCGGAAGCAGTTTGCCGGCTTTAACCCATACGATCCTCACCAGCAGATTCCTTGGTATGGCCCCGGACTACCTACGCGGCGATTCTTCTCGAGGTTGGCCAGGTCGATGATCGTTTGCTCCGGACGGAGTTTCGCCTCTAACGCTGCTCTGTCTATGCCGCGCGTGCCGATCACAACTACTTCAGCCTGGTTCAATACGTCGTCGAGATGCTCTCGCAGCAACGATCCAATATGGGGAATAACTTGCTCGATGTATTGCCGGTTGGATCCGATCAAGCGGCCCAATGAGACGTTGTCGTCCCATATCTGCAGGTTCTTTCCCTCTCCAAGAAGACGCTTCGCCAATTGCACCTGTGGACTCTCGCGGAGATCATCCGTCGCTGTCTTGAAACTCAGTCCGAGCAGGGCGATGTTCTTCTTGCCAGTATCGAGCACCATCTGGACTGCGCGCTCGAAGTGGGCGTCGTTGCTCGGTAGGATGGCATCAAGCAACGGTAACTTTACATCGAGTTCTTTGCCGCGGTAGCTCAGTGCGCGGATGTCCTTTGGAAGGCAGGACCCTCCGAATGCGAATCCCGGCTTCAAGTAGGTCGACGACAGATTGAGCTTCGTATCAGCGGTAAAGATTTCTATCAACGTTTCGACGTCCACATCGAGTTGCTTGGCCAGACTTCCCATTTCATTTGCGAAATCTACTTTTAGCGCGTGCCAGGCATTGCAGGCGTACTTCACCATCTCCGCTGTCCTGAAAGAAGTCTCGAAAATGGGGCTGGATGTCCAACTGAACAGGTCACGCAAGACTGCCGCGTGTGCTGGGTCTGCTGTGCCGATCACCGTCATCGGGGGTTGCAGGAAGTCTTCGACGGCACTTCCTTCGCGCATGAATTCAGGGTTTACGCACACTCCCAACTCCTTACCCATGCGTTTGCCGCTGGCTTCCTGCAATGTGGGAACTACCACAGCGTCGGCCGTTCCAGGCAGCACCGTACTTCTCACTACGACGAGGTGAAAACTCGTCTTCTTCTTCAACGCCTGACCCATGTCGCGACACACGGGTTCAAGATGTCCCAGGTCGAACCTACCATTCCGAAGACCAGGTGTTCCCACGCATACAAAAGAGATGTCCGACTGCATGACGGCCGTTTCCACATCCTGGGTGGCGTGAAGCCTGCATGCACGGTGACACTCGGCGGCCATCTCGGCGACGCCGGGTTCGACAATGGAGCTCTTGCCCATTTCCATCAGGCGAACCTTGTCTGCATTGAGGTCCACTCCAATCACGGAGTTGCCCTTGTGCGCAAGACAAGTGGCGGTGACAGTACCGACGTAACCCAAGCCGAAGACGCTAATAGACCGACTCATGCTCGTGCTTTATCCTGACCTGTTACAACGTACAATATTAGCTTTGTACGATGAAAAGCCGAAGGGGCCGCCTCGTTGAGCCCACTCTTCTGCATCAATCGCAAGACATTGCAAGCCGGCGGCCAGCAGACTGAGACCTCCCCCGAGGGGCCGCTGAACTCGAACGAAAAGCAATTACGGCTCGTTGCGGAGCTAGCTCAAGAAGCCCAGCGCAAGTCAGCGGTGACTGTAACAAGAATAGTGGGCACACGGTAGATAACCTTGGAGATCGCACCCGTAACGACAGCGGTATCGAACCTGAAGAGCGGTGCGCCGTCTCATGCCGGGGATCGATCTCGACCGGAAGCGTCGCGGTGTGTCCGTGCTGAAAGACGCAGGGTTTTCTTCCTGGTGGATTCACTGCAGCTCGGCGGCACGGAAACCCAGGCTGTGGAACTTGCGTTGCGTCTATCTAGCACGACCTACGACGTAACCCTGGGGTGCTTGAAAAAAGAAGGCCCGTTGCTGGAGCGGCTCAACAAAACCTGCATTCGCGTAGAGGAGTTTTATCCCAGAGGAGGACTGGACTCATTCGGCGGTCTCTACCAGTTGCTCCGCCTCCGCAATTACCTCCGCAAGGGAAAGTTCGATGTCGTCCACACTCACGACTTGTGGTCGAATCTGGTGGGGATTCCTGCTGCGAAATTGGCAGACGTACCGGTAACTGTCAGTAGCCAGCGTGATCTCTCGCATGATACGTGGTACAAGTCGGTACCCGGACGCCTGCTTCGAGAAGCGCAGCGTCGATCAACGGTTGTGCTCACGAATGCGAACGCCATTCGGGAGGGTCTGATCCGGCAAGAAGGCTTCGTACCTGCCAGGGTCAAGGTGATTCACAATGGCATTGACACTGAACGGTTCACGAACGCCGTGCCCGATCGGGTCAGGCTTTTCTACGGCCTGTCCGACTGCAGGTTCGTGGTCCTGGTCGGAAATATGCACAGTGATGTCAAGGGACACCCAACGTTGATCGCGGCAGCGCGAAGGGTATTGAACGTCTTTCCGAACGTCCGGTTTGTACTGGTAGGCGATGGCCATCGCAGGAAGGCCTTTGAGCAGATGGTCGCAGACGCGAAACTTGGGGCCAACTTCCTTTTCTTTGGCTCTCGCAGTGATGTACCTGACATCCTTGCTTCCTGCGATATCGGGATTCTGCCCTCTGACTCCGAGGGCTTGCCAAACGCCCTGCTCGAATACATGGCCGCGGGCTTGCCTACAATCGCCACCCGGGTCGGCGGAAACATGGAAGTCATCGCCGATAGGACGACAGGACTATTGATTCCTCCTCAGAACCCCGCAGCTCTGGCAGAATCGCTAATCAGATTGCTCAACGATTCATCTCTCGCACGTCGTCTTGGTACCAATGGTCAACGCTTCGTGCGGGAACGGTTCAGCTTCGAGAGCCTAACGCGTGCAGTTGACGACCTGTATAGCCACCTTCTGCAGGTCAAAGGGATCGCGTGAAGGAATCGTACAGAATCCTCCAGATCGGAAACTATCCCCCTCCGATGTGCGGATGGGCGATCCAGACCAAGCTCGTCACCCAGGAACTTCGACGACGCGGACACGTTTGCGACGTCCTGAAGATTAACGAAAACCGTAAGATCAAGGATTCCGCTTACATCGATGTGCAGGGCGGGTGGGATTACTTCCTGAAAGTCCTGATGCATTCATTACAGGGATATCGGCTGAACGTACACGTCAACGGCATGTCGAAAAAAGGATATCTTCTCGCCCTTGCTGCCGTTCTCGCCGGCCGCCTAACCCTCCGTCCGGCGCGCCTGACGTTTCACGGCGGGCTGGGTCAGGATTACTTTCCGCGACCCGATTCTGGCTGGTTGCGCCTTGCCTTTCGCTGCTTGTTTCAGTTGGCT
Source organism: Terriglobales bacterium (assembly GCA_036558645.1). Lineage (GTDB taxonomy): Bacteria > Acidobacteriota > Terriglobia > Terriglobales > Acidobacteriaceae > DATBFG01. Next base: position 4,348 of record DATBFG010000029.1, read on the forward strand.
GGAGGCATTGCGTGCGATAGTCAGGAGATCCGTCGTGCGATTATCGACTATGGAATCGCGCCCGACAAAGTCACAGCCATCGCGACATTTTCCACCCAGTATGTCACCTTCCAGCCTGCCATGCTATCGACCGAAGTCGATGCCTTCTTCAGTTCGCATCATCCCGTATTCTTTTGCTACGTCTCGTTTCGCCCCGAGTATCGTCTAGATGTCCTTAGGGAGGGAATGAATCGCTACCGTGCGCATCATCCGAAGGCGGGGTTTATCTGGCTCGGATTTCCGGCGAAGGAAATTCCAATGGCGCAGAATTTCATCAAGGAATGGCCATCGGATGAGCGTCAGAGTCTATTGCTGCTTGGTAATCTGACTCACGACCAGTTTCTTACGCTCATGACCAGGTCGTATGCTTGCCTGCGTACCCCTGCCTGTGACGGGGTTGCTGCATCGGTGCTGGAAGCACTGGCGTTGGGTATCCCCGTCGTTGCAAGCGAGAATGGGCGTCGCCCAGAAGGCGTGATCAGCTACGACGAAACTTCCGCAGAAGATATGTCCACAAAATTGCAGTATCTGACCGAGCACTATGAAGAGCTGAAGAGCCGCATTCATCCTGTTCCAGTCGCGGACAATATAGCGATGATGGCGGATTGGTTATGCGGCCAGGCGAGCTCTGGGGTTACGCATGCCGGATAAGGCGATTCGGCAGCGATGGCAGCGGCTGCAGGGCATGACCCATCGAGAGATATTGTCACGTTCAAAACTGGAGCTGGTGAAGCGGACGGATGAGTTTCTATCACGCTTAGGATACGACTTCTCCGGACATGTTGGCATTCGTGAAGGACAAGTCGCAGCTGCAAGGTTCTTCTTCACAACGGAAGAGATTCCATCGATCATCGCGACTCTCGCGGCTATGTTGCCGCAGGAAAAGCAAGATATAGTTGTCCGTGCAAATCGAATCTGCGAACACCGATTCGATCTGCTTGGCTTCGACACCCTCGACTTTGGAGCCCAGATCGACTGGCACCTCGATCCCGTCCACGAGAAGCGCGCGCCGCGCGAGATCTTTCATAAAGTTCCATTCCTCGACTTCGAGCAGTGCGGTGACGTCAAGATTCCGTGGGAACTGAACCGGCATCAGCACTTTGTCACACTTGCTAAAGCATACCGGATTACTGGTGACGAGAAATTTGCAACCGAGGTCTTCGCCCAATGGAAGCATTGGCATCGTGAGAATCCATACGCGGTCGGGCTGAATTGGGCGAGCAGCCTTGAGATCGCTTTCCGGAGTCTCTCGTGGTTTTGGGCGTATTACCTGCTTGCCGGGAGCCCCAATACGCCTGCCGGATTCGACGCCGAGTTCCTTCGTGCTCAGGCACTCAACGGGCGTCACATTGAGCGCTATCTCTCCACATACTTCTCTCCCAATACCCATCTGGTAGGTGAGGCAGTGGCCCTCTTCTTCCTCGGTACTTTGCTTCCGCAGCTAAAAGACGCAAAACGCTGGCAAACTATGGGATGGCGAATTGTGCTGGCGGAAGCTGGGAACCAGATCCGGGATGATGGGATGCACTTCGAGCAGTCCACGTATTATCACGTCTATGCGCTGGATTTTTTCCTGCATGCGGCAGTGCTCGCCAGCTTGAATGAAATCTCGATTCCGCCTGAACTGGAAGCGACAATCCAGAAGATGCTCGACGCGCTGGCACTACTGGGGCAGAGAGGGAACGTGCCACGATTTGGCGATGACGATGGTGGGCGCGTGTTTGACGGTAGCCGAAACCGTGCGGAGCACCTGCTCGATCCGCTGGCAACTGGCGCTGTGCTTTTTGGGCGCGGCGACTACAAAGCTCTTTCAGCAGGGTTGCGCGAGGAGAATATCTGGTTACTCGGCATGCAAGGCGTCGCCGAGTTTGAGCAGCTCGAGTACAAGCCAGTAGAGCGGAAGTCCGCTGCTCTCGCATCTTCCGGACTGCACATCATGGAGGCAGTCAATGCGCGGTTGGTGATCGACGCTGGTCCTCACGGTTCGGGCAGCGGCGGTCACGGCCATGCGGATGCGCTCAGCTTATCTATCAGTGATCATCAAGGTCCGCTGCTGATCGATCCAGGAACGCTTGAATACGTCGGGCCAGGCATCGGCCGCAATCAGCACCGGGGAACCCCCGCTCACAACACCGTGGCGGTAGATGACAAGGATCAAGCCGATGCGACAGGTCCGTTCTCCTGGTCGAGCTTGCCGTCTGTTGAGGCGGAGAAATGGATCAGCGGCGAGAATTTCGATCTCTTTGTCGGCAGTCACGATGGATACCGGCGGCTTGAGAACCCTGTCGTCCACCGGCGCTACGTATTCGGGTTAAAGTCAGAGTTCTTTCTTGTGCGCGATGTGTTGGCGGGCGAAGGCCAACATCGCGCGGATGTATTCTGGCATTTCGCTCCGGAGTTGCGGCTAGCGGACAAGCGCTGCGAATCGTTTCTCGACCAGCGCCGGGAACGAGGGGTTCTTGCGCTTGCGGTAAGAGGTCATGGCTGGGCGCAGGATGTCCGGCAAGGTTCGTGGTCCCCCGTCTATGGGAAAGCCGAACGCGCGACAGTCCTGCACTTTGGTACCAGCACGACGTTCCCCGTTGAGTTCGCGACGCTTCTTGTGCCTGTTGTTCGAGCAAGGATCAACATCGGTGAGTTGACGGTCGCTGCAGGGGCATCCACTAAGAGCAGTGTTCGCGGATATCGATATACGAATTCACAACGCGAGCATTACGCATACTTCGCTGGCGGACAACATTGGTCCGCGGGCAGTTGGACAAGCGATGCGGAGTTTCTCTACTGGGGAACCAACACCCAAGGAAACGATCGCTTGCTTATCTTCTGCAACGGGTCCTATGTTGAGATGAATGGGAAAAGGATGGTTTCTTGCACAAAGAGTATCACGCGGTGCGAACTCCGAATCTCAGAGGATGGGGTAAAGCTGTTCTCGTCTGATGACGATGCCGTGGAATTAGAGTCATCCCTAAATGGTACAAGCCCAAGGGAAGCTGATTCCGCCAGTGTGCCTGATCTTCGGGGGAAGTCCAACTAGATGTGCGGCATCTGCGGCATCTTCTATCTCGATCGCAATGTGCATGTGCAGCATGCGTCGCTAGCAGCTATGAATCAGCAGCTGGTTCATCGTGGCCCGGACGACGATGGCCTGTTTGTTGAGGAAAATGTCGGGCTTGCCGTCCGGCGATTGAGCATCATTGACATCAAGACCGGACGTCAGCCAATCACTGACGAGAACGAAAGCGTCTGGATAGTCTATAACGGCGAAATTTATAATCACGCCGAATTGCGCGATCGGCTTGAGGCTCGCGGACATCGTTACCGCACCAAAAGCGACACGGAAACCGTCGTCCATCTTTACGAAGAGTACGGGCAAGGGTGTGTGCAGCATCTGCGCGGAATGTTTGGCTTCGCCATCTGGGACAGGCGCAAGCGCCAGCTGTTCGTGGCTCGTGACCGACTGGGCATCAAGCCTCTTTACTATCGTTACGACGGATCTACGTTTCTCTTCGGTTCTGAGATCAAGGCCATCCTCGCCTATCCGGGAGTCGAGCGTGAGTTCAATCACTGCAGCTTGGCGGAGTACCTTGCATTTGGCTACGTTGCAGGCGAGCAAACGATGTTCGCAGGAATTCAGAAGCTTCTACCTGGGCATACTCTAACGCTCGATGAATCCGGCAAGCTCTCGATCGAGAAGTATTGGGACCTCCGGACCAGGCCGGACGAGGCCTCAAAATCACGTGAATACTACATTCAAACGTACCGCGAGATGCTGGAGCAGAGTGTCTCCTCGCATTTGATGAGCGATGTTCCGCTAGGAGTGTTTCTCAGCGGAGGACTCGACTCGAGCGCCATTGCTGCTCTTGCCACCAAGATTCGGCAGGGTCCGATCGAGACCTTCTCCGTAGGCTACGATGAAGAGCAGTTCAGTGAGTTGCCGGCCGCGCTGCAAGTTGCGCAGCATATCAATTCCAATCATCATGAAGTCCGGCTGAGCCGCGAAGAATTCTTTCAGGCTTTACCGCAACTTATCCGTCATGAGGACGAGCCGATCGCCTGGCCATCGAGCGTGGCGCTTTACTTTGTCGCGCGCCTGGCGCGCGAACGAGTCACTGTCGTCCTTACCGGTGAAGGAAGTGACGAAACGCTCGGTGGCTATACCCGTTATGCCTGGACGATCAAGAACGCACGCATGGATACCACTTACCGCGCGATTGCACCCGAGTTCCTGCGTCGCGGCCTGCGTAACGCCCTCGATGCACTGTCCATGTCGGCCGGCCTGCATCGCAAGCTGGACCACACTTTTCTCAAGCGCGATGGTGAGTCTTGGTCATCGTTCTATTTCGACAACTTCTATTCGGCATTCTCTGCCGCAGAGCAGGGTGAATTACTCACGGATTCGGCTCGAGCCAATGAGGGCGACGCATACGCCGGATCGATGATGTACTGGGACGGCTCGTCCGGTGACATGCTGCATCGAATGCTCTACACGGACATCAAGACTTATTTGGTTGAGTTGCTGATGAAGCAGGACCAGATGAGCATGGCTGCTTCGATCGAGAGCCGCGTACCATTTCTTGATCATCAGTTGGTCGAGTTCGCGGCCAACATTCCTCCCGGTCTCCTAATCAAGGGCCTGGCTGGAAAGCAGATCCTTAAGGACGCCGTCGATGACATCCTTCCGCATGCGATCATCCATCGGCGAAAGATGGGATTTCCCACGCCTTGGGACGCTTGGCTCTCCGGGCCTCAACTGAACCAATTGGAGCAGATGCTGACCGAGACGCGAAGCATCGACCGCGGTCTCTTCCGACGCGAAGCCGTGAAACGCCTATTCGATGAACATCGTGCCAAACGCCGCGATCACGGAAATCGCATCTGGCGCCTGCTGAACTTGGAGCTCTGGTACCGGGTCATGATCGATGGGGAGAGAGTTGAGCCTGGCGTCTCGATGCGGAGTGGCGCGCTGGAACGAGCCAGAAGTTGATCGTCATGTCAGCCCACCGTTGCAACCGTCCGAACCCAGGTTCACAACCAGCGCAGCCATTATGGCGTTGGAAACTCCCGCCAACCGCGTAAACTGGCCAAGCGCAGACTTACGTCACCCGCTGCCAAATCGCCTGGACTGCCGCACGAGGGCCCAACATGCAGCCTGAGCATCAAGAACTTCTCCGGGATTTTCAGGACTTTGCAAAAACTGCTCCCACCACCGAGTCAGTCATGGAGCATGTTGCTCAGCGTTTGCATGAAAAGATGGCCCGATACAACTGGGTGGGCTTTTACCTGGTCGATCCGTCACAGCCCGGTGTCTTGGTCATTGGTCCATTCGTGGGCAGCTTTACTCCCAATACTCGCATACCGTTTACCGTGGGACTTTGTGGTGCAGCGGCTAGCACAGGACAAGTCATGATCGTGCAGGATGTTTCCACCGATCCGCGCTATCTTGCCGGGTCAAATCTGGTGAAGTCTGAAATGGTGATTCCTATCTTTGTGAAAAACAGGCTCGCGGCTGAGCTCGATATCGAGAGCTATTTTGCCAACACCTTCACTGCATCCGAACAGGAGTTTGCCAAGGCCTGTGCCGCAGTCGTGGGAAAGTACTTGGAAAAGAAGTAACCCGAAGGTTCGATCCACATGAATCACTTATACGCAGAGATTGAGCAGAATGGCTTTTGCATTCTTCCATCCTTGTTTGTCCGGGATGAGATGGAGAGATTGACGTCTAGTATCGAGAATTCATCCATTGGAGAAGACATGTACTCTGCTTTGAGTTCCAACCCTCTTAGTCGTCACGATTTACGCCTGATTTTCCCCGCGTTTCTTTGCTTGTAAGAGATCTATCCCGCTTGCTTCAGGGACAACCCTACGGCTCTGGGCAGCTTCATAGGCAATGCTATTAGTTCAAATCGCAAGCTGATCTCCACCGTAGGAGGCAACAATGAAAAGAATTCTTCTGTGTTTCGTGTTCTCTGCTCTTGCCGTGTCGTGGGCGATGGCGCAAGGCAGCGACGACACATCGAAATCGAAGTCCGACGTCAGAACGCTTACCGGCTGCCTTAGCAAAGGCGATAGCGCCGACGAAGTCCTTCTCACCGCGGATGACGGCAGTACCTGGGAAATCCACAACAACAGCCAGCTCCAGGTGACCGATCATGTCGGACATCAGGTAACTGTGACGGGAACGGTTTCCAACAAGACCGCGCACAACCTGAAAGAGGACGCCAAGGACGCGGCCGCCGACACCGGCATGAAGAAAGACAACGCCGAACACGGCCATCTGAAGGCCACGAACTTGCAGATGGTCAGCACTTCCTGCAAGTAGCAGTTCCTGCCACGAAGGGTCTCGCCTCGAGCGAGACCCGATTCTTCTGTATCGTTCACCCCGTTGACGCGAAAGGTATACTAGCCGGCGACGAAGCCCATTCCAATGTCGCGTCCAAGCCACCCGGAATTCTTCCTGGTTAAAACCGTCGTTCTTACGCTGATTCTCTGGAGCCCCGCCTTCGCCCAAGACCCATCCTCGCCAGCCTCTCCCAACAAGACTATGGCGATCGTCGGTGGAACTCTCATCGATGTCCATACCGGTGAGGAAATCCAGAACAGCGTCATCCTGGTGCGTGGGCAAAGAGTGCTTCAGGTTGGGGTTGCAGGCAAGCAAGAGATTCCAAGGGATGCCGAGATCGTTGACGCCCATGGCAAGTGGATCATTCCGGGGCTGATCGATATGCACGCGCACGTCAGCATGGATGACAGCGACCAACTGCCGCTCCGACTCTACCTGGCCAACGGTGTCACAACGGTTCGCGATCCCGGAGGCTACGTCACCTTATCGCGAATGTTAAAAGAGCACATCGAGGCCGGTCGCAGAATTGGACCGCGTGTCTTCTTCTGCGGCAACATATTGGATGGCAAGCCTCCTGTTTTCCCGTCCAGCAGTTTGTTAGCGGACACGCCCGAGCGGGCGCGCAGTGCGGTGACATTCCTTGCCGATCAGGGCGTCGACTGCATCAAGGTCTACAACAACGTCAAAGAACCTGAACTGAAGGTGATCATAGCCACCGCCCGCGCTCGGAATCTTCCGGTGATCGGGCACGTTCCCCGCACAATCACAATGACCCATGCTGTCGAATTAGGGATGCAATCGCTAGAACATATTCGCATCACGGGAAGGGAACTTCTGCCCCTTGATGAAGCCAACAAGATTGATCCTCTGCCGCTCGGGAAACGCGAAACCCTTTTGTGGCAGCAATTTGATGTGAACTCGGAAAAGATGCAGCAGTTGGTCTCATTTCTAGCTAAGCAGAGTGTCGCCCTTGATCCGACGTTAACAGTCGATGAGGCTACCTTCGTTCAGTCACGCGACGACGAGATCAATAACCCCAACAACCGCTATTTACCGCCGCAGTTATTCGAAAAGTGGAAACAGGAACCCGAGGCTGACTTCGAGAATGTGCCTGCTGAGCTGAAACAAGCTGACATCGAGGGATTCGAGAAGAGGAAGACGTTCATTGCGATGTGTGCGCGCGCTGGAGTCCGAATCATCGCGGGCACGGACGGCGCGTATTGGGGAACCTTGCTCCCGGGTTTTGGGCTCCATCACGAACTTCAATTGCTTGTCCAGTCCGGATTAACTCCCCTTAAGGCCATCCAGGCCGCAACCCTCAATTCCGCGAAGACTCTCGGAAAAGAGCACGAACTCGGTCAAGTCGCACCCGGCTACTTCGCCGACATCGTAATTCTGGAAGCGGATCCTCTCAAGCAAGTCGAAAACGCGACCAAAATATCCCTGGTCATGAAAGCGGGACAGATCTACAGACCGGCTGATCTGATGAAGGGCCCGGGTGTCTCACAGGAGACGCGATGACTTCCGACTTCCTTCGGAGGGGCGCTCTGGATTCGGCTAGGACGCATTATTCCCGTGGGCTAAGGTGAGGTAGCTGCACGCTTTATGCTGTTTTACGGACTTGCTCGCGATCCCTGATTTTAGCCATGGTTGCTGCGATGCGCTGAGTGTCCTTACGCTTGCCTGAACGGTTACGGCGCTTGGGTTTCGTGGTGTAGTGATTCTTTGCCATGTCTCACACTCCCTCCATTGAGTGTTCCTGAAATATTGGCGGCGGGAAAGTTACGGGCGTAACGGAGTTCTGCCAAGCCGACCAAACACGGGCCAAAGAGGTCCACCAGCAGAAGAACAAACAAACCGCGCGTTATACTGCTTCGCAATTGTGGGTCTCAGCAGCACGAGATGAGGAGGCATCATGCCCATTGTTGATTCCGTAAAGGTGTGCTTTGCAAAATATGCGGATTTCAACGGACGGGCCCCACGCACCGAGTACTGGTGGTTTTTTCTCGCAGTGTTATTGGTGAGCGCCGCTGCGTCTATCATTTCACTCAGGTTCTATGCGCTGGTAGAGGTCGCTACTATGCTCCCGATGATCGCAGTGGGAGCGCGGCGGTTGCATGATACGAATCGAAGCGGCTGGTGGCAACTTCTGGCGCTGGTTCCATTCGGGGTGTTTGCAGTCGTCATCTTGCTGGCACAGCCGAGCGCAGTTTCACTCAACCCAGCTGAATCGACCTCAAGTCCACGACCCTGACAAAACGAAAACGATTCAGAAGTGCAAGATGTAATTATGGACGATTCATCACAACCTGCGAATCCCCACGCTGACGACTTCTCCGTACCATCGCCTCGCGTGCCGTATTACGACGATAGCAATCATTCCTGGGTACTCACCCGCTATGTCGATGTGCAAGCGGCTCTTTCTCATCCCGCACTGCAGCTGGGAAGCTCTGTGGAAGATGTGCCGGAGACCTCAACGACCACCGCCGCCATGCGCATTCGTACGCAAGACGCACTCTCGCCGCCGCAACTGGACGAGTGGAGATCGCGCTTCGAGCATTCGGTCCAGGCGATCATCTCTGGCCTAGCACGTAACGCTCCCATCGATCTGATGAAGGAAGTAATCCGCCCCTGGACTCTTCAGGCCGCCTTCGAAGTAACTCATGCCGATCTGAGCCAAACCAAGCGCCTGTCCGAGCTAGCAGCCCTCGTCTCATCTGCAGCCGCCGAGCCTCGCGATCCAGATCTCAAGGAACGGGCAAAGCTCGCAAATAAGGAATTGCAGCAACTCTTTCCCGATCCTCAGTCGCCAATATCCGGTCCCGCATTCGTGGCTCTTTCGCAGACCCTGGCAGCGCTGTTGTCCAACGGTTGGCTCGCCCTGCTGCAACATCCCTCGGAACTGGCAAGCTTGCACCGTGACCTCAACCTAACGCAGGCTGCCGTCGAGGAAATGCTTCGCTTTTGTGCTCTGCCCCGCACCTTGTCGCGCGTCGCGATCGCCGACACAAATATTTCCGGCGTAATCGTTCCTTGTGGCGAACGCGTGGTTCTCTACGTAGCTTCCGCCAACCGCGATCCCCACCGCTTTGCTGATGCCAATCGTTTCGCTCTCTCTCGCCGTTCCGTTGGACATTTTTCCCTCGGCGCCGGATCTCATGCTTGTGTCGGCGCATCTCTCATTCGTATGGCAATGGATGTAGCCACACGCGCGTTTGCGGTGGCATTCGCTTCGGCTCAGTTACATGGCCCGGTAGAATGGCGCGGCGGATCAGGCTTTCGTTGGCCAGAGGTGATTCCAGTGAACCTAAACCGGGCATAGCTGGCACCAGTTCCGAAGCGAGCGCCCCCACTACCTGGAGAGATTCAAGATGCAAAACCCACATCATTCAAAGCCTGATGATCGCGGAGAAACATGACGACCTTACGCATCGCTTTTGTCGAGTGGCCTGACGCACTGTCAGTGGATCATCCGCAGTGGAGTCAATTGAAGGGCTCCATTGCTGCCGTGCGTCCGGACATCCTAATCACCAATGAACTGCCATTCGGTCCATGGATTGCAGAAAATTCTCTCTTCTCAGAGAACGAGGCGCATCTCAGTATTCGCGCCCATGAACAAGGGCTTGCAGGACTGATCGATCTCGGTCTCCCCGCCATCATTTCCTCGCGGCCGGTATGGAACGGGAAACGGCTCATGAATGAGGCATTCGTGCTTGAGCAGGGCACAGGCCGTCCGTTGCACCGAAAACAGTACTTTCCCAACGAGCCAGGATGGTTTGAGACTCAATGGTATGCCGGTGACCGTTCAGGCTTTGACGTGGAAGAAGTGCTGGGAATCAAGGTTGGTGTGCTCTTGTGTACCGATGCCATGTTCAACGAACACGCGCGGGCCTACGGAAAGCAGAAGGCCTCGCTTATCGTCATTCCCCGTGCTACTGGGGTCAATATCGAGTCGTGGAAAATTGCCGGTGCCATGGCATCGCTTGTTGCAGGCGCTTATGCTGTCAGTTCAAACCGTGTAGGAAAATGCAAAGGCGGGACACAGTTTGGTGGAGGCGGCTTTGCCTACGCGCCACATGGACGGCTGCTCGCGATGACCGACTCGACTCACCCCGTGCAAGTCATCGAACTTGATCCCGCGAGCGCGGAAGCAGCGCAACGCGAATATCCCTGCTATGTTTCTGAACGCGAAGTGAAGCCATGAATCGATGTTCGTCCTGGCCGGCGTGGCGCGCACCTCTATCTCACAGCGTTTTCCGATAATGCACACAGCGGTCTACAACTTCGTATCCCGATGCCTCATGCGCACGTTGCGAGACTTCGTTGTCGATCCATGTATCCGACGCCATCTCAACACACCCGTGGCCGCGTGCCCAATCTTCAGCTGCTGCTAATAGCTGCCTCCCCACACCCCGGTGTCGGTAGCTTTCCGCGACGTACCAACCTTCGACGTAGCCCACCGGCTGGGCTGGGTTGCAGCCATCCGCGTGTGAACGCAAATCGGCTTCGAGGAAGCCAACTAGTCTTCGATCACCGGCCGCATCTTTAGACTCTGCAACCAAGATGATGAGCGGCAACGTGACAACTGGCTTGCCTTCGAAAATCTCCATAAGCTCGGGCGTGCTCCTTGGAGGTCGAATTGGGCCACAGTGCTTCGCGCATACGCGCGAGTTGGTCACGATCCGACGGTTCAGCACACCTGATGGAAATCTCCGACACAGTGAACATGTTACCGAATGGGCAACATGTGTTGTGATTTTCTGGAGGATAGGAATCTGACGAAACCCCGGCTCTTGCGGTCCTCGAAGAGTGGGGATTTAACAGAGCTTTAGCGGCCCGCTTTATGACCAAACGAGAAGATCACCAACTCCGGCTCTGGCTCATCGATTTTGTGACCGAGAATCTCGGCCTCAGCCTTGAACCAATCCTCAAGATCGTGGCCGGGCTTCCCACCACGCTGTTCATAAAGCGCGAAAGCGCGCCTGCGAATCAACTCTTGGACGACATCTAGAGAGCTTTCCGCTGCAGGAAACTCTTCGGTAGGCATGGGATACCTCCCAAAGATCACCTTATCTCTTCAGATCGCCTGTCGCTGTGACCGTCGGCATCGCTGATTGTGATCACTCAGTTGCGAAGGTTCGATCCGCATTGCTTGATCTGAGATTCGTATGAATCAACTCGGGTAAGTCCATCAAGCGATGAGCATGCAGATAAGGCTATGCATCGACCATATGGTTGCGAATTGCATACTTAATCAAATCCGCATCGCTTTCAGCGCCCAGAACGTCCATGATCCGATATTTGTGAAACGCCACGGTTCGCGTGCTCATGTTGAGAGTCCATGCGACCTGTTTCATTACTTTACCTTCTGCAAGAAGTTGCAGGACCTCGCGTTGCCTGGCGGTTAAGCGCTCCTTCTCGTCAACCAATGTGTTTCGTCGTCGCAGTAGGAAGTCGACGGTGTGGCGTGAAATAGTCGGCGAAAGAACTTTTTCTCCCCGCAGAACAGTCCGTACGGCGGTTAACAACTCGGACGCAGCACAAGTTTTCAAAAGATAGCCGGAGGCTCCACGACTGAAGGCCTCAACCGCGACATCAACGTCATCGGTGACGGTTAGGAAAATGATCTTAACCTTGGGAACATCTTTTTTCAGGATTTCCGTTGCATCAAGACCATTCAAGACAGGCATGCTGACGTCGACTATGATTACGTCCGGCATAAGTTGCGAGGCAGCTTGTACCAGAGCCCGTCCGTCGCCCACGATCCCGACTACCTTGAATTCGGGTTCCAACAGTTGTTTGCACAGCTCGGCGACCAGGGTGTGGTCGTCCGCAATCAGAACACGCGAGTGTTCCATTTTTTCTCCTCGTGGGTCCAAGAAGTCGAGATTCATCCAAAACCATCAAGCTGGATGGCTGAGATCTGGCAAAAGTGTCAGGTAGCGCCTGTTTACCCGTCTGTGACCTCCGTCACAGCGGAAATGTGAGCAGGTCACATCGACACGTGACTGGTTTGCGTTTGGGCCAATTGGGACAGGAAGTTAGAGTAACGTGAATTGAAGTCACGTTGCCGTTCGATAGCGAGGAAGTAAGGACAGGTCGCGGGTTTGTGCTGTTCTGCATGGGTCTTTGTTGAGTTCAGGTTGGAAGAACGCGAAAGCGAGGCACTCTCATCACGGCATCGCCGCAAACTGGCGAACTTGTGTTGCTGCTCGTCGGTGAGGTACTTTTTTCCGAAGATGAAAATTGTGCCCTTCCCGGTAAACATGAAAACCCGATTGTCCTCGCCCTTAACCAGCACGTCGGTCCAGCGTACTTGCCAGCTGCACCCGTCGCCGCTGACGGACATCCCATCTTGATCCAAGTCGGCATGGTAGGTCCTGCCGGCTAATCCCGATACCGGATAATACCGCCGAAAGTGCAACCTGGGGTGCAGGATGGAAATCCCGACGTAGAGGAACCATACGCCTGTCAGCAGTAGTAGGATCGGCGTCCAGTCGGCGGTCCACTGTGCTATCGCGACAGAAACAAGAAATACCCCCGTTAGCAGCCAACCCATCGCCCGCTTGATATGTTTCCCCTTGGCATAGCCTTTGTAGTAAAGCAGTTGAGCCGCTGCAAACTCCTCCGCCGGAATTTCGTAGTCAAATTGCATCCTGAGGAGATCGTGCCGCGGGCGTTGAGCGCTGGCAAGATTACTTTCATGCCGTAACGAAGGGCGTGTATGGTCCGGAGAGTCTACCGGTGTCCGATAGCGAACATCGCAGGGCGGTCGTGAACACCCAGGGTAACGCATACCATCCTAAGTTATTGATTCAGCGTCTCTAGAGCGGCAAGGTTTTGGACGGCGGCGTGCTTTTCCTCTACCAATGTGTACTTTCCGGCTCACGGTAAAGTGCTAGCTGAGTCGAATGAGTGAGGATGGCGATGCTGACTTTGCTACAGGATGTGCGTTATGCGTTGCGGCTGCTGAGAAAGACACCGGGCTTTACGATCACCGTCATTTTGACGCTTGCCCTGGGTATCGGCGCGAATGCCGCGATTTTTACGCTGGTCCACTCTGTCCTGTTACAAAACTTGCCAGTCACCGATCCCAAGACTCTTGTCCGCCTGGGAGACGAGATCGATTGCTGTGTGAATGGTGGGGCGCCTGCCAACGGGAAGTACTCTCTTTTCTCGACTGACACCTACCAGCAGCTAAGAAAGAGCGTGCCGGAATTCGCGGACCTCGCTGCCATCCAGGCGGGATTCGCTTGGCGACCGCTAACGGTGCGGCGCGACGGCACTCAAGCCGCAGCGCGTTCCCTGAGCGCCGAGTTCGTTTCCGGTAATTACTTTCGCACCTTCGGACTGCAGCCGCGCGTGGGGCGTCTTCTTCAAGATGACGACGACAACGAAGGCGCAGCCGGAACGGCGGTGATGAGCTACCTCGCTTGGCAGCGCGATTACGCTGGAGATCCTTCGGTAGTCGGCAGCACCTTCTGGATGAACACAAAACCGGTGACCGTGGTGGGTATCGCTCCGGAAGGTTTTTTCGGCGACCGGTTGTCGAGCACGCCTCCAGACTTTTACCTCCCGATGCTAAAAATGCCCGAGTTGGCGAATACTTCTTACGTCCATAATCGGGAGACGCAATGGCTTTACATGGTCGGCCGCGTAAAGCCAGGACTCGCGCCTGGCGCCCTGCAGGACAAGGTGAATGCAGTGTTGCGCCAGGCACTCGCCAACAATCGGGATTACGTCTCCGAAGAAGGGAAGAGAGCATTATCCAAAGTCCAAGCCGTCTTCACCCCTGGTGGGTCTGGCATCCAGGAAATGCAGGAGCGATATTCTTCCCGACTGCGGTTGCTGATGTGTGTGTCGGGCCTGGTGCTCCTCATCGCGTGCGCGAACATTGCCAATCTTCTATTGGTGCGAGGCATGGCACGGCGTTCGGAACTGTCGGTACGGACAGCGCTCGGCGCTGCGCCGGGCAGAATTATTCGACAGTTGCTCACCGAAAGCGTGCTACTGGCGCTGATGGGGGGCGTAGCCGGCTTGCTCGTTGCTTATGCAGGCGCACAGATGCTACTGAAGCTTGCTTTTCCGGGTGCGCAGAATCTGCCGATTCATGGAAGTCCGTCAATGGCAGTGATTGGCTTTGCATTTGGGTTGTCGCTGCTAACTGGAGTCATTTTTGGAGTCTTGCCGGCATGGATCGCGGCACATACGCAACCGGTCGATGCATTGCGCGGATCGGGACGAACGACGATAGCGGGCGCACCGCGCCTGCAACGTGGACTCGTGGTTGTACAGGCAGCCTTGTCGCTGGTGCTCCTCGTTGGTGCTGGATTGTTCTCGCAAAGCTTGAGCAAACTGCAAAGTGCGGATCTGAAGCTGGACGCCACGAATCGCTATATCGTCCACATCAATCCCCAGGCTGCCGGGTATTCTCCCTCGCAGGTGGAGGCCCTCTACCGCACCATCGAGCAGCGTTTCCACACCCTGCCGGGCGTCGAGAGTGTCGGCATCGCTACCTACACTCCCATGGAAGATAACAACTCCAGCAACATGCTTCAGATTCAGGGCCGCACCTTCGACAATCGTGGTGCCTCGATTGTGCGTGGCAATGCGGAGTTCTTCGACTCAGTCGGAACCCACGTGCTGATGGGACGTGGCATCGCGCCGCAGGATACCTCTACTGCGCCAGCGGTAGCCGTAGTCAATGAGTCGTTCGTGAAGGAATTCTTTAAGCCGGAAGAAAATCCCATCGGCCGGCGTTTTGGAGAACCGGGACCTGTATCCTCAGGCGACCTCGAGATCGTGGGCGTCGTGGAGGACACGGTCTACAGCAGCCTCTACTGGAAGAAACACAGCATGTTCTTTGTCCCGATGACACAGCGCCCGGCTAGCGATTCCACACCCATAGACCGGGATATCTCTCTATACGCCGGTGCTCTGGTACTGCACACAGCCGTTCCCATGGATAACATGGAGACACTCGTGCGAACCACGCTGTCCGGGATCAACTCCAATCTGGCAATCGTGAAATTCCAGACCATGAACGCGCAGATTGCCGAGCGCTTCAATGACGAGCGCATGATAGCGAGGCTGACCATGATGTTCGGCGTGCTGGCTCTCCTCCTGGCGACGATTGGCCTTTACGGAGTAACGGCTTACACAGTGGAGCGACGGACACCTGAGATAGGTATCCGCATGGCTGTCGGAGCCGAGAGGAAGAACGTGATTGCCTTGGTCATGCGCGGCGCTGTCGTTCAGATCGTGCTCGGATTGGCAATCGGAATTCCAGTCGCGTTTGCGGCGATACGCTTTGTGAAGTCACAGCTCTACGAGTTCACCAGCGCCGACCCCACGATTATCTTGGGGGCCATGATGATCCTGACAACTGCAGCGTGCTTGGCAGGAATGATTCCGGCGCGCCGCGCAGCGTCGATTGATCCGCTCCAGGCTTTAAGGTCGGAGTAGCGAATGAGTCGTTATTCCCGTGCGGCGACCACTGGTCGATGCTCTCGCACAAGAGCGCTGAGTTCGTCAGCCATCTTTGGCCCACAGGCGAACATTCCTGGCAGAAGAGGATTCTTCTGATTGCACTTTAACGGGGAGCCGTCGAGCGTGCGGACGAAGCCCCCTGCACTGGCGACAAGCGCCGCTCCGGCGGCTACATCCCATTCGTTCTTAGGGGTCAAAGTGAAAGTGACGTCGTCCAGACCAGCGGAAATCCGGGCTAGCTTATAGGCAACGGATCCCATGGGACGGGTCGTGAATCCTGCATTTTCGAACGTCTTCCATTCACCGCGCTTGACTTCGCTGCGGCTGGCGAGAACCATCGCGCCCTTTAGGTTTGCGCGCTGGCTGGGCTGAGCTGGCCTTCCGTTGTAGGTGATACCGGAATCAAGTGCGCCCAGGAAAAGTTCGTTGGTCGCGGGATTGCAGATTCCCCCGGCGAGGGGCGTGCCATTCTCTACCATTGCGACAGAGACGCAGAACTCCGGGATGCCTGCTACAAACTCGCGAGTTCCATCCAAAGGATCGACGACCCAGACCAGTCTCTTGTCCAAGCGGGTAAAGTCGTCAACAGTCTCCTCTGACAACCAGCCCTCGCCTTCCCGAAGAAGTTCGCGGTGCAACACGCGATCCACTTCCTTATCGGCCTCAGTGACGGGATCGTGGCCGGCTTTGTACTCGGCGGCAATTTCTCCGGCGGTGTAGCGCCCAAGAACGGCACGGGCGGCTTCGAGTGCGGAATGAATCCGCCGCAGAATGTCTTGACTCTCGGATTTGGTCATCAGTCTCTCAGGGTAGGGAATTAGGTCCAGATCATGCGTGCACCTGTGGCGAGCAGCACGGTGCATAGAATACGCCTCAGCCAAAGCACCGGAACACGCGTGCTCAGGTAAGAGCCAAGTAGTCCTCCGGGGATGGAGCCTATCAGGAGCGAACCAACGAGCACGAAATCGATGTTACCCAACTTCCAGTGCATGAGACTGGTGACGCCGGTGAGACAGACGGCGTGAACGATGTCGGTCCCCACCATCACCTTCGGCGAGAAGCTATAAAACAAGAGCAGCAACATCATGATGATGCTGCCTGACCCGACAGAGGTCATGCCTACCAGAAACCCCGCCAGCAGGCCGATCGCGGACATGCCGATCCACGACTTCATCGTAGGTTCGCGGTGGGTGACATGCTCTTCGATGCGCGATTGGAAGAGCAACAACGTGGGAATGCAAATGAGCAGGATGCCGATCGCGGTAGTAATGAAACTGTTGACACCGGTCCCGTAGACGGTTCGCAGGTGAGTGAGGAAACTCACTCCGAGGATGGATCCGGGGATGCTTCCCGTCGCTAGGGAGACGACGACATCGCGGCGAACCGTGCCTTTGCTGATATGGACGCCGCTGGATCCGATCTTGGTTGCGAAATTGAAAATTGCATCGGAGCCGACCGCAGTGATGGGTGAAACCTTGAGCACAAAGATCAACAGGGGCAGCAGAAGAACACCGCCTCCCACTCCGGTCATACCGATCAAGGACCCGACGACAAAGCCAATCAGGATTTTGAGCAGAATCGCCATTCTCGCGTCATGTCGTCACGGCTTAAGCCGTGTGCTTGATGGAGCAGGAACCTGTCCAGAACAGATCCTGAACAGGTTCGCTCGTGTTTAGCTTCTAAGCTGCTGCACTGCTGACGCCGATGAAGCCCTCACGCTCGAGGTGCAGGATGATCTCCTGCGCCGCTTCTTCGGGGCTTAGGTCGGCAGTGTTGATCACGACTTCGGCCTTGGCCGGCGCTTCATAGGGGTCCGAAATACCGGTGAACTCCTTTAGGATGCCGGCGCGTGCCTTGGCGTATAAGCCCTTGCGATCGCGTTGTTCACACGTCTCAAGGGGCGTCGCCACGTGCACGAGGATAAAGCCGCCATAGGGTTCGATCATCTCGCGCACCTGCTTACGGACCGCATCGTAGGGAGCGATCGGAGCGCAAATTGCTATGCCGCCGTTCTTTGTGATCTCCGACGCGACATAACCGATGCGACGAATGTTGATGTCGCGATGCTCCTTGGAGAAACCCAGTTCGGAAGACAGATGCTTGCGAACCAGATCGCCGTCAAGAAGTGTGACAGGACGCCCGCCCATCTCCAGGAACTTGGTCATGAGCACGTTGGCTATTGTCGACTTTCCGGAACCGGATAATCCTGTAAAGAAAATCGTCACGCCCTGGCGGTGACGGGGAGGATAGCTACGACGTAACTCCTGCACGACTTCGGGGTACGTGAACCAGTTGGGAATCTCTCCGCCTTCGTTCAAGCGACGGCGAAGTTCGGTGCCCGAGATATTCAGCACACGCGATCCGTTCTTCACTTCATTATCCGGAACATAACGGTCCTGATCCTCGAGGTAGACCATCATGTTGAAGGGAACCATGGTGACGCCAATTTCCGCCTCATTCTTGCGGAAGAGTTCCTGCGCCTCGTATGGGCCATAGAAAGGCTTGCCATCGGTATCGCTACCGGGTCCAGCGTGATCGCGTCCGACGATCAGGTGCGAGCATCCATGGTTCTTGCGAATCAGGCCATGCCAGATTGCTTCACGGGGTCCACCCATGCGCATGGCAAGAGGCAGCAGAGCCAGCTTGACGGTGCCCTGAGGATACTTCGAGACCAGCAACTGGTAGCATCGCACGCGAGTGAAGTAATCAACGTCGCCGGGTTTGGTCATGCCAACCGAGGGATTGATCAGCAGGTTGGCCTCAACTTGTTTGGCCGCGCGGAACGTCAACTCCTGGTGAGCGCGGTGCATGGGATTGCGAGTTTGAAAAGCAACTATCTTGCGCCAACCCAGTTCGGTGAACTGTTTGCGCAGTTCGACCGGAGTGAGGCGCAGCGAATGGAAATCATAGTGCGAGGGCTTCTGTGCGCCTTCGAGTCGTCCACCCACGTACCAGGGATTGGACTTGTTCATTACATAATCGGCACCAGGATGGGCCTTGCTGGTGCTCTTAAAGACCATCTCGGCTTCGGCTTTGCGATCAGGCTGCCAAACATCTTCGACGTGGAGAACAGCCAACATGACGCCTTCGGGATCGCGTAAGGCGATCTTGCTACTGCCTGCAGTCAACTTCTTGGCGAAATCCTCGGTAACATCCAGCGTGATTGGCATGGGCCAGATCAGACCACTGGACAGTTTCATGTTCTGGCAAACACCTTCGTAGTCGGCGCGGTTCATGAACCCGCGCAAGGGCGAGAAACCGCCGCTCATGAGCAGTTCGAGATCGCAAAGCTGGCGCGCGGTTAGATCCCAGGACGGCCATTCACGTGACTGGGATTTCAGTTCTTGACTTTTGTCGGGATCCACAACGAGGTTGACTAACTCGCCTCCGTGTGGAGCGATCAGGTGGCTTGTTGAAGCGATCAAATCCGTGAACCTCCGGGTTCGGAATGTCCTTATGAATACTGTTGTTTGTCTGGATTACCAGACGGTACGCCTCTGTGGGGTCTGCACTTGCGGATACCGAAGAAACCTACCGCCTCGTATCGTTCTTTGCTAGAGCCCAATTTCTCCGGGATAACATAAAAGCGGCTGAAAACCAGTTCACCCCGAAGTGGGCGAGCAATTTGGATGCCTTCGAGTCAGGTTTGAGGTGCCTCTCAAGGTTGTAAATGAAGAATTTAGCTCGAAAAATCCCTTCCACAGGCAGAGAGGCGCCCTTCATGTGCAAAGAATTGCCATTAAATTCCCCAAGAGTTCGGTTCCTCGTGTTGGCGTAACAAATTGAGAAAACGGGATTTCCTAGCGCATGGTGGGGTGAGAGTGCGACTCCGGGGGTGGTGATGCGTTGGCGAAGGCATGGATCCACGTACTAAGCTGGCGTGTGATCTCGCGGCAATGGAGTCGGCTGGAAACCTCCTCGATTTGGGCAAGATTACGTCTTGGAGTTTGCATTGCCAGCACGAATTGTTCCGCTATTCGATGGGGGTCGCCCGGAGGCGCATGTAGGCCGGAGTCGGTAGCTGATAGGAGATCGGTCAGGGCTCCCGGTTCGGTGACGGCGAAGATAGGACTACCCGTCTGCAGATACTCGTAAAATTTCGCCGGAACTTGCAATTCGTGAGTTCCCTGAAATAGCAGAAGTAAATCTGCACTCCATAACAGAGCTTGGGCCTGAGTTCGATTCACCCGCGGACGAAACTCCAAGCATCCCCTGGCCATTAGATCAAGAATGTTTCCCTCAGCGGAAGCGAGGAGACTAGGAGAGACGTCTCCTTGAAAGACTAGCCTGAAATGGGAGGGATTGAGTCTTCCAGCTTTGATCAGTGTGCCTATTGCATCCAGGAAAGTGTCGATACGGCGGAGCCCGTAGATAGATCCCAGATGGAGGAAAATTCGGCGATCCGTTGCAGACTTCTCGACTCGAGGAATTTCGACGTCTTCGTACCCGTTAGTCAATGTGCGAAATTTTTCCGCACTAACATGCGAGTAGTGGTTAACGAAGGCTTCGCGAAGCCGGTCTGTGTTACAGATGACCAAATCAGCGGTCTGGATCAGTTGATCCTCTATCTTTTCCAGCAGGTGTCGGTGCCAATCGGGTCCTTTGGTTTCGGGTAGAAAATGCGCCCAGGGATCGCGGAAGTCCGCGAACCACGGGAGATGATGCTTTGACTTCAGTCGATTTGCCACAAGGTGAGAAACCCACGGCGGACCACTGGAAAAAATGAGATGGATTCCCTGCTGAGCAATCAGTTGGTGGCCTTTGCGCAATGCGGGTAGATACCATCCGGCATAAGGGTCTGGTGTTTCGAGTAATGCCAAGATGTTCCTGCGCAAGAAAGATCGAACAGAAGCCTGATCTCGAAAGGAAGTACCCTCATGGTGCTTCGTGCGGGAAAGAAACTTCCTGGCATTGCGATACCAATCGAGTGGCGTCGGGAAAACGCCTGTGCGATGTATGTTTATTTGAGGAGAAGTCACTGTGGTGGGATCGACGCGATCATAGCGGCGCTCGTCCACAGAAAGCACAACGGGTTCGATTCCGAGATCGGGCAGGTAGCGACAGAGGCGTGAAATGCGAATTGCACCGACAGCGGCATCGGGCGGGAAAGTATAGCTCACAATGAGAGCCCGAATTGTTGAGGCCAATTGACCTTCCCCTGTGCAGCTTCAATTCAGACGAGTCAGGCATTATGCCGTCCGCAACACCCTTAGAATTCTCGCCAAGTTCTTGCGACGTCGGAAGTTCAACCCGCCCGCTACCAATATATAAGCTACGGCACCTGCGATGATGGTTGCGATCAGGCGGACTTCCGGCCTGCTTGTGCTCAGGCCGGTGCGTTGCAAAATGAGAACAGTGGCAGCCATGAAAAGACTTCCCAACGCAGATGGGCCTAAAACGTTGAGGTAGACGCCCCATGGCAACTCGATCTTGCGAAACGCGCGCCAATACATGGGAATGGCAGCGACGGGATAGGCGATCATCCAAGCCGCGGCTATTCCGGCGTTTCCCCACCGGCTTCCGAATAGAAATCCGGCGGGGAGTACGATGGCCATACCAATCGAATTCCACATGTTGAAGCGAGACTCGCCGACCACATTCAGCACGATGGGGAGCAGTGGTGTTATGGATCGCACAGTGACATAGAAGGCCAGAAAGCGCAATGGCGTTACGGCGATTGACCACTTCTGACCTAATAGCACAGTTACGAAGTCAGACGTCACAAGGCCTAATCCGATGCTGAGCGGGAGGGTGAGGAGGGCTATGGCCTCAGTGAGGTTCAACAGGTAGCGGCGCAACTCTGCCTTTTCTTTTTGAACCGCAGAGAAGAGCGCTGGGGTCACGCCATTCAGCACTCCGGTAATTTTCTCGACCGGCACATTCGCCAGGTTCCAGGCTACGCTATAAGCGCCAAGCGCAAGTTGTCCCAGCACGCGGCCTGACACTACGAAATCAGAATTCGAATAGGCGTACCACGACAACCGGCTGATCAAAACATGCCAACTGAAACGCAGAGAACAACTCAGAGTCTTGAATTGTGGCATCGCAAAGGCATGTCGGCGAATACAGAGAGTTAGAGTGGTTGAAATCAGCGCGCTCAATATCGCACCGAGAACCAAGGTCCAATAGCGCAGACCTCCCAGAGCAAAGAGGACCGTTGCCAGGGCGAGTACCATGGTCTTGGTGCCATCGATTAGGCTGATCAGCTTGAAGCGCAGGTCGCGTTGCAAGAGGGCCGATGGTACAGACTGGAACGAACTGATAATGAAGGTGGTGCTCATCGCGACTACTACCAACGGGAGGCGAGCGGATCGGAAGAATGCTCCGATTGGCGCCGCTGCCAGACAGGACAATGCAAAGCCCCCAAGCCCCAGCAGGATCGAGAATCCGTTGAGTTGAGCAATTTCGCGAGTCGTGAGGTCTCGCAGGGTGATGATGGTTGTGCCGATGCCGAACTCGCTCAACATGGTCACAAGGCCGAGATAAACGGTCGCCATCCCCACAAGGCCGTAGTCGTCAGGTGAGAGCACCCTTGCAACGAATAGAGTCGCCGCCCAAGCGACAATCTGAGTACTCCACTTGACGCCACCCGTCCACGCAATTCCCTGTACCAATTTTCCGTCAAGTGCACCTGATGGCGCCAAGGACTCCGGTACGGTTTCTTGCGTGCTGGCATCCATGCAGCGTCTTTGTTGTCCCAAGATATTTATGTACCAGTTTAAGTGGCAAATGGTACCTGGAAATGATTCTGTGTCGCCAAAATCTGCACGATCCGTTGCGCGGCCTTTCCGTCCCAGAGCGGCGGCTTGCGACCTTCCGTGCGTCCGGTGCGCAGGAGTTCGCGGGCCGCTTCCACGATGCGATCCGGATTCGTTCCTACGAGATGATTCGTGCCTTGCTCAATGGTCGCGGGGCGTTCAGTGTTTTCGCGAAGTGTCAGGCAGGGAACTCCAAGAACTGTCGTTTCTTCCTGTATCCCGCCGGAGTCCGTGAGCACCAGAGTTGCAGTGTCCATAACACAAAGAAAGTCCAGATACCCCATTGGCGACAGAGGTCGAAAGCCGTTTCCAACGCTGCCACTTCCATTGGCGAGATATTTCGCCAGGCCGAGTTCCTGAATTCGTCCCATGGTCCGGGGATGGATCGGGAACAGGATGGGCACCGCTTGCGAAACTTCATGGATGGCGAAAAGCAGAGGCTCGAGCACCTCTCGCTTGTCGACGTTGGAGGGCCGATGCAAGGTAAGCACTCCGTAGCTCGAAGCAGAAGTACCAGAGCGTAGTCCCAGTTGATCGAGTATTGGCGAACGCCTTGCGAGTTCACGATGGTGAAGCAACGTGTCGATCATTATGTTTCCGACAAGAAACATTCGCTCGTGAGAGATGCCCTCAGCGATCAGGTTGCGAATTCCACTCTCTTCCGTCACGAACAACAGATCGGAGAGGTTGTCGGTCACTCTGCGGTTGATTTCTTCCGGCATGGAAGAATCGAAACTCCGCAGACCGGCCTCAACGTGTGCGAGACGAATACCGAGTTTGGCGGCCGTGAGGGCGGCAGCCATCGTGGAGTTCACATCCCCGACAACGATAACCAAGTCCGGCTTGAAGTCGGTGAGCACTGGCTCCAGTCGCTTCATGACCTCGGCTGTCTGCACGGCATGTGTTCCCGAGCCGACCTCCAGATTCACATCTGCCTTGGGCAGTCTCAACTCCTCAAAGAATTTTCCCGAGAGCTGCTCGTCGTAGTGCTGGCCTGAGTGAACGAGGCAGTGCTGTATCTCGGGGATGGCATTGAACTCAGCCACAAGCGGCGCGATCTTCATAAAGTTCGGCCTCGCGCCAACGACGCTCAGGATCCGCATCATTGTTCTCTCGGTTCTCTCTTTGCAGGACTTAAGCCAGCTGCGGAAACTCGCGACAGTGAATCGTGATTCCCGCTGCTCGCACAGCGACGGCTGCCGAGTAACCAGGATCGATTTCCACCGCAGCCAACGTCCAATGTTTTACCTCATCGGGATCGGGACGGGTGGAAAGAAGGCCAGTCGAGGTTCCGGGACTCAGTGAAACGTCGAATTGGTGCAGCGGATGGGATAGCCCTTCTCCCACTGCCTTCACGTAGGCCTCCTTGCGTGTCCAACAGTCGAAAAACGCGTGATGATGCTGTGTGCTAGGAAGGGCGGAGAAGGCCTTTTGCTCAGCGGCGGAAAAGAAACGTCTCGCGATGCTTACGACTTCGAAGTCGTAGCGGACACGTTCAACATCGACGCCAATTGCGTGACCGAGCGTAACTCCAGAAAGTACAACCTGATCGGAGTGCGAGATATTGAAATGCAGATCCTCCGGTGCGTGTAGACCATTGAGCGACGGCTTGCCGTGTTCCGTATAACTAAAATCGAGGGTTCCTGGCGCGACATTAAGGTAGCTGCCAAGTAAGACTCGCAACCATGCGCGGGCGGCCGCGAAGCGCTCACGATCGCGCGAAAAGCGAAAGCGAGAAGCTCGCTGCTGTTCCTCTGTTGATAACAGATGAGCCCAATTGTGATCGACAGCCCCGAGATTTACGAGATCGGTATGCCAGACGTGAGCTTCGCCCTGGCTCAAAGGAGGAGGAACAAAAGCCCCTGCGGTTGCGAAGGCATTACTCATCGGCTTGGTCATCGATGCTCGATCCATATGGACGGTGAACGGCAGTCGGATCGAAAGGCTCGGCCGATTCCTCCGGTTCCACGTTAAGGCTCAGCAACGAAGCCATCGTGGAGTTGGGATCCGAGGACCCTGCAGCCAATATCCTGGAGAGCTGTTGCGAGATTCGCTCAACCGTGTCTTGCTCAAAGTAAGCTGGATCGTAAATGAGTTCGACGACACATGCGTCCGGAGAGTGTAGGCATTTTAACGCCAGATGGAAACGTTCGATTTCGCAGCGAAGAGCATAAACGGAGATTCGTAGCCCACGAACGGTTTGCGGCGAGACTTCTTCTTCCATCACGAAGCCGATGGGCAAACTGTCATCCGTACGCTCGTAGTAGTCCTGATGTTCGATCGCGCTGGCCCGCATCTTTCCTGTCGCTCTCACACATTCAGCAAACGTGCGATTCGGCGCCATGCTTATTCGCAGGGGGAGTGTCTTGGCATAGAGGCCCATCGCATTCATGAACTTTTCACAGCCTCTTCCGTCACTAACAAACCCTATCGCAAAGTCGGGGCGCCCGCCCAGTTGCCACAAGAGCACCTGCCAGGCGGACAGAAGCCAATCGGCGAGAGTTTCTGTTGAGGGCGAAATCCTGTGAAGGACGGAATAAGGCAACCGGATGGGAATGGCAGCGGTAGCGAAGGCGGCATTTTCTCCACCGGTCTTCTGGCACGACAGCTCGAGTGGAGTCATCGAGGAGGTATCCTGCAGTTTCCAGAATGAAAGCTTGTCTAGAGACTGAGCATCATTATTCTGTAGCAATTGGCTTTGCCACTTCGTGTAGTCACCGTATTGTTGTGATTGGTTAGTGATCGTGACGACTCCGGCGTAGTGCTCTTGTAGTTCGACCACGAGATTTTTCAGGGTGACAAAGTCGGCGCAGACCGCCGGAAGAGTGAAGAGTACAAAGTGACGATCGGGAGCGCCATCGATAAGAGCTACGTCAAGCGCGCTGCCGTCGAGCAGATCGGCTTCTGACTGAGTGCGAAGAGCGCTTTGGACCTGGTCTTCCTCCGATCCGGGCTTCATCTCTCCAAGACTGGAGCGGAAACAGGAAAAGGCTGCGTTCTCTTCAACCATCTGGATGGGGAATTCAACGCCGGGGCTTCGCTGAAAGAAGGTGCGTAGGATCTGGTGGCGCTGGAAAATCTTGATCAGCGCGCTGTGTAGACGTTGCTGGTCAAGTTCCCCCTGCAGAAGAATGGCTATCTGGGAGACGAACTGCTGGGCGCGTTGCAGTTTCCAGACACGCTTTTGCTGCAGAGAAAGCTGAAAGCCGGTGGTTGCAGGACTGTCCATTCGGGAATACTGTATCCGGTTGAAAGGCGCTTTCTGACAATATCGAGGTATGTCTCTGCCCGGACGGGGGACCAGGGTAGTATTTTCACATACCGCTAAAGATTACAGCATCGGGTCGGCCAGCTAAGTCATTCCAAAAGTAACGCCGCTTGAAAAAGAATTTCGTGAATAGCCTCACGCGGGTTCATGAAATTTCCATCAGATTGTCACAGATCTTTCCAGATGTCCAGAGTTCTACATGTCAGAAGCAGTTCGTTGTAGAAGCAATTGGTGACTCGCAAGCGTTCAGAATTGCAGCTGCATCTAGCGTGTGCTGGTAGAGACGTGCTCGCGCGGATTCGGCCCAATCCCTTCATTCGCAGACGAATGCCGCGCTACAGCCGATTCCTTGATTGAATATTTGAGCAAACACCAGAGCGCTCGCAAGCCGTCCTTCCATCCGATCTTTTTGCCTTCCTCGTAGGTGCGGCCCCAATAGCTGATTCCGACTTCGTAAATGCGTAAGCGGCGCTTGGCCAGCTTAACAGTAATCTCAGGTTCGAAGCCGAAGCGATTCTCCTCGATGGGAATCGACTGAATCACTTCGCGGCGGAAAGCCTTGTAACAGGTTTCCATGTCACTGAGGTTGATGTTGGTGAGGCAGTTCGAAAGAAGAGTCAGAGCCCAATTGCCGACCGAGTGCCAGAAATAGAGAACGCGATGCGGGCCGCTGCCGAGAAAACGAGAACCGTAAACTGCATCGGCCTTTCCCTGGACGAGGGGATCCAGCAATGCCGAATATTCGGTAGGGTCATATTCGAGATCGGCGTCCTGAATGATCACGAAATCGCCAGTAGCTTCCTGAATGCCGCGGCGAAGTGCAGCACCCTTCCCTGCGTTGCATGTTTGCTGGATGAAACGTATTTGTGAATATTGCAGCTGCAAATCACGCAAGATCTGGTCAGAGCCATCGCTGGAGCCGTCATCGATGCAAATCAATTCGATTTCAAGCGGGACCGAGAGAACGCGCTCGACAACGTGTTGCAGAGTCGCACGCTCGTTGTATACCGGCATGACCACGGACAATTTCATGGAGAAATTAAGTGTAAAACAAAGCTGAAGTGAAAACCTCGAAGCGTTGGCGCTGCCGGCTCGCCCGGATGCGGTTACTTGTTTTGTTCGAGGGCTCCCCGGGCGATTGCGCGAATGAATAAATGCATCAAATGAAATGGCGACCGAATTGTTTGGTTTCGCTGCAGGACAGAAGTGTAATTAGTTCCAGAACCGGATACGTTTTGTGCATTTTTGTCCTAAGGGGTTTGCCTTAACGATCCTCTAAGTGTCTTCCTTGCAATTGTCTCCAGACGTTATTTCTCCCTGAACGCGTTGTTTAGCGCTTGTCTCTGTACTGCAGCTATGGTGCTTTCCGACGAGAAATGGCCGCTGGTCACAGGAGAGCCTCTGTGGAAAACATTGGTCGTCAATCACAGCCAATTTAGGGGTGGCTTGGCAGCATGAGTGCATATGAAAGTTGGAAGATTGACGTTCCGTAAGCCTTCGCAGCAAAGTCAAAAAAATTTGAACTCGCGAAACGCGAACCGGACACGAGTGTTCTAGGTTTCTGTGCGGCAAAGTCCAACCCCGGGGGTAAGGCATGAAAGACGAGTCTGTTGCATTGGGTCCGCGCGAGCAACAGATCGCAGATCTGCTACTGCAAGGCTGCGATAACGACGAGATTGCACGACAGCTCAAAATGGCGCGACGCACGGTAAAGGCGCACTTCAACCGACTTTTCCTCAGATTTGGCATTACCGGCGGAATCAAGCGAGTCAAGCTTGCAACCCTACTGTATCGGAGGCAGCTATGCTCAGAGGCGAACGCTACGGGAAGCGCATTCCCAGCGAAAGGGAGCAACGAGTCATTGAGCTCGTCGCTCAAGGACTCAAAAACCGCGAGGTTGCAGACGCCATCGGGACCACAGAGCATGTCGTCAAGAACTACCTACGCGTCATCTATGACAAACTCGGCCTTTGGAACCGAGTCGAACTTGCCCTCTGGTACGAAGCCAGAAGACACGAAAGCGCAGCCCACGCCTAAGAATCTAAAAAATTGGGAGCACAGTATTTTGGACTTGGTGCAAGCACGACTTCGCGGAGTGCGTGCTTACGGGCATAACTAGCAGCTGAAATCATCCCTCATAAAGAAAGGCCTCGCCATGACGAGGCCTTCCTTTTTTGCCGCAGAATCGATCTCTAAGGGCACGATGTTTCGATCGATCGCAACGTGGATTCAGCTTGTGCCGTGTTTTTCTTAAGAGAGGCCGCCAACAGCAAGCGTGATTGTTCACAGTTCTTGTCGACCCCGTCTCCGCGCGCGTACAAGTCTGCCAAGAGGATTCCTGCGGCGGCGTTCTGCTTCTTTACAGACTTCCATAACAACTGGGCTGCCCGTGCTGGATCACGCTCGGTTCCTTGCAGGAGACGCTGCGCCTCGACATAGTCGCGCGCACCGGGTCCAGAGGGCTCGAGTTCCTGCGACGCAGAGGCGTCGCGAGAAACTTCGCCAGCGAGAGTCACACCGCCGCTTTTTTGGACATCGTCCATTTGAACAGAAGTCTCGGCATTGCGAATTTTTCCGATGGTACGATGGCCCTCTCCTGGCGGCTTCATTGTTTGTGCCTCAACTGCCTTCAGTGGCTTTTCGGATGCGGAGTTGCCGCTTGCGGATTCCGTCCCCAGCCTCGCGTCCGCGCTTGGCGATAGGCGAAGGAATGCCACAATTGCGACCACAATGACGACTGCGGCCGCTGCCATGAGCCATGGCTTGCGGCTATTGACGGGTTCATTGGGGGTACGTGTAGCACGGTCGCGCAACCATTGAATTTCGTCGATTTCCCCCTCTGAACTTTCCGAGGCGTTATCTTTGCTTGTTGGAAGGTGTGGTAGCTGTGGTACGGGATCCTCCGGAACTGGCGAAATCCGAATCTCACTTTGCCGAAGCGAAATGCCACAGACGCCGCAAAATTTCTGACCCTCCGGGGTTGGCTCGTGACATCGTGGGCATAAATTGTCAGGTCTTCTTGCGTCGGAAAAGCTCGTTTCGGGCTTGCTTTCCAATTCCCGCAAGAGTTCGAGAACTGCTCGTTCACGAGCTTCCGGAGGACTGGTGAAATAAACCTGGGCCCATCGTCCGAGATTTTTTCCCAATGTTGGATTCATCAGCGGATTCAATTCGGGGGTGGGCAAATCGGCATGCTTGTGCGGTTCTTCGAGCGGATCTTCCACTGATTGTCTCCTGAGAGCTTGGATCAATTCCACTCTCGACAAAACGCATTGTCAACGTTAGAGATGGCCAATCTTAATGGAGAGGCCGAAATTAATTGCAGGGTTTACGAAGGGCAGGTTGAAATTGGTCTTGCTGCGCGTCGCGCTGAGTTGTCATCTTTCCGCCATCCGTTTTTCCGTAGAGATCCTCTCCCGGACAGTAGTAAAGGG
The DNA here is from genome assembly GCA_036558645.1 of Terriglobales bacterium. Taxonomy (GTDB): domain Bacteria; phylum Acidobacteriota; class Terriglobia; order Terriglobales; family Acidobacteriaceae; genus DATBFG01. The sequence goes on from DATBFG010000029.1 coordinate 33,676, forward strand.
CGGTGTGCAGGTCCACCCAGACTTGTGTCTTAGGATTTCCGGAATACACAGGGGCTGGAGGTGGTTCGGCCAGATTCAGAGCGATTAACGCCTTTTCAAACAGGGAAAGCTTGGGTCGGCCGGGATCCGTGTGACTTTGTGGGCCAATCGAATTCCAACCGGCAATCACTGTAATCAACAAAAGTATGGCAGTACCGAGATAGATATTTGCTCGCTGTCGCCGCCAGGTTTTCGCCAACCACACGCGCTTGTCACTGTGCGGCGTAAGGGATTCGAGCCACTGTCTAGCGTGTGCTGCAGACGTCCAAGGCGAGCGCGGCGAGGCAGGAGGCACAAGATCATCGGGCAGGATGCGAATTTCATTTTCGTTCTTCAGTTGGAGGGCTGCTTCTTCCTGTTCCGAACCCCAGTCCGGGATGATGCCCTCACTGATCTGCTTTAGTATCATCAGCGCCGAGTCATGAGGCAGGGCTAATGCGTCTGTCGGCTCCTGCCCCTGTGTTTTTCCCAATCTTTCTTTCTCTGCCGCCTGCTGCATCTGCCACAGAGATGCCCACTTGCTCTGGATATCGCCAGTGGGCTTGCGGTTGGGGGTAGGCAATCCACAGCTGCCACAAAATGATTCTTCGCCGGTCAGTTGCTTGCCGCACCCTCGACAAAGCAGACACTCTACTCTCGGAATTTCTATTGTCTCCGCAATCTCCGCTGATTGTTCTTCGGTTAAGGCAGTTGCCTCCGCAGCAAGTGGTTCGGCAAGCCGTTCAAGTTGTGGCTTTATCCTTTCCAGGGTCTCGAGCATGGTGGCGCGCTCGGCAGCGAGGGCGCGTTTCCATTCCAGCTCTGCGGCGCGCGACATCGCCTCAGTGATCAGACTGGCCAGCAGTTCGCAAGTGTTGACGTCTTTCTGCGCGAAAGCGTGGGCATTGGCAAAGCCGACTTCGAGGATACCAGCCGCTTTTCCTTCCGCGAAAAAGGGAACGGCAATCAGCGACTGAATACCGTGGGCACGATAATTTTCGAATCCGTGCTTCATCGAAAGATCGTCTTGCAGCAGAGAGTGTGAGGAGCGCAAGCACTCGGCCGAAGGACAAGAATCGGTTCGAGCACTCTCGATTCGAAAGCCGTTTACGCCGGAACTGGTGACGCGATAGTGGAGTTCGTTTTCCTGAACGAATGCCGCAGCGGCCCAGTTTGCCGCGGTCACTTTGCGCACGCGGTCGACGACGAGCTGGGTGGCAGGCTGCAGCTCCAATTGTCCGGAATGAATGAGGCGTTGAGCTTCGATTATCTCCGACAAAACGTGATGCGAGTCGGAATGTTGTAATGGCCGGGCTGCACGATCATTCTGTTCCTGGATAACGAAGGCAGCTTCGAGCAACTGCTGGAATGACTCCTCACTGAGAGTCAGTCGAGTTGGGCCGGTCGTGACCTCTTGGTTCAAGCGCAAGACCCTGTCTTTTGACTTGGTGGCGTCCAAGAATGCCTTATTGTAATGCAATTGTGGAACCAAGAAATCTGCGGTCAAATTTGTTGCATACCAACCTTTCCGGCGTTACCCGATGAATGAGTTTCCTTTCCGGTCATCACTAAATAATTTGTTTGCAATGGCTTATAAGGATTCCAATGCTGGCCCACCGCTCGTTGCCTTTCGAGCGCAGACGAGCGGGAGCTATCAGGCCGAGTCGGCATGAAAAGGAGTGTGCATTAGTTTGCACACTACCGAATTTGTGCTTGGATAGGGTTGAGAGTCCATTTCGGTACGGTCCGTTCCATTCCGGAAGCGAAAGGCAGACCCTATGCGTGCTTGGGGTTCTTGGAGGGTGCTTCTAACCGGCAGAGTCCATTCGAGTTGGCTCTTCGTTACTCAGCAGCGAAGGTTTGGCGAAGCCCGTGCTTTTAGGTGAGGCACTGATTTCAAAGAAGTCAGCAATCAGGTTGTGAAGGAAGGGACATGACGGACCTGAACGAAATCAAAATCACGCCACGGGATGAAGAAGTGCTGAAGCTGCTGGTACAAGGTTGCAGCAATAAAGAAATCGCTGAACAACTGCACATCAGTCCCCGCACAGTCAAGCAACACCTTCGGACGTTGTTTCTTCGTGCAGGTATACGAGACGGCCGAAAGCGCGTGAAGCTGGCAACTGCCATGTTTCAAAAGGAGCAAGGAGAACCATGCAACCTCGTGAACGCCTAACAGCAAAAGAAGTCCAGATCGCCACCCTCGTCTGGGAAGGTCGGACGAATCGTGAAATCGCCGATCTCATGAGCACGACCGAACAGGTGGTGAAGAACTACTTGCGAAACATCTTCGACAAAATTGGAGTTTGGAGCCGCCTGGAACTGGCTCTGTATGTCGCCAGCCATGGTGGCAGGAGTTGGAGCGACGCATTGGGTCTCCGCCACGATGTGCCAGTCGCGCGATCGACTCCGCTGGAGGCCCTAGTCTAGCTTTTCGCAGATATCTGAAGGCTTGCCCTGCTCGGTTTTTGGCGGGTTATGCACAAAGGGCAATTCAATCACTGATTTCTTTCATGAAGGGACGATAGCGAGACCCCGCAGCGGTCAAGTTTTCTGGGTTGGTCGGAAGATGGGATGAGCTTTACTGCTCTATTTGTGGTGCAAGGCGCTGTGGACGCGATGCATGTCGTTGAAACGCTTGAGATCGTTCGCACCCGAAAGCGTTTGACCGGCGAGGGATAGCCTTGTAAACAAGCCCATCCGTTATTGCGGTTTCAACAGTCGGATGGCTTGCGAAGCCGCGCGAATGGGCAGCGTTATTACGAACATCGGCCCGTCACTGGGGATCCGTCCTCTCCTTGGCGAATATGCGACCTTACTCTGGCAGAAGATTGGCTCTGGTCGTTGATGATTGTCCGCACATGCAGCGATATCTTCGCATGCTTTTGGAACTTCAGGCATGCGAGGTCGAAATCGCCGGCAATGGAGAGGATGCCATCCGTCGTGTAGAAGAGGGATGTGCGCCAGCGATCGTATTGCTGGATGTAGAAATGCCCGGCATAGGTGGTTTGAAGACGCTGCGCCACCTGCGACGCCTGCGCCCTGATTTGAAAGTGATCATGTGTTCGGGAGTTGACGATCCGCGAGTGATTCGTGATGCGACCGAACTCGGAGCGGAAGCTTACATCACCAAGCCGGTGCATCACCTTTATCTCTCAGCAGCACTGGAGCGCTGTCTGGCGTCGAGTACACCAAGGGGTGAGACCCAAGAAAAACGAAGAACAAATCTGGTTACGATGCCAGCCCCTTCAGTGTGATCTTAGCCTATCGGGAGCAGAAGGAGATCAGGACTTCGGCAATCGGATGCGAGGGATGGTTTGCAGGTAGGCGCGAAGCAGTTCTGAATCCTGGTCGGAGATTTCGATGAACTGCAGGCCCGCCCCGATTCCCGGGCGGCTCGTGACTACCTTGGCCTGAACCCACAATTTGGCTTCCTGAACCCATATTGCAAGCTTTATCTTTTGGCCTTTACCAAGCGTAATTGGGGCTTCGACGTAACATCCGGCCATTGCCAACTCCACAACGTTGCCCCTGACGGCAGGGCCCTGACCGTCGGCATGAATCTCTGCCGAATTAATGCATTTGAACCGTGGGGTTTTTCTACGCTCGGCGCCCGGGGAATGCCTGCCGTGTTCATCGACGCCGGGCTGCGGGAGCGGAAAGTCCCAGATTTGCTTGTCAGGAGTAAGATTCATGAGCCCGACTTGGTGTGCCCGGAGCGAATTGGGTTCACCCACCCATTTCACCGAGAAGCGTCCCTTTTGATTTCCATATCCGAGGCCGATGGTCTCCCCTAGCTTAAGTTCAGCCTGAACACCCGACAAAAGAACGCCATCACGACTTATGTTGAGGGTGGAGACTGTTTCTGAAAAGAGTTTCCCAGACGTATCGGTACCGAAGATCCGGACCGAAACCTTCATTTCCTTTCGACCTTCGTGCCGCTGACCCATGCAGAGACGGATCCTCTCTCCCCTGAGAACCGTTGGGCTCGGATGGAAGGATGGTACGTGACGGATTGGTTGCGGGGAAGTATTCATCCGCGTACCCGGAGAGTGCAGCATGAGGAAAACGCTGCAAAAACTTGCGACGACCTGGTTTAAGGGGAGTTGGGTAGGATCATAAGTGGTTGAAACCATTAGCCTGGAGCCCCCTCGATGCGGAAAGTGAATTGCACCTTTCGCACAGGCAACGCCCGTGTCGTAGGTCATTCGGGCTGCTAGGGGCGCGGAATGGCTTATAAAGAAACATTCTGGATGGCGTGCGATTCGACCGAACAACTGCGAGCTGAATATGGGCCGTTCCACACGCGCAACGAGGCGGAAACCGAAGCTCGAAAACTAGGATTTCATTTCCTGCTTCGTTATGAGCATGTGATCGGCGACAACGATGATATTCAGGAAGTGCGGTGCATTTTTATCGAACTTCATCCAGAACAAGAGACACCTCGTCAAGTCCGAAAGCTGCACACACGGTGCGCGAGCTGCGGCGAATCGGCGGTCCATGATTACTCGTGGCAGGCGGAGGTTTGGGCTGACATTCACGAGTTCGAACATATTCGACACCGGGTACGCCTTTTCGAGCAAACTCGGAGCCAGGGGTTGAAGGAAATCTGCGACTGGCGCGATACCTGTGCTTAGCCGAATCCTGGTGAAAAGTTTCTACCTTTTCTGCTAGTCTGATCGGCTACTTCCTGCACTCACTGCAAAGCTTATGATGCTCCTCATATCTGCTGGACTGGCCCTGCTGCCTCTGCTCGCAATCGTGTGGATTGTCTTCTTCGGAGCAGTTACTACCGTAGACGGTCTATTCACAAGCCTGATTCTTCTGGCAATTTCAGGGGTGTTCGCCCTCAACACCTTTATTGAGTTGCGCAAGGGGTCTTCGGGAAGTTCACAGTCGTTCGGCGATTCGCGGCGCAAGTTAGTCAACGCCGGCGGCTCAGTTCAGAAAGGGCGGGTCGAGAGCGTTCAATTTTTTGAAGCTCACGTCGGACAGCCGAACAAGTCCATCGTGGTAATTTCCGATGGAGCGAAGAATACGAATATGCTAGCTGTCGAGGGAGACGTCCGAAACGCCCTTCCGGTCGGCCGTAAGGTGGAGATCACCTTGCGAAACGAAGGAGGCAAGAATGTGCTGGTGAACGTGAATTACGCCTGAAGTCGTTGTTATTTGGCACGTTGGTCGAGACCCCTTGGTTACCGGCGTAATCCCCACCGTGATTTCCCTGTTTGCCGATGTAATTTCCAGTTGAAAAATGGTAACCAGCAGTTCCGGCGTCGTTGTGCTGAGGGGAGAAGCGGGATGTCTGGGTTGGCCGAAGACAGAAATGGATCTCCTACGATGTTGGCTCGGACCGAGGAGATCCAGCAACAAATTCAGCAGTTGTCAGGACGGGATCTTCAACTCTGGTCGATCGGCATCCTTGTAACCCTGGTGTTGTTAGCAGGATTTCTGTGCCTGGTGGTACCGAATCTGGTGTGGGCACAGCGCGTGATCCATTTGGATCAGGCATATCTTCCGCAACTATTCTTTGGGCTGATCTCGATGATTCTGCTTTTCAATGTCTACATCATCGGGCAAAAGGTCACGCTCAACTCGACACGACGAAAACTGATTCGCGAACTCGTGCTGAATGAACGTTTGGAGAGTCTCTCGCTAGTAGATCCGTTGACCCAAATGCTGAACAGGCGGGCAGTCGACGAACTCGTTCCGACCGAAGTTGCGCGAGCTAACCGGGTCGGTTGTAGCCTGACTTTCATGGCCATCGAGGTTAGCAACCTCGCTGCCATCAACGCGAAATATGGAAGCCTGGAGGGTGATTTTGTTCTTGTGGAATTCGCCAAGGTGCTGAAATTGGTCTTCCGCGGCGGCGACGTGGTATTTCGCCAGGCGAAGGAACAATTCCTGGTCATGATGCCCGACACTAGCGAGCGCCAGGCGGATTTCCCCATTCAACGGTTGATGCGGGAGTTGGCACAGTGGAACCGGAACAACAACAAGGCCTATGAATTGTCCGTCACCTACGCGCTGTCAACCTACGTGACTGGTGCGGATTTCGCGGATAGTCTGCGCGAAGCTGACAGAAAGCTCTTCCAGAAGAGAAATAAGCTGGCATCGGCGTAGATCAAGCAACTGCAGTGACGAGAAGTCTAGCGGACTAAGGCCGCAGATTTCACGATGCTGCATTGAGCGGCGCCCTGCAGTGCTGCCATGTCATTCATGATGACTCGAACCGGGATCGCTTCCAACAGGTGCTGTAAACGTCCTTTCGCAACGAAAGATTGCATGAACAGTGGACCCGCAAGCTTGGAGACCATCTTGGGAGCAATACCCCCGCCGATGTAGATTCCGCCGATTGCCATTGTCTTCAGGGCCAGGTTTCCTGCCTCGGCCGCATAAATAGAGATGAACAAGTCGAGGGCCTGTTCGCAGAGCAAACACTTGCCGGCCATCGCGGCGGTGGAGATCGCTGCGGCAGGATCGGAATGCGCCATCTGTTCAGTCAACCATGACGGCTCGACACCGCGGCCGCTATCGCGAAGAAAGTGAAACACATTCACCAGCCCAGGGCCCGAGACAATGCGCTCGTAACTCACATGACCGAAACGAGTTCGCAAGTAGCGGAGCAGGTCGGTTTCTAGGTCATTCCGAGGTGCAAAATCGCAATGGCCACCTTCACTGGGGAAGATGTGGTGCTGCGAGCCATCCCAATACATACCGGCTTCGCCGAGCCCAGTACCAGCCGCAATCACGGCCTGGTTTCCTTCAGGATTGCCGCGTACCTTGTTCAAGCAGACAACATCGTCAGGGCCAAGCGTGGAGATACCCCAAGCGTTCGCCTCGAGATCGTTAATTAGTATGGCGCTCGGAATCTTTATTTCATCGGCAAGCCGCTGAGATTCAATGACCCAAGGAAGATTAGAAGCCTCGACACGACCGTTGCGAACCGGGCCAGCAATTCCGAAGCACGCAGTGTCCGGGTGCATGCCGCTGCTGGATACGTACTGGAGAACGATTTCGTCGAGACTGGAATATTCGCGGCTGGCAAAGACCGAGGCTGAAACCAGGCGAAAGTCTCCGTTAGAAACATCGAAGAACGCCAGTCTTGAGTGGGTGCCTCCGATGTCGCCAGCCAAGATCATCTGTCGAAGTTCCTCCAGTGCCGGCCGTCACGCTCCAGCAGCTCTTCCGATTCCTTAGGTCCCCATGTGCCGGCAGGATAGTTGGGAAAGTTACGAGGGGGGAGAGCTTTCCACACGTCTAATGCCGGATTGACGACGCACCACCCGGCCTCGACCATATCCGCACGCTGAAACAGGGTCGCGTCGCCAATCATGCAGTCGTGAAGAAGACGCTCGTAGCCGGTGTTGGGCTGAGTCCCGAAGTAATCCCGGTACTCGAAGTTCATATCGACGGCGCCAAGGCGCATGATCGGACCGGGCGATTTGGCGGCGAACCGAAGCGAGATACCCTCTTCCGGCTGAATGTGCAACACCAGTTGATTCGGCATCAGGTTTTCGACCGGAGTATCGCGGAACAGCACAAATGGTGCGCGGCGAAACTGGATGACAATCTGCGTATTGCGGGACGGCAGACGCTTGCCAGTGCGCAGGTAGAAGGGAACATCGGCCCATCGCCAATTGTCGATCAGCAACTTCATGGCGACGAACGTTTCGGTTTTGGAGTCGGGCGGCACGCCAGATTCGGAACGATAGGCCGGTGCGCGCTGACCGTCGATGTTACCTTCACCGTATTGTCCGCGGATCGTCTTGCTCAGGACGTCTTCATCGCTTAGAGGCTGGATGGCATGCAGAATCTTGGCCTGCTCGTCGCGCACAGCGTCAGCATGGAACGATACAGGGGGTTCCATGGCAGTCAGGCTAATCAGCTGCATGATGTGGTTGGGAACCATGTCGCGGAGAGCACCAGCCTTGTCGTAGTAGCTTCCGCGTTGTTCGACGCCGACCGTTTCGGCCACGGAAATCTGAATGTGATCAATATAACGGCGATTCCAGATGGGCTCAAAAATCCCATTAGCGAAACGAAACGCCAAAATGTTCTGGACGGTTTCTTTGCCGAGGTAATGATCGATGCGATAGATCTGCTTTTCTGCAGCGACCTGGAGCAGTTGCTTGTTCAGCGCCTTGGCCGACTCAATATCGTGCCCGAAGGGCTTCTCGATGATCACGCGGCGCCAGTAATGGCTGTTTTCTTCGATGAGTCCGTTTGCCGCAAGACTTTCGACAATGGGCCCAAAGAAATCTGCACCAGTAGCCAGATAAAAGAAGTAGTTGCCGCGGGTGGCAAATTCCTGGTCCGCCTTCTCCAGCAGACCCTTCAACTTCGGGTACATCTGGGCATCGTCAAACTCGCAGGGCAGGTAGTGCATGCGCTGCGTGAACCACTTCACGAGGTCCGAGTCGAGTTGCCCTTCTACAAAGGTTTTGAGAGCATCGGCCATTTTGTCGCGGAAATCGTCGGTATTCATGGCCGTGTGCGCGACCCCAACGATGGAAAACTCGCTTGGCAGCAATTGCAGGCGGGCAAGGTTGTATAGTGCCGGAACGAGCTTGCGCCTGGTGAGATCACCCGCCGCTCCGAAGATGACCATGATGCAGGGATCACCGCGCTTACCTGCCTTGGGCTGGTCGGTTGCGATCGCCGTCTCGATATACGCCATTTCTTGTCCTTACCGGTACTATGCGGTTTTTTTCGCCGGCACTGCCTCGACGTGTCCCCCGAATTTCTGGCGCATTGCGGACAACATCTTCTCGGCGAACGTATGTTCTTGACGTGAACGGAACCGTGTATATAAGGCTGCAGTGAGCACGTCTGCCGGTACAGCCGCCTCGACAGCTGCTTGTATGGTCCATCGTCCTTCGCCCGAGTCTTGCACGTAACCTGAGTATTCTGACAGGGAAGGACTCTCAGTGAGAGCCATCGCAGTCAAGTCGAGCAGCCAGGAACTGACAACGCTACCTCGGCGCCAGACCTCCGCAATATCAGCGAGATTGAGGTTGTAGCGATGCTCTTCAGGTAGTTCCTTGCTCGCGGCATTTTTGAAGATATCGAATCCCTCGGCATAGGCCTGCATGAGGCCATACTCAATACCGTTATGAACCATCTTGACGAAGTGTCCGGAGCCTGACGGGCCACAATGGATGTATCCGTCCTCGGCAGTGTCTTGTATTTTTTCCCTGCCAGGTGTGCGCGGAATATCTCCACGCCCGGGGGCCAGAGTCTTGAAGATGGCATCAAGCTGCTGAACCGCCTCTTTCGGGCCACCGATCATCATGCAATAACCGCGATCTATGCCCCAGATGCCTCCGCTGGTGCCGACATCTACGTAATGAATGCCCTTGTCCTGCAGCTGCCTTGAACGACGGACATCATCCTTAAAGTAGGAATTACCGCCATCAATCAGAATATCTCCGCGCTGCATGCGCTGCGCTAAGGTCTGCACCGTTTGTTCAGTTGGATCACCCGCCGGCACCATAAGCCAAGCGATGCGAGGCTTGCCCAGCTTGGACACAAAATCATCGAGAGAAGATGAGCCGACCGCGCCCTCGCCGGTGAGCTTGCTGACGTTATCCGGACTCAAATCCGTAACAACAACTTCATGGCCACCCCGCATGAGTCGGCGTGTCATGTTAGCGCCCATCTTGCCTAAACCCACCATCCCGAGCCGCATAGCTGCTCCTTGTAGGCTATTAAAACGTTTTTCTAAGGGTTAGTAGTCTATCGCACTGGAAGACAAAAAGGAATTTAACTCACCACGGGGCGGCGCGGAGTTACGCACGTCGCTTTGCGTTCAGGTAAGCGCAAGAGTCCAAGTCCTCGGGCCCAACAACTATGATGCGTCAAGTTTCAGCTGCCAATCACGCCGCTCTTGTGGCACAGAGGGCATGCGATTCGGGACAGCATCAGGCTTTCGTGGTTTTCTCGATAGCCTGCAGTAGCTTGTCGAACGCGTCGGCAAAAAGCTTCACCCCATCATCTGTGAGTTTGTCGGTAATCTCTTTCATGGAGATGCCGAGTCCCGCCATGGTGTCCATGGTTTGCTTTGCCGCATCCAGACCCTGTGTAAGCGATTCATTCGCATGGCCGTGATCACGAAATGCCTCAATGGTGTTCGGAGGCATGGTGTTCACTGTGTCCTTGCCGATTAGCTCATCTACGTAAAGGACGTCGCTATAGTTGGGGTTCTTAGTGCTGGTGCTGGCCCACAGCACGCGCTGCGTCTGAGCGCCCTTTGCCGCCAGCTTCTTCCAAGTGTCAGTTCCGAAGATTTGCAGATACTTCTGGTAGGTCTGCTTTCCGTTTGCGACAGCGACCTTGCCCAAAAGGCTCTTCAGAAGATTTTGCTCGCGCGTATCCTTCGAGGTTTTGAGGCGCTCAGCGACGATTGCGTCGACAGAATTATCAATACGGCTGATGAAGAAGCTGGCCACACTGGCCATCTTGCTGACATCGCCGCCACCGCCTGCAAATTGCTGCAAGCCGGCAATATAGGCCTCGGCAACCCTTTCGTAGACTTCCTGAGCGAAGAGCAAGGTAACGTTGATGTTGATGCCTTCACTGATCAATTGTTGGAAGGCGGGGACACCTTCGGCGGTGCCGGGTACCTTGATCATAATGTTCTCGCGACCGACGGCCTTCCACAACGCTCGCGCTTCTTTGAGCGTGCCCTGCGTGTCGCGGGCGAGATAAGGCGAGACTTCGAGGCTAACGTAGCCATCCCGTCGTTTGCTGTCGGCGTAGACAGGACGCAAGATATCGGCAGCGTCCTGAATGTCGCGAATTGCCAGCACCTCGTAACGGCCCTTGGCATCCAGATCGGAACGGGAGCGAAGAGATTGCAGCAGGTCGGCGTAGTCGTTGCTGCCGGAAATCGCTTTCTCAAAGATGGATGGATTCGAGGTGATTCCGCGAATTCCGTCTTCGGCAATCAGACGTTGCAGTTCGCCGCTGGTAATGAGGTTACGGCGAATGTAGTCCAGCCATACGGATTGTCCAAGCCGATGCAGTTCTTTGAGAGAGTTGACAGCCTTGGGTGTATCGATGACTCCTGTTGGTTGCATAGCTACCTCTTGTTCGTTAGAAACTTTGAAATGTTACCTACTGACCTCGCTTGCGGCCCAACGGCGTTAGGTTCTGGCGTTCTATTTCCTGTTATTAGCTATCGCCTCTCGCGCTGCTTCTACGACTTTGTCTGGGCTGAATCCAAACTTCTTTTGCAATTCCTTCAAAGGCGCCGAAGCACCGAAGGTGTGCATCCCAATCATCTTGCCGGTTGGTCCGACGTATTGGGACCAACCGAAGGTGGACGCCTGTTCAACCGAGACCCGCGCTTTCACATCCGGAGGAAGAACCTGGTTACGGTACTCTGTACTCTGATGCTCGAAGATATCCCACGATGGCATGCTCACCACGCGAGCCTTGACGCCTTCCGTTTTCAGTTGTTCGTAGGCGCTTATGCAAAGTGAGACCTCGCTCCCACTCCCGAGCAAGATTACTTCTGGTTTGCCGTCGTCCGCGTCGGCAAGCACGTACGCTCCTTTTGCAACTCCTGCGGCTGAGGCGTACTTGCTGCGGTCGAGCGTCGGGACGGCTTGTCGCGACAGAACCAACGCGGCGGGTTCGTGCCGAAGCTTCATGATGTACTTCCAAGCTTCAACAACTTCATTCGCATCTCCCGGACGCAGTACCACCAGACCCGGAACCGCACGCAGCGATGGCAACTGCTCCACAGGTTGATGCGTGGGACCGTCCTCGCCGAGACCAATGGAATCATGCGTAAAAACGTAGATCACGGGAACTTCCATGATGGCAGCCAGCCGGATTGTCGGACGCATGTAATCGCTGAAGTTGAAGAACGTGCCGCCGTATGGGCGAACCTTCGCGATCGACATGCCGTTGAGGGCCGCTCCCATTCCGTGCTCGCGGACGCCAAAGTGCAGATTGCGTCCCTTATAGCTCCCTGCCTGGAAGTCACCAGCGCCTTCGAATTTCAGCGTAGTCTTGTTCGACGTAGCGAGATCCGCAGAGCCACCGATGAGCCACGGCACATTCTGAGCAATCGCATTCAAAACCTTGCCGGAGCTTTCGCGCGTTGCAGCGCCTTTCGAATCGGCAGGAAAGGTGGGAAGGTTCTTGTCCCATCCGTCAGGCAGCAAGCGACGATGCATGCGATTCAGTTGATCTGCGAGATCGGGGAACTTTTTTGTGTATTCTGCGAAAAGTTTGTCCCATTGCTGGCGTAACTCGCTTCCGCGCTTGCCGATACCTTGTCGAAACCGCTCTTTGACCCCATCGGGAACAAGAAACTTCGGAGATTCCGGCCAGCCGTAATTTTTCTTGACCAGGCGGACTTCGTCTTCGCCTAAAGGCTCGCCGTGGGCTGCGCTGGTGTCTTGCTTGTTCGGTGAGCCGTACCCGATATGAGAATCGACGACAATCAGAGTCGGCCGATCGTTTGTTGCAAGAAAGTTTTCATACGCCAGACGCAGTTGCTCGTGATTATTGGCGTCGCTGACATGCGCAATGTTCCAGCCATAAGCCCTAAATCGCTCGGCTACATCTTCAGTGAACGACCAATCTGCCGGACCATCCAATGTGACGCGGTTGTTGTCGTAAATCCAGCAGAGGTTCGGAAGCTTCAGATGGCCGGCAAGTGACGCTGCCTCGGCTCCGACACCTTCCATCATGTCCCCATCACCGCACATGGCGTAGACGTTGTAATTGAAAAGCTCAAAGCCAGGACGGTTGTAATTTTGCGCCAGCCAATTTGCAGCCATAGACATGCCGACGCTATTGCCGATGCCCTGACCCAGGGGGCCTGTCGTGGTTTCCACTCCCGTCGTCAGACGGTATTCGGGATGTCCAGGGGTCTTGCTATTGATCTGCCGAAAATGCTTGATGTCGTCGAGGCTTACGGCGTACTGATCAAGCCGCTCGTAATCGGAGTTGACAGCCCGAACCTCCGCCAAGTGGAGCAGGGCATAGAGAAGCATAGAAGCGTGCCCGTTCGAGAGGATGAAACGGTCACGATTCGCCCAGAGAGGTTGTTCCGGGTCGTAACGCAGAAATTCCTGCCACAAAGTGTACGCAACCGGCGCCAAGGCCATAGGCGCACCGGGATGTCCTGAATTTGCTTGTTGAACTGCGTCAATAGCCAAGGTACGGATCGTATTGATGCTGATCGTGTCCAGTTGACTACTGGTCAGCAATGTCTGGTCGCTCACCGCCATTTCAAATTCTCCCTTTCGGCGATAAATTCGGAACATCCACACCGATACTCAGAGGTGAGTTGGCTGGAATGACTCGGGCGCTGCCAGGCTGCGTCCTTCTTGCAGTTTACCAACTTCCAGAAAGGCGCGTTCGTAGTAGCGTCAATTCTGCCGCAGCCAGCATTTCTGTGGCCTGCATTGTATGGGATGACGGAGAATTTGCAAGGGATTCACTCGCAAAAGGAAAACAGAGGAAAGATAAGGCGAAGAAAGTTAGGAACTAGCGTTTCATTTGGGCGATGTAGCCGTGCTGGTTGGAGTAGCCCTTGGTGGCGCTTTCCACGAACTTCAGGAATTCCCGCAGGCTTTCGCGTTCCGGAATTTCCATCTGGCCAAACTTGATGCGAACTCCGAATGACGGAGTCGTCTTGGTAACGATTCCGTTAAGGATGATTCCCTTAACCCAGATTTTTCCGCTGGCCACCCAGAGTCCCAGTTCAACGTTGGCACCGCTTGGAACGGGAGTCGCAACCTCAACGAGACAACCGCCAATGCTAGTGTTGGAAAGATTGCCCCAAACCGGCGGTCCGCCACCGACTCTCAACTCCACCGCGACAAAACATTTCATCCGGGGGTGCCGGCGACGATCTGAGGCCCAGGTCGGGGTCAGGATATCGGGTTCAAAGGGTGGAGTAGATTCCGGAGAAGTTGGCATGGTCGAGGGAACGGTTACCTGTTCATCTTTTCGGGTCTCAGACTTGCCACTACTCGGACCTTTCCTCTTGATTTCACGGAGCGCGCCCATGAGAGCGTCATCCCGTTTCTCCGGTGGAGCTTCGCGATAGATCTGCAGAAGTTGACCCAGATGACTTACTAATTCCGGATCGGTGAGAAGCTGAGTCCAATCGGTGCCGGCAGGTGTCGAGGTCTTGGATTCGCCCATGAAAAGCCCGTGACGTTGGTCACGCCCGTGGCACTAGATTGAGGCAAGAGGCCGTAGGCCACAAGATGACTATGGTCAGTGTCGTCGGTAACCAGGTGGCGGTTACCTTCCGAGATCAGGTTTCTCGCTCCTTGTGTTCAGCGCGATGGCAACCACAGTTGTGACGCTGATAAGGAGAGGAAACCAAACTTGCGCTAGCCAGGGAACGGGGATGAGAAACAAGACGTCGAGATCGAGCAACGATGCCGGCCAGCGCACGGTTGCCCAAAGTCCGGCGTAGTATGCGGAATCCCAAATCGCAAAGACCCATAGAAACATCGCCAGCTTTTCACGATTTCTGGCGCCACTGAGAATGGCGACTGAGATGAGCATGGCGAGCGTGGCTGCCTCCCGCCATACTTCTACGGCCATGAGGCTTTGTGGAAAATCGTTGAGGGACTTCGACTGGTCATACATAAGGATCGAGCTTCGAACAGCGGCTAGAGACGTTAGGTATCCCGGGAGCAGCCCTCCCGCTGCACGAAGATAGACCACTACGGCGGCCTCTACAAATCCGAAAGCAGCAGCGAAGGCAGCACCGGTCGCGAGCCGTGGCCAATCAAGGCTCAGGCCGACGCGTCGAAAACCAACATAGGCGGAGATGGGAACTAGAATCAGAAGATTTACCCACCACGGCTGGGCCAGAAGTTGGAGCGATGCCATGATTGCAAGATTCTAAATCCGAAAGTCTGGAGAACAAATTCTCTGGGGCATGAGCAGCCTTTGTTGCACACAGGCACGGTGATATTACGTAGTTCTATCGGGCTCAGGAACATTGACCCCGGTAATACAGAATTCATGGTATGGACCAGAGTAGAAGGTTGCGTCAGGCTTCCAAGCGAAAAGAAACGGATCTTTTACTTAAGAGGAAAAACCATGAGTGGGTATCGAATTCTCGTAGCCGATGATCACGAGATCGTACGCCATGGCCTGCGTGCGATGCTGCAAGCGCAGCCGGCAATGGAAATTTGTGGCGAAGCCGCAGACGGCCGTGAGGCAGTGGCGAAAGCTCTCGAGTTAAAGCCCGATTTGGTAGTATTGGATATCGGCATGCCGAACTTGAATGGTTTGGAGGCAACCCGCCAGATTCGCACGGAACTCCCGGCGACCAAAGTTCTGATTCTCTCCCTGTACGAGAGCGAGCAGATGGTGCGTGAGGTGTTTGACGCAGGTGCGGTGGGATATCTGTTGAAGTCCGACGCGTCACGTCACCTAGCCAAGGCTGCCGAGACGATCAGGAACGGACGAATTTTTGTCACACCTCGATTTGAACATCTGTTCGCCGACGGAGAACTGCGGCCCGTGGCGAAAAGCAGCAAGCCACCAAACCTAGTGACGCTGACGGCCCGGGAGCGGCAGGTTATTCAGCTCCTCGGTGAAGGCAAGACCACCAAGGAAGTTGCGGTCAGCCTCGACATGGCAGTGAAAACGGCAGAGACGCATCGCGCTCACATCATGCATAAGCTGGATCTCCACTCCATCACTGATCTTGTGCTGTATGCCGTGCGAAATCGCATCGTGCAGCTTCCCCAGCCCCTAGAGAATATTGTGGGAGAAGAAGTACCGAATACCTCTGCTGTCTAGGCCCGACACGAAAAACGAACAGAACTGGTTGATTTCTTCTCCCCGTGGTCCCCTCGCCCGAAGAGGGAACCACCCTGTTTTCTCTTTTGGCGGTCTTCCGTTACTATTTGTTCGCGTTACCCGTAAGCGGGCGATCCATAAGGGGAATCTCGAACGTACTTTCATAGTAAGGATAAGTTTGCTTGTCCAGCGCTGAGCTAAAAGGACCCTTGAGCGATTTTTCGCTGGTGACGGCCATTCGCTCGGGCGATGAGAGCGCAATGGCGGCGCTCTATGACCGCTATTCTTCTCTCGTTTACTCGATTGCGCTGCGAGTGCTGGGAGATACGGGAACAGCCGAAGATGTGTTGCAGGAAGTATTCATGCAGTTGTGGAGGAATCCGGGACTCTTCGACTCCAGTCGCGGCAATGTGGCGCCCTGGCTGGCTGTTATTTCCAGAAACCGGGCAATCGACAATCTCAGGCGGCGAAGGCCTGAGACTGATATCGACGATGTGGTGGTGTCCGTCGAACCGGATATGGCATCCGACGCGGAGCGAGCCGTCGTCATACAGAAGGTACGTGGCGCACTGGAAGGGATGCCGAGTCCGCAGCGCGCCGCCCTCGAAATGGCGTACTTTGAAGGGTTGACGCATACCGAGATCGCGGCGAAGACGGGAGAGCCGCTGGGTACGGTTAAAACCCGGATCAGGTCCGGGCTTTTGGCGCTGCGCAAGGTATTCGCATGAGCGTACACGAACAATTCGCAGAAGATCTTGCTCTCCATGCCTTGGAGGCATTGACGGGAGAACAGCGGGAGTCGCTGGAGAGACATCTTCATGACTGCGCGGATTGCCGTCGTGAGCTTGAGAAACTGCGTGGCGATATGGCCTTGTTGGGATTGAGCGCGTCGGGTCCGAGGCCGCCGGAGCGTTCTCGTCAAAGACTCACCGACGCCATTGCTCGCGAGCGACGTCAAACGGTTGCAGCGCCAACCCGAGGCTGGTGGATGGCAGTCCCATGGGTTGTCGCAGCGGTATTGGCAGTGGCAGTCGCGTTTTTGTGGCGCGAAAACCAAGAGCAAGAACGGTCACTCGCGGGATTGAAGTCGGAGTTCCAGCAGCAACGGATCGAACTCGAGAGGGCAAGGCAAATCGTCTCTACCCTGACCGCAACCGATGCATTGCGTGTGACATTGGTGGCGGCAAAAACTCCGCCACAGCCGCAAGGGAAAGCGATCTACGTCCGTGAGCGCGCAAATCTGATTTTCCTGGCTAGCAACATGCCTCAGTTGCCCGCACAGAAGGCTTACGAGCTCTGGATCATCCCGCAAGCAGGTGCACCGATTCCTGCGGGTGTTTTCAAACCTGACGTCCATGGCAGTGCCACAGTCGTGAATCCTCCCATCCCTAGTGGTGTTCAAGCCAAGGCTTTCGCAATTACCGTCGAGCCGGAAGCGGGTTCTCCTGCTCCTACCTCGGAGCCCATCATGTTGGGTGCGGGGGAGTGATCGCGCAACACCTTAAGTGACGTTTGCTGGTCCTCGGTAAATTAAACCAATTCGCTACAGAATCCTTTGTACATACATCGGCGGGCTTCCCAGATATTTTTTGTCTTGGACAAACAAGGCAAAGCAGTTCGCGACGAGTAGTGTGTCGCCAAAGGGAATCCACATCAGTGCAGTTCTCAATTCCCGCTCCTTGTTGCAGGTCCCAAATCATGGGCTGTCATAAGAGGAGAAAATTGAATGCTGAACGGAAAGCTCTTTACCGTTGTGGCGACGTTGTGGTTAGGAGCACTGCTTTCGGGATGCGGTGAACCTCACCATCGAGTCGTAGTCTATGCACCGACCGCACCTCCACCCCCGGTCACCGAGACGATTACGGTATCTCCGGGCTCAGGGTATGTATGGATCCCCGGACACCACGAGTGGAGGGGCAATGCCTATGGCTGGGCTCCAGGACATTGGGAGCCTCGCCCGAACAACCGACATGAATGGATTCCGGGACATTGGGCTCAGAGCGGTCGTGGGTGGTATTGGGTAGATGGTCATTGGCGGTAGCTTGCACAAGGAAAATATTTGAGGAGGACACGTGCAGACGAGCGCGGAAAACAATGCGGGTCAACCGAAGCGCGACAACCCGTTTCAGGAAGAAGAAGATCAAGGAAACGAACACACACGACGTGCCCCGGGCATCGAGCGGGATTATCAGGGCGAGCTTCCAGAAGAGAAGCGCGCTCCGGGCGAAGAGCAGGATGATGACGATACCCAGGACATTGATCGCAAGATAGCGTGAAGACAGAGTCTCGGCCGGGAACTGAGGAGGCACAATGACAAAAACAGCAGGACATTATGCAATTGCCGCAGTTTTTGCCACCGCAATGGCATGGATAGCGGTTTCAGGTATTAGTGCAAAAGCACAGGGAAATCCTGACATCACACGTCAGGAACTAGTAAATTTTAATCGATTTCTCGATGCAAACCCGCAAATCCGATACGACTTGACGCGCAATCCTTCACTGGTGAATGACCCGCGCTATATTCAGGGGCATCCTGAGTTGCGGGATTTTCTTGCCAATCATGGGGGCGTGCGTGAGGAACTTAAGGAGACACCCAACATCTTCATGCGAAGGGAATATGGTTATGGTGGCGGTGGCGGTGCCTACCGCGATGAAGATCAGCCGCACATGGAAGCGGCAATGCAACATCTTCGCGAGGCAGAGGCTGAACTGAATCGGGGAACGAGTGACAAAGGCGGACACCGCGTACGAGCCATTGAAATAACCCGGCAGGCGGAATCTGAGGTGAATGCCGCAATTCGCTACGATGATCGGCACTAGGCTGGTCTGGCGATAGATTGAGCCCTTCCTGAAAAGGAAGGGTTCTTTTGTTTGTAGGATCCGAGATTAAGGCTGATACGTCGGACGGGTAGATCGACATTAAAGCCCAACGAAACTCCTGCCGATGAGGAATGCAGGAGCACCATGCATGCCGGAGGTCGACGATCTGGAAGTTCTTCGCAGCGTGCTCGACGGACTCCATCTTGGAATTTACATCGTTGACCGTGATCGAAGGATCGTCTTCTGGAACAAAGGTGCGGAGAACATCACCGGCTACATCAGCCAGGAAGTGATCGGGCGCCGTTGCCAAGACGACCTTCTTGTCCATTGCAATCACGAAGGGACGACGTTGTGTACCTTGCCAGCTTGTCCCCTAGGCGAATGCATGCGCGGAGGGAAGGATAGCGAGGTAAATCTGTTTGTACGTCACAGAGATGGTTATCGCATTCCTGTGCACGCACAGCATCTACCCCTGAGAGACTGCCGAGGAGCGATCATCGGCGCCGCGGAAGCGTTCGAGGTGAACTCTGCCAATGAACGAAGGCGCGGCGAGTCGGCGCAAGGCATGCGGGAATCGCCCGCGGAGTTGGGAGATCGGACCTACATTGAGCATCGATTGCACACCAACCTTGCGCGATGGAATGAATTCCATGTCCCGTTTGCGATTCTTTGCGTTCAGATCGACCACCTAAGCGATATGCGTGCGAGACTGAGCCATGGGGCAGAGAACGAAGTTACTCGTGCTGTCGGGAATTCCCTGCAGAATGCAATTCGTGAGACCGATTACGTCGGCTGTTGGAATGAAAATCAATTCCTGATTATTCTCAGCAAGTGTCAGCCCGAGGCAGTAGAGATGGTGGCGGAACGCGTCAAGAAGGTGGCCGGTAGCTCACGGGTTCACTGGTGGGGCGATCGCCTTGAATTCACGCTATCGATAGGGCGGGCAATATCTGAAGCGGACGACAGCATTGACTCGATGGTGCGGCGCGCGGCAAAATCACTCACTTCGAAGTGACGCAAGCAGCATTCCGCGCTGAGAACAAACGATAGGTAGATAACAAACTTCGTTTTCATGCTTGGTTGCTTTTGGCCAGTAGGGACCATCAAACACGGCACTAGTTAGGTAAAGCCGTTGCCGATATCTCTTCAAGCATTTGTTGAGCTGCCGTCTGCAAGCCAGCCAGTTCGCGCTTAATCCTGCGCTCATCATAAAGATTGTTCTTGCACTCATCGAGCATTCGGAGGGTCAGCTCCTTCGAACTGCGACAGCCGGAACGAGCCATGCTCTCCCGCAGGGACGCATACACGGTGAGCTCGTTGGTCTTAAGCAAATCGGCGATCTGATGGGTTTCCAGCCCGAGAGAAAACAACAGAACAGTTCGGAATTGCTGGGAATTCAAGATGTCCAGCAAAGTAAAAAAATCGAATTCCATGGACTTGCACTCCTACATCGAGAGTACGAGCTAACAAGGATTTGGTCTTTGCGCTTAAGCAATGATTCGAGTTGAACGGAATTGCTTGTTCGGCTTTCGGAAAAGACACTTGACAAGTGTTCTTAGGTATTTGCAAGTACAACCCGGAAGCGTATCTTGATCGGGAACATCGCACCATGGACCGCAAGACTTACGCTATTACTTTCGCCGCAGTGATGCTGGGAGCGGCCGTCGGCCTGGGCACCTATACGTTTATCTATGCCAAGGGATATTCGTATATGACTGATGATCCGGCAGCCTGTACGAATTGCCACGTGATGCGGGCTCAATACGATGCTTGGATGAAATCTAGCCATCGTTTCGTCGCAACCTGCAACGACTGCCACACGCCGCACAACATCATTGGCAAGTATGCTGTGAAAGCGAACAACGGATTCTGGCATTCGTTCTACTTCACCAGCGGGAAATATCCCGACACTATCGAGATCACGAAATTCGATCACCAGGTCGCTGAGAACGCCTGCCGCCGTTGCCATGAGTCGATCACTTCGGCGATCGACGGCAATGTAGTGCATGGAAAGGCTGAAGGCTTGTTATGTACCCGCTGCCACAATTCAGTAGGTCATTCCGAGTCGGCCTCAGCAATGCTAAACCAGGGTTCACTTCGGAGTTCTTATGAACGCTCCAAGTAGTTCCGAGTCGAAACGCGCGCGCCGGCTTTTTATCACAGTAGTGATATTGGCGGGGGTGGCAATGTTGGCCGTCACCGGCCTCCTAATCAACATTTTCGAGCGCAAGCAGGAAGCCAAGAATCCGTTTTATCGGGTTGTGGAATTGGACGACACAATCGACGATCCGGCGGTATGGGCAAAAAACTTCCCCATGCAGTACGACCTTTATCAGCGTACCGTGGATATGCAGCGCACAAAATACGGCGGCAGTGAGGCGCTGCCGCATTCACCGACGCAGGCGGATCCACGATCGGTTGTTGCCAAGTCGAAACTGGAAGAGGATCCACGCCTGAAAACGATTTGGGCGGGTTACTCATTTTCCGTCGATTATCGGGAGCGACGCGGCCACGCGTACATGCTCGAGGATCAGATGTTCACAGAACGGCAGAAGGCGAATCCGCCTGCCATGTGCATCAACTGTCATGCCTCGGTGGTTACAACGTTCTTGAAACTGGGGGATGGTGACCTCACCAAGGGATTCAATGTCATCAGCGACTCGCACATGACGTATTCCCAGATCCGAGAACAAGTGAAACACCCCATTGCCTGCATTGATTGTCACGATCCGAAGACCATACAGTTGCGCGTAAGCCGCCCCGCATTCATCGAGGGGATTCGCGCTCTAAAAGCGTCCCAGGGTGTCCAGAATTACGATGTGAACACGATGGCTACGCGCCAGGAGATGCGATCCTTCGTCTGCGGACAGTGTCACGTGACGTACTACTTCCAGCCTCCCAACAAACGTCTGACCTTCCCGTGGGGGAAGGGGTTGAAGGTGGAGAACATCATTGCCGTGGAAGATGAGCAGAAACTGAAGGAATGGGACCATCCGGATAGCGGAGCGGCCTTAATCAAGGCCCGGCATCCGGAGTTCGAAATGTGGAACCAGGGAATCCATGCACGCTCAGGCGTTGCGTGTGCGGACTGTCACATGCCATACATGCGACAAGGTGGGCTGAAGATCAGTGATCACCACGTCAACAGCCCTTTGTTGAAAATCAACCGGTCATGTCAGACATGCCATCACTTTCCAGAAGAGGAATTGAAAGCTCGGGTCGAAGACATCCAGGACACCTTCTTCAATCTGCGTAACACGGCTCTGGATGCGCTGGTAGACCTGATTAATGACATTAAGGCGGAGAAGGCGAAGGGTGCCAGCGACGCTCAACTCGCACAAGCGCGCGATTACCAGCGCAAGGGCCAATTCATGATTGATTTTGTGATGTCGGAGAACTCGATGGGCTTCCACGCCCCGCAAGAGGCGACGAGAATCCTCGGGGACGCGATCAATCTGTGCCGATTAGGACAACTCACGTTGCATGGAGCCCCGGCCCCGAGTCATAACCCGCCGATGATCGAGAACATATCGACGAGTTCGGAGGCGACATCTCCCGGCACTAGGTAAAAATCTACGTGTCGCCGGCCTTAGCAACCGGCGACACCTCGACCTCTGTGGGCACCGGACGCGAAGAACTACTGGGCTGCGGGTGCTGCGAGCTTCTCCACGCGGACGACTGTGCACTTGACTTCTTTCCCGGCTGTGGATTTCAGCTTGGTCTTATCGCCGTCAATTTCATATTTCACGTCGCTGCCGACCACAAACTCAGTTGCTTTAACATCTGTCTTGGGACTGGTTCGACAGGTGTAGTGGTTTCCCGCAACCTCAAAAATGAAATCGTACTGCTGCTTCTTTTTGTCCTTCGTGTCGGTGGTACCTGCCGGTTGAACGTCCTTCAGGGTTGTCGATCCCTTATCCTTCTTGGCGCTGGCGCTAAGCACGCAGAACAGTAACAAGATAAGAACCGCAATCCACCTTCGCATAACCTACCCTCCTAGGTCGAACGCGCCAATTGTACATGGATCGAAGCATTGAACCACTGTCTACGCTGGCAGGGGTGTCGGAAGTATTCGGGGCGAGAAGGCAGTCGCAGAAGATCGGGAAGCGAGACCGGAGGCGGAAGGAAACTTGAAAGGCGCGCGCGGCTGGCCTAGATGGCGGCGGCCAACCGCGCATTCAGTTCAAGAGGTGCTTGCTACTGCCATCGGCTGATGCCAACACTTCGCAGTGCCTGGCACCTCCCGAACCCACGGCTGTCGCAAAGAAGGAACGACTTTGCGGAGAACTAAAGGCACCGCGAGTTTGTGCCCTATGGTTCCCTCGAGCGCATCCACGACGCTCGTCATCCGTGTCATACAGCGCGCCCACCCATGTCATATGATTCCCTTGTCTACTTCAGCATGAGCAAAGGCCCGGCGTTGTCGGGGAAATTGCTCGTGCTGAGAACGAGAATCCCACCCTCGTGATCCCCATCAAAGGGCGTTACGAAACCCGAGCAGCCGGCATTAGCAGCATCGTTGGGGTCGGCGAACCAGATGCCGATGTGATCCATCTGAACAGGAGGATCAGTAACGATGAAGGATTCGGCACTGAAGATACCGACGAAGTCGCCGACTCCGTGACCATGAGCATCGGTTTGGATTTCGCCTTGATACCAGGACAGGCCGAACGGAAGGGAATTGTGCTGCGTAATAAACGTAGTGAATGAATTATGTGCTGTTAAGCCGAAGACCTCGATGTGCATGTCCTGAACCGAACCCAGGTCATTGACTGTGACTCGACCGCGGGACGTCGAAGGCAGGCATGTTGCTCCGGAGGCATGGACCATGTTGAAGCTGATACTGTCTCCGGCGGCGGCATGGGCGATTCCGGTCAATATAGAAAGCAAAAGTGCGAGCAAAGTACTTCTCATTGATTCTCCCCTTTATCTCGGGGCATTCACGAAGTGGCTGTTCTTAATCCACGACGTTGATGCCCTTCTACTTGGGAAAATCGGAAAGTGGACCGAAAAGACGACAGGTGCAGCGAGCATGCCGGTACCGGTGAACAAGACAAGAACTCACAGCGAAACCCGTGGGGGCTATCTGTTAATTCTGCCAGTGTGTGGTCGCCCTGCGGCGAATTCTAATGGCGAACGACTATGAATGGACAGCTTGTAAGTGGTAAATCTGTCATTGAATTTCTTCGGCGAACGTTCCGCGCAGTAGTCTTCCTCGCGCTAGTTTCTACCTGCGTTTTTGCCCAATCAACATTGCCAGATCATCCACAGCCGCAACCGCCGGACCATCCGCAGCCACAACAGCCTCTGCCAGATGCGCCTAGGCCGCAAACGTCCATGCCCCCTAAACCACAGCCATCGGCGGCGAAGCCACCCACCAAGCAAACGGTGGACGATGATTGGCCTCGGAAGTTCGCGCACGGAAACGAAACGATCTCGATGTACCAGCCGCAAATCGATGATTGGAAGGATGACCAATTACAGGCATATGCGGCTCTCTCGGTAGGAACGCAGGGGAGCGAGACACTCAAGTACGGTGTTATCTGGTTCAACGCCCGGACCGAGGTGGATAAGGTCAACCGGCAGGTCACGCTCGATAATTTCCAAGTTACCAAGGTCAAGTTTCCCACCGTTGAAACCAAGGAAGCGGAATATCAATCGTTTTTGCAGTCTCAAATGCCAGCAAAATCAAAGGTGATCGCGCTGGATCGTCTGGAAGCGGCACTGGCTGTTAGTGATGCGGAAGAGTCGCAGGTCAAGGGATTCCCGGTTAAGAACGATCCTCCCAAGATCATCTTCAGTATGAAGCCGGCCATGCTGGTAATGATCGATGGCCCGGCACAGTTCCGAGACATCGGGGGAACGGACTTGCGGTTGGTCTTGAATTCGAAAGCCGTCGTCCTTCTGGATACCAAGAAAAACAAGTACTACCTAAATGTCATGGATGGGTGGATGGAATCACTCAACTTGCTAGGCGGTCCCTGGACGTACGTAAGCAAGATCCCGGACGACATGAAAGAAATCACGAAGGGAATTATGGAACGGCAGCAGGCGAAACTGCCGGAGGGGACAACACCACCTTCCCTCAAGCAAGCCAACAAGGAAAAGAAGATTCCAGAGATCAAGGTGACCACAGAGCCGACGGAACTATTGGTGACCGAAGGCGCCCCGCTGTATGAAGCAATTCCGGAGACCGGCCTGGACTTCGTGAAGAACACGACGGCCAACATCTTCCGCGAGAATGCTGGTTCCAACTATTACGTTCTTCTGGCGGGCCGGTGGTTCAAGTCCAATTCGCTGGAGAGCGGGTCGTGGACGTTTGTTGATGGCGAGCATCTGCCGACCGGCTTCAGCTTGATCCCCGAGAGCAGCGCCAAGGCCAACGTGCTCGCGTCTGTGCCCGGGACCGGTCCTGCCAGGGAAGCTCTGATTGCGAACTCGATTCCGCAGACAGCTACGATTACGCGCAACGAAGCCCATCTAGAAGTGCAGTACGACGGGGAACCTCAGTTCAAGAATATTGAAGGCACACAACTGGAATACGCAGCGAATACGGCAACGCCTGTCATTCGGGTAGCTGATAAGAATTACTACGCCGTGGAGAACGCAGTTTGGTTTGTTGGGCCGTCCCCGAATGGGCCGTGGGTTGTTGCAACGCAGGTACCGGCAGAAATCTATGCGATTCCACCTAGTGCGCCACTGCACTACGTAACCTACGTCAAGGTGTATAGCTCGACGCCGGAAGTAGTCCACGTAGGCTACACCCCGGGCTACTACGGCACAGTGGTCTCTTCCTGGACCACCACTGTTGTCTACGGCACAGGCTGGTATTACCCGCCCTACGTCGGTCAGTACTGGTATGGAGCACCGTACACATACGGCGTGGGGGTTGCTACGACTTGGAACTCAGGCACTGGATGGAGCATCACGTTCGGAGTCGGCTACTCCTACGGCTATCCATACTACTATCCGTGGTGGGGGCCTTGGGGATATTACGGAGCATGCTGCTGGGGGCCAGCTTGGGGATACGGCTATGGCGGTTATGCGGCGGCGAACGTTTACGGGCGCTGGGGGAATACGGCATACGCAGGGACGCGCGCAGCTTGGGCGAATCCTTACACCGGAAATTACGGCGCGGCGAGCAGAACGGCATTCCAAAACACACAGCGAGGCACGTATGGCGTAGCCGGTCGAGGAACGAACACGAATATCTACACGGGTAATACCTACGGTGGCCGCGGTGCTGTCGCTTACGATCCAAAAACGGGCATCGTCGCCGGTGGCGGAGCAGGGTACGCGGGGAACATTTACAGCGGAGCGGGCACGGCGGGGCGCGGCGGCTTTGCTTATAACACCAATACTGGTGCCGGAATCGCTGCGGGAAACGACAACGTTTACGCCGGCAAAGACGGTACGGTGTACCGATATGATCGGCAGAACGGGAACTGGTCGCAGAATTCGGGCAACGGATGGCAATCCACCAATAAACCGCAGCCCAGTCTTCAACAGCAGGAACGAGCGCGCTCGGTCGGGCAACAACGTACGCAAAACTTCAGCCGCTCGATGGGAGGAGGGATGCGTACGGGCGGAGGCCGTAGGAGATGAGCCTCGCAGAAAAGAAAAAGGGCCCAGTTTCCCGAGCCCCTTCCTTGCATGTGCTGTTCAAAAACTAATAGCGACCACCGCCAGAAGCTACCGCACCGAAAGGCGTGTTTGGCGGAATATTGTAGTGCACATAAATATCGCGCATGCGTCCTTCCATGCTACGCACTTCATCCCAGTTGTTAGTAGCGCGATACTGTTGCCACCGAGAAAAGTAGCTGTCGAAGCGCCGCTGATCATCTGGTGACAGCCGAGCTGCCGTGCCCCAGCTCCCGTATCCGTGGTCATTCCGCCAGTCACCGTCGCGATCTCCACCCCAACCTCCCTGGCCATTCGTGGCAATCCGTCCATACGGAGTGCTGGCTGGAATTCCATAGTGCTGGTAGATGTCCTGCATGCGTTTTTCCATGCTGGCGATTTCATCACCGTTGTTGGTTCGCCTGTACTCAAGCCAACGGGAGTAGTAGCTGTCGAAACGACGCTGATCATCGGGCGAGAGCCGCGGCCCTCCGTACCCGTACTGGTACCAGCTTGCTGGGACGACCCGATAGTCCCGGTAATAGTTTTGCGCCTGCGACAATGCCGGCAACGCTAAAACTATTAACCCTGCGCACATTGCCAAAAATCTGTTCATAGCCCCTCCTGCTAGAGCAGTTCCACAGACGCTACTTACCGCCTGTATACAGTGAGAGGATTTGGGAGATCAGCGGGTTGCTACGCTAGAGCAAAGTTTTGTAAACGGCTGAATAGGGGTAGAGGGAGTGTTCAGCGGAGAACAGTACGATGGGACTAAAGTTATCAGTGAGTTTAGAAGGCAAAAAGACAATCGAGAGGCAAACTCCAAACTCAGAACTAGAAACTCATTGGTCAGAATTCCGCCAAAGCCTTCATTGCACGGAACAGATCTTCTGCCTGAGGCAGGATCGCGTCTTCAAGAATTGGCTGATAGGCGACGAACGTATCGAGTGCGGCCACGCGGCGTACCGGTGCGTCGAGATATTCGAAGAGGTCATCAGCGATACGAGCCGCTATTTCGGCTCCGTAACCCCAACTCAGGGTATCTTCGTAAGCGACTATGACGCGGTTGGTCTTCTTCACTGATTGAGCGATCGCTTCCCAGTCAAACGGGTTCAAAGACCGCAGATCGATTAATTCGACATGCACTCCATGTTCGCGTTCCATACGTTGCGCCGCCTGCAATGCGCGCGGGACCACAGCCCCGTATGTGATTACGGTCAGGTCGGTACCAGACTGCACTATCTTCGCCTTGCCAAACGGGATCATGTAATCCGGTCCCGGATAAGGAGCGCGGCCATAGGTTTCGCGATAGAGCCGCTTGTGTTCGAGGAACAGCACGGGATCGTCGCAGCGTATTGCGGTCCGCAGGAGTCCTGCAGCATCGAGTGCGTTAGAGGGGAAGACTACGCGTAGGCCAGGAGTATGCGTGAAGATGCTCTCGCCGCATTGCGAGTGATAGATAGCGCCACCAGTCAGGTATCCGCCAATGGCAACCCGGATGACGGCAGGAGAGGTGAAGCCGTTATTTGAACGCCAGCGGATGAGCGGCAGTTCATCGCGCAACTGCATCATCGCAGGCCAGATGTAGTCGAAGAATTGGATCTCGACCACTGGCTTCAGTCCACGCGTTGCCATGCCTGTAGCGCGGCCAACAATGTTTGCCTCAGCTAGGGGTGAGTTGAAGACGCGGTCAGAACCGAATTCACATTGCAGCCCGGCGGTCAGCTTGAAGACGCCGCCCTTTCCCTTGATGAGTTTTTCTTCGAGATATTGCTCGCGACTGCAATCAGCCACGTCTTCGCCAAACATCACGATACGCTCATCTCGCTGCATCTCATCGCGAAGCGTGGCATTGATTAGATCAGCCATCGTCTTTTCAGGGGCCGGTTTGCCATTCGAGCTCGCCGGAAATTGAGGTTGAGTATCGAAATGCGAGGAGGTGACATCCAGATCTTCGGAATAAACAAAGCGTAGAACGGTATCCTCGGTAGGGACTGCAGCTTCGAGGGCACGATCAGTATCCGCCTGGATATGATCCTCGACCTCTTTCTCAAGCTGATTGATTCCCTTTTCGTCGAGGATGCCCTCGCGGAGAAGGAACATCTGCATGCGGGGAATGGGATCGCGCTGTGCGTCTTTCTGCCGCTCGACATCGGGACGATAGAGCCGCTCGTCGTCGGAGAGTGAATGCGAGTAGGGCCGAATGACATGCGCGTGGATGAAAGATGGCCCGACTCCTGCACGGCTGTGCGCCATCGATCGCGTGAACGCACCGTACGTGGCGACAGGATCGGTGCCATCGACCTCTTCGAAGTGGAAGTTGGGGTAATTAGCAACCAGGCGCGAAATATTACCGCCTGCCGTCTGGACTTCAACCGGAACCGATATCGCGTACTCGTTATCCTGAACAACGAATATGACAGGAATCTTTAGGTTGGAGGCGCTGTTCATGCCCTCCCAGAACTCGCCTTCACTGGTAGTGCCGTCGCCGAGAGATACGTACGTGACTTCGTCTCCGTAAAATTTAACGTCCTTAAACTCTCGATAATCTCCCGAAACCTTCTTGGCTGAGTCGGGATGCCGAGCGAGGTAGCGTCCAGCCTCCGCGCAGCCGATAGCCTGCAAGACCTGGCTGCCAGTCGGCGAAGATTGCGTCACTATGTTCAACTTGGGGTGTCCCCAGTGCGAGGGCATCTGCCGGCCGCCGGAACTCGGATCGTCCGCCTTGCCAGTAGCCTGCAACAGCATTTCGTAGGGTGTGACACCCAGGCCCAGACACAGTGCCCGGTCTCGATAGTAAGGATAGAACCAATCGTAAGCCGGCTTCATGGCGAAAGCTGCGGCGACTCCGATGGCTTCATGCCCGGCACCCGAAATCTGGAAAAAGATTTTCTGTTGCCGCTTGAGGAGGATCTCCCGGTCGTCCAGCTTGCGGGAGGTATACATGATGCGGTACGCGTCGACAAGTTGCTGGCGGGTAAGATCTTCATAGGTCTTACCGCGCCGCGAAGTATCTGTTTGGGTCGTGCTCGCAGTCTTGGGTTCTGTCTTTGTCGTCGCCATCCGCCCGAGGTCCCCGAGGTCTATTGTAAATGGTGACCGGCGGTTCCGAATATACTGAAAGCGCTGGTCTTGTGCCTTTCAGATCGGCAACAATCTTTGGATGCGTGCTCCCAGGAAGAAGTGGTCGCATGTCCTCCATGGCCTTGACAGCTAGTGGCGGCTAGAGCTGTTTTTTCATGATCAAATTCAACCGCACATTCGACCCCCACCAGATCCGACTCGTAATTTTTGACCTTGATGGCACGCTAATTGACTCGCGGCTCGACCTAATTCATTCGATCAATGCCATGTTGCGGCACTTCGAGCGCACTGAGTTGCCGGGAGACGTTGTTGCTTCTTATGTCGGGGATGGAGCGCCAATGCTGGTCCGTCGTGCTCTGGGTGACCCGGTGGACGAAGCCTTCCTGAAAGAGGCCATCGAATATTTTCTCGGCTACTACCGGGTCCACAAGCTCGATTACACCCTGGTTTACGACGGAATTAAGGAAGCATTAACGTCGATTCGTGGAAACAATGGATCGCGAACGATGGCGGTGCTATCCAACAAGCCGGTAAATCCGTCGCGCGACATCATTAATGCCCTTGGACTTGGTGAATTCTTTGCGTTTGTATACGGGGGAAATAGTTTTCAGACCAAGAAGCCCGATCCGCTGGGTGCGCGAACCCTGCTGCGGGAAACGATGATAAAAGCAGAAGAGACACTGATTGTGGGGGATTCGTCGAACGATATCTTGACGGGACGGAACGCTGGTCTGTGGAGCTGCGGTGTAACCTACGGCTTTGCTCCGCATACCTTGTGCGAAGTGCCCCCGGACGTAGTGATCGACTCGCCGGAGGATCTGCTGAGATTGTTCCAGACAAGCAACAGGCAATAAGTCTTTTTTTTGGCCACAGTTATTCTCGCTGGTTACCAGCAGTGGCTAGCCTATCTGCAGTTTCGGTTACACTGCATTTATCAATGCAAATTTCACTGAACGGGAATTCTTTTAGCCCAGCGGAGGCGCGCAAACTCCGCAGCTTGAAAACTCCCCACGGAATTCAGCGCGCTCTCGATGACATGCCGTACCACTTGGCCGACACGGCTTGGTCACCTCGGCGAGTGCTTCGCGAAAATACCTCGCATTGCTTTGAAGGCGCTCTATTCGCGGCGGCCGCGCTGCGAGTGAATGGATATCCTCCACTGATTCTGGATCTCGAGGCGGAGCGGGATACAGACCACGTGATCGCTGTCTTCCGTCACCACGGGCACTGGGGTGCTATCGCCAAATCGAATTACACCGGATGCCGTTACCGCGAGCCGGTATACCGTTCGCTCCGAGAGTTGGCTCTTAGCTACTTTGAGGGATATTTCAATCTGCGAAGGCAGCGTTCGCTCCGGACCTTTTCCCGCCCGGTGAACCTGGCACGCTTCGACCGCCGAACTTGGATGACCACGGAAGAACCGCTTTGGTTCATTGCCGAATACCTGTTCGATATTCATCATTATCCGCTGCTAACGCGGGCGATGGCCAAGCGGCTGAACCGACTCGATGATCGCTCATTTCGAGCGGGGTGTTTGGGAAGAGCAGAGAAGGGGCGCCAAGAACGGAGCTAGTGCATGAGCCCGGAGTTAGTTCATAGAGTCCCTCCAATGGCACAGCGGTTTCGCCCGGATCCTAAGCTAAGATAACCGCATGCGTTGGTCGTTGCTTTTGGCTGTTTTGTGTCTTGTCGGAACCTCGCATCGTTCAGCTGTAGCCCAAACTTCAGCCGAAACAGCTTCCACGCTGTCCAGCCACGAGATCCGTGCGCTCTTCAATAAGGTCGCTGAGAAGGATCGCGAGAACAATAAGCTTGCACGCGCCTACACATACATTAAAAGGCAAGAAGCCCGAAACCTAGGCGAAAAGGACCAATCGAAATCAGTCGATTCGAAAACCTACGAGATCATGATTCTCTACGAGGATCCGGTGGCGCGCCAAATCGCGAAAGATGATAAGCCACTCTCCGCTAAGGACGCCGCGAAGGAAGATGAGAAGATTCAAAAGATCATCGACAAGCGCAAGAATGAAAGCGAGGAGGATCGCCGAAAGCGTCTGGCGAAAGAGGAAAAGGAAAGGGAAGAGTCTCGAAAGTTCGTGAGCGAAATTGCGGAGGCTTACGAATTTCAGCAGGTTGGCACGGAATCTTTTGAAGGCAGGGAGACGTATGTCATCGATGCAGAGCCCAAGGCTGGATACGAGCCTCATAGCAAAGATGCCAAATTTTTGACGAAGTTCCGCTTCCGTATCTGGATTGATAAGGCGGAGAGTCAGTGGGTCAAACTGGATGCACTGAGCCTCGACACGGTTTCATTCGGCCTGTTCCTGGTTCGTCTACATAAAGGCGCGCGCGTGCAAGTGGAACAGACACGGGTGAACGATGAAGTCTGGTTGCCACAGCACATCAACTTAAAGGTCGATGCCAAAGTCGCCCTGCTAAAAGGCTTCAACATGGATATAGACATCACCTATCGTGATTACAAGAAGTTCCACACGGATACGAAGATTGTGCCGGGAGAAGAGGTGACAGAGAAGTAAGAAGCGGTCGTCAGTTTGCAGTCGTCAGCTGGTTACAATCTCGCCCGAAGGTTGTTTATTTTTGTGGACAAATACTGGGTGATGAACGATCCAGCCGCATACGATGCTCCCAGGTACGGGACTGAGACGACCCAAAAAACAGAGCTCCACGGCAACATTTGGCAGGTACGCTGACGACTGAAAGCTGAAGACTGACGACTGGCTCTAGCCTTTCTTCTCCGCCACTTCCAGACGCGTTTCCGAGCGCTTGAGTGCCGATTGGGCCCGGGGGTAGTCAATGTCCGGGCTGGTGCTCTTCAGACGCTCCTCCGCGCGGTGTTTGGCTTCCTCGGCACGTTTCACATCGATCTCATCGGCGCGCTCAGCAGTCTCAGCGAGGATGGTGACTTTTTCAGGCAAGACTTCGGCGAAGCCCCATGCGACCGCGAGATGATGCGTCGCGCCAGCGTTGCGGTAGCTGATCTCCCCAACGGCAAGTTCCGTGATGAGTGGAGCATGACCCGGCAGAATTCCCAGGTAGCCGTTCTTTCCGGGAATCTGCATCTCCTCGGCCTGGTCTTTGATGACCCTCTTCTCAGGAGTGACTACTTCGAGTTCGAATGTTTCTGCCATCAGCCGTCAACTTTCGTCGTCAGTCGTCAGTCAAAATCAGCCGTCAGATGTTCTACGACCAATAACTGAAGACTGTCGACTGCTCTTACGCTGCCTTCATCTTTTCTGCGCTTTCGAGAACCTCGTCGATCGTGCCTTTCATATAGAAAGCCTGCTCCGGTATCTCGTCGTATTTGCCTTCGACGATGCCGCGGAACCCCTTAACCGTATCTTCGATTTTCACATAGCGTCCCGGTGAACCGGTAAACTGCTCAGCCACGAAGAAAGGTTGCGAAAGGAACTTTTGCACTTTGCGGGCGCGAGCGACGGTCAGCTTCTGATCTTCGCTCAGTTCGTCGATACCGAGAATAGCGATGATGTCCTGCAGGTCTTTGTAAGTCTGCAGTGTCTTTTTCACCTGCTGCGCAATGTCGTAATGTTCCTGGCCGACGATCCGTGGGTCGAGAACGCGCGAGGTGGAAGCCAGCGGATCGACTGCCGGATAAATTCCGATTTCCGTCAGGGCACGCGAAAGGACCGTGGTCGCGTCCAGGTGAGCGAACGTGGTAGCGGGCGCTGGATCGGTCAGATCGTCTGCCGGCACATAAATGGCTTGCACCGAGGTGACCGAACCTTCTTTGGTTGAAGTGATGCGTTCCTGCAATTCGCCCATTTCGGTGGCGAGGTTGGGCTGATATCCGACAGCACTCGGCATTCGGCCCAGCAGCGCCGAGACTTCAGATCCCGCTTGGGTGAAGCGAAAGATGTTGTCGATGAAGAGCAGCGTATCAGCGCCTTCCTCATCGCGGAAGTACTCTGCCACTGTTAGCCCGGTCAATGCCACGCGCAAACGCGCACCTGGCGGCTCCGTCATCTGGCCATAGATCAGAGCCGCTTTTGACTTTGAAGGATCTCCGGGCTTGATGACGCCCGATTCAGACATTTCCAGCCAAAGGTCGTTGCCTTCGCGAGTGCGCTCACCAACGCCTGCGAAAACGGAGAATCCACCGTGCTGCTTCGCGACGTTGTTGATGAGTTCCTGAATGAAAACCGTCTTGCCGACACCTGCGCCGCCGAACAAACCGATTTTGCCCCCTTTGAGAAATGGCTGGATGAGATCAACGACTTTGACTCCGGTCTCGAACATCTCTGCGGTCGTTGCCTGATCCTCGAACGACGGAGCCGAACGATGAATCGGCATCGTCTGCTTGTACTCGATCGGGCCAAGCTGATCGACGGGCTGGCCAATGACGTTCATGACGCGGCCGAGCGTGCCGTGTCCCACTGGGACCGAGATCGGACCGCCAAGGTCGAGTACCTTCATGCCGCGCACCATGCCATCGGTTGCTTCCATGGCGATACAGCGGGCGCGTCCTTCTCCGAGGTGTTGCTGCACCTCGAGGACTACATTGATGGGCGTGGGAACCTGGAAGCCGTCGCTTACCACCCGCAACGACTGATAGATCGGCGGCATAGTGGCTTCCGCAAACTGGACGTCCACGGCGGGTCCGGAAACTTGAATAATGTGACCTTGATTTTCAGGCATAAATTCCTTCGAGCGTTCCGCCTATTGGGCTGCGGCACCGCTTACGATTTCAATAATCTCTCTCGTGATCTTCGCCTGACGGGCGCGGTTCATAGCCAACGTCAGCGAATCGATCATGTCTGTAGCGTTATTGGTGGCTGCATCCATCGCTGTCATGCGCGCCGCGTGTTCCGCCGCAACCGATTCAAGCATGCCACGGAAAATCTGGATGCCCACATACTTCGGCAGCAAGGAGCGGAACAGCTCCTCCGGGGATTGTTCGTAAATGTAGTCGACTGGCGCAGTGGCAAACTTCGCGGCCGCCGCATCGATCTCATGAGTGTCGGGCGTACGCATCCCGACGCCTGCACCCTTCGCAGCCTCGACGGCACGATCGCGCTCCTGCTCAGAAAGTTCTTCGGCCTGCCGAACCGTCCTGTCGCCGATTTCTTCTATCGGAAGGATCTGCTCGACCACCAAGCGTTGCGCAATGACCGACTTGAATTCGTTGTACACGACGTAAACCGAGTCAATTTCTTCTTTTGTGTACCGCTCGATCACGCTTTTCGTTAGTTCGGCTGCTGTCGAGAACTCCAGCTTGTTTAGGGCTCCAATCAGTTCTCCGATAAGCGCGATGCCCGCCTCAACTTCAGAATCGACGGTCCGAGGGTCGGCCATGGGATAGCGCCGCTTCATGAAGTCGCGCGCTTTGCGGCCGATCGTCTCGATCTCAATGTGCTTGCCGGGCTTGTTTTCGATAAAGTGCTGCGCCGCCTTCAAGATATTTGTGTTGAAGGCGCCTGCCAAACCTTTGTCCCCGGTGACGACGATCAGCAGGATGTTCTGCTCGGGACGGTGCGCGAGCAGAGGATGCTTCGGTTCGCCGGTCTCAGGATCGTTGATCTCGACACGTGACACCAGAGACTTGAGCACGTTTGTCAGCATCTGCGCATAGGGGCGCGCGGCGAGCGCCCGCTCCTGGGCACGGCGCAACTTCGCCGCGGAGACCATCTTCATGGCCTTCGTAATTTGCCGCGTATTCGTCACGCTGCGGATTCGCCGCCGGATATCTAAGATATTTGGCATGGAGCTTCAGTAGTTTTACTTCGCAGCAACTTTCTCTTTTCGGGAGGCCAGGAATTTCTCCTTGGCTTCCTTAACTACGCGCGACATCTCCGCTTTGAGTCCGTCATCGAGGACCTTCTTCTCCATGATGTTGCGCAGCAACCCGGGATTGGTCGCATCGACGTACTGGTACAGTTCGGCCTCAAAGTCGAGCACCTGCGAGGCTTGCATATCGTCAAAGGCCCCGCTGGTACCGGCATAGATGGTCAGAATCTGCTTGGAAAATGGCAACGGCGAAAACTGCTTTTGCTTGAGTACCTCAACCAGACGTTGTCCGCGATTTAGTTGGGCTTGGGTAGCCTTGTCGAGATCGCTGCCGAATTGTGCAAAGGCGGCTAGTTCACGATATTGAGCGAGCTCCAGCTTCAGACTGCCGGCGACCTGACGCATGGCCTTGATCTGCGCACTGCCTCCTACGCGGCTCACGGATAGGCCTACGTTAACGGCGGGGCGGACGCCCTGGTTGAACAAGTCGGTTTCGAGATAGATCTGGCCGTCGGTGATAGAAATTACGTTTGTCGGAATGTATGCCGAAACGTCACCTGCCTGAGTCTCGATGACGGGCAAAGCTGTAAGCGACCCACCACCAAGCTTGTCGCTCATTTTTGCGGCGCGCTCCAGGAGTCGTGAGTGGAGATAGAAGACGTCTCCGGGATATGCTTCGCGCCCCGGGGGTCGCCGCAACAACAGCGAAATCTCACGGTAAGAAGCCGCGTGCTTCGATAAGTCGTCGTAAATGACTAGCGCATGCTTCTTGTTGTCGCGGAAGTACTCTCCCATGGCGCAGGCAGCGTAGGGCGAGATGTATTGCATTGGTGCCGGCTCGGAAGCCGAGGCGGCAACGACGATGGTGTAATCCATCGCTCCCGCATCGGCAAGGATCTTGACCACCTGCGCAATCGACGAGCGCTTCTGACCGATCGCGTTGTAAATACAGATGAGGTCATTGCCCTTGTTGTTGATGATTGTGTCAATCGCAACCGCGGTCTTGCCGGTCTGACGGTCACCAATGATCAACTCGCGTTGTCCGCGGCCAATCGGAATCATGCTATCGATGGCTTTTAGGCCGGTTGCCATTGGCTCGCGCACGGGTTGACGGTCAATGACGCCCGGAGCGATGCGCTCGAGGGGGATGAACTTCTCGGTCGAAATGGGCCCCTTATCGTCGATGGGCTGGCCGAGTGAATTCACTACGCGTCCAACCAAAGCTTCGCCGACAGGAACACTCATGATGCGCCCAGTGCGCTTGACCTCGTCGCCTTCCTTGAGTTCGGTGTATTCGCCCAGGAGCACGACGCCGACCTGGTCTTCCTCAAGGTTCAACGCGATGCCTGAAATGCCATGGGGAAAGGCAAGCAACTCGCCCGCCATGGCCTTGTCGAGGCCGTGGCAGCGGGCAATACCGTCCCCAAGGCTCATGACTGTTCCGACTTCGTCGACGGCAATCTTCGACTCGTAATTTTCGATTTGTTGCCGGATCAGTTGTGTGATCTCGTCTGCTTTGATTTGTGCCATATGAAATTGCTCGTAAGCTTTTAATCCTGACCTGAACAATCCAGATCAAGAGGTCATTGCCTGCCGGATACGTTCCAGTTGCCCCTGGATGGAGCCATCGTAAATTGTGCTGCCAATCTTGATTACCGCGCCGCCGAGAAGCGAAGTATCTCTCGAGTAGCGCGCTCGTACTTTTTTCCCGGTTAATTTTTCAACCTGAGTTTCTAAAGCTCGGCGTTCTTCAGCCGTCAACTCGCGGGCACTCGAAATCTCTGCTTCAGCAAAACCAAGTCGAGCGCTCAACTCTCTCTCGAACTGGTCAACGATAGCGGGAAGAAATTGCACGCGCCGATGGTCGATCAACACAGCCAGGAAATTGCGAACGGGTGAGGAAAGTCCATCGCGTTTCACGATGGCATCCAGAACCCGCCGCTTCTGTTCAGCGGGAATCGAAGGCGCTTCCCAAACCTGCCGGAGCTCTTTACTGCTGGCGAATAGCGAAGCCAGAAGCTGCACTTCCTTGAGGGTGTTAGCCGGATCAAGGCGCCTCGCCATGACGACATCTGCGAAGGCACGCGCATAAACATTGGATACATTAGCCATCGCCTAGTGGGAACCCTTCTCCGATGTCCTGGGATTGCCGGATGATGCGGGAAGCTGTTGCGCGAAGTTTCTTATCAGGACTTGGTCGGTTGCAGCATCCACATGAAGTTGCTTTGCGGCCAAGCCTACAGCCAAGTCGGCTGCATAAGCCGTCAGGTCTCTGCGCGCGGTCTTCAATGCGGCTGCAATCTCCATCTGCGCAACTTCCGCAATCTTGCGGGCCTCTTCTTCGGTAGTGGCTCGAATCCGCTCTTCTTCCTCCGCGGACTGTCGATCTGCTGTCTCCCTAAGAGAGGCGATTTCGGAATCCAAGCGGGACAATTTCGACTCAATGTCTGCCAAACGATGCTTGGCGTCCTCACTTGCCTTGCGGGCTTCTTCCATCGCCTTTCGGATAGAGGCGTTTCGATTGCGGAAGGCCGCGGGTAGAGACTTTGCTGCGAACCAACCGATCAACCCGGCGACGATGAGGAAATTGACAATCATCCCTAGCCAGTAGGCATTTTCTGAACTCAGGCCGGTAATACGCGCCAGGAGCTTTACCGAAGCCGATTGCTTGAACTTATCCTCCTCGTGCAGCTCGGCTTCCCGGGGCGATTCGTTCGATGCCATGGGTTTGGAATCAGCGGAATTTGGCGACTGGGACTTCGATGCGGGATCGTGACCACTCTGCGAAGCCAGAGCCGGCAGACATGTGATGAAAAGCAAGATCAGATAGCACAGGAAGGTCTGCCGAGATTGAGTCCGGAGTTTCATTGGCCTCCAATCTGCGGCTGGACACCGGCAGGTTGTAGGACAGTCCGAATGACCTCCGACGCGAGTCTTGCAGATTCTCCCTGTAGGACACCCTGGGCAGCAATCTTGTCACTTTCGATTTGAGCTTTGGCTTGGGCGATCTGACCCTGTGCTGCTGAACGTGCCTCGGCCGTTTTCTGGGCTCGATGTTGTTGAGCCTCTATGCGTTTGGCCTCCTGACGCTGATAGATAGCCTGACGAGCCTCCCGCAGTCGCTGGTCGTACTCGGCGGCACGCGCCTCGGCGGCGCTGATGCCGGCGCGAGCCTCTTCGGCGGCGCCCTCCGTCTTGCTTCGCCGTTCGGCCAAAATGCGCTGTAAAGGGCGGTGCACCACGAACGTGTATACCCCAAACAGTAATAGCAAAAGGATTGCAGTGGGGACTGATCCGAGCAGTAATTCGCCTAATTGTTTGAGTACGAGTTCCATTTTTGGTGCTGATCACTACCCGGGCGTATGTGGGTTTAAAACCCCTAAAATTAACACCGTAGCTGAGTAGGTGTCAACGAGCGGAGACGGCGATTTCTCCTTTGTAATGTTTCCGTTTCGGGCAGGTGGTCAAAATTCCCCTTGTTCTCAACTTACTGCAACGGAATTTGAAAGAAGGCTTGACTTCTGCCGTAAGGGGTCTAGCATGAAAGTATCACCTCCGATCCAAGTCAGGATCGAATGGGCCGATAGCCAAGGACTGTCACCGCTTCTTGGTTGCCGGCCCATTTTAAATTTCAGTCATCGGCCGATAGTCGGTCAGCGAACGGCGTCTAGCTACCGACTGATTACCGACTAACGACAAATTCCTTCACCTGTCTTACGACGGATTCTGGCGCCTCGGCCTCGAGTTCCACCAATCCGTCTTTGTATGCGCGTGAATAGATTCTGCTTCGTGCTTCAAGCAGAGCCAAGGCCTTGCCTTCCTTTTGCGGAATGCGCAGGTACACACGGTTGAGAGGATCCTCTTCGAGTAGTTCGTCAATTCGTTCCAGAAGTGTCCCGATACCGATGTCTTTGGCGGCCGAGACATGTACTGTGGCGGCATCATCACGCAGAGACTCTCGCTGCTTGGGAAGTAACAAATCGATCTTGTTCATCACGTGGAGGCGCGGTTTCTTTTCCGATTCGAGCTCCTTGAGAACTTTTTCTACCTGCGCATCCTGTTCAGCAGTCAGGGGACCACTGGCGTCTGAAACATGAAGCAGCAACGTCGCCCGCTGAACCTCTTCAAGCGTCGCTCGAAATGCGGAAACGAGAGTATGAGGCAGGTTGCGAATGAATCCAACTGTATCTGACATTAAGACTTTACGGCGTGATGGCAGGGTCACTCCGCGAATGGTGGGATCAAGAGTGGCAAACATCCGCGGCGATTCGAGAACGGCGGCCTGGGTTAGCACGTTAAAGAGTGTCGATTTCCCGGCATTCGTATAGCCGACCAGAGCAACCGTGGCCACTGGGACCGATTCGCGGCGCTGTCGCTGTTGTGCCCGAATCCGCCGTACGTTCTCGATCTGCCCTCTTACATGGCGAATGCGGCGGTAGATTTTTCTGCGATCGGTTTCGAGTTGAGTTTCGCCAGGCCCGCGCGTGCCAATGCCGCCACCAAGTTGTGACATCTCCACACCTCGGCCAGCCAATCGGGGCAAGAGATATTCGAGTTGTGCGAGCTCAACTTGGAGTTGACCTTCGCGGGTGTGAGCGTGCCTGGCGAAAATGTCGAGAATCAGCTGGGTACGATCAATGATGCGAGCATGAACAACGTTTTCAATATTCCGCTGCTGCGATGCCGTGAGATCGTGATCGAAAAGGATGAGGTCAGCGGAGACGGCCGCGGCTGCGCCGGAAATTTCCTCCAGTTTGCCTTTACCGATCAGAGTTGCTGGATCGGGTCGATCGCGGCGCTGCAGGAACTCCCCCGCGATCTCCGCACCTGCGCTGATGGCGAGAGATCGCAATTCCGCGAGAGATTCTCCGGCGCTGAACTCCGGTATGTTCGATGGCCTCGAGGCAGCCGTCACACTATCGC
Organism: Terriglobales bacterium; assembly: GCA_036558645.1. GTDB lineage: Bacteria > Acidobacteriota > Terriglobia > Terriglobales > Acidobacteriaceae > DATBFG01. The sequence continues at coordinate 73,699 of DATBFG010000029.1, forward strand.
GAGCGGCCGTTGCACTCGGGGTCAAGGATCCCCCTTGGCTCTTGCCATTCGGGTGACGAGAGCGGGCACGATAGTCGAGACCGACCAGAAACACGCGTTCGCACTGCGCTCCAGCTACTGCCGTTGTCTTAGCCGAACGATTGTTCCGGGCTGGCTTCCCGAAACCTCTGGAACTTCCACCAGGCAAGGAAGACTACCCTATCCTTCCGTGCCGGAGGCGCTCGGAGCAGGAGTTTCGGCAACAGGAGTGGCAGTCGACATAATGGACGGCCGCTCACCGTGAACATGGGATGACCTTCCCATGGCCACCGTCGAAATCGCATGTTTGAAGATGAGCTGCTCCTGGTTATTGGTTTCGAGAACTACGGAATATTTGTCGAACGAACGAATCCGTCCCGTCAGTTTGACTCCGCTGAGCAAGTAAATGGTGATATTGGTTTTTTCTTTCCGTGCCGTGTTAAGGAAGGAATCTTGAATGTTCTGTGCCGGCTTATTTTCCATCGCCGATCTCCTCTTTTTACGCGAATAAGGCACTCTGCCTCCGTGCCGCAACCGTGAGCACGGAAACGCCCAAGCCTCTGTTGCCCGTCGAAGTTAAAATGCCGAGCGCGAGAGGTAACTCTCGTACGATACGGTGTTACCGCAGAGTTTTCAACTTTAGTGTGGATTTAACAGGTCAATTTGGAGCAAGAGGCAGGCATCGTCAAGACGGTGACGTATGACCAGGGATCAACTCGATCTTCGTAATGTAAAATCGGCGCTTCGACAATTCATCCGGAGGCATCGATGGCGACGGCACATGCCATTAGCGTTTTTGTATCCCCCCTCATCAATCTTCCCCAAGACACGAATACGAATGTCCTGATGATTCTGCGTTGGATTCACTTTGTGGCCGCCATCACGTGGATCGGATTACTGTACTTCTTCAACCTGGTAAACGTGCCGCTCATGAAAGAACTGGACGCTCCTACCAGGTCGAAGGTCATCCCACTCCTCATGCCAAAAGCCCTACTGTGGTTTCGAGTAGGGGCCGTTGTAACCGTGCTGGCCGGGTTGGGCTATTGGATGAACATTGTTGCGACGGACGCCCGAAATGCGGATGCCTCAAGTGGAACGGTCATCGGCAGCTTTTTTCTGATCTGGACGGTTACCTGGGCAATCATGTACGCGCTGCTGATTCCGGGGAAAGGCATGCTGGACAAGGGGCCAGTCTTGGCCGTTCTTTATGCTGTCATCGTGATCACGGCATCGTATTTGTTTCTTTGCCTAAACAGCCATGGATGGGAGAGCAATCGGCTGCTGTCGATCGGCATCGGTGGCGGAATTGGTTGGATGATGATGTTCAACGTTTGGGGAATCATCTGGCGGATTCAAAAGCGCCTAATTCAGTGGACCAAGGACAACGCAGCGAATGCAACACCGATTCCGGAAAAGGCCAAGTCCATGGCGCGCATGGCGTTTTTGGTATCGCGAGCGAACGCGTGGTTGTCGATTCCGCTGCTTTTTTTCATGGGAGCAGCAAGTCACTATCCCATGTTTGGAAAATAGCGGTTGAGGCAGAATTGGGTTATTGGCCGCCAGGGGATTTCAGCTTCTCGATTGTTGATCGTTCACGGCGAGCATTCTCCGTTTGCCCCAGCGCACCATAAACATTGGCCAAGAACATGTGAGCTTCAACCGATGTAGGATCGATTTGTGCGGCCTGCTTGAGGTATGGCAGAGCCTTCGTGAACTCATTCTGCATACCGTAAAGCCGACCCAATAGAAGGTTTGCGCGAAAGTGATCGGGTTTGAGCTTAATCGTTTCTTGAAATTCCTTCACCGCGTCCGGTATTCTTTCGCTCCGCTCGTAAACAACAGCCAGGTAGAAGTGCAGCTCAGCCGATGTTGGATTGTGTTTCGCTGCAATTTCAAACTGCGGTGCCGCCTCGGCGAAATCCTTCGTCTCAAACAGGGCTTTACCGAGTTCATAGTTAGCAGTCACGTCGTCTGGTAGTTTCTCAACGGCGGTACGCAATAGCGGAACGGCCTTCTGTGGCTGCTCCAACCTCAGGTAAGCTCTTCCCAGTTCGAGATAAGCAAGGCTGGTATTCGGTTCCTGGGCAAGAACCTTCTCCAGTTTCGGAACCGCATCTTCATAACGCTCTTCCTGAGAATCGAAAAGGGCTTCAGTCAGCAGGTTCGCGATTTCAATGTGATCCTTTGGATCCGGACCGGCCTCATCAGCATTCGATCCAGTTGTGATTGTTGAAGGAAGATATCCCAATGCACGGAGATTTTCTGCCTGCTCCGGATCGAGCTTGCCAGAACTTGTGCCGGCAGCGCTGGTCTTTTGACGGAAGTCGTTAAGTTGCCCTGACAAAGTGTCGGCCACCGCCTTGGACGCGGTCTCGATATTGTTCTGCGCTCGCGGATCGGAAGATTCATCATAAAGCTCGCGCTTGGGTGCCTGCACATAAAGGTACTTTCCGGTGCGCCAGGTTCGAAGGACGCTCCAGCCAAATGCACGATGAGAATAGATGGTCTCGCTGTATGCAGGTCGCTCGGAGTCCTTAGCTGTTGCATCGGAACTCTTGATCAAGCTCACTAAAGAGGAGCCTTGCATGGCCGACGGGACCGGCAACCCTGCAACTTGAAGCATTGTGGGAGCGATGTCCACGAGTCGTGCCCGCGTGCTTACGGTCGTACCTGCTGAAGCTTCCTTCGGCATTTTGACCAAGAGGGGAACGTGGATGGTCTCGTCATAGAGAAAGACCCCATGATGACGCTCGCCATGTTCCCCGAACGCCTCGCCGTGATCAGCGGTGACAACGATCAACGTATTGTCATAGAGACTGCGTGAACGCAACACTGCGAGCAGCTTGCCCATCGCGGAGTCGGTGTAGGCGATCTCTCCGTCATAAGGATCTTGAAAACGGCTCTTGAAAGGCTCGGGTGGATCGTATGGACCGTGGGGATCGTAACAGTGGACCCACAGGAAGAAAGGACCCGCAGGCTTCTTGCTTAGCCACGTGCTGGCTCGATCAACCACGTCAGCCGCGCGGCGCTCTACGCTCTGATAACGATCTTCATCTTTCTTGCGCTTATGGAATCCAGCGTTATATACGTCGAAGCCGCGCTCGAATCCGAATGCGGTCACGTTCTTAGGATCGAGAATCATCGATCCAACGAATGCCCCGGTGCGGTATCCTCGCCGGCGAAAAATCTCAGGAATGTAGGGAACGTCCTTGCTGAGCGGCTCCCCCATGTATTGAAGATGATTGAACTGCGGGTAGGTGCTGGTCAAGATGGTCGCGTGCGAAGGCGGCGTCAGCGGAACGTGAGAGTAGGCGTGGGGAAAAGAGACGGCGTCCTTCGCCAAGGCATCGAGATTGGGAGTCAGCCCAAGCTTCGAGCCGAGGAAGCCCATGCGATCCGCGCGCGTCGTATCAAGGGTAATGAGAACTATGTTGGGACGATTAATGGGCAGCTGGGGCCGAGTAGGGCCGGTGGCGCTGGCAAAATGCGCCAGCAACAAGAGACAGCCCAACCACCTGAAACCCCGCATAGGAATGGAAAAAGTCTAACATAGCGTGGAGGCGCGTCGGATATGGACTGGTGGTTTATCAAACAGTTCTTTTGGAGAATTCGCGAGCCTGGGGTAATCTGGCATTGCTTAGGCGATGGAGTTCGCCTTCAACCGCCCGACGGGCTAATAACTCCTACCAAATTCTTGTGTAGGAGTTCGCCATGTTGCAAGCGATCGGGTTGGTCATGCTCGGTGGCGCGTTGGGGGCTGTCGCGCGCTTTCTGCTCACCCACTTCTTCTCGGAAATAAGCCGCCATCGCGGCTTCCCCTTCGGCACGCTGGCCGTGAATGTGATCGGATCGCTCGCCGTTGGCTACATTCTTACCTGGTCCGCGGATCACGCCCATGACAAATGGCGATTATTGGCTGCCACAGGATTCTGTGGTGGTTTCACAACTTTCTCTGCCTTCGCGTTTGAGACGGTGACGTACTGGCATACTGGAGAAGTAGCTGCCATGGTCTTAAATGTGTTCCTGAATAATGCGCTGTCGCTGGCGGCGGTACTTTGCGGCATCGCACTTCACAATTCGAATTCCCACTGAGGATCATGCGGAGAGCCGCAGGGGGTGGGACAGCGCTGGAGCAGAGGAATCCGTGAGGGGATAGTGGGCTACTCTGAAAATATTAGGCGGCACTTGGGTCGGGCCAATACGCACGAAACATGACAAACTTATGAATCGTTATGGCGACGATCTGGTGGAGGATGCAGAGCCTTCTGGCGAATTCTCTCGATGTGCTCGCTCAATGCATCACGCAATTCTCTGGCGATTTTCTCCAACTCCGGCCCTTCTGGAGTTTCGATGGCCTTTCGGCAGAGGTCCATTATGCGGTCATTCAACTGTCGTGCGGGCATTGGGGAGGCTGCTAGCGGACCGCGTAGTCTGCTACAAACCTTTGTATTGCGCCATACAGAAGAAACTGTAATGAGTTGCACGACGCTAGTTCAAAGTAGCCCACTACTCGATGACAGTGTTTGACACCAGATTCTGATGACTGTGCTACAATATAGCTGCGTTTGATTTGAATCGGTTTTGAGCAGCTTCTCGCCAACCAGCTTGTTACCTGCCCGTAGTATTTCCGACTTCTTCCAGCGTAAATCAATTTTGAAAGGTACATCTTTAGCAACATGGAACAAGGAACAGTGAAGTGGTTTAACGACGCCAAGGGTTATGGCTTTATCAGCCGCCAGAATGGCGACGACGTATTTGTGCATTTTTCGGCGATTCAGTCGGCGGGATTCCGCAGCCTCCAGGAAGGCCAAAGCGTAGAGTTTGAAGTGACGAAAGGCCCTAAGGGCTGGCAGGCTGAGAACGTTCGGCCTCTGTAAGCCGACTCAGTCTTCGCCTCGCAAGTTTCGATCAAAACTGGTCTTTCAGCAGCCCGCTCCGGATGAACCGGGCGGGCTGTTCTACTTGTGAAATCTTCCGTTCAGTCATGGGAAGTGCCAAGGGGCGTTCGGGCTAGCGCGGAACCGTAGGCAACGCAAATAGGTAGCACGTTGGTGGCACTCTTCTAGCACCTCCGTGCCATTCCCAGGTTGATCCTCAGCATTTATTTTCTTACGTGAGCAGTTCTGGGGGAGGGCTGCCCGGGCGTCCAAGGCTCGAAAGAGTCGGGACGCCCGTTATTATTTTCGGGAGGATCCGTGCTCTCCGCCTCCGAGACACTTACCTTCCAAACGTACCCATCCATTCGGCAATCTTCAGAATGTGTCCCTGCATGACCATTCAACCTCGTCTCGCCTGGCACCTGGCTTCAGATTCAGAACCTTGTCCGGAGCGTAAAGCCGAAAGCTTCTAGGTGACCATCAGATGTGGCGGAAACTTGGCCGAGGCTCCATTCCGCTCCAAGTTTTGTGGCGAATTGGGAAACTAGGTCGCGGCAGGCTCTAGTAGGTCGAGATAGTGAAGTTCACGGTGATCCGGGCCTGGGTTTCGACGGGCTGGTTGCCTTGATAGTACGGCTTAAAACGCCACTGGCGCACGGCCTCACGTGCCGCGGACGACAGGATGGCCGGACCTTCCAGGATCCGCAGGTCCTGGATGTCACCTTGCTTGTCGATCAGAGCCTGGAGAACCACCGCACCCTGCACCTTCATTTGCTTGGCCAGAAGCGGATAATCCGGAGTGACCTGATGTGTCACGATACCCGTACTGTTCGCAGACATGCGTACGTTCTGGGAGGCGTTGACGGCGCCGGTTGAAGATGAATTTGCATCCGACGGGAGTTGATTCGCGTCCGAACCCGGCTGCATATCAACCTTAATGGAGTTGTTACCCGGCTGCACCTTGTGGTGCACATCGCCTGCTACCACCTCGACCTGCAGGGCGGGTAAGACTGCGCGGTCGGTGGAGAACGCAGGAGCTTGCGGCAAGGCCTCAGAGTTGGTTTTCGGGGCTGGAGCCGGCCTCCCACGGGGAATTGACTTAGCAGGCCGCGATGCCTCTGCGGGCGACCCTGGAGGATTTGCTGACAAAGTTGCGGCCGGGACCGCCGCCCTTTCCGATATCGGTTCAGTGACTACTTGATTAGTTGCCGGGGGATAGAGGATATGTCGGTTTCGGACGAGCACCAAGGCAAGCGCAATCAGCAGTACCGCCAAAGCAATCACCATGCGCCGGCGCTGCCTTAGATCGGGGCTGGGTTCAAGGGCGGCGTTAGTCACGATGGAAGCACGTCCCTCGTCAAGCCTGTGCATTCGAAAACGCTCCTGGGCCCGCGGGGGGACGGGCAGAACACGTACAGTATGCCTCGAAAAGCCCGCTAAATCCAGCCTCCATCCCCTGTGAGCAAGGTCACAATCAGCCGTGTTGCTCATCACAGCTTGGGGGTTCCCATGGGGTCGACACTGATCTGTGACGCGGGTCACATGCACGCTGGCAAGAACCCGGATTCACGTCACAGGGGGTTGTTCAATGCTTTCACCATACGGTATGGACATTATCGAGAGTTGCCTGACGTGCAAAATGCGGACTGATCGCATCTTCTGTGACCTGCCAACTTCCGCGTTGCAGTCCTTCGAAGGCATTAAGTACGCCACGGCATATCCCAAGGGCGCCGTGCTGTTTGTCGAAGGGCAGGCTCCGCGCGGAATTTTTGTCCTCTGCAAGGGCCGGGTCAAACTCTCCATCTGTGCGACCGACGGCAAGACGCTGATTCTGAAAATTGCCGAGCCAGGAGAGGTGCTGGGGTTGAGCGCAACCGTCTCCGGTAAAGCATACGAACTCACAGCGGAAACTATTGACCCTTGCCAGGTGAATTTTGTGAAGCGGGAAGACTTTTTGCGCTTTCTGAAGGACCATGCCGACGCTTGCTTCAAGGTGGCGGAGCAGCTCAGCGAGAAGTACAACAATGCCTGCCATGAAGTCCGTTCGCTGGGCCTGTCGCACTCGGCTGCAGAAAAACTGGCGAGACTGCTGCTGGAGTGGAGTTCGAAGAACGGAGAAGCTGCCAAGCAGGAGCCTCGGCTGAAATTGGCGCTCACGCATGAAGAGATCGCGCAGATGATCGGGACGTCGAGAGAGACCGTCACGCGTCTTTTTGCGGACCTGAAGAAGCGGCAGATTGTGCAAGCAAAGGGCTCGACGTTGGTCATCCGCAATAAGAACGCACTGCGTGTCATCGCCAGCAGCAACTAGTTTGCCGGGCACACGTCCTGTGCCACGAGTCACCCCAAGCGGTGACTGCAGTCACTGTTTTCCTACCATCAAGGCGATATCAAGAGCGTATGGAGAGCAGAATCCACGACAGCTGCTTTGAGTGCACCCTGCGGCCGGATCGGCTCTTCTGCGATCTTCCCGCAGACGCGTTGGAAGCCTTTAATCTGATCAAATGCAAGGCGCAACAGCCGCGGGGAACAGTTCTGTTTCGGCAAGGCCAGCCCGCGCATGCCATCCAGGTGGTGTGCGACGGGCGAGTAAGACTTTCGTTGGGTTCAGAGTCGGGCAAACGAGTTGTTTTCCGTACGGTGGGTCCAGGCGAGATTCTTGGGCTGAGTGCGGTACTCGCAGGTGGCAACCACGAAGTCAGCGCGGAAACCGTTGATGCATGCAGCCTGGCAACCGTTAAGCGCAAGGATTTGCTACGATTTCTTCGTCAGCATCGTGAGGCGTGCCTTCAGGTTGTGAATCTTTTGAGCCAAGACCTTCACGTTGCTTATGATCGGGTGCGTTCGATTGGGCTTGGCCGGACCCGACGCTCCCGAGCTGTGCACATCCACTGAGCGCGATTTCCGTTTGGCCGAGGACACGAGTTGCGAAGCCGCGTTTTGCCTTGTTCGATTCTCATTCATCTTGCAGTCATGTTGCCGCTTGTGGCGTTTGTGTTGGCTGCAAAGGCAAACGAGGCGTACGCCGCCGCCTCAGTTCCCGCAGGCTTCGTCGGTTCGGAGAAATGCCGGGCCTGTCACGACGAAGAATATGCCAGCATTGCGGGTTCTCCGCATAAGAAGCTCCTTGAGGCAAGTCAGCCCGAAAAACAAGGCTGTGAAGCCTGTCATGGTCCCGGACAGGCACATATGGATGGAAATGGCGATGCGTCCAAGATCTTTCGTTTTACGGGAGCCAGGACTCTTACGGTGCGCGCTCGCTGTGGGACATGTCACAAGGACTTGAGCGATGCGACTCACTCCCGCCAGCAGGACAGCTGCCTCAGTTGCCACTCCGCCCATCATGCTCAGGAAAAAGAGCTTCTGCTGAAGGGGGATGCCGGGCAGTAACGTTCAGGATTTCTTCTTTCCTTTCTTCGTTTTTCTCAAACATCTCTTCGTGACTCGGGTCACAAGCGCTAGTGAGAGTACTCACTGATGCCTATGACTACTTCCGCCAACAATAGAAGTGCGGTCAGAGCTGAATTTGGGAGGGAATGTCGAGACTATGCGGGGAACCAGGAAAACCCTTCTACAGCCCGGCGCATTCTTGGTTCTTATCTTCGCGCTCGTGTTAGGTGTCCTTGTTGCTTCATCGTTCGCGGAGCACAAAACCTCCTCCGGTGAAGCTCAGAAACCGACAAATGAGGACTGCCTAGCCTGTCACAGCGATCCCACATTGACGCACGAGGTGAATGGAAAGCAGGTGAGTCTCTCCGTGAATCCGGACGCGTTCAAAAAGTCCATCCACGGCAGCCTGTTTTCATGCGTTGATTGCCATACAGATTTGAAGGTGTCGCCGCATGAGAAGACTCCCGCAAGGGTGTCCTGTTCCACGTGTCATGCGGACGAGCAAGCAGTTTATGACCGAAGCTATCACGGCAAGGCGGTTCAGAACGGGGATGCAAGAGCCGCGACCTGCATAGCCTGCCATGGTGGGCCACATGAACTTCTTGCCGCTGGAGACGTGCAGTCGCGCGTAAACCACGCCAACATCGCAGCTACCTGTGGCACATGTCACAGCCAGAAGTTCGTTATGGAAGCGAGCGGGCACAGCGCGCAGCCCTTTTTTTCGTACCAGGAAAGCGTTCACGGCAAAGCGGTGGCCGCCGGCTCAGAGAAAGCGGCCGTGTGCACTGACTGTCACGGTGCGCATGAGATTTTGGCGGCGGGAGATCCGAAGTCGTCCATCTTCAAGTTCAATGTCCCGCTCACCTGCGCCAAATGCCACGAAAGTGTGAAGCAGGAGTTCATGGCCAGCATTCATGGAAAGGCCATTGCCCGTGGAAATTCTCAGGCTCCCGTGTGTACGGACTGCCACGGAATTCACTCTATCAAGTCGCACACGGATCCGGATTCTTCGGTTTCCGGGAAGAATCTAGCTCAGGTCACTTGCTCACGCTGCCACGAAGGCGTACGGCTGTCACAGGAATTTGGTTTTGAAGGGCATCGGTCGACAACCTACCTCGCCAGCTACCACGGGCTTGCGTCCAAGCTTGGTTCGCAGGTGGTGGCGAATTGTGCTAGTTGTCATGGGGTACACAACATCCTGCCATCGAGCGATGAGAAGTCTACGATCAACCGTGCCAACTTGGTGAAGACCTGTGGCCAATGTCATCCCGGAGTCACGGACAGGTTTGTTGCGGCCAAGGTCCACGTGGACGCGCCTCTCTCCGCCGACACCGGCAGCATCGCGGTACGTTGGATACGAAAGTTCTATGTGGGCTTGATTGTTGTGGTGATCGGTGGAATGTTGCTGCACAACCTCATCATCTGGCGTCGAAAGGCCATCGCTCACCGCAAGATGCAGCGCCGAGTCGTCGAGAGGATGAACCGACATCAGCGTATTCAGCACATGCTGCTGTTGACCAGCTTCATCGTGCTCGTGCTCACGGGGTTCGCGCTCAAGTATCCAGACTCATGGTTCGCATCTCTGCTTTCGATGGGAGAACGCGTCCGCGGGATCGTGCATCGCATTGCTGCGGTTATCCTCGTCGGCGTGGGAGGGTACCACGTCTTTTACGTCGCGATGAACCGCCAGGGGCGTCGGCTGATCTTCGATTTCCTGCCGGCGCCTAAAGACGTCAACGACCTGTGGCAAAGCATGCGTTACAACCTAGGCCTGAGCGATCGAAGGCCAGAGTTCACCCGCTTTAATTACGCGGAGAAAGCCGAGTACTGGGCGCTCGTGTGGGGCCTGATCGTCATGGCGAGTACGGGCATCATGTTATGGGCCAAAGTTACAGTCGGAAACCTACTGCCACGTTGGTGGTTGGACGTCGCCACAGCAATTCACTTTTATGAAGCCGTGCTGGCCACGCTCGCCATTGTGGTTTGGCACTTCTATCAAGTTTTCTTTGATCCCGACACGTATCCGATGAACTGGGCCTGGTGGGATGGCAAGATGTCGTTCGAGCACTATCAGGAGGAGCATGGGCTGGACTCGGAAACATTGATGCAAGCAGCCAAATCTGAGCCTCCCGGGACCAAACCGGAAGAACCCGAACAAGATGCTGTGTCGATGCCGATGTTGGACACTGCTAAGAGGGCACAAGGAACGGCTTCGCCGGAGGATGAGGCGGAGCCAGCAATGACACGTGACTAGGACAAAAGAAAGACTTGGACGACTGCCAATTCAGTAGGACAATTCACTTTCTTTCCACATTTCACAGTTGCAAGTCCGAATGGCACAGCGTTTCTTAGCGGCTGGAGTCAAAGGACCGACTACTGTATCTGGAGATGACGATGAGCGCCGAGCACTCAAGATCTGAACAAAAAAAGGGGGGCTTCTTGAATCGACTGCGGAGGCTTCCGCGGAACCCGATCAGTCTGGCGGGAATTGCCATGACGCTGGTTGCGTTCGGCAATATCGTTTTTTTGTTTCTGATCGATGCTATCTCCGAAAAGACCAGTCCATATGTCGGCATTCTCGGATTCATGGTGATGCCGGCATTTCTGGTGTCCGGGTTGCTGCTAATCGCATTCGGTTACTGGAGGCAGCGGCGCCAGGTGGTGGCGAATGTGGAAGATACCCCTCTTTACCCGCGAATTGATCTGAACGATCCCAAGCAGCGCGCCACAGCGACTTTCTTCCTCAGCTTTTTGGCTGTGTTCGTCATGATGAGTGCCATCGGAAGCTACAAGGCATATGAGTTTACCGACTCGGTTGAGTTTTGTGGACAGTTGTGCCACTCGGTCATGGCACCGGAGTTTACTGCGTACCAGCTCTCGCCGCACGCTCGCGTAGGTTGTGTCGAATGTCATGTGGGCGCCGGGGCCACCTGGTATGTGAAATCGAAGCTCTCCGGGGCGCGGCAGGTGTTTGCTACGGCGTTCAAGACCTATCCCCGGCCGATTCCAACGCCGGTTCACAACCTTCGCCCGGCACAGGAGACTTGCGAGGAATGTCATTGGCCGAAAAAGTTCTACGGCGCGCAGCTGAAAGTCTTTACGCACTACGCAAGCGACGAGAATAACTCCCTGCGCCGCATTCGCCTTCTGATTAGGACGGGTGGAGGCGACCCCGCAACCGGTGCGCCCGAAGGTATCCACTGGCACATGAATATCGGTAACGAGATCACTTATGTCTCAACAGATGACAAGCGCCAGGCGATCCCCTACATCCATGTGAAGGACCTGCAGGGGCGAATTACGGAGTATTACGCCAAAGACTCCAATATGACCAAGGAGCTGATTGCAAAAGCAGAAAAGCGGCACATGGATTGCGTCGACTGCCACAATCGTCCAACGCACATCTATGTACCACCCGATCTCGCAGTTGATCAGTCGTTTGTGGCCAGGAGATTGGACACATCACTGCCATTTCTCAAACAACAGGCTGTAAGTACCTTGACAGCTAACTACACGACCACCCAAGCCGCAATGGAAGGAATTGCCAAGGATATCCATGATTTCTACGCAAATAAGTACCCCCAACTGGCGACGATGAAAGCTCTTGAAATCCGCAACGCGATCGATGAGCTGCAGAACATTTTCCGTAGGACAACATTCCCCGAGATGAAGCTGGATTGGAAAACTCATCCCAACAACATCGGCCACTTCTACTTCAACGGATGCTTCCGCTGCCATGATGGCCAGCATGTCAGCCCCGAAGGCAAGGTGGTGTCGAAAGAGTGCGATACCTGCCACACAGTTCTAGGTCAGGAGGAAGGCGGGGTATCGACGGCCCTGGCACAGAAGCTTAGCTTCCAGCATCCCGTAGACCTCGGAGACATGACCCAGATTAACTGCAGCGACTGCCATACCGGCGGAGTTGGACCGTAAGTTGCCTGCAGTCATGTACCTACCCAGGTGACGCACATCACATTTTCACGTGATTCGAGTCACGGCTGCCCGTACATAGCTTCTCTATCGTTCTAATCAAGGGACAAGGATCCCAGGTGAGGATGAGGAGGCGCAATGGTCTCAGGAAACGGAAACGGGCATCACGCAGGTCATGCCGCTGACGGTTCCGCACGGCTGGTCTTCTGGGAAGTCACCAAGGGCTGCAACCTCCGTTGCATTCATTGCCGAGCCAGCGCGACGGAGCTGAGTTCGCCGAACGACCTGTCGACTAAAACTGCTCTCGGCATCATCGACCAGATCGCCGAAGCCGCAAACCCAATTCTGGTATTGAGTGGAGGCGAGCCGCTTTATCGTTCCGACATCTTCCAACTAGCGCGCTATGGGACGGACAAAGGTTTACGCGTAGCATTGGCGACCAACGGCACGCTGGTCACGAAGGACGTCGCGCGCATGGTCGTCGACAGCGGTGTGAAGCGCGTTTCCATCAGCCTGGACGGTGCAGATGCCAAAACGCACGATGCCTTCCGGGGAATTCCGGGGGCATTTGAAGCAGCTGTATGCGGCTTGCGAAACCTGAAGGCGCTGGGCATGTCGGTACAGATCAATATGACCATTGCGCGCCACAACGCTCATCAATTGCCGCAAGTGCTCGAATTGGCACGATCTCTGGGCGCAGATGCACTACACACGTTTTTGTTAGTGCCGGTTGGCTGTGGTGTAGATATTGCCGCCGAACAGATGGTTCCACCGGAGGAATACGAGCGGATGCTGAACTGGTTCTACGATCAGTCGCTGCAGGGGGGCATTGAGTTGAAAGCCACCTGCGCCCCGCACTACTTCCGGGTAGTGCGGCAGCGGCGGGTTGCGGATCGCAAGGCCGCGCAGACGCTGGCATCGGTCACGCTTGCCGAGAATCCATCGGCCAAAAGCCATATTGGCCCTAACGACATCCTCATGCCCGGAGGAACAGGAATTTCGATAAAACCTGCCGGCCATCCTGGCGGGCACCCGGGTGGACATCCATCCGACATGAACGCATCGACGAAAGGCTGCCTGGCTGGAACTGGAGTTTGTTTCATCTCCCACCAAGGAGAAGTATTTCCCTGTGGGTACCTGCCGGTGCTGGCCGGCGACCTGCGCAAGCAGCGCTTTGCCGACATCTGGCGCGACGCAATCATCTTTAACGAACTTAGAGACACGAACAACTTGAAAGGGAAGTGCGGATGCTGCGAGTTTCGCAACATCTGCATGGGATGTCGCGCACGCGCGTTTGCTGCCACAGGGGACTATCTCGACGAGGAGCCCTTCTGTGTGTATCAACCGCGAACCCGGAACGAGAGTCTAAGGCCCGCCACCGAAGTCTCTCATCGCTAGAGAAGTGTGAGTGGAGAGTGGTATGGCACGCATTATTCGCTTTCATATTCCAGCGGGATTCATGTCGCTACCGCACTGTTACTCAGGTGAAAAACGAGGAAAGCTCTTGTTCTTTCCATTGCGACCGCCAGTATCGACGCCTCGAAAAGAGAGAGCAGCGGTAGCGGTGCGGAAGGAAGGTTGGGTGAAGTCCACTTTGTACTCCGCCCTCCACGCAAGCATGGTTAGTCGATAAGATTGAAGGCTCGGGGAGTTCTATATCCGCTTTGTTTATCGGGTGAGCATGTGCAATCGGCCCACTAACCAATGCGATTCAAGAAAAAACGCCTGATCCCCAAAACCAGGCGTTTCTTGTTTCTATACGTTTGATGTGTCAGGCCGACTTCCTGATCACGCCAGGAAATGCGATTACTCTCCCACGCTGCTCTTTCGGGATCCATTTCACCCTGGGCTTGAAACGATCCGGGATGTAGAACTCAATGACCCTCGCCATAACCATCCTCCGATCCCGCCACACATGCCAAAGCTTCATCTTTCGTCACCGCCCTGCAAGTGTGATGTTTGCTTAGTTAGATGCGTTGATATCAGAATTGCGGCAGGAGGTCGATGGCACTTTAGCGCCATGGATCCGCAAAGTTACTGAATAAATTAGGTTATGGCCGAGCAAGATGGATTGTGAAGATTTGTAACGGGACAACCGCAGTTCAAAAGTGCATCAACGTCACATCAGAAGCGGCGCAACTCAGCAGGCTAATTGATCGCGCGTAAGCTTCAGTCCATTCAGGTTTCCCAACACCGTAACCGCGATCGAATCGGTCTGGAAAAATTGTTTGGCAAGTTCTTGCACGTCTTCGCGCGTCACCGCCTCGATCTTCTCGATCAGTTCGTCGAGCCCGTAGAAGTGATCGAAGTACATTTCCTGACGCGCCAAGTTGGACATACGTGCTGTGGATGACTCGAGCGAGAGCATCAGACTGCCCTTGAGCTGATCTTTCGCGCGGCGCAACTCTTCGTCGGGGACGGCATCCGCCTTCAACTTGCGGAATTCGGAAACGACGGACTGCACGACCTTGCCCGCAGACTCCCGCGAAGTTCCGGCATAAATCGAGAGGCAACCCGTATCACGGTAAGGGCTCAAATCGCTATAGATTGCATAGGCGAGTCCCTGGCGCTCGCGAATGTTCTGGAAGAGGCGAGAACTCATCCCTCCGCCGAGCAGGGTGTTCAAAATGTAAGACGCGTGCCGGCGTTCATGTGCGATGGGATGTGATGGTACGCCCACGCAGATCTGTACCTGCTCAAGGGCCTTCTTGTTGCGCATAACAATGCGGGAGACAACTGACGGCGCGGAGCTGTGAAATCCATTCTTCACCGGCAGCATTTGGGCGAAGTGCTTGCCTACCAACTGCACGAATTCCTGATGCCTCAGATGTCCCGCGGCACAAATAATCATGTTTCCGGGGGCAAACCGTTGACCATAAAAGGACAGTACTGGATCGCGCTCGAATTTTCGCACGGTGTCTTTGGTCCCCAGGATGGGCTTGCCCAGCGGATGATCTTTCCAGAAGTTCTGGGTAAAGATCTCGTGGACAAGGTAGTCGGGATTGTCCTCGTCCATTTTGATCTCTTCGAGAATGACGCCACGCTCGCGAGTGATATCGGCATGATCGAAAACTGGATTCAGAACCAGATCACTGAGAACATCCATGGCGATGGGGAGATGATCATCCAAGACTTTCACGTTGAAACAGACGCACTCTTTGGCGGTGAAGGCGTCCATGTTGCCGCCAATCGAATCGACCTGACGCGCGATGTCCTCGGCAGAACGGTGCTTGGTTCCTTTGAAAACCATGTGTTCGATGAAATGAGAAATACCATTCCACTCTGCGCTTTCATCTCGCGAACCAGTCTTGATCCAGATCCCGATAGAAACCGAACGGATATTCTCCATCTCTTCCGTGATGACGGTCAGCCCGTTAGGCAACACTTGGCGATGGATGTTGCGAACTTCTTCGACCATGACATTCGTCCCGAGAAGGGTTCCGCAGAAGAGCGAGGCGGCTGCCCTGAAATCATTGTTACACAAGGAACGCGACTGCGCGATGAACTTGCAAACTATTGTTACAAAAAGACTTAACGTGAAATCGCCGAAGGTGGCATTGTCGATCGGATAGGGAGGGGAAAATTCCTCTACAATCGACTTCGGCGGCTACGTCTTGGCTTCTTAGATGCACACCGAGGAAAAACAATTCGTACTTTTAGGGCTTAATCTTCAAGAACTTACGTTGCTTGCAGAGAGAGGGGGCTTGAAGCCATATCGGGCTCGCCAGTTGTTCGAAGCCTTGTATAGGCAGCGAGTGAGTACCATCGAGGAGATATCTACACTTCCGCATACATGGCAAAAAAAAATGAACGACGACGGTTGGTCGATCGGTCAGCCGGGGATCCAGAAGAGATTTGTTTCAAGCGACGGAACTGTTCGCTACCTGATTGGGTTCGCCGACGGCGAAACCGTCGAGACGGTGTGGATGCCGGAAGGGGATGGCACCGACGTCGATGAGGGCGATCTTGCGAGGGCGGGTACCCGAACTCGCGCCTGGAGCCGAGCGACCATCTGCATATCAAGCCAGGTTGGGTGCGCTGTCGATTGTCAATTTTGCCTTACGGCACAGCTTGGAGTGAAACGCAACCTGACGGCGGGTGAGATCGTGGGTCAGGTTCTCTCGGTGCTAAAGGACCAGAGCGTGACCATTCGGAAAGACCGCGTGAATCTGGTGTTTATGGGGATGGGAGAGCCGTTCCTCAACTATGACAATTTCATGAAGGCGGTGCGGATTCTGGTGGAAGGAGTAGAAATTCCAGCAGCGCGAATGACTGTCTCGACGGCGGGCATCGTTCCGCGAATTCATGACTTTGCGTTGGAAGAAGTTCGGCCAAGGCTAGCGATTTCGCTGAATGCATCGAATGACGAGCAGCGCAAGCAGCTCATGCCTATCAACAAGAAATGGGATCTCGAAAAGTTAATTGGTGCAGCGAGGGAATTTCCACTCACGAGGCGCGAGTGGGTGACGTTCGAATACGTACTGTTACGGAATGTGAATGATACCGATCAGGACGCCAGGAGAGTGGTGGAATTGCTGAAAGGGATTCGCGCGAAGGTCAATCTGATTGCGCTGAATCCTGGTCCGGGGATCGACTTTCAGACGCCGCTAGACGCTAGGGTATTGGAATTTCAGCGAATCCTCGTAGCAGCAGGGATTCCGACGTTTATCAGGCGCCCTCGTGGCCGCGATATCTACGCCGCCTGTGGACAACTGAAGAGAACGGTCGAGTTGGTCACGCTGGCGGTGTGACTGCCTTGAACCGTTCTCAACGCAGGATGCGACTCTTCCCGAGCTAGTTTTTCTTGCCTTCGAGCATTTCAGCAGCAGATTCGATCAGAACGGCTTCGTCCTGCAAGGCGGTTGCCACGCGAACGATCTGTTCGTCTGCCTCCTTCCAGCGTTTTAGTTCAATCGCCTCGCGGACACCGGGAATAGTCTTGGCTCCATAGCCGGTGTATTGCCCGGGAGCATCGATCAAGTGCTGGAACCATGGTCGTCCGGGCAGGCCTTCCGATGCCGTGAGCTTTCGCTCGCTTTGAATGAGGGCCGCATTCAAACTTTGGACCGCAGATGAACTTGGGGCTGCGCCATCCTTCGTCACTTTTTGACAAGCCTTCTGATAGTGTTCGGCGCTCCTAGTCAGTGCGTCCAATGCATTTTGAAGGGGAGCGAAGTTAAGATGTGGCGGTATCTCTTCATGCGAAGGATCCACCATCGGGCGCCTCGGGTCAGAAGTTGCGGGAAATAGATCTTCATCTAGTTGCTTGTTTCGCTCCGAGACCTCATCCTGCTTAGATTTCAGCAACTTCTGTAGCTCATCGAGGTATTGATGAATCGTGTCGGCGAAATCAGTGAATTCGAAGGGAAGAATTTCTGCATCGGCCAGACGCATGACGGCGATTCCGACAGTCTGTGCAAGCGTGCGTCCGTAACTGAAATCGGTGTCCGAGAAATGCGTGTACCAGTAGAAATCGTCGTAAATGGAGTGATAGATACCCCCGCCGTCTTCATCGCCGTAGCCCAGGTTTAGCGAAGCAATGCCGAGATGATCGAAAAACACGGTGTAGTCGGAGCCTGATCCAAGCGAGCCGAGGCGCAAATCAGAGCGCGTGCGGGCCTCTTGCCGTTCCTCCGGAGTCTGGGCATCGGCAATGGTCTTCAGTTGCCCGCGCTTCCAAACAGAGATGTTCTTTTCCGGATCATTGATGTCGCGGGCCACATCATTCATAAATCTTTCCAGGCTGTGGGAACCGCTCGCATACAGATATCCCCGGCCGTTTGCGTCGGTATTGATGTACACCGCAGCATGCTCCCGAAGTTCGTCTGCATGGGCTTCCGCCCATTCGGTTGAACCGAGCAGGCCAGGTTCCTCGCCATCCCAAACGCCATAAATGATCGTTCGCTTCGGCTTCCATCCCTGTTTGAGCAATTCGGCGAAGGCACGAGCCTCCTCCATCAGCGCGTTCGCGCCGGATACGGGGTCTTCGGCGCCGTTCACCCATGCGTCATGATGATTGCCGCGCACGATCCATTCATCAGGATTCGTCGAGCCGGGAATTTTCACAATCACGTCGTAGAGCGTCTTGATATCCCAGTTCGCCTGAACCTTGAGGTGGACTTTTGCAGGACCCGCGCCGACACGGTATGTCTGGCCCAGTGAACCGCGCCAGGCTTCGGGCGCCATTGGACCTTTCAAGGCTGCAAGCAGCGGTTGTGCATCGGCGTATGAGATTGGCAGGACAGGAATTTTGGTAAGAGTTTTGGCTGCTTTGATATCAAGCCGTTTGGCGTCCTTAGTAGCACCCACGCCAGGGGTCAGCGGGTCTCCGGGATGGATGACCATATCCATCACGCTACCGCGCTGAACGCCATCTGGTGGGCGATAAGGCCCATTCGGAAATACCTCGCCCTGTGCGTATCCATCATCCTGTGGGTCGGAGTAGATAAGACAACCGACTGCCCCGTTTTCCGCCGCGACCTTCGGCTTGATGCCGCGCCAGGAATGACCATACTTAGCGATGACGATAGTCCCCTTCACCGAAACACCAAGGCGCTGAAGTTGCAGGTAGTCTTCGGGAATCCCGTAGTTCACGAAAACGAGTGGCGCCGTAACGTCTCCATCGATCGAGTACGCGTTATAGGTGGGAAGTTGTTCAGCCTGCTGATTGGATGTGGGGTCGATGGTGAGTGCAGGCTCCTGTAGTTTCGCCGTGAACTTCGTCGGCTCGACAAGTTCTACGGCCCGCAGTTTCGGCGTTGGGAACAGAACATCGAACGTCTCGATGCGGGCGTCGAGACCCCACTCCTTAAACTTTCCGAGAATCCACTCCGCGTTGTCCTTGTCGTAGGGCGATCCGACATGATGAGGGCGCGCACTCAGCCGCTGCATATAATCGCGCAAGTTCTGCTGGTTTGGTATTGCGCGAAACTTTGTTTCCCAATCACGTTCGGTTTTGGATGAGGCTTCCGAAAATCCGGCGAGCGATTCATCGAAGGATGCACCAACCATCAGCAAACAAGCCAACACTACCAATACCAGACGCGCGAATAGGCGCATTGAGTCCTCCCAGGGTCGATTGCAGTGCCATATCTGAAGTGGATGTCTGGCCTTGCGTTGGACGGAGCAGGAAGCAAGTCGTGTGCAAAGGAAGACGGTCCGAGTCCAGCGCGCCATTATAGTTCCGACAATAGTTCTGAGGAACCGGATCTTGTTCCAAGAATCGTGTTGGCAAACCCCAAATGGCAGGAGTAGGCTGTGGCTCCTATGCGAATCCAGAATCTCGCCTGTAACAAACGTTTCGCACTTGTTTGCGGCCTATTTTTCTTACAAATTCTCTGCGCGACCGCTGCTGCGGGGGCCGGATTCACGTTGCAGCAGGTGATGAGTTCTCCGTTTCCGTCAAACCTGGTTTCGGCGACGCACAGTCCTCGCGTAGCGTGGACTTTTTCGGCCAAAGGATCGCGAAACATTTGGATCGCTGACGCACCGGAGTTTGCGGCGCGGCAAGTAACGCAGTTCTCTGGTGATGATGGCCAGCCGCTCGCCAGCCTTCGGATCACTCCCGACGGGCGCACGCTGGTATTCGTGAAGGGAAGTGAGACCAACGAGGCTGGACGAGTAGCCGATCCGTTGAGCGGCCTCGAAACGGTCAAGCAGCAGGTGTGGGCCATTGATGCGGACGGTGGAAATCTGCGCATGTTAGGAGAAATGGGCTGCGGAGAAGAAGGGTGCGAAGACGTTGAGATTTCTCCCGACGGGCAGTTTGCAGTATGGGCAGCGCGTAAGCAATTGTGGCTCGCGCACATTTCTGGAATGGCGGCTGCGCGCCAGCTCACCGATTTTCGCGGGGACAACCATAGCCCGAGGTGGTCACCTGATGGCCGCTCCATCGCGTTCGTGAGCGACCGGCAAGACCACAGTTTTATCGCCATCTACGATTTTGGACACAATAACGTACGTTACATGGCTCCTACTTCGAGCCGCGATCTCATGCCGCGATGGGCACCACATGGAAAAACCATCGCATTCGTTAGGCGTCCCGGCGTCGAAGGCAAGCTGCCATTGATTCCGGAACGTCCAGAGCCGTGGGCTATCTGGATCGCAGATCCGGTGGGCGGAAGCGCCAAGGAGGTTTGGCATAGCGGCATGGAAATGAATGATTCCTTTCCTGCTGAAACGGAAGAAGTGAGCTTTAACTTTGGGGCCGGAGATCGCATTCTGTTTGGTTCGGAGCAAGATGGCTGGAATCATCTCTACTCGGTCCCTGCGAAGGGCGGTACCGCAGTGCTGCTGACACCGGGAAAGTTTGAAGTCGAAGATGTTGCCCTGAGTGCCGACCAGACCTCTGTGCTCTATTCTTCTAATCAGGATGACGTGGACCGACGCCACATCTGGCGAGTGCGTCTCGACGGCGGCGCGCCCAACGCTCTAAGCAAAGGCGAAACCATGGAGTGGACACCCGTCGAGCAATCAGGGCAGGTTCTCTGTCTCGGTTCAACTGCAACTACGCCTGCGATGCCGTATCGCCTCACGTCGCAGGGACGGCAGATGCTTGCGCCGGATGCCTTGCCGAAGGATTTTCCTTCCAGCCAACTGGTGGTTCCGAAGCAGGTCATCTTTAAGAGCGAAGACGGACTAGAAATTCACGGCCAGCTTTTCATGCCCACAGGTCGTACCCAACCCGGGCCAGCGGTGATCTTTACCCATGGCGGGCCTATCCGCCAGATGATGCTCGGTTTCCATTACATGCAGTATTACCACAATGCGTACGCTATGAATCAGTACTTGGCAAGCCAAGGATTCGTTGTGCTTTCGGTGAACTACCGGCTTGGAATCATGTACGGGCGTGCCTTCCGGGAAGCTCCGAATTCAAGTTGGCGAGGTTCGGCCGAGTACAAGGATGTTGTTGCCGGAGCCAAGTACCTGCAAAGTCTGCCGACCGTTGATGCCAAGAGAATCGGACTATGGGGAGGATCATACGGCGGTCTGCTAACCGCTCTCGGGTTGGCTCGTAACTCGGACATCTTCGCATCGGGAGTCGATCTGCATGGAGTTCACGACTGGTCCGTATTCATTCACAGCGTTGCTACCAGTGCATCTGATGGGAAAGAAGCAGAGCAGTTGGCGTTTGAATCATCGCCCAATGCTTCGATCTCGACTTGGAAATCGCCCGTGCTGCTGATTCACGGTGACGATGACCGTAATGTGCCGTTTCAACAGACTGTGGACCTGGCGGAGCGCCTGCGGGAACACAATGTCCCATATGAGGAATTGATTTTTCCGGATGAAATCCATGACTTTTTGCAATGGAAACACTTCATCCAGGCGTACACGGCGACTGCGGACTTTTTCACACGAACGCTTAAGAAGCAGTAACGGACTATGAGGACTGGCGCGCCGCAAGGGCAGAGGGTTCGTCGGGTCCGGGAGGCAAACCTGGTTTTGGCCTATCCGTCAGTAACTGCGCGCCATTGTTTGTGGAGGCTGGGAGCAGTATCCGGAACTTTGCTCCGCCCTCGGGCCGGTTCTGGCAGGTGATATTTCCATTGTGTTCACGAACGATTCCGTAGCACGCGCTCAAGCCTAAACCAGAACCCCTACCTACGGGCCGCGCAGCGTAAAAAGGATCAAAAACGCGTTCGGGATCAGCGATTCCAGGCCCGGTATCAGAAAAATCCAGACATAAGGAATCATCATGTCGCCTTGTGGTGAGTGTGAGCGTGCCTCCGCTTTCGGTCATGGCGTGAACTGCATTGTTAATAATGTGCAGGCAGACTTGTAGCAACTGATTTGAATCGCCGGCGATCCGGGGCAAGTGATCCGCAAGGTCAGCATTCAAGTGAATAGTGCGAAAGCTAAGCTGAGGCTGGCTTAACTTCATGGCGGTCCGCACGATTGCGTTAACATCCACCAGATTTTTGTCGGCAGGAACCTGCTTGGCAAAACTCAGCAAACTCGCAACCAGCGCCTTCGTCCGCCGCACCTGCGACACAATTTTTTCTGCCAGCGTTCGCTGTTCTGGCGCGAGGGAAGTAGCCGCTAGCAGGTCAGAGTAGCCAAGCATGGCGGTCAACGGATTATTAAGTTCATGCGCTGCTCCGCCTACCAACTGACCAAGGGAGGCCAACTTTTCAGACTGGATCAGTTGGGCCTGCAGGCGCTGTAGATCTTCGTAGGAATCTTCGGATGAACGGAGCAATCGAAGAAGTTCGCGATCGAGCAGATGCTGCTTGAGAAAGACCATGACCCCCATCACAAGCATCGTGCCAAACGTCAGAGCCAGACGAAATGTTCGCACACGGGGTGGCGGGCTTTGATCAAACACCGACCAAGCCGCGAGCAGTGGCAGAGACAGAATCGTCATCATGCCGAGACGCGCAACCCAGACTCCGCGACCACTGGTTGTTCCCGCCGATTCCTGGTGGGGTTTGGAATCGTAAGCCATGAGTCCGGCAGCGGTGATCCAGGCGATCGAAGCGACCAAGGGCACGTCGTAAAGACTGCCGCTGTAATAAATGTTCTTTTCGATCGCGAGATTAGCAAAGTACGAACTAAAGGCATACAGCAGGTTGGCACCGAACAGGTGTGCGTACAGTGGTCTCCATACGCCCTTGCTGCGGTTCCACAAGATGGCCAATCCGGCTAGGAAGACAAGTTTTTCGGTCGAGTAAAGAACGTTCAAGTTGTGGGCGTAGGCACTCTCGATCGTCTGTACGTATTGCCATGGGATGAGATTGTAGATCCACAAATAAACCCAAAAAATCAGGAGAAGAGAAAAATCAAGCGCGCCAAGCCGGGCTGCCCGGTCATGCTGCTTGACATGGGGTTGCAGCGCCAGAGCAGCCATCATCGGGACAATATGAAGGAAAAGGACGATGTCGCCGACGAAAGGGTTTGGAACGTCGGTGCGCAGGTAAACCTCGAAGTAGATCCAAAGCAACTGATATGACAACCAGAATGTCAGTCCCAGTGTCATCAATAGCCAGAAGAGGCGCACCCTTCCTCTTGTACTAAACACATTTGGGAGGAACGCCAGGGTTCCGGAAAGTAGCAGAATGCATTGAAGGACATCACTGAGGGCAGTGAGCCGGAATCCATTCGCCATGACGAGAGAGGCCACGGCCTGGGCAAACACAAGAGCACATACGCCCAGCACCCAAGCGCGAGATCGAAGAGACATGGTGGTTCGAGGTCATTCTAGACAGCAAACAGACGTTTAGGATGTTACTTCGGTAACAATCACCAAAAAGAGCACTACGAGGGCCTGTTTTTCGGAGGTTCCCAAAGATACGTAAGCCTTGCGGCCTGCGGCTCCGCAGTTTCCGGAGATACGCTACCTCCTTGAACGCGCAGTTCAGCTTGCTCTGGAACCCCTTCCGCGAATACCATGCAAGCATTCTTCTGGCAGTGCGGTCCGTCCATTGCTACGCCGATTGCTACGACATCGCTTTTTGTGGAGGCTGAGAGCTCCCGCGGATCCCGGTGAGATCCGTCGTACCGAGCGCTGGCTGGCTACCGCCCGTGTCTTTTTGGCAATCTCGGCGCTGGTTGCGGTATGGATGGACCCCGGTGAGATTCGCCGTTCCGCGTGGGCCTTTTGGCTGTTAGGTTTTTATATCGTCCATGGCGTGCTGATCATGCTGCTTTTGCGGTTTCGGCAGCGTTCCACGCCCGCCTTCAGACTTCTCGTTCACGGCGCCGATATCGTTTGGCCAGCTCTGATTTGTAGCTTTACCACAGGCCAGGGCAGCCCCTTCTTCCTATTCTTCGTATTTGTGCTTGCCGCTGCCGCTTATCGCTGGGGCGCATGGGAAACGGCCGGAACCGCAGTTGCAGCGGTGCTGCTCTTGTGGGTGCAGAGCTTTCTGATTCACCTAGGCGTTGCAGATCGCATTGATCAATTTCTGTTGGCGAGTAACTTGCCGCCATTGCACCTGAATATCGCGGACTACGAGCCCAAGAGCCTTTTCATGCACTCCACCTACCTGATCGTAATCGGATTGCTCCTGGGATATCTTGCCGAGCAGCAGAAACAACTTCGGGCGGAAAAAGTGGTGATTGCACGTGTGCTCGGTCGCGCTCGGGTGGAATCGGGTCTTACCGGGACTTTGCAGGACATTGTAGGTGAACTGTTGACGATGTACGGTTCGAAGCATGCCCTGATTGCCTCGCAGGAAACCAGTAGCCAGCACATCTTTGTCGCGGAAGTTCGGAATGTCGGGAATCAGGCCAGCTTCCAGTGGCTGGCTCCAGCACAGTCTGATCGGGATGTCTACCTTTATGAATGTCCGGCGGAGACCAGCTATGTGTGGCGAAAACAGGCGGACTCTCTGTCACTACACTTGACGGCGCTGAATGCGGATGGGATACGACTTCGCGACCTTTCCCCATCCTTTTTGGACCGGTTGGCCCATAAGCATCAGTTTCGAAGCTTGATGGCGGTGTCGTTTGTGTTCGGGAAGGAGTGGTGGGGCCGCGTTTTCCTGTTCGATCCTGCTCTTACTGGCGAAACTGAAGAAGAATTGCGATTCCTGAACGAGCTAGTCTGGCAGGTTGGTCCGGCCATCTACAACGTTTATCTGTTGCGCCGGCTTCGTTTGCGAGCAGGGGCGATGGAGCGCGCCCGATTCGCGAGAGAGTTGCACGATGGTGCGGTGCAGTCTCTAATAGCGGTGGAAATGCAGGTTGATGTCTTACGCCGGCAGTCGATCAACAGCCCAGAACTCGTCACACCTGAACTAGGACGCATTCAGGGTCTGCTTCGGGAAGAAGTGTTGAACCTGCGAGAATTAATGCAGCAGATGAAGTCGCTGGACATGGACGCGCGTAAACTGCCGGGCTTCCTCACCGACACGGTGGAGCGTTTTCAGCGAGAGACCGGCATTGCGGCGCGTTTGCTCCTGGAGTTGCAGGATTTTGAGATGCCGCAACAGGTGTGCCGTGAGATTGCGCGCATCGTGCAGGAGGGGCTCGTCAATATCCGCAAGCATAGTCAGGCAAAAAGAGTCCTCGTGAGACTGGGATCTCTGAATGGAAAATGGAACGTCGTCATCGAGGATGACGGCCGTGGGTTCCCGTTCTCGGGCAAGTTTTCGCAAGAGGAACTGAACAGCTCGGGAAAAGGGCCGGCTGTAATTCAAGAGCGAGTACGTTTAATCGAAGGCGAACTCACGATAGAATCAAATCCTGGTCACGGTTCTCGCTTGGAGATCACCGTTCCACAGAAGCGGGAAGCAGCTTATGGATAACCGAAGAGGACAACCAATTCGCATCATCATTGCGGACGATCATCCCATCTTCCGCGACGGCTTGCGACGGCTGCTGGAAGCGGAGTCGGACCTCAAAGTGATTGGCGAAGCCTGCGATGGTTCCGAAGCCGTTAGGATGGCGCGACAGCATAAGCCGGATATCCTACTTCTCGATTTGGCTATGCCGAAAACACCGGGTCTCGAGGCGCTGCGTGAAATGAGCACAGCCTCCGGCGTGAACTCCGTGCGAGTGATTCTGCTCACGGCTGCCGCTGAGAAGAACCAGATCGTGGAAGCGCTCCAGCTGGGAGCGCGTGGAGTGGTTCTAAAAGATTCCGCCACGCAACTCTTGCTCAAGAGCATTCACACGGTGATGTCGGGAGAGTATTGGGTGGGCCGCGAGAGCGTGTCGAACCTTGTGCAGTACCTTCGTACGCTGGTGCAATCTTCGGGAGAAGAAGCGAAGCAAAAGAAATTTGGATTGACTCCGCGGGAACTAGAGATTGTCTCGGCCGTTGTAGCTGGGTACTCCAATAAGGAGATTGCCGAGTACTTCAAAATCAGCGAAGACACGGTTAAGCATCATTTGAGTAATATTTTCGACAAGTTGGGTGTTTCTACCCGTCTGGAATTAGCCCTTTTCGCAGTAAATCAATCCTTACCCCTCAAGAGCATAGCTTAGAAATATGGCACTTTTGTGCCATATCCGACCACGTTAGGGCCATTGGCGTTGAGACATTCCGCTCTTAACATACTTTTAATCCCCAGAACTTCGACTTTTGGAAACCTGCTGGCAGACCGAAAGCCGCGAGGGATTGAACTAGATCGGTGAGAGTTTTTCGGAGAAGGGGGAACGCTTGGTTGCTAGGTTACAACAACTTTGGTCCGATGAGCACGGTCAGGACGTTGCTGAGTACGCAGTGATGCTGGCTGTGATTCTGGTGATTGTGGTCGGAACCGTCCGCCTGATCGGGGCGAACGCCAACAATGTGTTTTCGCAGGTTGGAAGCGCGATTCAGTAGTTGACGAGATCTTCGCGTGTTCTCGTCGCACCAGCCCCTAGAGAAATTCTCGCTCTAATCCTTGCAGACCTTGTATGACGCTATCCGCTACTTGGCGGGACTCGTAAGCGCCACGTTTTCAGACGTGTCCCCAGACAAACGAGTTAGGTAGGGAAAGAACGGCGTCACTTCGAACGGCATTTTTTCCCGCGGTGAGTTCAGTGACATCGGCTTGGTCTTTACCAGTTCGATCTGGTTGTTCCAAGGATCAAGCTTGACGCGTCCGCCTAGAGGTAATGCCGCGATCTGATCGGTTTCTCGCACCTCGAGCTTGGGAGCTGAATTCAACAACGCCGACATTCTCATTTCTTTGTCACTTGCCAAGCCATTTCCCAGATGGGCGCGGATTAGATTCTTGAGTTCCGGTGCGCTAGCTTGTAGCGCCTTTAAGAACAGGCCCGCATTGGCAAGTTTGTCTTTGTAAGGGGAGTTGCCAAGAAGTTTCAAGGCTTCCTTGTCGGCAGCCTGTTCTTCATCGGCCGTGTGCGCGAAGTCTAAGCGCTCAAACGTATCTTCGTCAGGAAAGAACATCCGGTCAGTAAAGGCAAGCCTAGTGTCGGAATGATGTCCAAGTGCGATGTGGCTAAGCTCATGGGACAGCACCATGGCCAGCGAAGCCTCGTCGGGTAGGACATCGATCAACCCGCGACTGATCACGATTGTATGACCAATGGTGAAAGATTCAAGCGGAGTAGTCAGTAAGACGCGGACACCCACTGGCGGTTCGATGTCCATGTTGTTGGTCGCGATCAAATTGTTCACCACGATCTGGAGGACTTTATCCACCTCGCCAGTAGGCGCCAGTAATCCAATTCTCTGCAAACGCTCGAGCGTGTTCTCTTCTGCCTGCCGCTGCCACAATCGCTCGCTTTCCACCGGGGATGCGTCCTGGGTAGCGCCGCTCCGGTCGTGAACTTCTTGCGGTGAATCCACCAGAATCTGAGTGAACTCTTCGTTGTTGCTCAAGCGCTGCAAGTCGTATCCCCAGAGCCGTGTTTGTGCCTTGAAATTCAAGGAATGCCCGATTCCATACTTCATATCGGATTCTTCGCTGTAGACATAGGCTGGTAGCCATATCCCCGGCCGCATATTGAGGCGCCAGCTGTCGAAGTGGAGATAGATTTTTGAACTGGACTTCGAGCTATAGGTGCCATTAAACCGAACGATGTTGTAATCCTGGTCTTCCACCCAAATTCGACCTACGAATCGTCCGCCACCAGCCTTCGGCGTGGGTTGGACGTCGATCGCCAGGCAGCGCAGTTCGCCCAAAAACTCGCGCCTCACAAACGTCAGCTCATAGTTCTTCTTTTGAAAGTCGTCATCGAGAATCACCATCTGGGCGAAACCCATGGGCAAAAACTTCATCGAATATAGGCCGCTTAACTTCGATATGAAGCGACGGCCGAATCCCGGTTGCCCCATGAAGGAACGGTCATCAGTGCCGTTGGAGAGATCCAGGCGCCCAAAAAAATACTGATCGCTGACTGGGGTGACTCCACCCTCGTCAGGCTTGAGATTTTGGATATAGGTCTCAGTTAACGGATGCAGGTGACGCATCTGAGCAACGAAGAAGTGTTCGCGTTCGACGATCTTGTCGATAACCCGATCGAACGTGACTGGCGGGGTTGCGGACTGAGTGGAGAGTACTGGTTTTGTTGGCTGGCCTGAGGCATCGCGCGATGCGGTCTCCTGTGCCAGCGCGAGCAAACCAATCAGGAGGAATGCGGACAGAATAGAAATGAGTCTTTTGCTGAACATCGGGGGAACTCCTGCCAAAACAGGTTCGATCAAGCCAATTGAAAAATGATGTGCAGGATTGCCGTAGAGTCTGCGGGTTGTCCCTCGCGAAGCGCAGGTTTGAAACGAATCTGTTCCGCAGCTCTTACAGCTGAATCGTCGAGACCATGGCCCAAGCCTCTCACGACTCGCACGACGCGCAATTTTCCCGAAGATTCGAAGACGACCTGCAGGAGAACTTCGCCCTCGATGCGAAGCTTGCGAGCCTCTTCTGTGTAAGCCGGTGTGGGTTTGGAGGTAATCTCGGCGGGGACAAGTCTTGCCAAGGTAGATTCCTCGATTTTGTTTTTCGCGGGACCAGTGGCTACGGCTTCAGCATCGCCGAACCCGGCCTCACGCACCGCCCCATTACCCCGGGTGTAGTTAGCCCGGCCGCTACCGTCGCCAATCGCCGTGGCATTTCCGAAGCCGGCGCTTGCAACGACTCCTGCGGCTCCTGTTGCTCCGCCTGTACCGTTGCCGCGCCCCGGACCAGCGGGAGCATCAAATGCCCCCATTGCCGCGATCGTCACTGGCTTCCCGTAGTTTTCACGGGCCGCCACTCCATTTGGATCGCCCAATCCGCCCGTCTGGACCTTTTCCGGTGCTCGAGCGATGGTTGGTTGCTGCGAGATACCACTAGAAAATACGTTCGTCTGGACCAATCGGCGCGGTATTACAGGAGTTGCGGGTTCTAATTCAGGGGGCTTGCTCGCGGCAATCACGACCTTAGGCGCAGCAAGCGGTTGCTCGCGTCGCACCTTTACGTGCATGTCCACCGGTACGCGAAATGCCTCGTGCGATGGAACTGGCAACTGCTCTACCTTCGGATGAAACACCTGAATCGGCGCCGGTTCATGGTTGATCGGAGGCGGAGTGCTCACGAGGAACACGAGATGTGAATCACGAACGGGTTCTAATACTTCTGGATGGAGCACTCCCACCCAGCACAGTAGGACCAAGGCAAGGCCCTGGGTGATCATGCTGACACTAAATTCCTTCCAGGGAGGTCGCTTTTCCGGAAGCAGCGAGAAGAGCCCAACAGCAGGATCGGTTTTCATACGATGCGGCTACCCCACCAGCCAAAACACCTAGCTGATTCTCTTTCGAGAACGCACTTGACGAAGGGCGGCTCGCCAGCCGAGGCGCAGGAGGACGACTGGGAGTGTCCATCAACTCTGGATCTTCTACGAGCAAGAATAGGACCACTCACGCGAAATCCAGAGTAAGCTAAGCGCCCAAAAAGCAGGTACTTAGCTTAAGGTTGCTCAATGTTAACAGGGCCTGAGGGGAGAAAAGTCAAAAATTTGCACGCTAAAAGGGCAGTGTTGACCTAGTAACCAGCAGGGAAAAACAGCCCCGTTGTGACGAGGCTGTCTGAAAGGGGTTTTAGCAGCGGACTAAATTTGGACTGGTGATGCCGCGAGTTGCGTTTCGGGAATCGACCACTAGCTGTGACTCTTTGACGATTTTCGCGTAATCGTAGTCCGAGTGATCAGTCACAATCAGCACACAATCGTACTGCCCCAGTTGTTCCAGTGGAGCGCATTTCATCTGCAAATCATATTTGCGGCCCTTGCCAATCACTGGGAAATAAGGATCGTTGTAGCTGACCTCGGCGCCCTCTTTTTGAAGCAATTCAATGATGGTGAGTGCCGGCGATTCACGCAGGTCGTCGATATCTTTCTTGT
The DNA here is from genome assembly GCA_036558645.1 of Terriglobales bacterium. Classification (GTDB taxonomy): domain Bacteria; phylum Acidobacteriota; class Terriglobia; order Terriglobales; family Acidobacteriaceae; genus DATBFG01. The sequence goes on from DATBFG010000029.1 coordinate 103,692, forward strand.
AGGCCACGCCAAGCACCAGCACACGCGAACCGTTCAGTGCCTTCTTTCTCTGATTCAATGCGCTGGCAACCGCTCCAATCACGTGGTAAGGCATGGAGATGTTGATTTCTCCGGCGAGTTCGATGAATCGTGTTCGGAAATCCCACTCCTTTGCCTTCCATGACAAGTAGAAAGGGTCTACCGGAATACAGTGCCCTCCCAGACCCGGGCCTGGGTAGAAAGCCTGGAAGCCGAACGGCTTAGTGGACGCCGCTTCGATGACCTCCCAGATATCCAGTCCCATGCGCAACGAGAGCAGCTTAAGCTCATTAACCAGTGCGATGTTCACGCAGCGATAAATGTTCTCCAGCAGCTTCGTCATTTCGGCCGCGCCCGGAGACGATACGCGGACAATACGGTTGAAAATCGATCCGTAAAGGGCCGCCGCCATCTCCGACGCGGCAGGACTCAGGCCACCGACGACCTTGGGAATATCGCGGCGTGCAACCGTCTGGTTCCCCGGATCTTCGCGTTCCGGAGAGAAGGCCAAGTAAAATTGCTTGTTGCCCCCCTCGTCTTTCTTGGCAGCTTTTAATCCACTCTTGTTTCCTTTTTCAAGGATGGGAAGCAGAACCTCTTCCGTGGTTCCGGGGTATGTGGTGCTCTCGAGTATGACGAGTTGGCCAGCCTTTAGATGGGGAGCGATGGCTTCGCCGGTCTTGGTGATGTAGCTCAGATCAGGTTCGTGATACTCATTCAGAGGGGTAGGAACGCAGATGATGATTGCATCCATCTCGCCGATGCGCGCGTAGTCGGAGGTCGCCTCAAAGCCCTTTGCCCTGGCTTGCTGAATCTCCGTCGCCGGGATGCGGTAGATGTATGAGCCACCAGCGGTTAGCGTCGACACCTTCCGCTCGTCGATGTCAAAGCCGGTGACGCGAATTTTCTGCTCAGTATAGAGCAGGGTTAAGGGTAGACCTACATATCCCAAACCGATTACGCCTACGCGAACGCTTCGGGAGTCTACTTTGTTCTTGAATTCGGAAGCTGCTGTGGAAACTGATGAAGTGCTCATGATGTCAGAGTAGTTCCTGGAAATTTTATCACGCGATCCGAATACGCCTCGAGGCACAGCTATGTTCGACTGGGGCAATCGTCAATTTCAAACCTAAACTGGTGGGAGACTGATTACTTTGGTCACCAAGAATGCCCGATGACGATTTAAGCTCTGCGTTCCCTTCAACTTGCAGCTCAACTGCGATGATAGAGAATCCAGAAACTCAATTGACGACCTCTCTACTCACCGCTAGCATGAGGCAGGTCTTTCTACGCCTGCGGAGCCGCACCTATGAGCCTCGTGCGAAGCATTCTTTGTTGGACCATGATCGTGATTTTCCCGGCATCGCTTTTCGCCGCTGACACGAACGGCGCTATGCTTCATGC